>JAEZLZ010000065.1 GCA_023415055.1 Bacillota bacterium | reverse complement strand
AGAGAATACAAAAATGGATGGATTTAAGTTTTCTAGTGTAGTTTAATGTAAGGCCCAGTGGCTCAGTTGGTTAGAGCGCCGCCCTGTCACGGCGGAGGTCGAGGGTTCGAGTCCCTTCTGGGTCGTTAAAGACAATATGTCTTAGATAAGTATTTATGATATTACATAATTATAACACTTATCGTTTATATATAATTTTACCAGAGTGAAATTTGGTTTATTGTATATAATAATCCCATGGGATCTTAGCTCAGCTGGGAGAGCATCTGCCTTACAAGCAGAGGGTCATAGGTTCGAGCCCTATAGGTCCCACTCAATGCTTAAATTTGTATTGAAAAGCACATTATTTTTAATGTGCCGATGTGGCTCAATTGGCAGAGCAGCTGACTTGTAATCAGCAGGTTATCGGTTCGAGTCCGATCATCGGCTTGCAACTTAATATGGTTGTATTAATATTTGGATGGGTTCCCGAGTGGCCAAAGGGGGCAGACTGTAAATCTGTTAGCGACGCTTTCGAAGGTTCGAATCCTTCCCCATCCACTGGCGTAGAGCCAAAGGTAGTTAACGTTAACCGTGAGCTATAATAAAAGTATCGCGGGGTGGAGCAGTCTGGAAGCTCGTCGGGCTCATAACCCGAAGGTCATAGGTTCAAATCCTATCCCCGCAATTTAAGACAAAAGAAAATGCGTATTATGAATTTTCTTTTGTGTGACACAAAACCAAATAACTTTCGTTATCCCAGAAGAGCGGGCATCCCTTCTTCGTAGGTATGCGAAGTCGACCTTGCCCAGATAGCTCAGTTGGTAGAGCAGAGGACTGAAAATCCTCGTGTCGCTGGTTCAATTCCGGCTCTGGGCATTTTGCTTTGATAAAGTAACAAAAGAGTCTTTATCGATTAATTAAGCAAAGGATGAAATAATCCTTATGGGATATTAGCTCAGTCGGTAGAGCACATGACTTTTAATCATGGTGTCCCGGGTTCGAACCCCGGATGTCTCATATAATAAAAGCCCTTTTGTCGGGCTTTTATTTTTTTGTGTAAGCTAATCTGAGCGATGCAAGTACATACGAATCAATTCTTTAGACAGGTATCAGAGATACTTGTACAGCTCGCTTTTTCCGGTTACTCTTGTAAGTTATCTATCAAAAGTACCTCATGGTCTATTCTTCAATATTAAATCAGTATTTCAAAATAACTTGACCTAATTCTTTCACTTCCCTATGACTCAGACTAGAAGATAAAAGTATAAAAATCATTCTGTTTTAGGCTTTATTACATGATTCTAAACCGGTATTAGCAAGTAATCGATTTGAGATGCTATATACTTGAATGAACATACACAAATTAAGAAATTGCATCTTTTCTGCTATTTTCTTAGATTTTCCTTGACTCTTAAATATTATTTAATAATATAGAAGGGGGACGAAAAATAGATAAGAGATCAGCAGAAGGAAAAATTAGAATACATTTTGTTAAATGAGGAATAATAGGTGGCGGTGATAAAAATGCATAGTCAAATTGAACAGTTTAAGGAATGGATAGAAACAAGCGATAATATTGTGTTCTTCGGTGGAGCCGGAGTTTCAACAGAAAGCGGCATTCCTGATTTTCGTAGTGTGGATGGGATATATCATATGAAGTATGAATACCCACCGGAGACGATTCTAAGCCATCATTTCTTTCTAAGTAAGACAAGGGAGTTCTTTGAATTCTATCGCGATAAAATGGTATATCAGGATGTGGTTCCGAATATAACTCACTTTAAGCTTCAGGAGCTGGAAGCGCGGGAGAAGTTGAAGGGCATTATAACACAAAATATCGACGGTTTACATCAGCAAGCAGGAAGTAAGCTGGTATGCGAGCTGCATGGTTCCATCCATCGTAACTATTGTATGCAGTGTGGTAAAAGCTATCATCTGAGAGATATAATCAACTGCCATGATATTCCTAAATGCAACTGTGGTGGCATAATTAAGCCGGATGTTGTTCTTTATGAAGAAACTTTAAAGACTGAAATAATGGAAGAAGCAATAGAGCTTATTCAAAATGCAAAGGTATTAATTATCGGAGGGACCTCCTTAAGTGTGTATCCCGCTGCAGGGTTAATTAACTATTATAGAGGAAATAAACTAATATTGATTAATAAATCAGTTACCTCCTTTGACGAACAGGCAGACTTACTTATGAATGTGTCTCTGGGTGAAGTATTTTCCAAATTATAAATTAGCTCAATTGATATAATTCTAAGAACAAGGTATCAGGATTCTATATAAAATCAAGAAAATGATTTTATTGATATAATACATTTAACGGATTAAATGGTATATTATTTTGACAAGCGTATCAGTAATAGTGTATTATGGTTAATGTAGATTATGACAATAAACTGACTGATCAATATACTAGAGAAAAAGAAAAATTAACGTACAAGGAGATACATCATGAGGTTTGCTTTGCCTAAGAACAGAACAGCCCCACTAATTATATTTGCTATTATAAGCCTTATCGTGTCCTTAACACTTGGAATATTTCATATGAACCGTATGGTTCAATACAGCTATAATTCACAATGTGAGGATTATAGCGCTCTAACAACGAATGATGCAGCATTACTAAAACAAGAAATTGATAGTAATTTTCAGGTCTTGCAGACATCAGCAAAACGAATATCAAGTGCTGGGGAATTAGATAAGAATTCAATAATAGAATTATTAGAAGAGCTTAATTCGGAGAATAAATATGTGGATCTGGCTATTCTTGATTCGAATGGAAAAGGTTATAACACATTAGGAGAGAAAGTTGATCTTTCCAATGAGGCCTATGTGACGGCTGCCCTTCAGGGCAAGAAGAATTCCTCATCCGATAAGCTGACTTATACCGCGGAGCATATACCGGTAATGACCTATGCCGTGCCAATAGAAAAGAACGGTAAATATCTGGGTGTATTGACAGCGCAGATAAATGCAGAACTTAAGAATATTTCCTTGCTGGCTGATCAAGTTAATAGTGGTTATTCCATCTATGTAATGAATTCAACAAATGAACCGGTAACATTCATCTCCGGAATGGATATTAACGGCTTTAACTATGAAAAGCTGATCTCAGAAGGCAGACTCTATAATAAAAATACAGATTATACAGCTTCTTTTAATCTAAATACGTTATTTCGGGAAGATAAAATATCGAATAAAATTATATGGAATAAGGTGCCCTTAGGTATCAATGACTGGACAGTTCTGGTTGGCGGTAAATATACCATGAATGATACCACCAAGGATATCCTGGAACTAACAAATTTAATGTGGCTCACTGTGATCGTTATCACACTGCTGATGTTTATTCTAATGATCATTACCCAGATCCGATCGAATCGTAAGGTAATAAAGACTTTATATCTGGATCCTGTTACAGGGGGCGATAATTGGTATAAATTTCGGTTGAATATGAACAAGATCCTGAATAGTAAACAATTTTCAAAAAAGAAATATGCTTTAATCAATTTTGATATTAACCGATTTAAGATTATTAATGATGCTTATGGCTATCAAAAGGGAGACGAAGTATTAAAGGATATCTATAATTCTGTTAGAAGATGGTCCAAGGCAGGCGAACCAATTACCAGATATGCTGCAGATCAGTTCTTTATATTAATGAGTTTTACTGAACAGGAGGAGCTAAATCGCAGAATTCTGGACTTGAACGAGAGAATTCGTCAGCTCCGTTATACCAAAAGTGCGAGAATCTTCTATGGTGTATATGTTATTACAGAGCGTAAGGATTCTATAGACCGTATGGGTGAATTTGCTCAGGTGGCCAAGAATAATATAAAGGGCAGTTCAGAGAGTACCATCTCCTTCTTCGATGATGTAGCAAGAGGCAGACTTCTCGAGGAAGAAGAAATTGAGAAATCGATGAATGAAGCTCTGAAAAATGATGAGTTCCACGTATACCTTCAGCCGAAATACATGGCGAAGGAGGAGATAATCTCAGGTGCGGAAGCATTAGTCCGCTGGAAGAGCAGTAATGGTATGCCTGTATCACCGGGCGATTTTATTCCCTTATTTGAAAAGAACGGCTTTATCACGGAATTGGATTATTATATGCTTAAAAAAGTGTGTAAGCTGATTCGGGATTGGCTCGATAAGGGCTATACTCCATTACCGATTTCCGTAAATATCTCTAGATTACATTTTGCAAATTCTCATTTGGCAGAGATCATTATCGATATTGTGGACAGCTATGATGTACCTCATAATTTAATTGAACTGGAATTAACAGAAAGTGCATTTTTACAAAATAAACAGATGTTAATTGACACCGTAGTACGCCTCAGAGAATATGGCTTTTTGGTATCAATGGACGATTTTGGAGCGGGTTATTCTTCTTTGAATTCTCTGAAGGATCTTCCACTTGATACAGTGAAGCTGGATGGTGAGCTATTTCGAATGACTGACGAAGTGGAGCGGGGACTTTGTGTAATTCGCAACACGATCACTATGGCGAAGGATTTACATATGAAGGTAGTAGCAGAATGCATCGAGACCAAGGAACAAGTTGAGTTTCTATGTACCGTTGGCTGCGACATCATTCAGGGTTATTACTTCGCGAAGCCGATGCCGACGGATCAATTTGAGGAGAGATATTACTCCTTTCAATCCATTGACTAAGTGAATAGAAATTTATCCTTTTTCAAAGAATGTGTGTGTATTTTGCCGATTGTTTTAGGGCATTATTTATAGTATAGTAACTATATTAATGTGTAAACATAAGTATCGGAAATAGTGAAAGCCTTATGATTACACGGCTACATAATGATAGAAGACCGAGAGGCCGGTGTCCTATCACATACTATAACAGACTGGCAATACGAACCGATTGTTACAAACGTTATAGCATCGGCACATACTGTCATGTTTTTTGGAGGTAATAAAATGAAGCTATTTCTCGACACAGCAAATGTAGAAGACATTAAAAAGGCAAATGATTTAGGTGTCATTTGCGGAGTGACAACAAATCCATCCTTAATTGCAAAGGAAGGAAGAATTTTTGAAGAAGTAATTAAAGAAATAACTAAAATTGTCGACGGGCCAATCAGTGGAGAAGTGAAAGCCACTACTGTAAATGCAGAGGATATGATCAAAGAAGGCAGGGAGATTGCAAAGCTTCATCCGAACATGGTGGTTAAGATTCCAATGACCTTAGAAGGCTTAAAGGCTACCAAGGTTCTTTCTTCGGAAGGAATTAAGACGAATGTAACACTTATATTTTCTGCAAATCAAGCCCTGCTTGCTGCTAGAGCAGGAGCTACCTATGTATCTCCCTTTGTTGGACGTTTGGATGACATCTCAACACTTGGTACAGATTTAATTAAGACTATTTCTCAGATCTTTCATATCTACAATATAAAAACAGAAATTATTGCAGCAAGTATTCGTAATACTATTCATGTTACCGAATGTGCGTTGGCAGGTGCTGATATTGCAACCGTTCCGTATAGTTTGATTGAGCAATGTGCAAAGCATCCTATGACAACTTCCGGTATAGAGAAATTCCAGCAAGATTATAAAGCAGTATTTGGTGAGTAAAATAAGGGGCAATTAACTATACAATTTATTTATCTAAGGAGGATTTACAATGAGCAACATCGATACAATGTCAGTAAATGCGATAAGAGTTTTGTCCGCAGACGGTGTTCAGAAAGCAAATTCAGGACATCCAGGATTACCGCTCGGTTCTGCAGCAATGGCGTATGAGTTATGGGCAAAGCATATGAAGCACAACCCGGTTAATCCGAAATGGGAAAACAGAGATCGCTTTATTTTATCCGGCGGACATGGCTCCATGCTGTTATATTCCTTATTACACTTATTCGGCTACGGCCTTACGAAAGAAGATTTAGCTAATTTCCGTCAGGATGGTTCCTTGACACCCGGTCATCCGGAATATGGTCACACCGTTGGTGTAGAGGCTACTACCGGTCCTCTTGGTGCCGGAATGGCGATGGCTGTTGGTATGGCAATGGGCGAAGCTCATCTTGCTGCTAAGTTTAACAAAGAAGGCTACCCGGTAGTTGATCACTATACCTTTGTACTTGGCGGCGACGGCTGTATGATGGAGGGTATTACCTCCGAGGCTATGTCTTTGGCTGGTACCTTAGGTCTTGGTAAATTAATCGTATTATATGACAGTAATAAGATCTCCATTGAAGGCAGTACAGATATCGCATTTACAGAGGATGTGAAAAAGCGTTTTGAAGCCTTCGGGTTCCAAACCTTGGTGGTAGAGGACGGTAATAATCTGGCAGAGATCGGTGCTGCAATTGAAACCGCGAAAGCAGAGCTCTCCCGCCCTACAATGATTACTGTTAAGACTAAAATCGGATACGGTAGTCCCAGAGAAGGCATGGCAAGCGCTCATGGTGAACCTCTTGGAGCAGACAATATCAAATCATTAAAAGAAAAATTAGAGTGGCCCAGCGAAGAGCCTTTCTTTGTTCCTGATGAGGTATATGATCACTATAAGACGCTTGCAGCAGAAGGTGCTAAGTCTGAAGAAGCTTGGAACAAACTGTTCGCAGAGTACAGCAAGACATATCCCGAGATGAAGCAATTATGGGATCAGTACCATGATATTAACCTTGCAAAGGCTTTAATCGATAACGAGGATTTCTGGGCCTATGCCGACAAGCCGGATGCTACCAGAAATTTATCCGGTATGGTTCTTAACCGCTTAAAGAATTACCTTCCGAACTTAATCGGAGGAGCTGCTGACCTTGCTCCCTCTACAAAGACTTATATGAATGATATGGGAGACTTCTCAAAAGAGAATTATGGCGGACGTAATCTTCACTTTGGTGTTCGTGAGTTAGCAATGGCAGCCATGGGTAACGGTCTTGCACTTCATGGTGGCTTGAGAGCTTATGTATCCACATTTTTCGTATTCAGTGATTATGTAAAGCCGATGGCAAGACTCTCCGCGTTAATGAATCTTCCTATGACTTTTGTTCTCACCCACGACAGTATCGGTGTAGGTGAGGATGGACCGACTCATGAGCCAATTGAACAGCTGGCAATGTTACGCGCAATGCCGAACTTTACTGTATTCCGTCCTGCAGATGCTACCGAGTGTATCGCTGCCTGGTATTATGCGGTTTCCTCGACTTGTACACCTACTGCATTGGTATTAACCCGTCAGAATCTTCCGCAGTATACAGGCTCCTCTAAGGAAGCATTAAAGGGTGGATATATCATCTCCGATTCTAAGAAGGCTGTTCCGGATGCCATCATTATGGCTAGCGGTTCCGAGGTTGAGCTTGGTATAAACGCACAGACAGAGCTTAGTAAGGAAGGGATTGACGTCAGAGTAGTAAGCGTTCCTTCCATGGATTTATTCGAGGCTCAATCAGCTGAATACAAAGAAAGCATTCTGCCAAAGATGGTAAGAGCAAGAGTTGCGGTAGAAGCAGCTACTGATTTCGGTTGGGGCAAGTATGTAGGTCTTGACGGAACCACGGTTACCATGAAGGGCTTTGGAGCCTCAGCTCCTGCAGGAACACTCTTTAAGAAGTTTGGCTTCACTACAGAGAATGTTGTAAAGGCAGTAAAGAGCGTACTGTAATTCATGACAATAGAAAGTTTGCAAAGCATATTTCCTATTGTTTCTAAGGATAAGACAACATTTAGTCAAAGAATAAAATAAATAACCAAAACTTTAAACTTTTTTTAAGATCATAAAATGAGGCTTTCATAGAATTAATACTCTGTGGAAGCCTTTTCTATATGATTTCGTTCCATAGATTAAGCCTAAGAAATGTACAGCTCTTATCTTGTTCCATATAAGGATGTTCATGAATTCTGCCATTCTAATAGAATTTTAATATAGAAGTCTTGAAAAAAATGACAGTAACCGATACAATGATAGAAAGCGGTACTTGTGAATGTATAGGAATGCCGTGATATCCATCGTCTTTATCAAATGGGTAAGTATTAATGATATTGTAAGGAGGGTCATACGGTGGCTAAGATATTAATTGTGGAAGATGAGATTAAGATCGGAAGATTTCTGGAGCTTGAATTAAAGCATGAAGGCTATGAGGTATTACTGGCAGCAGACGGAAGAAGCGGTCTTGAGAAGGCACTGAAGGAGAATGTTGATCTGGTTATTCTTGATATTATGCTCCCGGGCTTGAATGGTATCGAGGTTTGCCGTAGAATACGTCTGGAATCACAGGTTCCAATTATTATGCTTACAGCAAAGGATGATGTAACCGATAAAGTGGCAGGTCTTGACACTGGCGCAGACGATTATATGACGAAGCCCTTTGCTATAGAGGAGCTTCTGGCAAGAATCAGAGTAGCCTTAAACCGTAAAAGGCATACGACCGAGCCGAAGGGTGATCTCCTGCAGATTGGCGGAGTGACATTGAATCTCATGAGCCACAGCGCCTTTTATGGAGAGGAAGAATTAGTATTAACGAAGAAGGAATATGAGCTTTTAGAATATATGATGCGGAATAAAAATATTGCATTAACCAGAGAGCAGCTTCTAAATAATGTCTGGGATTATGAATATTTCGGAGACACTAATGTCGTAGATGTATATATCCGCTATCTCAGACAAAAGATAGATGAGAAATATGGGATACACCTGATCTCAACGGTACGTGGCGTCGGTTATATTATCAAGGACTAAGTTTGAAGATTCATTTAAGGGAGGAAGGCAAAGCCTTAGCCTTTGCTTATAAATAAATGGGTAAAATTTTACTGGAAGCGATACGGACGTTGCTACGAAGAACGGTCCTCCCCTTTCGCAGAAAACGGGAGGAATGGTTAAGTAACTTCCGCCTCTCAATGGCATTTCGTATCTCTATGGCGTATTTAAAGCTGTTATTAACACATGGTGTGCTTTTGTTTTGTGGTTTTTTCCTGATCTTTATGTCTTCAGAGAAGGATAGTTATGAAGATAAATCCGAGGATCTCCTTCGTAGAATAGAATCAAATCAAGAAGCTGAAATAGAGAATCCCTATCAGCTACAAGGCTTATACATGAGAATTTATAATAAAAGCACGGGAAAGGAAGTCTATAATGACATTTCTTATCGACCACGTGATGAGAAGGCGTTTTTCTATGGGGTTCACATAGATCTTAGTAATTCAAAGTATGCGGTTGTAATAAATAATGACCGAAACTTTACGATCGGTAATACGGAGTATGTAGGTAGATTTCAGTATAATCTGACGAACAGCTATCTGCGGTTTATGACAATTGCCTGGAAATTGATTCTTCTCTACCTGATGATTGTAGCCTTAATTATACGAAAAGGGAAACGAAGTGATATAAAGCTAATGGAACCGATTCGTGTAATGTCGGCAACGGCAAATCGGCTTACGGTAAATAATCTGCATAGCGAACGATTGAATGTAGAGGGAACAAAGAATGAGCTGAAGGATCTGGCAAATGTTATCAATGCGATGCTTGACCGTATCGAAACATCTTACGAAAGCCAGAAACAATTTGTATCGGATGCGTCACATGAGCTTCGAACACCGATCGCGGTAATTCAAGGATATATAAACATGCTGAATCGCTGGGGCAGCTCCAATGAAGAGGTGCTTGCCGAATCCATAGAAGCAATCCAAAATGAGGCAAGATCTATGCAGGATCTGGTGGAGAAGCTGCTTTTTCTCTCCAGACATGATAAGAAGACCTTGAAATTAACAAAGAAACGATTCAATATGCGCCCCTTAGTGGAGGATATGGTGAAGGAGACCAAGCTGGTGGCGGGTAACCGCTTCATTCATAATCCGGTTATGGAGGATGTAATCGTTTATGGGGACAAGCAAGCCCTTAAACAGGCTATTCGTATCTTTATCGACAACGCGGTAAAGTATACCAAGGACGGCGATGAAATTACTATTCTCTGTCAGAAAATCAATGAGGACTGTGTGATCACAATCTCTGATACCGGTATCGGTATGACGAAGAAGGATATTGATCATATCTTTAACCGCTTCTACCGATCTGACCATGTACGAAATCAGAATATCAGCGGTCATGGACTCGGTCTATCTTTAGCAAAGCTGATTATTCTGGCACATACGGGTAAGATCAAGGTTCGTTCACAATTTAAGAAGGGTTCCAGCTTTATCATTACAATCCCGAAGAGAAGATTCTGATTTCGTGTAGGTCGGGTATGAGGCAGATGGTAGTTGCTGCACAGGCAGAATGCAATACAATGGGCAGAACAGTCATTCTTTGTATCGGTGTCGATGTGTACGCAACAGGCACTTATTAGAATCCCATCGCTTCCTTCACTTCCTCCATCTTCTCTTTGGAAGTTAACATTGCAAGGAGCTTGAAGGCTACATCGGGAGCGGTCTGAGGGCAGTAAGAGGTTATGATATTGTGATCTACAACCACCGGATCATTAATCACCTCAACCTGAAACTGCGCCAGTTGTGACTGGCGATAACCGCCGCAAAGGTGGTAGGTAGTAGCCTGCCGATTCTTTAATATTCCGCTCTTTCCTAGCGGAAGAGCAGCCACACAGACTGTCGCTATTATTTTACCTTGTTGGTTGAATTCGCGGATAATATTTAGGAAACGTTCATCATATGCATCCTCATAGAAACCAAATTCCTCAAAGCCGCCGGGTATGGCTAATGCATCATAATCAGCGGTATTGATTTGATCAAGAGTTTTATCTACTATTACAGGAACATGAAAGGTACTGACGATTTCTTTATGAAATCCGCAGGTTTCAACCGTTACATCACATCCGAAATCATTTCTGGCCCATCCAAGAACATCTACAAAGACACTAAACTCCATAGTTTCAAATCCGCTAGCCAATAATAGCAGTACTTTCATAGTATCCTCCTTATCGTTTCATTGTTCATTTTTACGTTCTGTTTCCTATTCAACTGCTATTATAATGGATATACTTAAAAATGAACAATGGAATTTTCCTATATTTTCTGTCTTATGATTTATTTGTCTTCATCTTAAGATGAATATTTGCATCCTACCTTTACCGAAATGCAACTTACCTATTCTCCTATTGCGATAATTTTAGTTTGGGAATACACTCATAGCAACAGAAGAAATGCTTAAAGTAAGGCATAGTAATCAGGTTATTTTCTTAATAGAAGAAGATAGAAAGGTGTGGAAGTATATGGAGGATATCATTCAGGTGAATCATCTAATAAAACATTTCAAAGAGATAAAAGCGGTGGATGACATCAGCTTTCGAGTAAAGAAGGGGCAGCTGTATGGATTTCTTGGTGTCAATGGGGCAGGTAAATCAACTACCATCAATATGCTATGTACCCTGCTTAATTATAACGATGGAGAAGCATATGTCTGCGGATACCGACTAGGGAAAGAAGATCGGGATATTCGCAGAAAAATTGGTGTGGTCTTTCAGGATAACACATTGGATAATCGATTGACAATCAAGGAGAATTTGGTCACAAGAGCCTCATTATATGATAATAGTACAAAGTCTATCCGTAAAAATCTGGATTATGTATGCGATATATTAGACATAGGAGATATTTTAAACCGTCAGTTTCGTAAGCTCTCCGGCGGTCAGAAGCGCCGCTGCGAGATTGCAAAAGCTTTGATGAATCGACCGGAGCTACTATTTTTAGATGAGCCTACCACAGGACTCGATCCTCAGACCAGACAGAATGTGTGGGAGAGTGTGGAACGGATGCGCACCGAGGACAGCATGACGGTTTTTCTAACTACGCATTATATGGAGGAGGCAGCAAAGGCTCAGTATATCTCGATCATGGAGTCAGGTAAGCTGGTGGCCGACGGAACCCCTTTTGAATTAAAGCAAAAACATGCGCAGGATATCTTGAAATTGGTACCTGAGAATAAGGATGCGCTGACGAGCCAGCTTTTAGAGGAGCGACTCATCTTTGAACACAGAAGCAACCATATCCGTGTTACGATACCGGATTCTATGTTTGGATTGGAGATCTTAAATAAAGTAAGCAAGAACTTAAGATCCTTTGAGTTGGTGCAGGGGACGATGGATGATGTGTTTTTGAATATCACAGGCAAGAGCTTGTAAGGGGAGGAAAGATAGATGCTATTATTCAGGTTAATAAAAAGAAATATACTGGTTTACGGCAGAGACCGCTCTAATATCTTCTTCTCTTTGCTGTCGATGTTGATAATTATCGGTCTCATGGTGGTATTTCTCGGTAAGATGAATGCGGATAGTGTGATAAGCTTATTGAATCAATTTGGTGGCGAAAGGGATGCTGCACTTGATCGGTCTAATGCGGAACAACTCGTTATGCTTTGGACCTTAGCGGGAATTATTGTGGTAAATTCAGTTACGATTACGCTGACTATGGTAGGTATTATGGTTGAGGATGAAGCACAGAAGAGGCTTTCGAGCTTTTTCGTGGCACCGGTGAGTCGCTGGATCTTCGTATGCAGCTATGTGGCAGCGGCGATTATCATGGGAATCATTATATGCACACTTACGATGGGAATCGGCGAAGCTTATATTGTAATCACCGGAGGGACCATAATATCATGGGAAGTACTGGGGACGGCTTTTCTTTATATTGTACTTAACGTATTCACTTC
Organism: Bacillota bacterium; assembly: GCA_023415055.1. Lineage (GTDB taxonomy): Bacteria > Bacillota > Clostridia > Lachnospirales > Lachnospiraceae > Mobilitalea. Next base: position 144,971 of record JAEZLZ010000065.1, on the reverse strand, counting down.
AGCAACAATGGTTTTTTTCCTCGCTAATTTTATCCACAGCCAAAGTGCTTTTAGTGGATTAAGTACCATAATCGGAACATTAGTCGGATTTCTTGCCGGAATTTATCTTCCTCTTGGAATGCTTCCGGAAAAAGTACAGAATATACTCAAATGCTTCCCGTTACTTCACGGATGTTCTTCCTTAAGAGACCTACTTACGAGAGATATATTGGCAAAAACCTTTGCAGGATGCCCGGAGGAATTAATAAGCGGTTATAAGGAAGCCATGGGAATTACTATACTTCAGGGAGGAGAGACGATTCCTATTACATTTCAGGTGGCATTTCTGATTATAAGTGGTATAATCTTCCTAGGAGCAGCAGCATTGCTGCAAAGAAAGAGAAATGTAATGAGCAGATAGGAGATCCTATGAAGATTATTATTGAAGAATGCAATCCGGGTGAGGAAGATCAGGTGATCTTTCGTTGCAAGGAATTGAATGACAATATTCTTAAGCTGATTGCAGAGCTGAAGCAGGGGCAGAAGAAATTAGCAGGAATGAAGGATGGCAATATCATCATGATTGACCCTGCGAATGTTTATTACTTTGAAGGCGTAGACAATAAGGTATTCCTATATTGTAAACAGAATGTCTATGAGACGAAGCTGAAGTTATATGAGATTGAAGAGGAGTACAGGAATACGGATTTTTTTCGTGCCTCCAAGTCAGTCATTCTCAATGTATCCAAGATCAAAAGTATCAGCCCGGCTTACTCCGGACGCTTCGAGGCACAATTATTTAATGGAGAGACGGTTGTAATCTCCAGGCAATATGTTCCCGAGCTTAAGAAGAAACTTGGAATGTAGGAGGGAAGGACATGGAAAATGTAAAGAAAATAATACAGACCTTCTTTTATGTACTATCAGGAAGCATCATAAGCACCGCAGTATTTATGACGATCTTCCTCCGGGATTTGTATTTTAATGTGGAGATCATCTGGCAGGTAATCATCATGGCTGCGATTACTTCACTCGGAACGCTGATCTATCATTCCAAAAAAGAAATCAGCAAGAAGCAGATGAGACTGCGACACATAGTTCATTATACTTATATTAATGCTGTTGTACTTGGTTGTGCTGTTTTGTGGCAATGGATCAATATTCATCGAATATCACAGATAATTACCATAATAGTACTGGTTGGAGGGGTTTATTTTAGTGTAACGACAGTTATGTTTAATAATGAGAAACGGATTGCCGAGAGAATTAATCAGAGACTTCGTACAAAATATCCGGAGGAAGAAAACAAGAATAAAGCAGAGTAGCTTGTTAATGAGGTTAAGAATCCGGTTATATTGAAAGCTCCTAATCAGAAAAAAATGATTTTCTGATCGGGAGCTTTTTATCCTATGATAGTTGTATTATCCAGGGTTAATATAGTTTATGCTGAAATCTCAAGATTCTTAAACTGTGACATATACAAATTATAATATTGACCCTTCATTGCCAGTAGCTCATCTGAGCTTCCTTCCTCCTGAATGCAGCCATCATCAATGACAAAGATACGGTCTGCTTTACGGATAGTGGAAAGACGGTGTGCAATAACAAAGGAGGTTCTGCCCTTCAGTAAGGCTTCAATACCCTGCTGAACCAATAACTCAGTATGGGTATCGATACTTGAGGTTGCTTCATCTAAGATGAGAATCTTAGGCATGGATACCATCGTTCTGGCAAAGGCCAACAACTGGCGTTGACCAATGGATAAACCGGCACCGCGCTCCTTGAGCTCTGTCTCGTAACCCTTCTCCAGCTTCATAATAAAGTCGTGTGCATTTACCGCCTTGGCAGCAGCAATAATCTCCTCATCGGTAGCATCCAGCTTACCATAGCGAATATTATCAGCTACGGTTCCGGAGAACAGGAAGTTATCCTGTGTCATGATACCCATTTGCCTTCTTAAGCTTTCAATGGATACCTCTTTGATGTTGTAGCCGTCAATATATAGATTACCTTTCTGTACATCATAAAAGCGACTGATTAAGTTAACGATTGTAGTCTTTCCGGCACCGGTCGGACCGACCAAGGCGATAGTCTCACCGGGTTTAATTCGAAAGCTTACATCGTTTAGTACCTGGGTATCGGAGTCATAAGCAAAGGATACATGGTCAAAGGTTACTTCTCCCTTGATCTCCGGAAGCTCTGCTACCTGATCAGAATCTGCAATGTCAGGCTGTGTATCCAGAATATCGAAGATACGCTCTGCACCTGTGATATTGGTTATAATCTGATTATAGAAGTTACTGAGGTTCATAATCGGGTGCCAGAACATCGTAATATACATGGCAAATGCCATTAAAGTACCAACATTACCGGCATCAATTCCAAGAAGCTTCACAGCCACAAAATACATGGAGATGGAGCCGACTCCCCAGCTAAAATCGATAACGGAACCAAAGGCATCATTTAGTACGACTGCATTTACGAAGGAGCTTCTATGCTCCTCTAAAAGTTCATCAAAGGTCTCGGAGGTCTCATCCTCTGCCGTAAAGCTTTGAATAATTCTCATACCGGAAAGATCCTCATGGATGAAGGCATTCAAATTGGAGCTCTTCTTTCTGTGAATGCGCCACCTTTTGTGGGACCGGGTCTGAATATACCATAAACCGAAAGCCATAAAGGGAAGCGAAACGAGAGATGCAATTGCCAGCCTCCAGTTAAGTACAAACATGATGATGACTACGGCTACGACCGTAACAAAGTCCGGAATTAATGTGGTAACACTATTTGACAGGACATCCTTTAAGGAATTCACATCACCGATAATTCTCGCAAGAATCTTACCAGTGGGACGACTGTCGAAGAAGCTGAAGCTCAGCTTCTGAATGTGGGTGTAAAGCTCCTGTCTTATGGTCAACAGAACATCATTAGTGATCTTTGCCATAAGATACATTCTAAGCTTTACGAGTAATACAAAGGAGATATTTAAACCCAAAGCCAGAAAGCCCAGGCGAAGTAAGCCCTTCATATCTTTGTTAGCTATATGGACGTCAATGGCACGATCGATGATCAGCGGGTTTACGATGGAGATAGAAACCGTGGCTAACATGATAATAATTACCGCGATAATCGGCAATTTATATGCTAGCATATAGCTGAACAATCGTACCAGAGTCGTTTTTTTATTGACGTTTTTGATATATTCGTCTTCTTTGATGGCATTTACTGACATGCGGCCACCTTCCTTTCGTCAAGCACTTCCTCGGCTTCTTCCTGCGCGTCCAGGTAATCTCCGTATTGTGCCATAAATGTTTTATAATAATAGCCCTTATTCTGTAATAGGCTATCATGATTACCACGCTCCACAATCTTACCTTCCTCCAGGATGATAATCTCATCTGCGTTACGAACCGCTGAGATACGGTGTGCGATAATAATCTTTGTTGCTTCGATCTGCTTCAGTGAGCGTTGTATCATAAGCTCTGTCTCCATATCAAGTGCTGAGGTGGAGTCATCTAAGACTAAGATAGGAGTCTTCTTGGCTAATGCTCTGGCGATACTGATACGCTGCTTTTGTCCGCCGGACAGACCGACTCCGCGCTCGCCAACAATAGTTTCATATTGCTCCTCCATACGCTCGATGAAATCTCTTGCCTGTGCATCGCTTGCAGCCTCTACAACCTCCTCGTGGCGTACCTGCCTTTTCTTACCCAGCTTAACATTTTCATTAATGGTATCAGAGAATAAGAAGACATCCTGCATTACCAGGGAGATACTGCTGCGTAGCTGCCTCAGAGTCATTTCCTTGATGTTTACACCGTCGAGATAAATATCACCCTCACTGGTATCATAAAAGCGTTGAAGAAGATTGATGATCGAACTTTTTCCGGTTCCTGTCGCACCCATAATTCCAATCGTCTTACCCGCTGCCAGATCAAAACTGATATCAGACAGGATGTTCTTATCTGTAAGACGGAAGGATACATTATCAAAACGCACACCGCCCTTTACTTCGTCCAGAACGACCGGATTTTCTGACTCCAGGATAATTGGCTTTTCAGCATAAATCTTTTTGATTCTCTTACCAGAAGCGATGGCGGCTGCAAAATCATTGGATAGCCAACCGAGCATTTCCATCGGCCATACGATGTTCGTGGAATATTCTGCAAATGCACCCAAAGTACCGAGAGTAATCTGACCTTCAATTACTTGATAACCACCGATCATAATCACAACCATTGGCAGTAACTTGGTAATAAACTGAAAGTAAGGATACAACTTGATAAATACCTTGGATTGCTGCATATTCAAATCGTAATATCGCTTATTATGAGATAAGAATTTGGTTATCTCATGTTTTTCTCTTGCAAAAGCCTTCACTGTGCGGACACCGGAGAGATTCTCCTGTGCTACTGTATTTAGCTTCGCATTCTCTTCACTGATTGCCTCATAAATCTTGCCTAGCTTCTTCTCCATCAGAAGCGCTAAGGCTGCAACCAATGGTAGAATGATTGTAGGAAAGACTGCCAGACTTGGGCTTAAGTTATACATACAATATAAAACAATACCGGTATGAATGATTACTTCAATAATCAGCATGCTGACATAGCTGAGCGCTGCCCAGATGCGGTCAACATCATCCTTTACACGTGACATTAATTCTCCGGTGTTATTCTTATCAAAAAAGCTTAAAGATAAGCTCTGGATATGATTGAATAAGTCCCTTCGGATATTCACCGTGATCCTTGCGCTTACTAAATCAAATATAAGCTCCTTCAGGTATTGGAAGATACATCTTCCGATACCGATAATAAAAATCAGGATAAGCATCTTCGGCAGAAGGTCCATCTCACCACCAACGATGACATTATCGATAATACGCTTTGTTACCTGAGGTGATAGCATATCCAGTGATACAGCGATCACGATACATAAAACCGCAAGAACATAGGCGTACCAATACTTTAAAATATAGGTTGAAATCTTTTTCATAACTCCTCCGTTCCCAACAGAAAGATACGAGCTCTTCCTGCTTTCCTCTTAAATCTTAACATTGTGTCGTTTACATAATTTTCATTATTATAGCTCAGACTAGTTCCATAGGATGTCATTGTACTGCTATTTTCTTACATCCGGACATACAAAAAAACCATGGTATGATAATACCACGGCATAATAATTCAAAAGTATGTTGTAATCTCCTCCGCATCCCGCTTGGCAGCAGGGCAGGATAGGATATGAGGTCACAGTCTAATCTTTTCGAACCCGCGAGGTAATATCATAGAATGAATCTAATATGAAATTATGGTTGATTACTATAGCTCTAAATTTCATGTTACTGATCATTTTTTTTACCTCACTTTCTGTAATAGTCTGCCAATATTATATCCACGATATGGCTGTATTGTCAATACATTTTTTTGAAAAAATTTATAATTTTTTTATTTGTGTATAATTGTTCCTGTTTTTTGCGACAACTCGTCCAAATCAAAAATCTCATAAATATTAACACAATAAATTATTGTATAATTTCTATCAGGTTTGCCTAGCCACCGGGAAAAACAACAAGTTATCTTTTCCTCCCCAATCCTCTTAGCTGTAGGGTGCGAAATGACGTCATAGACTATGCACCTGCTGGCAGCAACCTGCACTCGTATACCCCACTTTGCGGATTCATTAATTTTTCATTAAGTTTTGAATTCTTCAAGAATTATTCATATTTATATGGTATAATGATAACAATGAACAAATTATGAACATTATTTTATTGATTTTTAGTCAGACTATACAATATAAAGGTTGTGATTTAATGGATCTCCCCATGTTTTACGATGAGGCAGAGGAGTGGAGCGCCGCCCTACTTTTGTATGACGCCGCGTTAAAGGAAGTTAATACAAAACTTGAGATACTGAATAACGAATTTAAGTTAGCACATCAATATAATCCGATAGAGCATATCACTTCAAGAATAAAAACACCGCAGAGCATTGCAAAGAAGCTTCGTCATAATCAGAAGGAATTGAAGATTGATAATATTATTAAATATGTGAATGATGTGGCAGGAATCCGTATCATCTGTTCCTTTACCTCGGACATATACCGAATCGCGGATCTGATATCAAAGCAGAGCGATATCAAGGTACTGAAGGTAAAGGATTATATTATGTGCCCGAAGGAAAACGGCTACACAAGCTATCATATGATAATCTCAATTCCTGTTTTTCTTACGGATCGAACCGTTGAGACAAAGGTTGAGATTCAGATACGTACGATAGCGATGGATTTTTGGGCCAGCCTGGAGCACAAGATCTATTACAAATTCGAAGGTAATGCTCCGGAAAATATCAGAAAAGAATTAAAGGAATGCTCTGAGATTGTAGCGTACTTGGATCAGAAGATGCTTTCCTTAAATGAAGAGATAAAGGGTGTAAGCCAAGAACGTGTGGAAGGCTACCAAGAAGAGCTGATCGGAACCTATAAGTCGGTAGTAGCGGAATCCTTCGGTACGATTATCGAGGAAGAGGAAGGACAAGCTGCTCCGGAGGATACGACACCGGGAGAGACATCTCAGAAAACAGGAAAGAAGAGATTCCTTTTTGGTTTACGCTAATTACAAAGGAGGGGAGTACTTATGAATTTACCATTCGGAATACCTGCAGTAAAAGATCTTGGACTTAGAAAAAAAGAAGAAACGAGAGAAATAGCAGCAATGTACGAGCATAAGCTGGCAGAATACCGGGACACCTTGGAATATTATAAGAAATTACTTGAGTACTCAGATAAAATGGAGGAGAACGAGCGTAAATCAGTGGACCGGAGGCACTCTGCGATCCAGACAGCGATGGATCTGACCTACTTAAAGGAGCAGAGCGATAAGATGATGGAGCTTTTAGAGGACGCAGGCAAGGGAACGCTGAAGAATATTATAGCAGAACTGGACAAGCTTAATATTGCATTGTTGAATACAAATGATGGTTTAGAAGGGGTGGACAAAAATGTAGTTAATCGCTTATCTGAACTACTGATCGAGCTTCAAAAACAGGATTCCGTCCAGTATAAGCAATATCAAACAGATATTACTAATCATTTGAATGATTTGGAGCGCAGGGTGAAGAAGGGGAATGCACTCCTCTGGTTTTTATTTGTATTCAGTCTGGTTTCTATCAGCGGAATGGCATTTCTGACATTATATGCGCTAGGTATCTTATCGTTTTTATAAACGATAGAAAGCACGTTTCGCGAACTTTCTACTGTCATGAATAATAATCTAAGGCTTTAAAGATTCTCTGATCCAATCTGAATTAGGCATCAGCATTCTTTAAAGCCTTGTTTTTTTATTGATATGTCTGATCAAATCTTTGCTCTTAATGCTCTACAGCTTAATGTTCTTTAATAAGGCACCAAGACCGGTCGTCGCTTCTTCGCCGGAGGAATAGGTGGAAGGAGCTTCTTCTACTTCTTCGATTATCTCTTCCTTTTCTTCAACCGCCTTCATACTAAGGCTGATCTTTCCGTCCTTCACTTCAAGGATCTTCACGGTTACCGTCTCACCCTCCTTGATCACCTCACTGGGAGATTTGATTCTCTTGTCACAGATCTGTGAGATGTGCAGCAATCCGGTTAAACCCTCTCCGATATTTACAAAAGCTCCGTAGGGAGCGATCTTCTCGACGATACCGGTAGTAACGATTCCTGTCTGAAGACGGGAGATTTTACTGGATTTATCCTGTTTTTCGCGATCGCGGGCGACCTCCTTTGCAGAAAGCACCAGCTTCTTATCCTCTGCTGATACGGTAATGATGATAACCTCAAGCTCCTTGCCGACCCAGGTACTCGGGTCCTCAACATAAGTCAAAGCTAATTGGGAAGCAGGGATGAAAGCACGCACACCGTATAAATACGCTACCACGCCACCATTTACTGCTTGTGCAACCTTTACTGTGAGAAGCTTACGACTTTCCATGGCTGCTTTCAGCTGATCCCAGGCCAGGATGTCATCCGCCTGTTTTCTGGATAATAGGATGTTACCGTGTCCGTCATCCTCACGCAAAACCGTAGCAGAGATCTCTTCTCCCAGAGTTACATCTGCTTTGATGGAAAAGCCGGGATCATTGCTCAGCTCCTCCAGCTTAATGATACCCTCAGTATAATATCCGAGATCAAGAATCACCTCGGATTCAGAGATACCGATTACAGTACCCTTTAAGATATCTCCTTCCTGAATCTTCTTAAAGGAGCGAGCAATTTCATCTTTAAAGTCATCCATCGAGGGAATTGGCTCAGCCTCCACCTCCGTAATGGGTTGGATGTCTGTTGCTTCTTCATTTACCTTCATCTCATCACTCATCTTTCCATTCGGATAGAGCATTTACTCCATCCTTTCCTCCATTCTGATCTGATTTTTTATGTAACACCTTAATGATAATATTAATAAATTTAACTGATTCTATTCGCATTTAGCTAAGACTCCCATCGAACGCCGATAGATAAAAGTATTCCCCTTCTTACCGATTCGTTCCACAGCACCTACATAATTGAGGACATACAGTGCGGTTCGCGATATGGGAAGGGATAAGCCGGAGACTTTCTTAAAATCCCTGGCTGTAAAATCATTCATAAGCATCTCGGGGATCAGAAGCTGATAGTCCTCAGCCCCGCAAATATCCAGCTCGTAAATAAGATCGGTCGGGATACGGTCACTTCGGGTAGAACCCTTTTTCTTATCCTCACTCCAGCCATCCAATAACCGGTATTCTTCAAGATCCATCATCACGATCTTCAGATTGAGATTTGGATTCATCAGAAATTCTTTGATTTGGTACAGCTCAGGAAAGATAGCATAGGGGACCCCGGCCTTGGGTGATTTCCTTCGTGGACTAATCTCGCCGGTCTGTGGATTAACCCAGCGAATCCACTTCGTGCGGGGGATAGGATAGACGATTGTCACCGGTGCAAAGGCGAGAAAGGTCTGTAACTTTCGTCTTAATTTGTAAAATTGACGTGTCTGGATCTCAATGATTTCGTTACCGGTGCAGATATCCGCAACAAATCCCCCAACCTTGATCTCATGGTTGAGGTGATTGGGGGACATATATGATTTCAGTACTGAATGGACGGTCTTCTCTCCAAGGGTTCCGATCCCGCCGAGGCCCTGCTGTTTTCCGATCACCTCATCACAGGCCCGGGCAAAAAGCTGCTTGTCCAAGTTCTATCACCATACCTTTACTGCCTTCTATCTATTAGTAAGGATAAATGATTTCACTGGTGATTGCAAGTAATTATCGATAGAAAATCTGAGTTATGTAGGTTTGGTAGGTACTGCCCTTATCATAGGCAAAACCGATACCAAGATAGCGGAAATAATCACTAAGAAGATTCTTACGATTCCTTTCGGAGACATACCACCCATGGCAGGCAAGGATGGCATTGTCATAACCAGCAATGATGTTTTCACTGCATTTTTGATAGGAGATTCCCTCCGCATTTAACCTGTCTCCGGGATTCCGTAGAGAAGGATCGTTATGGCTGAAGAAATTTTCTTTGGCCATATTTTGACTATGTAATCTTGCGGCCCGTCCGGCAGAAGAGGACCAGGAGTAGGGAGCCTGATCGTTTCTGACCCGGGCTGAGTTGGTCAGATCATAGAGAAGTTGTTCTACAGAGGCACATACCTCATCATCAAAATGAGCCTTTGAATCCTCATCGGAGATTACATACATACCGACTGCGTTACCAGTATCAAGGGTATCCATAAGAATAGAGATCTTATATCCGGGGATTGATTTTGTTAGAACATTTGACAGAGGAAGATTTTCGCTAAGTGCATGATTTATCTGAGTAAGTGTCGCTCCATAGGGAATACCCATATATTCAAAATCGGTCGAATCCGTGTAGAAACCAACCACCTGATCCTTTTTTACCGCCACAAGTAATAGCTTTTTATAATCATTATTATATATGTAATAAGAATAATCATATTCGGTTTTAGAGATACGTGCGGGATGTCCGAACTTTTGAATCAATACGTCTGTACTGTCACCAAGTACAAGAGCAGCATCCCGGACATAGATGGTATCCGGGCTCTTTTCAGAATGTGTTACTGGAGTCGGGGCAGGAGTCAGGATAGTATCATTCCCGGTGAGAGAGGTTTTATACTGGTCAGCCTGATACATTATGATATTTTTGATATAGAAGACAGCGGTTAGTGCGAGTATACCATAGAGCAGCATATACTTATATGTAAAATATTTTCGCATGTGATTTTCCTTGCTTTGTACGGTAGAATGGTCAAGTCATCTGGTTGCAGTAACAAAAACAGAGTATATACTATGTTAGATTCTAGCATAATATACCGCTTATGAAACGGAGGTATTGCTGGAAATTATACCAGAAAATGTATATTTCGTAATTAACTCTTTGCAAACAAATGGTTATGAGATACAATGATAGAAAAGTATAAGAGGCAAAGGAGAGGCAGCAAATGAAAATCCTAGTAACCGGCGGGGCCGGATATATCGCAAGTCATACGAATCTTGAACTAATGAATGCTGGCTATGATGTTGTGGTAGTCGATAATCTGAGTAACTCTTCCATGGAATCAGTACATAGAGTGGAGTTATTAACAGGTAAGAAGATCACCTTCTATGAGGCAGATATTGTGGATAAAGAGAGTCTCAGACAGATCTTTTCTAAGGAAAAGATCGATTCCGTGATTCATTTTGCAGGCTTAAAGGCAGTGGGTGAGTCTTGCCTGATACCATTAAAATATTTTAAAAATAATCTTAGCGGGACGATCAATCTTCTTGAAGTAATGCAGGAATTTGACGTAAAAAGCTTGGTTTTCTCCTCCTCGGCAACAGTATACGGCGATCCGGAGAAGGTTCCTGTAACGGAGGATATGCCATTATCCGCGACTAACCCTTATGGACGCACTAAGCTGATGATCGAGGAGATGCTTCAGGATCTGTATCAATCGGATCCTTCCTGGAATATTGCGATTCTTCGTTACTTTAATCCCATCGGGGCACATGAAAGCGGTGAGATTGGAGAGGATCCGAACGGCATTCCGAATAACCTGGTTCCTTATGTTGCTAAGGTAGCAATTGGAGAGCTTCGTCAGGTGAATGTCTTTGGAAACGATTATGATACGCCAGATGGAACCGGAGTCAGAGACTATATCCATGTAGTGGATCTGGCACTAGGACATGTCAAAGCAATTGAAAAGTTGAGGAATAATCCGGGATTAGTCGTCTACAATCTCGGTACCGGAGTAGGCTATAGTGTTCTTGATATCATACATAATTATGAAAAGGCGTGTAATAAAAAGCTACCCTATGTGGTTACACCCAGAAGACCCGGAGATATCGCGGTGTCTTATGCGGATGCGACCAAAGCATATCGGGAGCTTGGATGGAAGGCAGAGCGGGGAATTGATAAGATGTGTGAGGACTCCTATCGCTGGCAGTGTAAATATCCAAAGGGATATAAAAATTGATTCAATAGCTGTAGAATAAAACAAAAACTATAAATAGTACATGTAAAAAGTCAAGCCCAATATCTGGTGGTTTTGATGAAACTTATTTCAAAATTGGATTAAAATTAGAAGCATTTATTGCTTTTTGTAGTGCATTTTGACATATATTTTAAGAAAAAATTCAAATACTATTGACAATATGACGAAAATTTGATAACCTTTAAAAGGTTAGTACTGGAGAAGGTATTACCCAGAGGAAGAAGTTGGGGAAGCGAGAGGGTAGAAGATTTATAGAATAAGGTTGACCAAAACGTATATCAATTAAGATATACCTTTTTGGTCAACCTTATTTAATTCATGACAATAGAAAGTTCGCGAAGCGTGCTTTCTATCGTTTATGGCAGCAGAGTGTACACTAAGCGTGTCCCTTGAGATTGCGATAAGCCTTAATCTTTGTACCAGGAACCGAGTACCTGCTTAGCAAGATCTATGGTATTCTGATAATTCATAGCACCATTCTTGGCGATGTCTGATACGCCGTGCACCTTTGCAAGCTCCGGGGTATAATCTGACAATTTATAAATTCCGTAATGATAATCGGCAGGTCCGTTCTCGTAGTGGGTTACGAGCGGAGTAATATCTGCCTCACTGATATAAGTTCCACTCTCATCTTTTGTTATCGTAACCCCAGCCATGGCACCTAGCATTCGTGGAGCTTCCTTTTGATAGGACATAAAATTACCTAAGGAGTAATAAACCAGCATTTTATGATCCTTCTCGGTCTCAATCCACTCTACCGGTTCGATTACATGAGGATGGGTTCCAATCACCAGGTCCACTCCGTGATCGTAATAAAAGGAGGTAAGCTCCTCTTGCATCGAGGACGCCTTATAGACATATTCTGTACCCCAATGAGGAAATACAATCGTAAAATCCGCAAGTTCCTCGGCCTTCCTGATATCCTCTGCCATCTTTTTCTTATCCAGCATATTGACAAGATAGGGCTTATCCTTTGGCAGGGAATATCCATTCAGACTATAAGTGTAATTAAGGAGAGCAAGACGGATCCCATTCTTCTCAATCACGGTGATTCTGTTCTGAGCTTCTGCTGATTCATTGATCCCGAGCATTGTTACCCCCGGCTTACTCTTCCAGAAATCCAAGGTATTCTCCACCCCTTGTAAGCCCATATCCATAGCATGATTGGTTGCCTGCAGGATAATATCAAATCCGGCATTCACCAAGGCATCCCCGATCTCTGTGGGAGAGTTAAAGCTCGGATAACCGGAATAAGGGAAATCATCCCCGCCGAGAATGGTTTCCTGATTTACAATCGCAATATCTGCAGTACTGATCGCATCCTTAAGATTGGAATATAAGTGATCGTAATTCAAACTCCCGTCCTTCTTCTTACCGCTTTTGACTACCTCGATGTGGATGAGATTATCACCTACGGCTAGCAGTGTAACCTGGGAGGCACCTTCACTCTTCTTCGGATCAGAAGGTGACCAGGCAGGGAGGCTTGATTCTTCTGTCTCGGTGGCTGAGGATAAATCATTAGCACCTTCCAGAATAAAATCAGTAAAGCGGACGGCAGAATCCGCTTGAAACGTAAATTCCGGTGTTTCCAGAGGATAGGTAAGCTCGGAAGAATAATACCAGGGATCCTGCGGATGAAGAGGATTCTTTAGAACATGAAAATCCTGTGCCGGCATATAGCCCTGCGCCAGGAGATAGCATTTATTACCGTTAGGATCAATCGCCATATCAACGATCAATACGCAGTGACCCGGTGAACCGCCCTTCAGGAACAGATCTCCCGGTAATAGCTCATTGATAGAGATCGGATCACACTCTGAGGCAAGGGACAAGGTTCCTGCATAAGCAAATACCATATCAAGATAGTCTAGAAGACCATCGTAAGAATCATCGTAGGAAGCACTTGGTACCCAGCTCACATTATTGCCGTCAACCTTGATCCGTTGCCCGTCGCGCCACTTGGTATATTCCATATAGAAGCCGTTGGTAAGATGAAAGGCGATTTTGTCATATGCTTTTATAGACCAATAGTATTCGGCATAGATACGCAGGACGGAGTCAGCACATTGCTGCAGATCCCGGTCTCCAAGACTAAGATCAAAGATGGCTGCAAAATTATTCTGATTACCCTTGGGTTTCCCATTATATAAGCGAAGTTTTTCACCGACTCCTTTGAGGGGAAGCTTTCGAATATAATCCGTTAACTCACCACTTGCAGAGGATACGCGGGTAAATCCCTCCGGCGCTTTGATTCTGCTTACCAGATCCGTTCCGGATTCGTTTATTATAACAGTGTTACTCTCCTGTTCGCCTGCGGATTCCGGTGAGCCGGTCGGCAGAACATTTTGCTCTGTTGGTGCCTCTGTAACCGTATCGATGCGATCCTTATTTATGGAGGAAGGCTCAGGAGATGGATTACTCTTTACCCGACTGCAACCGGATAGTAGTATCATCCCTAGCCCAAGGATTAAAAATGCACATAAAATGAAAGCTTTCTTACTTGTTTTTATTCTTGTCTTCATGGCAGCCTCCGATCTTTTCAAAATTGTATTTATTATAGCATGTGTTGACACGAAAATCCATCTGAATGCCAGACAGAATAATCTTTATCATCCGATGCATAAAAGGAAATACTTTGACAAAGCCTAAATCACATGGTATACTTTGACATAAACACAGGGAAAAGGCAAGGAAAAGAAGAGTACACGCCATAGCACTTAACAGAGAACCCCGCATAGGTTGAGAAGGGGAGAGGGAGGAAACTCCGGTTTACAAAAGTAAGCCTGCAAAAGCGTTGGAAGATGGTCTTGGAGCTGCGCACCGAGGAGTAATCTTAGGCTGCGACGGGGGCAACCGTTATATTGCGGCGCTGTAGCATTTGCAGCGATGGAGGCCTTTATGATAGAATAAAGGTAAATTAAAGTGGTACCACGGGAGCACCTCTCGTCTTTAAACAATTAAAGATGGGGGTTTTTTTATGTTTAAAAGGAATCACAAAGCAGACAGGACAGACACAGGGATATAAGAACCGGGAACATAAGCTTTGAGGAAAGATAATGTTAGAAGAAATTTAAGAATAGAAAGGATTGATGTAGCATGAGCAAAAAACCATATTACATTACAACAGCAATCGCTTATACCTCAGGTAAACCGCATATTGGAAATACTTATGAGATCGTATTGGCAGACAGTATTGCACGATTTAAGAGAATGGAAGGCTATGATGTATTCTTCCAGACAGGAACGGATGAGCACGGACAGAAGATCGAATTAAAGGCAGCAGAGGCAGGTATCACACCAAAGGAGTTTGTAGATGGTGTTGCCGGACAGATTAAGGACATCTGGGATCTGATGAACTGTTCCTATGATAAATTCATCCGAACGACGGATGCGGACCATGAGAGGCAGATTCAGAAGATTTTCCGCAAATTATATGAGAAAGGCGATATCTATAAAGGGCATTATGAAGGAATGTATTGTACTCCCTGCGAATCCTTCTTTACTCCTTCCCAGCTGGTGGACGGCAAATGTCCCGACTGTGGCAGAGAGGTACAGCCCGCGAAGGAGGAGGCATATTTCTTAAAGCTCAGTAAATATGCGGACCGCTTGATAGAACACATTAATACACATCCGGAATTTATTCAGCCGGAATCCAGAAAGAACGAAATGATGAATAACTTCTTGCTTCCCGGTCTTCAGGACCTGTGCGTATCCCGTACCTCGTTCAAATGGGGTATTCCGGTGGATTTTGATGATAAGCATGTCGTATATGTGTGGCTGGATGCTTTAAGTAATTACATCACCGGTATCGGCTATGATGCTGATGGCAACAGCACAGATCAGTTCAAAAAATACTGGCCGGCAGATCTCCATCTGATAGGTAAGGATATCATTCGCTTCCATACTATCTATTGGCCGATCATTCTGATGGCACTTGAGATAGAGCTTCCGAAGCAGGTATTCGGTCATCCCTGGCTGATGCAGGGCAGTGCTGCAGATAAGATGAGTAAGTCCAAGGGAAATGTGCTTTATGCAGATGATCTTGTGAAATTGTTCGGCGTAGACGCAGTCCGTTATTTTGTACTGCATGAGATGCCTTTTGATAATGATGGAATCATTTCCTGGGAGCTTTTAGTTGAGAGAATCAATTCCGACCTGGCAAATACCTTAGGTAATCTGGTGAATCGTACCGTATCCATGTCCAATAAGTACTTTGGAGGAGTTGTGAATAATGGTAACGAAAAAGAGCCGGTGGATGAGGAGCTGATTGCACTTGCTCTTGAGACACCGAAGAAGGTTTTTGCTAAGATGGAGAAGCTTCGTGTGGCTGATGCCATCAGCGAGATCTTTATTCTGTTTAAGCGTTGTAACAAGTATATTGACGAGACATTGCCCTGGGCACTGGCCAAGGAAGAAAGTAAGAAAGCCCGCTTGGAAACGGTACTTTACAATCTGGTAGAAAGCATCTGTATCGGCACGAGCTTATTAGAATCCTTTATGCCGGAAACTGCAGCAAAGATTATGGCTCAGCTGAATGCAAAAATCCGCACAATGAATGAATACGAAAACTATGGACGATACGTATCCGGAACTAAGGTGACAGAGACACCGGAGATTTTATTTGCAAGACTAGACCTGAAGGAGGTATTAGCGAAAGTGGAAGAGATGAAAGAGGTTAAGGAAGTTAAAATTGAAGCTGCACCAGCAGATGCTTCTGATGTGAACACTTCTGATATAATTGATATTGAAGCAAAACCGGAGATCACTTATGATGATTTTGCAAAGCTTCAGTTCCAGATCGGCGAGATTATCGCCTGCGAAGAGGTGAAGAAATCCAAGAAGCTGTTGTGCTCGCAGGTGAAGATTGGCTCCCAGGTGAAGCAGATCGTATCCGGTATCAAGGCACATTACACTCCGGAGCAGATGGTTGGCAAGAAGGTTATGGTAGTAGTAAACTTAAAGCCTGCTACCTTAGCCGGAATGTTATCGGAAGGAATGTTACTCTGTGCAGAGGATGCTGAGGGTAATCTTGCACTGATGGTTCCGGAGAAACCGATGCCCTCCGGAGCGGAGATCCAGTAATTTTTGAAGTTCTGAGAGAAATAAACAACTTCTTTGAAAAAGAAAAGAAAGGGCTATACGCATCTATAGACACAGATGACGCAGACCGGCCGATTGCGGATGTTTAATCCGCCTGAGGGAAAGGCAAGTCAGGTGTATCTATAGGTACGTATAAGCGCTTTCTTTTTTTAACCATTTACTCAAGTTTTAATAAATCAAGTAAATAGTGGTACATATCTATATGTTTCGCTCGATAGGGGTAAAAAGTATATCGAACAAGATTTATCTCTCCTATATCTGTAAGCGGAAACAATACTTCAAAATTTCTTGACGGATCACTTATATTAATACCAATATAATATTTACTTTGCCTTGCTATTAGGGACCTTCTAAAAAAGGGTTTAAAAATTTTATATGAGCCAAACTGTTTTATAAAATCCTTTAACTCTTGATCTGTTAGTTCTCTGACCTTCAACGTTTTACCATCATCGTCTGTTAAACCAATTTTCATAGAAGAGACATTATTATCAAAATAATATTGACTAAATGTTATTGGTTTACCAATGAATACATTAATAGAGGAGCCCTTTTAATGAAGCCCACATTATCACCATTAAAAAACAGCTGTATACAGGATTATTTCAATCCCTGTGTACAGCTGTTTTATGCAATATATTATTGTGGTCCAGCTTCGCTTAACACACTAGAATGAATTAAGCTAATTCAGAAACAACCTTCTTCAGAGCTTCTAATGCATCTTCAGGAAGCTTATCGAAGCCACCCTTATCTGTCTCTCTGGACTGTACAAACTCAATTCTGTCAAGCATTCTAGCCTTTAACTGAGCCTTGTATTCAGCATCTTCTAAGTTAGGAACAAAACCTTCCCATTCAAAGATCTCGATGTCTTCAAAATCTGCCCATTGCTTGAAGCTAGCGGTACCTTCAACGATTGCTTCGATGATTCCTAAGGTATCAGCGGGTTTAACCTTCTTACCCATGAAGTCGCCGGTATTGATTACATAGCAATCTACATTCTTCTCGCCAACTAATTTCTTGAACTTCTCGTAGTCATTAACTAACGGATAGGTACGGAAAGGATTAGCGTAGGGCTCAACAACTAATGCATTAGGATCAACACCAGGAGCAAGACGCTCAGCAGTAGTTCTCTTTGTAGCAAGAGTAGCACCCATAACGGAAGCCAGGGAAGCACCCTTTAATTTAATGATCGGAGGCAATGTGGGATCCTTCATAATCCAGAAGATGGAGTCTACTGCTTCGGGGATCTTATCTACGCGGTTCGGAGACCATAATTTAGATTTGATAGCACGGCCGTTACCATTACGGATATCCTCGGTAACAAGAACGATCTTACCCTGATCATCTAAGGTTGCGGAACAGTTCTGTGCGGTTAATAAGTATTTGTTATCCTCACAGTTGGTAGGATAATCCTGAGTCTTATCAAAATAGGTGGGCTCCAGTGCGATGGAAGAACCGGTCTCGGTATTGATGATGAACGCATCATCATGAAGAACAGTTACATCGTACTTACCGCCATGCTTTGCATGAGTAATTGTGGACTTACCGGAACCGGAAAGACCAAATACGGAAGCAACATAGGACTTGCCACCGCCAAGGTTGTATCTCTTCTGACCGCCGTGGCAGGAAGCATAACCGTTACGGTTTGCAATTGCCCAAGCAACGGTAAGAGTACCCTTCTTGTGCTCGCCGAAGTATCTCATACCGAGAAGAGCAGCACAGTTTGTTGCTGTATTGAAATAGGTTAATCCCATGGGATGCTCGGGATGTTTCCACTGAGGATTGGAGAAGATGTAGATATCGCACTCATCACCAATCGGTCTGGAAGCCTTATACATTCTTACATATTCGTCTGACATATACTGGAAGTTAAGCATCCAGGAATAGAGGATGTTCTCTTCACCTTCCGGGATCAACAAATGAGCTTTAACCATGAATTCGGGATCTAAGCCAATGAATACCTCTGCATGATAAAGTGTGGAGTATCTGGTGTCGTAGATCGCATCCATAACCTTAGCATTCAGGTTATCGGTATCTACTCCAGGCTCACCGGTAATTTTTCTTGCGGCTGCAGCGCGGCCGGTTACAAAACCATCATTAAAAAGTAATACCTTTGCATCTTTCTCAAGACCAAAATCCTCACCGCGGTACACCGGCATGTCAGTTACTACTGTTCCAGGTGAATTCTTAGCAAGTTCATAAGCCTCTCTAAGAGTATTTACCTTAACAACATTGTTACCATAGAATGCTACTTCAATGATAGAACGTGTCTTGGAAAATCCGGGTTTATTTGCGCCGATTTCGTCATGTTTAAAGTACGCTTTTGTTGACATAATACATCCTCCTATTTTTTTGAATTGTTCTATTATTCTGATTTGCTTATGGAATAGATAGAACTTGAATTGTATATTTATCAATTGTCCGCCATATTAAGTATAGAACTGATGCTTGTAAATGTCAATGTTAAAAATACTACAATCTGACATTTTGAATAGGATTTTCAATTTTGATTGGAATTAGGGTCAATCCAAGCATCCATATAATCCTCAATTACTCCGAACTGTGCCGGACCGATATCCAGCAGGAACTTGTGAAAATCCTTGGTTACGAAACTGTCACCCAGAGCAGATGCTGCTTTACTCTTAAGCTGCTCTATCTCAAGGTACCCTACGGCATAAGGAAGATAGATTGCCGGTTCCTCTAAGAGGGTGTTATAGATGAGTTCAGCAATATCAGAATCACCGATATAGTTCATCACATATTTCATTGTAGTCTTCTTTGACCAACCCTCATAATGAATCCCGATATCTGCACGGGCATACATGCATAGAATTACGATATTATTGGCGCGCAGGAACTCAGCCAGGTTTTGGTCCAACCCCGCATAGTAATAAGAGGCCATCTCTACATAGGTTGCCCAGCCCTCATCATAACCCATGAAATTCAGAACATTCCTGATCGGAGCCGGATTCTTACTGCGAAAATAAACACACTGATACATATGACCGGGATAACCCTCATGTGCTACGGTGGTGTAGATCATAGAAAGGGTCTTTTCATCCTTTCCGTTGATGTAAATATCATTATTCTGATAGTTGTCGATGGGAGGCACCAGATACATAGCCGGGCTTAAATAATTCGCCAGAGATTCCGGTACATATTTGAATCTGCAGCTCACTGGTACAGTCTGAGGAAAATCATTCGCAATATCAGATTTTAAATCAAGGAGGATATCCTTAGGGTCTGTAATAGGAAAGGAATTGAAATCCATATATTTATCAATGATTTTCTTATCAGTCAGTGTAAGTGAAGTAATGTCTACGATACCGTCGGTAATGGCGGTTTCCAGTAGATTGATCATCTCCTCCATGCTCTTATTGGAGCCGGTTTTATATTTTGCGAGACAGGCATAATAGTCTTTGCCCTCTGGATAATAGTATAGTCCAGCGTCATTGGTTCCTGTACCTTTTAACGCCTGTAAGGCTTCAATCAGCATCTCATAGGCGGGAATAACACTAGTAATGATTATTTCCCTGTTTGCTGCTTTATATTCAGACTTCACTTTCTCGGATAGATTCGTATACCCTGAGATTTTCTCGTTAAAGTAGGTAATCAAAAAATTGTTTCCGGGATCAGCAATAAAGGCTTCACATTGAGCAATAATTCGTTCTGCAACAGCATCACTCATAAAAAGCCCCTGTGCAGATTTCTCCTGTTCAAACTGAATGATGTCGGAGAAATAATCATAAATTCCGGGGAGAAGACTGAGATATTCATCGATATCCTTCTTCTTGTAGAAGCTGTATTCAGCAAGAAGAATCGGAAGCTGAGCCTGGATTCCGGTAGTTGGACCAAGGCACTCATAGTAGTAATTATATTTACCAAGCGCCAGATCCATCTCAAGATATTGTTTTACAATATCATAGGTCAGCTTCTGGTCCTTGGTCAGGAGCTCATAATCAAAAGTCTGTAGGTGATTCAGCTCATTTTCTGATATTACATGTTCTTCCTTCATATGGCTGATGCTATACTCACCAAAGGTGGCTTCCGTTTGATTGATACCGTAATTCTCCGGTTCTGCAAGGGTATAATTCAGAGAGAGACTATCGGATTGAACCTCTTGCAAAAACAGATTATTCATAAAATCATCAAATCGGTGCTGCTGTTTTTCCTGCTTTGTCTGAATACTGCAGCCGCCAAGGGTTAGGATGAGACACAGACCGAAGATGAAGGCAATTACTCGCTTTCTAAGCGCTATACGCATGGGGGACCTCCTGTAGTACGGCGATATCCGGAGGGGATTCGCCATAAAATTATTGTTATTTCATATTTATTCGAAATACTGTCAAGTAAGAAGCATCCTATGAAATATTTCCCTCCCGGGGATAAGTCAAAGGTCCGGTTAAGTTTTCCGGCTTTTCATCCGAAATACAAAGCGTGATGATGAATCATGTTTCTTTGGCATGATGGAGGTAACGATGAATAATAGTATTTCGGTGGAAATAGGCAATGAGATGGCTGTCGGCAAGAATAACGGGACAACTGCGGCTGTTGAAAATGATAAAAATAAAGATAGTCTTGCAAAACTGACACCGGGCCAAATAGTTACGGGTACCGTCGTCTCTGTAGAAGAGCAGGTAACGCTTGATTTTGGCGGGCAGAAGGTAATCGCTTCCAAGGAAGTACTTCAAAATGTAATTCCCGGAGAGAAGAAGGCGTTTGAGGTGGTCAGAGCATATGGTTCAGAGGTTGAACTGAGACTTCTTACCGGTAATGTGAAGGAACTTCGTAAGATCGTCAAGGGACTCAAGGTAAAGGAGACCGACTGGGAGACTGTTCTTACGCAGAAGGAACAGAAATTGAAGAAAGCAGAAAAAAAGAATAATACTCGGGAGAGCATTCTGAAACTGGAGGAGATCGGACTCAGATTCACGGAGCAGGATTATAAGGCGTTGGAAGCAGAGGGCTTCCCGGTAGAGACGATGTCCATTGGTGGCTTATATGAGGCAATTAATCGTATAAAATCAGATAGGCAGTATCCCTCACAGAAGGATGCGGTGGTAAGGAGAGAAACTACCGCTAAGAAGATAGGGGAGACGGAACTGACAGTAAGACTAAGGGAAGAGAATCTTCCCGTAACGAAGCAGAATCTAGACCGTATCAGTAAAGCGTTAACCTTAAGTGATACGGTATCTTGCATAGATGAAAAAGCAATGAAGTATCTTATTCGAAAGGACGTCGAACCAACTCTTGAGAATATCTATAAGGCATATTATAGCCAAAACAGTAAGCATACAGAGAAAGTAGAGGAGCTAACCGACCAGGAATGGACAGAGCTTAAGGACCAGGTAAAAGCAGTAATCCAAGACGCCGGATATGAGGTTACACAGGAGAAGCTGGCGGATGCAAGGTGGCTTCTGGAGAATAAGCTTCCACTTACGGTAAGGACGTTTACCTATAAGGTGCAACTGGGTGAGATTAAGCAGAACACAGATCCGAATAGGATTCTGGATCGGATACTCGATGGCATGAAGAGTGGCACTGCACCGGAGGATGTATCTCTGGCTAATGAGAGTATTCCTGCGATTCATCAGATTCTATCGGACATCAACTCTATTGGTAATGAGGCAGTGAACTACGCTGTTAGGGAGAGGCTGGAGCTTAATATTAAAAAGCTGGCCCAGGTACAGGAAGGAATTGCTAAAGGAAAGATACCGGCTGAAGATACTGGTAAATTAATAGAGGAACAGGTAATTGAAAGGGAGATCCTACCTGCAAAAGAGATGGATGCTCCTTTGACTTTGGAGAATCCTCCTACAGAAGAAAATCCGTTGACTCGGGATGAATATGAGCAGACGAAGGCACGGAGACAGCTGGAAGAAATCCGCCTGAAGATGACGGTGGAAGCAGCCGGGAGACTGGTGAAGAAGGGAATTTCTATCGAAACCGAGAAGTTAGAAAAGGTGGTAGAAGAGCTTCGTAAACTGGAAGACAGCTATTACAAGAGACTCTTAAGCGAAGCGGAGGCGGAAGGCACGCCCTCTGCAATCGATACGTTGAAGACCACAACGCAGAGTATGGAGCAGTTAAGAAAGCTTCCAAGCTCTGTCCTGGGTGCAACGCTTACACAAAATGTGGAACAGACGATACCGGAGCTGATTACAAGCGGAGCAAGACTACAGGCAGATTACGCAAAAGCGGGAATTGCTTATGAGACACTTGCAACTGTACCGGATGCCAGGTATGGCGATTCAATTAAAAAGGCCTTTACAAATATGGATTCACTGCTAGAAGAGTTAAGCATAGAGAATACGGAGGCAAATAAAAGAGCGGTTCGAATTCTTGGCTATAACCAGATGGAGATAACAACGGAAAACCTCGACCGAGTAAAAGCTTTTGATCAGGAAGTGACATCTTTAATTCAAAATCTGCACCCTGCAGTTACGGTCAGAATGATCAAAGAGGGATTAAATCCCTTGAATATGCCGATTGACGAACTGAATCAAACGATTGACCACATGAAGGAGGAACAGGGAATTACTTCGGAAGACCGCTTCAGCACCTACCTTTATAAGTTGGAGAAGGACAATCAGATAACCCCCGAAGACCGCAAGGCATATATTGGTGTATACCGACTTCTCTATCAAGTGGAAAAATCCGATGGGGCAGCATTGGGCTCCGTAATTAAAGCAGATCAGGAAGTGACGCTGTCCCACTTGCTCACAGCACTTCAGACAGGCAGGAAAGGCAGAATATCTGCAGTCATCAATGATGAATTTGGATTGGTAGCAGAACTTAAGAGAGGAACGGAGAGTATCTCTGAACAGCTGAAGAGCTTTACCGACAGCACCACAGAAGCGATTGCTGAGGCAAAGGAAAAGGAAACACAAATTGAACAGCAGACGAAGTACCTGAATCGGATTCTGAAGCAGCTAACAGAGGAGATATCACCCCAGAAGCTTCAGAGTCTTTCGCAGGACATGCTGCAGTCCGGGACAACTCCAAATTTGATGGATACCGTATTAAGCCAAAGTGCTGGGATGGGAACAGAAAATGCAGGATTGTGGGAAACCATCAAGAATATACCGGTAGAGAAGCTGTTGGAACAGCTTAAGAACACAGAAGAGACGGAGAATACTACCGGTGAGCTGTATGCTGGGAAGGTAGCACAGCTTCGTGAACTCGGTAAAGGCTCAGAACAATCTCTTCGATTCTTGAACGACTATCAGATGACCGGATCACCTCAGAACATCATGATAGCAAACCATATTCTAAGCAATGGTCTGTCACCGATTGTAAGACTTTTAAAGAGACAGAATGAAAATAATGATGAAAATTCGGAAAATGTACTAAAGGAAATCAACGAAGTATCCGATACATTATTCGACAAGTCTTCCATGAACGAAGCTTATGAAAGCTTAGAGGCACAGGCAAAGGAAACTCTGACCAGGGCATGTTCTGAGGAGACACTGGATCGTAATAAGCTGACAGAGCTTCGAAGCATCGGACAACAGATTACCTTCTTAAGGCAGCTGGCTTCCAGAGAATTCTATCAGATACCGGTTGAGACCGATAAAGGTATCACAAATATGAACCTGACAATCCTTCACGGAGGCCAGATTTCTGGTCGGGTATCCGTTACGGCATGGTCCGAAGAGCTGGGTGATATCAAAGCAGAGTTCTCTCTGAAAGATCATAATCTGGTAGGCTTTATCGCCTGCGACCGACGGGACGGAGTAGAGAAGCTTCAAGCACAATCCGCAGTGATTGACAAAGCAGTTAAGGAATACAACATAAACTTAAAACAATTGGATTTTGGTATCACGGGTAAAGAGAAGGACAATTACGGCTATCCGAATCCACAAACCACAGGACAGGGTATTACAACCGGTAAAGAGACCGAACGCTCCCTGTACCGATTAGCAAAGGCCATGGTGCAGATGGTGCGCTTGGCAGAGAATACTGCGGACAACGCAGAAACTTGAAAATAGATATCATTCGGCTACACGGAGGTCGCTGAACTAAAGACTTAAATTAAACTAAGAATAATATCGTGCGAACCATCATTACACGGAGGGGGATGGCAGCCGGAACAGAAAGGGATTAGGTGATACATAATGAGAATCAACCATAACATTTCGGCATTAAAGGCAAACAACCAACTTACAAAAACAAACAGCTTACTGGACCAGAGCTTAGAGAAATTATCTTCAGGTTACCGCATTAATAGTGCGGCAGATGACTCTGCAGGCTTAGCAATTTCTGAAAAGATGAGAACACAGATCTCCGGTCTTGACCAGGCATCCAGAAATGCCTCGGACGGTATCTCGGTTATTCAGACTGCAGAAGGTGCATTAGTAGAAGTAGAGTCTATGCTTCAGAGAATGAGAGAGCTTGCAGTGCAGTCAGCCAACGGTACCTATACGACAGATGATCGTATTGCAATACAATCAGAAATCGATCAGCTAAATGAGGAAATCACTCGAATATCGAAAACCACAGAATTCAATACTATGACCTTATTGGATGGTAATATCGATCGGAAATCCTATTCCAGTAATAATAATGTGGCGCTGGTATCCCTATCGGATTCCGTCGATGTAGGACAATATAATGTAACCATTACCGAGGATGCTAGACAAGCGGTTCTTGTGGGTAATATAACGGATTTCACAGGTTTAACAGCGGATGGTAAGATACCAGATTCTCCGGTTTCTCTTGTGGGAACCGTAAACATCAACGGTGAGACAGTGAAGATTGAAAAAGATGATACCATGGATGACGTCTTTGCGAAGATCCAAGAAGCCTGTGATAATGTGGGTATCAATGTATTTGCTTCCAGCTCTGCGACAGCAACTACCGGTTCAGCAGATATGGCGGGTTTTGTTCCAAAGACTTTGGCTACGACAGATCGTCTGGTATTTGTATCCAGAAATTATGGCTCCAGCCAGTCTGTAGAGGTATTCTGTGATAACGAAAACCTGTGCGGTTTGTTAGGTCTCACCATTGCAGGCGCTAAATCTAATGGCATTGATGCACAAGCCGACATCATCACCACAGCTCCTTCTCAGTTCAATAAAACCGCTACCATATCAGTGGATGGGAATAAGGTTACGGTGTCTGACAGTAATGATTTTAAGATGGTGTTTGAAGTGGCTCCCGGAACCACCGGAACTACCTTTGATGATACCACCATTCCAGATGCAACGACAGCTCCCACTCAAGGAGTTATCGATACTCCCGGTGGTGACGAAACAGTCATTGTATCTGTTCTGGATGCCGGTCCTATGGATCTTCAGATCGGTGCAAATGAAGGACAGACTATGGCAGTGAGAATTCCGGAAGTAACCCCCGCTACCTTAGGTGTAGATAAGATTAATATCGGTACGGCAGCAGGTGCGCAGGAAGCAATCACGTTACTTGATACCGCAATCAATACAGTATCCGCGATCCGTTCCAAACTTGGTGCTTACCAGAACCGTCTGGAGCATTCTATCTCAAACCTTGACACAACCTCCGAGAATATGACGGAATCTCTATCCCGTATCGAAGACGTGGATATGGCAGAGGAGATGGCAAACTATACACAGAAGAATGTACTTGCTCAGGCTGGTACCTCCATGCTGGCACAGTCCAACCAAAGACCACAGACAATTCTTTCCTTATTGCAGCAGTAATTATCTGGTCTGATCGGAGGTAGGAGTCTATGAATAAAGAAGCAATGAAAGCATTCTCAGTCAGAGTGACGCAGGCTTCCAAAAGTGAATTGACCGTGGTTCTCTATGAAATGATTCTGACAGAGCTTAAGGAAGCAAGAGAAGCCTTTGCAAAAGGTGACATGACCGGTTTTGATAAGGAGCTGAAGCTGGCGCAAAAGTATGTGACAGAGCTTCAGGCAACCTTAAATTACAGCTATTCCATATCCTATGATTTACTCAGTTTATATCTGTTTGTGAATAAACGTATTATTCAAGCGATTGTTCGTAGAATCCCTGATTCACTGGACAGTGCAGAAAGCATTATGAACAAGCTGCTGGTGGGTTTTGAAGGTGTGACGAAAACCGATCATAGCGGGCCTATGATGCGCAATACCCAGCAGGTCTATGCGGGCTTAACCTATGGCAGAGGCTACCTCAATGAAACTAATATTGATCCGAACAGCCGAAGCAGAGGGTTCATTGCATAAAAGCCGTTACGAAGGAAGAAATGTACGAAAAAATCGTCTGAGGTACGAAAGAAGAAGATTCACTGAAATTACCCTAAGGTACATAAGAACTGTAGGTACAAAAGAACAGTATAGTACATGAGAGCGGTAAAGTACATAAGCTCAGTAAAGCACTAAAGAATAATAAAGTACAACAGAACAGTATAGTACATGAGAACAGTAAAGCACATGAGAGCAGTAAATTACATAAGAGTAGAAAGCACAAAAGAATAGTAAAGTACAGCAGAACAGTAAAGTACATAAGAACTGTAAAGCACATATGAGCGGTAAGTACAAAAGAATAGTAAAGCACAACAGAAGTGCAAGATGCATAAGAATGATTGAGTCATCTGAAGCTTAGACTTCAGCGAACACTAAAGTACATCAGAAACGTGCGCCCGCCAGGCGCACACAGATAAGAGGCTGTCCCATTTTGTGGCAGCCTTATTGTTATCGTGTGCCCGGTGGGCACAAGTTCTAAAAGAGTCCGGCCACATCTATTATCTCCCGTTCGAGCATAAATTGACCGATGTGATTAACCTAACAATACCGTTGTTCTGTGGCCTTCGCCTGCTTCAGAAGAAAATGGTATCGGTTTTGGATTGCATTCATCTCATAGATACAGCTGTCAATCAGATCGGGATCTATGACATTCTCAAAGTTTGAATAAGCCGCCTCCAGTGCTATCTTAGTGCGGTTAATCTCGTTTATCAGCATCAGATTCTCTTTTGAAGGTCTTTTCTTGGTAAATAGTGGCATTCCTTCACCATCCCTAGTTGTATTTGCTAATAGTATAGTCATAAAATTTGGGTTTTATTCTATTTATTAACATAAAATGGATTACAAGGTATATAAATATAGCAGATACATATCACAGGACAAGGGAACGCAGGCACCAGAGGTATGAAGGGGCTTCTCTTTTTGCAGCAAGGAGAATGGGTATGAATAGTTACATTTTTATTGCAATCATTATAGCATGTGTTGTATTTATTACCGTTTGTGTAATACGGCGCAGACCGGATCTATTGCTCGATTTTGCTTTGCGCGCCTGCTTCGGGACAGCAGGGATTTATCTTCTTAATCTGGCTTTGAGTATTCAGGGATATAGTATGAATGTCGGAATCAATGCGGTTACCATACTGACAAATGGATTCCTTGGATTGCCGGGCTTTTTACTGCTTTACGGTTTGTCACTGTACTATTCTTATTTATAGTGGGAAGGTAGAGGAAGAGAAGGCAGGTTATGAACAGTTCAACAAACAGGTAGCACCGGAAGCAGATCCGGTGCTGTTCTTTGTGTAAAAATATAGATCTGAAGGATATTTTTATATAAAAATACCAAAACGTAAGGTGCTACTTCGTTTTTGGTTGACAGGATATTCCACAAGCTGTAATATTATTACATATCATCTGAGTAAGATTTATCATATCATTGGTTCTAACTATTCCTTCCAGGTTCTTTCTATTCATTTATAGTTTAGTTTATCTTCATTATACCCATTATTATGAAAGTTTATATTCTCATACCAGGAGGTTTTGACATTGTGAGTAAAATCTTAGCACTATATGATTCTGATTCAATCTATGCAACCCGTTTTATGGAGTACTTTAAAAATAACAGAACGCAGGAATGGGAAGTTTCTGCCTTTACCAGGGAGGATAGTCTGGAAGCCTTTCTGAAGCTTCATAAGGCAGAGATACTGCTTCTTGGCACACAGCTAGAAACAATTAAGCTGCCAGACGATCGGATCGGCTATTGCTACCGATATACCGAGGACAGCAGGGAGGAATATCCGGAGAATTTTATAATCTATAAATATCAGCCGGCAGAGCAGGTTATGGAGAAGCTCCTGAATGATTATCGTCGAAGGCAGTATGAGGGTCGTACGGACCCTACCGGATCGGTGAACTTAATTTCCATTTTCTCATTAAGGAATAATCCGCAGGACAGCCTATTTGCGTGGTCTGTTGCCTTTCAGCTTGCCAAAGAGAAAAATGTACTGCTCCTTACGCTGGAGCTCCTCACCATATCGTTCCTTCCTTTTCTGGAGCAGACCAAGTGCTGCTTATCCGATCTTATCTATTATCTTAAAGAGAATTCGAATCCCGAGCTTAAACTAAAGGAACTGGTCAGCTATTGTAACAATCTATCCTATTTGCCAGGAGCAGCGCATGGTTATGATCTGCTTTCCCTGAATACGGAGGATGTACGCCAACTGATCGAGATACTTCGAAGAGATACAAAGTATCAGACCGTGATATTTTACCTCGGAAATTATCAGGAGGCCGGTACAGAGCTTATGAGACAAGGCGACGAGGTAATCCTCCTAAGCGGGAAAGATGCAATCGATCGGGCAGTCTATACCGAGTGGATGAGACAGATGAATTGCATCGGAATCGACCCGGAGCAGGAAAAATTCCATGTAATCTATCCGACGAAAGAGCGCAGGGATATCATCAGCTATCGAAGCATGGCAGAACTTAGCGCCAGCGCTATTTGGCACCAGACCGAAGAATACCTATTACAGGCATAAGGAGGAAGCCATGAATCAACGAAAGGAATTACTCAGGCAAAAAGTGATCCAAGAGATCGACTTGAGCAAAGAGGTAAGCGATGAGGAGTTGTTTGAAACCATTGACCGAATTCTGACGGATTATTGTAGGGAAGAATACGTCAGTATCAGGGAAAAGCTTCAGCTGCGTCGGGATATCTTTAATTCGATAAGACGATTGGATGTTCTTCAGGAGTTAATCGAGGATCCGACGATTACCGAGATTATGGTTAACGGACCGGAGCATATTTTCATCGAACAAAGCGGCAGGATATCCCCTAGCACCCGATGCTTCGAATCAGTTCAGAAACTGGAGGACGTGGTTCAACAGATGGTAGCACACTCCAATCGTATGATAAATGAGGCTTCCCCCATCGTGGATGCACGATTACCGGATGGCTCCCGTGTCAATGTCGTATTAGCCCCGGTTGCGATGGAGGGCCCCATTATTACCATTCGCAAATTCCCAAGACAACCGATTGATATGAACCGCCTGTTGGAGCTTGGATCCATTACAGAAGAGGTTGCCCGGTTCTTGAGGCAATTAGTGATTGCCGGATATAATATATTCATCAGCGGAGGAACCGGCTCCGGTAAGACGACCTTTCTTAATGTACTGTCAAATTACATCCCCTCAAGTGAAAGAATTGTCACAATCGAGGATTCTGCAGAGCTCCAGATCCGGAATATTCCTAATCTTGTACGAATGGAGGTCCGTAATGCCAACTCGGAGGGCAGCAATGAAATCACGATCCGGGATCTGATTAAGACTTCACTTCGAATGCGCCCTGACCGAATCATTGTCGGAGAAGTACGTGATGCTGCCGCCATTGATATGCTTCAGGCACTTAATACAGGGCATGACGGCTCGCTTTCGACGGGACATGCCAATTCTCCGGCCGATATGCTG
Organism: Bacillota bacterium; assembly: GCA_023415055.1. Taxonomy (GTDB): domain Bacteria; phylum Bacillota; class Clostridia; order Lachnospirales; family Lachnospiraceae; genus Mobilitalea. Next base: position 114,720 of record JAEZLZ010000065.1, on the reverse strand, counting down.
GGACGGCTGGAGGCGCTTGTGATCCTTGGAGCCGAGATTCCTCTGCTAGCGGTTCGAAAGCAGATAGCATCCGCGATAGATATTATCGTACATTTGGGAAGGCTGCGGGATTGCTCCCGGAGGATCCTTGAGGTATGTGAGGTACTGGGATGTCAGGAGGGCGAGATAATCCTGAATACCCTCTATGAATTTGATGAAGCCGGTGAGGAAAAAGGCCGGGTCTTAGGCAGCCTTATTAAGCGAAACGAACTTAAGAATATAGATAAATTAAAGAGAGCCGGTATTGAGCTGAGTGAATAAAAATGTAGGCGGATATCTATAAAACAGAAGGACCAAGAAATTAGATTAATAGAGATAGTAAGAGATATTTGGTATATAGATAGGATGCCAAAAACAAAAGGCGGATGAGAAGCATGGATAGAAAGGAGAAACCCAATATAGGGAATATTCACTGGTAGGCTACATGGATAGAACAGATTGCATAGATAGGAGGAAAACATGAAGGATTATAACAGTTATCATTTTACCAATAAGGAAAAAATACAATATGTTTCAGAAGGGATTTTGATGGCTACCATCATAGGTTATCTGTTCTATCAGCATATCCTTGGGATACTCCTGCTTCTTCCCCTAATATACTTCTTCCTGAAGCTGAAACAGGAAAACATAAAAAAAGAGAGGAAATGGAAGTTAAGCCTTCAGTTCCGGGATGGAATTCAAGCGTTGTCCGCAGCATTGGAAGCAGGTTATTCAGCGGAAAATGCCTTTGCAGAGGCTAGAAAGGATTTAGCCCGTATCTATTGTGAGGAGGATATGATCCGGCAGGAATTCAATTATATGCTGAATCAAATACATATGAATATGACTGTGGAGAAGGCACTGGAGGAGCTTGCAGTCAGAAGCGGCATCGAGGATATTCGGTCCTTCTCTGAAGTATTTGGTACAGCAAAACGAACCGGGGGCGACTTGATGCATGTGATTAAACTTACCGCTAGTATTATTAACGACAAGACAGAGGTTAAGCGTGAGATCATAACACTGGTAACGGCAAAGAGGTTCGAAGCGAACATCATGAAAGTATTTCCCCTGTTTATTCTAATCTATCTGACGATCTCATCACCTGATTTCCTAGCTCCCCTATATCATAACCTCTTTGGAGCCATCACTATGACGCTATTATTATTTTTCTATCTGGCAGCATTTCTGATAATTGACCGAATTGTTGCGATTGAAGTATAGGAGGGAACATATGCTTATCCTATCTATTATGATCCTCCTGATGGGAGTAAGCTTCTATCTTTACTCTCTTCGTAGACCAAGGGAGTGGCTGAAGGAGATTGACAGGAAGGAACACAGACTATATCTTCTCTATCCCATGGCGGAGCTTATACTTTCAATACCCCCAATAAATATGCTTGTTCAAACTAATAGGGAAGTAACGGAATCGATAAAGGCATTAAAGATCACTTCAAGACAGGACATCGAACAAAGGCTGTTCACCTATCGTAAGTTGGCATTGGCGATCTTGATCCTATTACTTTTTGCTTTGCTTTCAATACTTAATGAACTAGGCAGTTCAGAGACTAGTCTTCTGCACGAGGGAGGATCTCTGATCCGACCGGAACATGGTGAAGGAAGCAGAGAAGCAAGCCTGAATGTAACCATCGAGGATACCGATCGAGGGAAGACAGGAGCCAAGGATCGCAGCATGAAGAAGCGGATTACACTGGATATTGCAGAACGGGTCTACAATGATGAAGAGCTTGAGCTTAAGTTTGAAGAAGGTAAAAACTATATTCTGGAGCATGTACAAGGTAGCAATTCAAGTATGGAAGCAATAGAAGAAAATCTTTTCTTCTGTAAGACAATACCGGATACCGGAATAGCAGTGACCTGGGAGCCGGAGGATATTAGTCTCATACAAAGCGACGGAACAGTCCGTAATGAAGAATTAACAGGAAGCAGAAAGACCGCATTAACGGCAATATTAAGCTATGGAGAGCGGCAAACCAGCCTATACATGTATCTTCAGGTAATTCCAAAGAACTACAGTGAGGAGGAAGAACTAAATCAGAAGCTTTCCCAGGAAATCCACACGGCAGATCAGAATACAAAGCAAGAACGGGAACTAAAGCTACCGGAATATCTTGAGGAGCATCACTTGACCTGGAGCGAAGAGAGGAAAACCACAGGAGGAACGCTGATGCTATTTGGTTTCCTGCTCATAATTGCTGCCTGGTATGTCTCTGATCTTGAGCTCAGGAAGCAGATGAAGCATCGCAAAGAGCAGCTGCTCATTGACTATCCGGAGATAATCAATAAGTTTACCCTGTTAGTGAATGCCGGCATGACCGCACGACAAGCCTGGTTTAAGATCACGGAGGATTACCATGAGAGACTTGTACAAGGGCCTTCACTAAAGCGTTATGCCTATGAGGAGATGCTTGTCACAGCCAATGAGCTTAAGCTCGGATTAACGGAAGGCAGTGCATACGAGCAGTATGGCAGAAGAATCAACCTACTGCCTTATATCAAATTTGGTACATTGATTTCACAGAATTTAAAGAAGGGAACGAAAGGCTTTACCGAGCTTCTACGAAAGGAGGCAATCGAAGCCTTTGAAGACCGCAAGGAGATCGCGAAACGACTCGGGGAAGAGGCGGGTACCAAACTTCTAATGCCGATGATGTTAATGCTGGTGATCGTATTCCTGATCATCTTAATACCGGCCTTTATTGCTTTTCGCATGTAGGCAGGCGATAACTTAAAAAAACTAGTAAGAGAAGTTATTTTCATGATTTATTAGATAGTTGTGAAACAGATAGGAATACATTAGTCAAGGTTTTCGTGTTTCACAATTGTCAAAATGATTCAAAGAAGGGAGAGAGCCTGGTTGCAGGTGGCATAGAGTATGAAGCAAAGAATAAAGAATTTTTATTGGAACATGGCAACAAAGCAGGTGGAAGGGGTTGGAGTAATCGAGGTTATCTTAATCCTTGTCATTATCATAGGATTGGTATTAATTTTTCGAAACCAGATCGGTGATATCATAAAGGATGCTTTTGCGTCAATTAATGGGGATGTTAGCGGGATATCAACAGAGATAGAGATCAATTGATAGAAACTAATTGATATAGAAATAATCGACCTTGAAATTCAGATAGATGGAAATCTATTTATACTGTAAGAATATCGAGACGAAGAGATTTCTTTCAATAGAGTAAATGGTTGATCACTGAGGAGGAAAGAGATTGAAGCGGAATGCAGGAAGCTTAACCGGAAGCGGTGTTATCACCGTATATCTGGCTCTGATTTTACTACTGATTCTATCACTGATTTGCGCCATAATTGAAGGAGCAAGGATCAGTACAGCCAAGGTCTATGCCAAACGCGCCTTATCTACCGCTATGGATTCGGTTTGGGCAGAGTATTATGGACCGCTATGGGAGGAATATCATATCTTCGGATACGATGCCGGTACGGGAAGTATGAGTGAAAGAGCGGCTGGAATAGAGGAAAAGCTGACCGAATATATGTCCTATACCTTCGACCCTGGCTTCGGAATGGAATCAGTGAATGATTCCGCAGAAATGGAGCTATATGATATCAAAACAGCTTCTGTATCGGTGACGGAGCAAACCAGACTTATGGATTATAACGGAAAATTATTAATTAATGAAGCAGTTGAATATATGAAATATCATGAGCTTGGTGACGATATGGCTCTTCTTCTAGACAAGCTCTCCTTGCTTGAGAAACCGAAGAAGGTTAGCTATGTCTACGAAAAGAAGCTATCTGCAGAGGAGGAACTATCGAAGGCAGACAAAAATATTCTCCGTCTGATGGAGCTGCTGGATGGAATTGAGACTACGAAAAAAGGAATCAGATTTGACAGCGGGGGAAAGCTGATCTCGAAAGAATACTTTGCAAAGAAGCTTTGTCTGAATCCTGTAACAATGGAGTCAGTGGGAATTAACCATAAGATGGTGTTTGATGCGGTAAAAGAAAATTACATTAATCCGGCCGAGATTGTCACCCGGTTTGAGTCAAAGGCAGAGGAGCTTAATAGCCTTGAGAATCAGATAGCTTCCCTACAGGAGGAAGCAAGTGCAACGATGGGTTCTCTCTCCAAGCTGCAGGTACAGCAGCAAACCGTAGAACATGCCATCTCCTCTAAGAAGGAAAAACAGCAAAACGATGCTTTAAAGGAGGAAAGAGAGGAGCTTCAGAATCACCTGGAAGAACTGCAGGGACAGATCGAAGAGTACCGGGAGAAAATAAGGCAGGTGAGATCAGAGGCAGAAGCAGAACTTATTTCGTTGGAGTATATCCTGCAGGAGCTGCTTCCAATTACGGAGGAAGCCATAGAGGAATCAGGTGCGATTAAGGAGAATACTGCAAAAGCCGCTGCATTCATAGAAGCGTTTGAAGAAAGCATAAATGAGTACGAGGATGATCTGAACGAAGAGACAAGGAAAAGCTTTATGGATACTTTAAGTCAGATGAAGCGATATACCTCTGACTGTGAGGGGGATGAAAATTATAATAAGCTTTCTGATATTCTGAAGCACAATCATGCGATTCTTTTGAACAGTAAAGAGTCAATTCATTCGGCACTGGAATACTTTCAAAAGAAGGATGTGGCTGCTGCAAGAGCGGAGATATCGCAGGCTCTTTCGCAATTACAGAATTATCATATCAAGGAGCTGAGTCTTGATTACAGTGGTCTTGTAGTGAATAAAGAGAAGTATCAGAATCCGATTGAGGAGATCGGTAAGCTGATCGAAAACGGGATTACAGGACTGGTAGTGGATCCGGAGCAAATCTCTGACAAGAAAATAAAAGAATCACAGCTACCCTCCATTGAAGCAGCATTGCAGGAGGATACCTCAAATTATATATCAAAAATCAAAGCTTTCTTTGCAGATTGGATGGAAGGTGGAGATAAGAAGGAGATGACCAGCTTATTTCTGGACTTTAGTAATACGGACACAATAGAATCGGGGATGGAAGAAGGAATAAGTCTGGTTTTAGAGCACCTGTTGTATCAGGAGTATCTGAAGGAGCATTTTACTCGTTATCAGGTAAAAGAAGGAGCTATCATCGATCGGAAACCCTCTGCACTAGATTATGAACAGGAATATCTGCTGATCGGCAATTCTTCTGCCAAGGAGAATCTGTCTTCCGTCATAGCAAGAATCGTCTTTATCCGAATGATGCTTAACTTTGTCACCTTAATAGGGGATAAGACAAGATGTGAAGAGGCAAAGCTTGCGGCGACAGCAATGGTAGGCTTTAGCGGGCTACCGATCTTAATCAGTATTACACAGGCTGTGCTGCTTCTGGTATGGTCCTTCACGGAAAGTCTCGTTGATACCTGTGCCCTACTTAACGATAAGGAAGTTCCGGTCTTAAAACAAAAATTTCTCCTTCAACTACCGGAGATGTTTCTGATGAACCGAAGCTTTCTTAAGTCAAAGGCAGAGACCTATACGGAGAGTGAGCAATTGTGTCTGTCTTATGGGGACTATCTTCGATTGTTCTTACTGACGAAGGAAAAGGAGGACTTGGCCTGTAGATCAATGGATGTGATTCAGGAAAACTTGAGAATACGATATGAAGAGAGCTTTACATTTCAAAATTGTCTGTATGGCTTCTCAGCAGAGACTGATTCTATGGCAGGAAGCCGATTCCTTGCAATACCCATTGTCCGGCGAGGCATATCACATAATATCAGCGGGTTCACCTTCCGCAGCACCTCGGCATATTGCTATTAACCGTAGCTGCCAAGATACCTTGAAGACCGTCATTACTTTTTTTCGCAGTGGGCTGGGATGTCCGCTTTTCTTTCTAAACACAATTAAAATTCAAATAAAAAATAAATTCAAAAAAACTCTCTCCAAGAAATCAATCATTTGCTGACAATTATCATGGAAGAGCGGACATCCCAGCCCATTAGAAAGATAGAAAGACAGTAGAAGGATACGGGGGTAGAAGGAGATTCTAATATCAAATAATAAGCAAGAGATGATGGAAACAAATCGGCTCAATAGAGAAAAGAATCAAAACGAGTATTTCGATCATAATCAAACGTATGTTATCAATACTTGCACAGAATGTCATCCGGACGAGGATCAAAAAATTTATCAGGAGGGCAGAGGTAGACGATATCTCGGAGGAATAACGGGATGTAAAGATGCATCTCTTACAGTGGAAGCGGCTTTTGTATTGCCTTTGTTTTTCTTTGCTTTGCTGGCACTTTTGTACTTTATTCAGATATTTACAATTCAGGAGTATATCCAGTCTAATATTACAAAAATGGGCTTAGTGATGGCAAAGACTGCCTATCTGTATGAAGATTTTGCCGGTATGGAGGACGCGCTTAACTTTGATGAGACGATCTTTGGGACAGAGGTTGAGATAAGTCTTGGAGATTTTGCCAAGTCTCTTGTCGATCAGACGATCCTTAAGTTATATGCACGAAGGTATCTGGATGTGGACCGGATCAATCAGTCCTTTATTCGGAACGGCTTTGAGGGTATTAGCTACGACGCCTCAAGTATCCTTGCAGAAGAGGATGCTATCGATATCGTAGTCCGGTATCAGGTGGCTTTACCGATTAAGCTCTTTGCTTTCGAAGATATACCCATGCTTCAGAGAGTCAGGGTAAGAGCCTGGACCGGACGAGAGGTTGCACCGAACTATTCTACGAAAGAAGAGGAGGAAGCAAAGGAACAGATGGTGTACATCACTGCGACAGGCAGAGTGTACCATCTAAGTGCTTCCTGCTCCCACATTGAATTATCCATTACTGCCATCCAGGGGCTTCCGACTACGCAGAGAAATGAATCCGGAGGGAAATATTATCCCTGTGGGGTATGCTGTAAGGGACAACAGGACCCCTATGCTACATTCTATATAACATCGGATGGAACCAGATATCATTCCTTGAGAAAATGCTCAAAGATTAAGCGTAATGTGAAAGCAATACCCATGTCACAGGTGGGAGAGCGTCCTGCATGTAAGCGATGCGGAAAGAAATAGTTTATAAAGATATAAAAATAAAGATATTAAGGACATAGCTAACCGCAAAAGAATAGTATTCACGATTAACTGTATTAAAACAGGAAGGGGGCTATAGCATGGCTGAAAAAGCACTATTCATTTTACTTGGCATTTTACTGCTATTCTGTTCTGTACAGGATCTTTGGAGGAGGAAGGTATATCTATGGATGTTAGGTGCAGGAGCAGCGTGTATCCTGATCTTTTTGCCCTTTTGTGAGCGGTTGGACATACTGAGTAGAATAGGAGGGTTACTAATAGGACTTGCGATCATTTTTATTAGTAAGATTACTGCCGGTAAGATTGGAATGGGTGATGGGATACTGCTATGTATAACCGGATTGGGGCTTGGTTTCTGGGCTAATATGGAGCTGTTTGGGATAGCACTGTGTTTGGCAGCCGTAATATCCATCCTGCTGATGATAATTCGCGTGCTGGATCATAAGAAAAGTATACCCTTTATCCCGTTTCTTTTTGCAGGATATCTGATCCTATATGTCGCTTCCAACGGAACCATGATATAAGAGGCAGCAGGAATAGAATGATTGCAAAACTTCATTAAGATAGAAAGGCGACAGGCTTAGAGAAGCGGAGGGAATGAAACGTCGGAAGGGATAGAGTAGTGGATGGAATAAACAACGAAAGGGATAGAGAGTGGTAACAGGACTGAAAGGAAGAGGATTGAATACGAACAGGGATTAGAATGAAGCGAGATCAGAATGGCATAAGGAGGGATTGCTATAAGAAAGCCACGAAGGAATAAAAAAAAGAGGGACTTCGTTAGTGCAAGTATAACCGTAGAAGCAGTTTTTGTTATTCCAATTGTTTTTCTAACCGTATTTGCGCTGCTTTATCTTTCCTTTTATCTTCATGACCGATGCAGGGTTCAGGGAGTTGTGGATCAGACTCTACATATGGCGAGCGTTTCCTTCAAGCATGAAGCTGATCTGGATACGGGAAGAGCAGATTATGATAGGATCGGAAGCCGCGGTATTTTTTATCAGCTACAAGCAGATCGGTCTGAAGCGGAAGAGAAGCTATTGGTATATCTTAAAAAGGAATTATCAAGAGGATTGTGGCTGACGAAGGTTAAGAAGCTTCAAGCTACAGTGCATCAACAGGTGACAGTGATTACTGTCCAAACGGAGACATCAGTTTCAATTCCATTTATAAAAGAGCTGTTTTCCTCTTTATCTTATACAGAGATAAAGGGAGATGCTATAGTCCATGATCCTGCGGAGACGATTCGGCTCTGCGAGGTTATATTGGATACAGGATCAAGGATCAAAGGTGTGAGCGAGCTGAAGGATAAAGTCGAAAAGGCACTGAGTAGATTTGGGATAGAGTGAGGAGGTATATATGGAGGTAGAATTTAGAAAGGATCTGAAACATAATTATATGATAATTGCAACAGCACAGCCGCTGCGGATAGAGCCGTACTGCCTTCGGGTACTGCAGCAGCAGACCTTAGCCGGAATTCTTTCATTCAAACAAAGTCAGCTGGATGATAAATGCTTACATTATTATGAGATTACGGGGAAACAGTCCTTACCAAATATGCTGGAGAGAAGTCTCCTATCCTGTGACAACCTCAGAGATTTACTGGAGCATATCCTGGAGGCACTTGAATTAGCCTATGAGTATCTTCTTACGGAGGACGATTTTATTCTGTCACCGGAACAGATCTTCCTGGATGTGGTAACGAATTCTCCCTATCTGTGTTATCTCTCCGGATATCATAAGGACTGTAAGGAACAGATGAACTCTCTGCTGGAATACCTTCTGAACAAGGTGGATTATAGTGATAGGGAGGCAGTTCTTCTGGTTTATCGATTGTATGCTATCAGCAAAGAGGAGGGCTTTACCTTTACTCATCTTAGGGAGGCACTTTTGAAAAGACCGGAGGAAGTTCGATACAGTTCCAATAGGACCAGTGGTGACAGCTACAAGATTCGTAAGCCTGAAGCAAGTGGTAATACGGAGGAAGCAGAACAAGCATCAGAGGAAGAGACGTCCTCATCACTCAATCAAATTCCTGTAGTATGGGAAGAAGAGAGGGACGAGAAGGAGGTACGGATTTACCCAACCTCAGTCTATCTATTTACAGGGATAGGTGTAGTAATTGGCATTCTGATACTTATCCTGTGCTTTACCACCGGATTGCTTTATGACCCTTACAAGGATCGGTTGGAATATAGCAGGCTGCTTGGTATTTTGCTCATATTACTATGTGTGGAAGCATATGCAATGCGTAAAATATGGAACAGGGATAATCAGATAGCAAAGATTGTGACAAAGAGTGAATATATCGATCCCAGATCGGATTATACGCAAAAGGAGGATGAAGTAGAAGCAAAGCCGCATCCGTCATTTATGAAGGGAAAAGAACCAGCTGCTTCCTCCTACTTGACGAAACGAGAATATCAGCTGTGGGAGAGCCTGGCACAGAAGCCAGATTATCCTTCAGATAGTATAGTGAAAGCAGAGCCGATGACAACAGAGAGAGAGAAGATTTCGAATGGGGAGGATATTAACCCTACATGCATATTAAATGATACGGTTCTAACCAAGGAATATGAATTACAGGTTCTTTTGCAATCCTTAGAAGAGAATAAATACCCATCGATCGTCGTGAAAGAATTCCCCTTTTTTATCGGAAAACTTCGCAAAAATGTGGATTACTTCATTGATAAAAGCGTTGTCAGTCGATATCATGCCAAGATCACGAAGGAGAACGCGACCTACTTTATTACAGATCTTAACTCCACCAACGGGACCTATGTAAATGAGACGATACTTCAAACTTATGAAAAGCGGGAGATTAGGCAGGGAGATAAGATCGCACTTGCGAATCTGAGATTTGAGTTTCTGGTGAATTGACGGAGTAAGATAAAACATTATTTCATGTACATAGAACCTGTAATACAAGATTGTTACAGGATAGTAGGCATACTCACCGATACTAAATATAAGACGGGTTGAAATAGACTACGAAAAGATACAAATTTCAATTGATTGGTATCCATAAAAGGAGTTGACAATAAAAAACTGTTTGATTAAGATATACTATTATACAAATATATACAATACATCACATCCTTTGCAATCATCGTAATTCAGAACTGATGCTAATGATGTAATATAGTATAACAATTATCCTATATAAATTCGGAGGGATTGGGTTTTGAATACAAAGATTAGCATAAATGTAATATCCTTAGCGGTGTCATTCCTATTCTTATTCTCTTTTGCAGGTTGCTCTCAGAGTGACCCGGATGATATTCCATCAAAAGAAACACCTTCCGCTATCATTACTCCTATTATAGAAGCGGTGGAAGCTGCTGCGGTAGACAACATGGACATAAAGCGGTTGGAGGACATGGAAAAGCTAGATCAGATAATATCGATTGAAGAAGTTAAGCTTAGTGATTATTACTATGAATTATATCGATCTAGTGCCGAATATTTTGGCTTACCCGAAGCTCTGGATGATAAATTCAATTTTACGATAAGATACAGCAGTGGCAATTGTGAAGTAGTTGGTTATATCTCTGCACCAGCCGACTATCTAGAGAAAAGTTACCCGATCCTCATATATAACCGCGGTGGGAATGGCAACTTTGGAGAGGTTACGCCGGCCGATCTTTGCTTATTTGCACATATGGGATACATAGCGATTGCAACTCAGTATAGAGGCAATGATGGCGGTACAGGGAAGGATGGATATGGAGGTGCCGAAGTACAGGATGTTATCAGTTTGATCGATATCGCGGAACAGCTGCCCTTTGCGAATGGAAAGACCTACATGATAGGACTCTCACGTGGCGGGCTGGAAACCTACTGTACTCTCAAGGAGGAATACCTTGCAGGAAGAAACAGAATATCGGCGGCAGTAGTTGGTTATGGTGTATCAGATCTTGTGAAACTCTATCAGGTGCGTGATCAGGGAATGAAAGACACTCTGGTACAATATATCGGAGGCACTCCGGATCAGGTACCGGAGGAATATGAGAAACGATCTGCAGTCTACTGGCCGGAGCTGATTAATTCACCTATATTAATCTGTCATGGCAGATTAGATGAACGAGCCCCTGTCGAGCAAGCCGAGACAATGTATAATCTGCTGAAGGAACAGGAGAAAGAGGCAGAGATTCTGCTCTATGATGCGGGACATGGATTCACACCGGAGAGCTTCAATTATGCTTTCCGATGGTTAAGTACATATTAATGATTTCAAGATATAACATTTAAAATTATATTTTACTTAGCTATATCTTTCCCTGATTACAGGATATATCGCCGAAAGAATCAAGTCATTTGGTGATATATCCTGCTTTTTCTTGTATCTTAGGTATAATTCACCCGTAAGAACGTATATAATGTGATACGATCCATACTTGAGTATAGCAGGTCTGATAAGCGGAGAGGAGATATGCCTGCCACTCCTGTTCTGTACAAAAATCTTGTAAATGATGGAACAAAAGGGTACAATAAAAATAGATAACATAAGGATATTGCATGAACCAGAGACAGGTTCATACTCACCGGCCCCAATCGTAACTGTGTAGGTAAGTATTTGCTTACTGTACTGGTTTATTTGATGATAGGAGGTATTTACATGAAGAGACGATATGATATTATTCATGCGGTTATACTGCTGTCGTTTTTAGTTATCGCGAACTTCGTAGGGAATGCTGTTATCAAGGGCATAATGCTCCTTTTGTTTGCTTCGATCTTGATTGTGAATACTGCTCTGAAGCTAAAATCAAAGATGGGCGATAAGATCGGAGAGCAGATCTTTTATTGGGTTTTACTGATATTAGACATTATACTTGCAGTGGGTGCAATCATAGTGATTATATCAGCGGCTCTGGGTAATTAAAGATTCTGCAGAACCAGCTGCCTCACCGGTAGGCATACAGATACCGGTAATGACATAAATGGGACATGTATTAGAATATTTAGAAGGTGTTGGAGGATATGGGGATGAAACAATATATTATGGCGCTTGACCAAGGCACAACCAGCTCTAGATGTATTATTTTTGATAAACAGGGGAAAATGAAAAGCGTTGCACAGAAGGAATTTACACAGATCTATCCGAAGCCCGGCTGGGTGGAGCATGACCCAATGGAGATTTGGTCCTCTTTGATTTCCGTTGCCACAGAGGCGATGGCAAAGCTTGGGATCAATGCCAATGAGATTGCATCCATCGGTATTACCAATCAACGTGAGACAACGATTGTCTGGAATAGGAAGACCGGACAACCGGTCTATAATGCGATTGTATGGCAGTGCCGCAGAACCTCGGATATGATTGAGGAATTGAAGGCAAAGGGTTTTGAATCCTATATAAAGGAGAAGACCGGATTAATTCCGGATGCGTATTTCTCCGGAACGAAGATTAAATGGATTCTGGATCATGTAGAAGGTGCAAGAGAGCAGGCGAAGGCAGGGGAGCTTCTGTTTGGTACCGTGGATACCTGGATCATATGGAATCTGACGAAGGGAAAAACCTTTGTTACCGATTATACCAATGCATCCCGTACCATGCTTTTTGATATCAAGAATCTCGTCTGGGATGAGAAGCTTCTGGAAGAATTCGATATTCCGATTCAGATGCTGCCTGAGGTCAAGCCCTCCAGCTGCATCTATGGTTATTCTGACCGATCCTTATTCGGAGATGCGATAGCAATCGCCGGGGCAGCAGGTGACCAGCAGGCAGCACTCTTTGGTCAATGCTGTTTTAATAAGGGGGAAGTGAAGAATACTTACGGTACCGGCTGCTTCTTATTGATGAATACCGGTAAGGAAGCGATTATGTCCGGGCATGGGCTGATTACGACAATTGCAGCATCCACCGAGACGGAAGTAAACTATGCGCTGGAAGGAAGCGTCTTCGTAGCCGGAGCAGCGGTTCAGTGGTTAAGGGATGAGCTTCAGTTAATCCGTAATTCAGCCGAGAGCGAGACCTGCGCTCTTTCTGTCCCGGATACCAATGGTGTCTATGTAGTACCTTCCTTTACCGGACTGGGCGCTCCTTATTGGGATCAGTACGCCAGAGGAGCCATCGTGGGTATCACTCGAGGGTGCAATAAGGACCACATTATTCGAGCTACTTTGGAAGCAATTGCATACCAGACGCAGGATGTACTTCGGGCGATGGAGAATGATTCACTCATTACATTAAAGTCACTGAAGGTGGACGGTGGTGCATGTGCGAACCGTTTTCTGATGCAATTCCAGGCGGATATTCTGAATACGGAAGTCCAAAAACCGGAATGTATCGAGACAACCGCATTAGGCGCGGCTTATCTGGCCGGGCTTGCCGTGGGCTTCTGGAAGAACCGGGAGGAGATTAAAGCAAACTGGGCTTTAGCAGAGACCTTCCGTCCAAGTATGACACAGGAGAAGAGGGATAGCTTACTTGCCGGCTGGAAGAAGGCAGTGAAGCGTTCCTTCGCTTGGGAAGATTAAAAAAGGATAGCAAAATGATAGAAGAAAGACTGGAACAGACCTTTACTCAGCTCGGATACCAGAGACTGAATTCGAACGCAGCAGGGATCTATCTGTATTATCAAACAGAGGCAACGGTGCTTACTATTGTGTCCGTAGTTCATATTATTACCGGAGATGAGCTGGTGAAGGAGCAGTATGAGAACATACTGGAGCAGATTAAGAATAATTTTAGGAGCTCCTATCCAAACAGAATACGTCTGCTCAGTCTCATCCTGACTACGGCAGCAGATAAGGTAAAGCAGCTTAGTACACAGAGCAGAGAGGGCGAGCACTGGATCCTTGACCTAAGTACAAATCGATTGATTATCTATGAGACCGGATCCGGAGATTTCTCTGATCTACGCAAGAGCATAGAGGAGCTTCTATCGGAGGAAGTTAGACAGCAGATGTCTCGGGAAGCTTTTTCTACGACAGAGCATTTTGGCAGGACGAGGGATAACCTCCGACAGACGAAGTCTGTAAGAAGACGGCAGGGTGTATTCACGCTAATGAATACGCTTGTGATTATAATAAATGTTCTTATATTTATCCTGATGCAGTATACACCGATCTTCGGGGGATATTCCAGGATGCTCGAAAAGGGTGCTCTGTCCTGGTATTATGTGATTACGGAAAAGGAATATTATCGGGTTATTACCTCGATGTTTATGCACTCGGATTTTAGCCATGTCTTTAATAATATGCTGGTACTGTTTTTCGTTGGAGATAATTTGGAGAGGGCAGCAGGAAAGATACGATATCTTATCCTGTATTTCGGTACGGGAATTCTTGCAGGGATTACCTCAATCAGTTATAATATGTGGAAAGAAAGCGGCCAGTATCTTATAGGGGAAAGCGTATTCTCCATCGGGGCTTCGGGTGCAATCTTCGGCGTTGTGGGTGCGATGCTCTACATCGTGGCGATTAACCGTGGACGATTGGAGGATATCAGCACCAGACAGATGGTATTATTTGTAATATTCAGCCTCTATGGCGGTTTTGCTAACACACAGATTGATCAGGCGGCTCATGTCGGGGGCTTTCTTGCAGGTATCCTGCTTGCCGCAATCGTATATCGACGACCGAAGAGAAGAAATACGGTTGAACAACCGTTTTCGGTATAAATGGATAGGATACGATCGGAACAGAATTCATAGCTACAGCAGAGGAGAGATTAGTGCATGAAAATTAATATCTATTATGGTGGTCGAGGATTAATCGAGGATCCGACGCTCTATGTAATGAGTAAGCTGACGGCAGTACTGGAGGAGCTTAGGGTACAGGTTACCAGATATAACCTTTATGAAGAAAAGAACGCCATATCGATGCTTCCGAAGACCTTGAAGGAAGCGGACGGCGTCATACTAGCAACCAATGTGGAATGGTTCGGAATCGGCGGGTTGATGCAGCAATTTCTGGATGCCTGCTGGCTATATGCAGATAAGGACAAGCTGAGTAAGCTCTATATGCTTCCCGTTGCTATCGCAACCACCTACGGAGAGAGAGACGCGGAGCTATATCTTATTAAGGCGTGGGAGATTCTTGGCGGACTTCCGGTCAGTGGATTGGGGGCATATATCGATGACCATGTGGAATTTGAAACGAACAAGGATTATGCGGATGTGATTGAGAAGAAGGCAGAAGTTTTTTACCGGACCATTCATCAGAAGACGAAATCCCTTCCTACCAGCAATACTGCGATCAAGCAAAATGTCCTTTGCAGTACATCCATCACTCTTACTCCTCAGGAGAGCGAACAGCTATCTGTCTATGTTTCGGATGATACCTATGTGAAGAAGCAGAAGGAAGATATAGAGGAGCTTACTCAGATCTTCAAGGAAATGCTGGATACGAACTCAGATGGGGAAGTTGAACAGGAGTTTCTCAAGAACCTGAAGGATAACTTCCACCCGCTCGATGATTTTGTAGCTTCTTATTCCATACAGATGTCGGATACGAAGAAGAATCTCGTGGTGGAGATTAATAATAAACGCATGAAATGCTATTATGGCGAAAAACCGGATGCAGATGTGCTAGCGAAAACCACCCATGCTGTAGTGAATAAACTGGTGCAGGGCCGCATCACCTTCCAGGGAGCCTTCATGTCCGGAGATCTGACAGCCAAAGGTAATTTTAAGACGCTCAGAACCTTTGATCAGGTATTTCAGTTCAATATTCTGTAAACCACCTCAGAGTTTGTAAGATATCCATCATAATATTTAATAAGCTGCAACAAAAGACACATGCCGTTGATAAGCGTCTTTTGTTACAGCCTAAGGATAGAAATCTATTCCGGTAAAAGGATTGTGAACGAAGTCAGCTCTTCATTGGAGGTGACCTCGATGCTGCCATAATGCAGATCGATTACCTTCCTGGCAAGAGCAAGACCTACGCCGGTACCGCCCTTTTTATAGGTAACAAAGGGCTGGAAGATGAGCTCCAGAGCTTCCTCCGGAATGGGCTGACCATTGTTACTTAAGGTAATCGAAAGCTTTGCAGGAGAATCTGCTACTCCCGGAAGATGTGCCAATGCAATGTGTATAAAGTCGCCTTGTTTTGTAGCTTCAAAGGCGTTCTTGATCATATTGGTAAATACCTGCTTCAGCTTTCCTCCGTCGCAGGAATAGCTTCGAAATGCTGCTTCGCTGTCCGGAGCGATGTTTAGCACCAGTTCAACCTCCTTAGTGATCGCCTGAGGCATAAAGCTGCTGATAATATTTTCCATCAGTGCGACCAGATCCTGATTCTCTTTATTAAGAATGGTGGTATTATTGAGCATGGAAGCATCTTGCATGATACGTTCCATATCATTGATCAGATCCTGGACCTGATCCCAGTACTTATACTCCTTTATGTCCGGATGCTTCATTTCAATATATTGAATCGTTCCCTTGAGCAAAGCCAGTGGATTACGCAGCTCATGTACGAGTGTTGAGGTTGTCTTCTTGTTTGCGGCAGTGATGGTCTGGATGATGCTTTCAAGCTCGGGATTCGCCTTAATCATGTTGGCTAAGGTGTCATTATTGATTTCGGATAACATTCTATATCCCCCTTTGGTATGGAACTATGTATCGATTATTAGGTTGCTATCATATCTACTATAGTATCAAATTTTGGAAAATATTACAATATAAACAAGTTAACAACAATCGACAAGGAGGACTTTATGCAAAACAACTGTATTTTTTGCAAAATAATCGCGGGAGAGATTCCTTCCGCGATCGTTTATGAGGATGAGGATTTTAAAGCGATTATGGATATTTCACCTGCAGCGAAGGGTCATACGATTATTTTATCCAAGCGTCACTATGCGAATCTTTTTGAACTGGGAGATGAGACCGCCGCAAGGGCGTTGCTTGTAGCTCGCAAGATAGCAAAAGCCATTCAGGAAGAGCTTCACTGTGACGGTATGAATCTGTTACAGAATAATGGTGAGGCAGCGGGACAGACCGTATTCCATTTCCATATGCACCTTATTCCAAGATACTACAAAGATCAGGTGAAAACAGCCTGGGCTCAGGGCAGCTATGAGGATGGAGAGGCAGCAGCTCTGGCTGCGGCTATCGCTTCTAAGATTGAATAGATACATTAAACAAGGGCTGTTTCAAAAGGCTCATATCTAGCGAAAGGAAAGAATAACAGCACGTTACGGGATGTATGTTATCCTTTCCTTTCACTATTAGGAAGCCTTTGAAACAGCCCTGAATCTTTTTATATATTTTCGACGACACCCAGATCTAGAAAAGTTATCAGATACGATTAACTCCTGAAAAATTTATTCCGGCTATTTCGCCGTCTCTTTAATCAGCTTAAGGATCGTATCGATGGAGTTATTTAAAGTACTCTTATTCATGGCATCAATATAGCTTTGCTTCTGGTCCATGACAGTCTTGATGGCGTCTAAAAGCTTAGCGATGCTGAGCTCTTCCTCATTTAACAGATAGGAATAGCCCTGACGTTCGAAGGATTCTGCGTTCAGAATCTGATCGCCGCGGCTTGCTTTTGCCGATAGCGGAATTAGGATGTTGGGCTTACGAAGTGCCAATAGTTCACAGATCGCATTTGCACCTGCTCTGGAGATAACGAGATCTGAGGCAGCAAATAGGTCACTTAACTCAGCTCGGATATATTCATATTGTACATAGCCTGCGGTATCATTCAGACGCTCATCCAGATTACCCTTACCGCAGAGATGAATGACTTGAAAATCACGCAGCAGAGTTGGAAGCATGCCGCGAATGATCTCATTGATAATTCTGGAGCCGGTACTGCCACCGATTACAAGTAATACCGGTTTATTTACGGTAAAGCCGCAGAAATCAAGACCACGCAGCTTGTTGCCGGAGAAGAGTTCCTTACGGATCGGAGTACCGGTAAGGACGGCCTTTCCTTCGGGAAGAAACTTTAGTGTCTCCGGGAAGTTGACACAGATCTTGGAGGCAGAGGGAAGAGCCAGTTTATTGGCTAAACCGGGAGTCATATCGGACTCATGGACAATAACCGGGATCTTGAAGCTCTTCGCAGCCAATACAACGGGTACGGTCACAAAACCGCCCTTGGAAAATACGATATCGGGTTTTAGATTCTTTAATAATTTTCTTGCTTCCAGATACCCTTTCATCACCTTAAAGGGGTCGGAAAAATTCTTGGGGTCAAAGTATCTTCTTAATTTACCGGAGGATATACCGTGGTAAGGTATGTTATATTCTTCTATGAGCTTTCGCTCGATTCCCTGATAGGAACCAATGTACTGGATATCAAAGCCTTCCTGTGCTAACCCTGGAAGTAATGCAATACAGGGTGTGACATGTCCAGCCGTCCCTCCGCCGGTTAATACGATACGTTTCATTCTTAGGACCTCCATTCCTTTAATGCCTTGGCTAACTGATCCGGGCAGGAGGTAGGGCGAGAATCGCAGGTCACACCTTCTAATTTACGGATCACATCATCTACTTTCATGCCAACGACCAGCTTGGAGATACCGCTGGCATTGCCGTTACAGCCGCCTTTAAAGCTGAGTGCAGTTATAACATTGGTCTTTTCGTCTATCTCGAAATTGATTTCCCGGCTGCATACGCCTGAAGTTTTATATACCATTTTTAAAATCCTTTCCTAACCATGACTGTTCTATTCAGATCATCTTTGAAAAAGCATAACGAAACCGCGTTACTTCTTCGGTGTTATCATAGAAAGTTCTTAAAGCGTACTCTCTATAAATATATGTAGTAAGTGGGGTAACCGCTACACTTCCCGATAACCCCGTGCATAACCGAGTACATTGTATCTCAGTCACATATTTTTTGCAAATAAATTTTAAAAAATTCTTAACAATATGACTCTGGTCAAATAATTAATTCAGCATTTCATCTAAGAAAACTTGGGCTAAGGATGACTGGGGCTCCTTATATTGTATTTTGCGGCGGAATATTATACAATAGTAATAACCTGGTGTTATTCAAGCATTACACCGGTATGGATAGAAAATGAACAGGGTTGATAATACATTGCGATAGGAGAAAATACAATGAAGAAAATAGGGATCATCGGAGCGATGGACGAGGAAGTTCATATTCTGAAGAGTCAGATGACAGCGGTACAGGTCAGGACGATCGCTTCTATGGAATTCAACGAAGGCAGGCTAAACAACCATGAGGTGGTCGTAGTACGCTGCGGTATCGGCAAGGTGAATGCTGCTGTATGTACACAGATATTAATTGATCTTTTTGGTGTAGATGCGGTAATCAATACCGGAGTGGCAGGTTCCTTGAGAAATGAGATTGATATCGCTGACATCGTACTCTCTACTGATACCCAACAGCATGATGTGGATGCAACTGGTTTTGGGTATCCGGTCGGCGTCATACCCAGAATGGAGGCTTCCGTATTTGTGGCAGATGAGCGCTTGATTACTCTTGCGAAGGATGTATGCAACGAGGTTATTCCTGAGGTGGGCGTGCATACGGGAAGAGTCGTAAGCGGTGACCAGTTCATCTCGGACGGCGAGAAGAAGACCTGGTTGGTGGATCATTTTAATGGCTTCTGTACGGAGATGGAGGGAGCGGCGATCGCACAGGCGGCGTACTTAAATCAGGTTCCCTTTCTCATTATCCGTGCGATCTCAGATAAGGCAGATCATAGCGCAGAGATGAGCTATCAAGAATTTGAGGAAATTGCAATCAGAAATACAGTAAAACTTTTAAACGGACTAGTAGCAAGACTGTAATGAGCAGAGGATGACTTAAGTGTATTACTAAGGTGATAGACGGGGTCATCCTTTTTATTTTACGCTCTGTTAGACAATGTTATTGGTACTGAACGCCAAAAGCAATTTAGGGATAGACCGCCTATAATTGTTTAGAAAATAAAGGTAATTATATTGTAAAGGTTTGTTTGAATGATATATAATTAAATTATTGATAGAAATTATTAGGAGGAACATTATGAAAAGAACTATTATAGGTATCGCTTTATTATTTATTTCAATGTTTTCAAATATTTCAATATTAATATCTGCATCAATAATAGCATCAAATTTGACTGAATGGTATTCGGATAAAGGTAGGTTCATGACTGCATTATCTGAATATGGGTTACTTGTGCCATATATTTTTACTTACATATTCATTGTAATAAGTCTATTGGCATTAATAAAAGAATATTTTTTTATAGAAAGTAAATAGAATTTATTATAGAAAGTAAATTAATAAACTTTCTAATAATTGATTGCCAAAATAGGAGAGAATTACTTCTCTCCTATAATTTTATACATAACCAATATTATTATCTAACACAGCGTTAATTTATGGGGAATTGCGTCCTATGAATTAAAAAGTCCTCCGGACAGCGAATGCAGTTCGCCAAAAATATCATAAAAAGTACAAAAACTAATGCATTTCTTACCTTGCTATGATTCCGGTAATTAAAGTATAATAATGGAAAGGTTTACAATTTATGATGAGAAGGGGAAGACTATGGAGAATCAAAAAAAGATTGCTGATATGATACATAATATGGAACAGATAATTGTCGGTAAGAGAGAAGTGATCGAGCATACGCTGGTTACCCTGTTGGCAGGAGGTCACCTGCTTCTGGAGGATGTCCCCGGGGTAGGAAAGACGACGTTGGCTAAGACAGTAGCACAGACGATTGACTGCGGCTTTACCCGGATTCAGTTTACACCGGATACCTTACCCAGTGATGTAACCGGTCTTTCCATCTATAATATGCAGACTGGCAGCTTTGAGTATTCCAAGGGAGCCATCGTGAATAACATTATTCTTGCTGATGAGATCAATCGTACCTCCCCGAAGACACAGGCGAGCTTACTGGAAGCAATGGAGGAGAAGCAGGTAACCGTGGACGGTGTTACCTATCCGCTGCCTGCACCCTTTATGGTTATCGCAACACAGAATCCCATTGATTATCTGGGTACCTATAACCTCCCCGAAGCGCAATTGGACCGCTTTATGATGAAGATCTCCATCGGATACCCCCAAATCGGGGATGAGAAGGTGATGGCAGACCGATTTTTAAGCCATCAGCTGGTTCAGAGGCTGGAGCCAGTGGTAAACGGTGAGACAGTACTTCAGATGCAGAAGGAAGTAGAATGTGTAAAGGTAAATCAGGACCTGGTAAGCTATATTACAAAGATCATTCAAGAAACAAGACGAGATACCAATATCTCACTTGGAGCAAGCCCCAGAGCTACCTTAGCTCTGATACGTGCATCTCAGGCCTTAGCTTATCTGGAAGGAAGAAATTATTGTATTCCTGACGATATCATACGCTTGATTCAGCCGGTTCTGGCTCATCGCATCATCCTTGCACCGGAAGCCAGATTATCTCAGACCAAGGTGGATAAGGTGTTAAAGAATCTGGTTTCCAAAATAGCCGTTCCGGTATTTACCAAGTAATCTTTTCGGTACTGACCAATAGGAAGGGCGGGTATAAACAATGAAACTGAATCGCTTGATTTTTGCTGTCACGATCCTCGGAAGCAGTATCTTTGCCTCTTATTATGGAGGCAACATTTCCTATGCACTTTTTTATTTGTCAATTTTTATTCCGATGGTTGCATTTCTATATACCTTATATGTATATTTTCGCTTTAAGATTTATCAGAAAATGGACGCTTATCTGGTAGTAAAGGGGGACTGGACTACCTATTCCTTTGTAATAGCCAATGAGGACTATATCACGTTCCGTAATGTCAAGGTGAACTTCCTAAGCGACCGATCCACAATCGAGGCTGCCCATCAGATTGCGGAGTACAGTCTTCTGCCAAATGAAAGCGAACGGCTGGAGACTCGAATCAAGTGTAATTATCGAGGCGAATATTATGTTGGTGTAGATTCAATTGAGGTAACGGATTTCTTATACCTCTTTAACATAACCTATCCGATTACTTCAAAGCTTAAGGTAATCGTACTTCCCAGAGTCGTATCCCTGGAGCGATTGGGTATCGCTCCACCGCAGATGGATGTTAAGAATCCGATGCGTGCCGGTAATATGGCTGAGGAGGAGCTGGACACCGAGATGCGTAAATATAATCCGGGTGACAGCAGAAAACGTATTCACTGGAAGGCCAGTGCCAGGATGCAGGAGTTAATTTCAAGAAAATATCAGCATATTCCGAAAGCGGAGATCATGCTGTTCATGGATCTGATGAAGATCAAGGAAGATGAACTGAAGGTCGTTAAGGCAGAGGATAAGATAATTGAAAGTGTTCTCGCTATATCAAATTATTATGCCCTAAGAGGATCCTCTTCTCAGATTATCTACGAGATGGATGGAAAACAACTGATTGAGATTAATACAAAGGAGGACTTTAATGTCTTCTATAAAGCCTGTGTTCGAACTCGCTTTGACAGTCAGGTGCCGGCAAGTGAACTACTGCGGGAGAGACTACTTCGTAAAGAGGAAGGGATGTTCTGTGTTGTGGCAACCCATTCCCTGACGAAAGAGCTCTATCTTGCTGCTATGCAGGCAATCTCTGGCAGTAATCATATCTGCATTCTTCTGATCAGTGATGACGTATCGGACGAAACCAAGGATTTAATGGATGGAATGAAGGTCTCGGGAATTGAGATTCATCAGATTATGTCCGAGGATGAGATTGCAGATGTTCTGTCTAAGGAGAAGATGTTAAGCTGACGCTCCTGATTTTTGATCTTTGTTAATCGTGCTACGAAGGGGGACTATTATGTTTCATGACAAAGAAAAGCTATATCAGGCATATCGGACCTTATTGAGCATGGCTCTAGGCTGGGCTTTGACCCTGGTAATTAACCAATATTACGAGCTGAAGGTAACTGTCTTTTTATGTGGTTTCTTTTCCTTTCTTACTGCATTAGGGATCTATCTGATTGATATGAATCGGAAGAATAGTGTCACCTATCTGATCCTCGGCAGTATCGTTCCTATATTGGGCTTAATTTTCTGGGTAAAGAGAGTGAACCCGGTCAACGCCTGTAAAGAGTATTTTAATTGGATAGCAACCTATGACGGCACGCAGGAATTGTTAGAAGCCCGTTTTTCGAACTTCACGATATGTGCGATTGCTTTTGTCGGAATCTTTTTTTTCTTCCTACTGACGAAGACTCAGCTGCTGAAGATACTTTTGTCGATTGCCGTTTTGACATCTATGATCATTCTTAGTGTAAATAAGATCAATATCAATAAATTTGTTGTCGGTATCGGTATATTTTACATAATATCAATTCTTGTGGAATGCTACGGTATCTTTTATACCAGGAGGGCCGGTAAGCAGGAGAAGAAGGAAAGTATCCTTTATCTTGCCCCGATCTGCCTTCTATTAGCTGTCCTGGCCGTTTCCATGCCCTCCAGGGAACAACCTATTCGGTGGCAGGCATTCAGATCCATCTATACGAATATGAAAGAACAAATCGAAGAATGGAAGACTGATCTGGGCTATTATTTTGACAAGCGTGATGAAGAGTTCTTTATCAGCCTGACGGGATATTCGGAGGATAACGGTAAACTGCGTAATAAGGGCGGTAAATTAATAAAAGATGAAAAGGTGGCAATGATGTTCACCGGCTCTGTCAGCAACCGGGCAATCTATCTGATCGGCTCCGTCAGTGATATCTATACCGGTGATCGCTGGGAAAAGAGCAGAGAGGATTATCTTCCTGAGGAGCAGGAATATAAGCTTGACTATATGGAGCTTTCCTATGCGCTTGCCAGACAGGAGCTTCAGGAGCTGCAGGATAACAGTTATGTAGAACGGGTGAATTTAAAGCTGAAATATAATTTCATTAAGACGAAGACCTTCTTCTACCCCTTAAAGACGAGCTGGTTCAACCTGCTTACCGATTCCAAATTTCCATCTGCTGCTCCTGCCAACATAACCTTTGACGATCCGATGGGCAAAGGAACTACATATGAAGATGTATTCTATGAGATGAATCTTCAAGGAGATGCATTCATCAAGATGCTACGGGATGCAGACTCCTTCTCTTATGAAGCACCACCCAGCATTAAGCTAGATTCCTATCAATGGCTGGAAGAAAATTTACTGCTCCGTGATAATGTGAAGGGATTTGCCGAACGATGGGATTATTATGAGCTTCTTGGTGAACGTGCAAAGCTGATCAAGGAAAAATACACGGTGCTTCCCGCAGAGCTCCCTGACAGGGTACGGACGCTTGCTCAGAAGATTACCGCCGGTTGCGAGACGGATTATGATAAGCTCAAGGCAATTGAAGCTTATCTTCAGGGGTATCAATATAGCTTGTCACCGAGCAATCCACCCGAAGGACAGGATTATGTGGATTACTTCCTGTTCGAAAGCAAATCCGGTTACTGTACCTCCTTTGCAACTTCGATGGCAGTACTTGGAAGATGTGTGGGAATCCCGATGCGTTATTTGGAGGGCTTCGTAGCTAAATTTGAACATCGGGATAAGAAGGAAAATCTATATCAGATCAGAAACAGCCAGGCACATGCGTGGGCAGAAGCTTATATCGAAGGGGTTGGCTGGATTCCGTTTGAAGCTACAGCGCCTTTCTACCACATTCGATATACAGCTTGGGCGGAACCGGAGAAGGAACCGGAGATGGGAGAGAACTACTCGGGTCATTACGAGGGTGAGATACCGAAAGGCTATGTACCATATACCGGAACGCCGATTGAGGTAGTGACCGAAGAATCAGATGCAGCGAATGAGATTATAGCCGGAGTGATCGTAACGTTAGGAACCATACTGATCGTATTAATTCTGATCATGACATACTATAACATGCTGAAGTACCGCTATCGTAAAACCTACGACAGAGCCGATACCAACCGGAAGCTCTATCTGATGTTTCTTAAAGTGCTGGATCTGCTGAAGAAAGAGGGATATACACTGGAAGAACGGGAGACGATACTTATGCTGTCGCGCAGAGTGAGAGACAGGTTCCGTTATGAGCGGATCATATTCCCGGACGTAGCGAATATCTATATGCGCTACCGGTATGCACAGGAGACGATCACGGAAGAGGAGCTTGCGAAGGTGGTAATCTATAAGGAGGGACTGACATTAAAGCGGAAGGGAGAACAGCCGCATATCAAGCTATGGCTGGAGGAATTCCTTTTCCTGATGAGAATCCGTAATGTATAGTTAGTCCGACAGATTTGTAATTTTTATACCCGAGTAGTAATATTTTAGGATATTGGAATAGGAGGAACCCTCTTCGGCCATCGCATTTGCACCGTATTGGCTCATACCCAGGCCATGACCGGAACCATTACAGATGACCCTAGCTTTTCCCTCATACTCTTCAAGATAGAAATGATTCGATGCTAATCCAAGAACCTTGGCAAATTCTTCACCGGAAACGGTAAGGCTGCCAAGGTTTACTTGCGTAACATAGCCGGCAGTATCCCGAGCGGCAACCTTAACCTCCTGAAAGAAATCGTCCTCCGAAAGATCAAGATCCGCATAATACTTCTCCAGCAGCGTTATGAGTTCAGAAAGTGCAAATTCGTCAATGGAAAGATAATTCGTGGAGGTGACATCCTGCTTACTGGCTACACTGACCAGATAAGGAATATCGATACCCCAGGCTTCGGAGGCGTTGCGGGTATAACCTGAGCCGGTGTTAAAAAATACAGGAAGAATCAAGTCATCTTCATAAAGAATAACCTCATCCTTCGTTGCATAGACGGCATTTTCCAGCTTTGTAAAATAGGAGTTATAATTTGCTTCACCCCAAAGCTCCTTGAGCTTATCTAAGCTGAGATAGGATAATCCAAGCTCAGAGGTCGTAAAGGAATCCTTCGAAGGCTCCTC
Source organism: Bacillota bacterium (assembly GCA_023415055.1). Lineage (GTDB taxonomy): Bacteria > Bacillota > Clostridia > Lachnospirales > Lachnospiraceae > Mobilitalea. Next base: position 88,865 of record JAEZLZ010000065.1, on the reverse strand, counting down.
CTTTGTTAATAAAGCGATATTATATAAAGCATAGGTCCGGGCAATCACTGCCTGTGCTTTCAAAGCCTCCATATGATAACCGGCAGACATATTGGCAGCGACGACACCAATGAGATATTCGTCAAAGGAGAGCTGCTCCCGATTATTATTCACTTCGTAATATATTGAAAAATCCAAGGATTCCAGTGAGGCTCTACTCTCGTCATGGGTAAAGAGAAGGGTCAACAGGAAGGGCAGGACTAAGACCAGCAAGCTTACGATTAAGGTTTTTAACAATAATTTCTTCATGATATACTCCAATCCCGGCATTTGGTTCATCGTATCGTTACATTATATTAATAAATGCAGTGATTATGTTAAGAAAGCAGTATAATTCGGAATCTGAGATCATTCCACTGAAAAAAGGATACAATAATAAATATTTGGACTTTTCCTATATTTTTCTTGCACTGCATGCTAAGATGAAACCAATACAATAAGTACAAAGATAAGTTGAGGTAACGTATGGAGAACAAAAGTTTTAAAGAGTATGGACTGAGTGAGGAGATTAACAGTGCGCTGAACAGCCTGGGATATAAGGAACCGACACAGGTACAGCAAAGAGTTATTCCTGAGGCTCTAAAGAGGAGAGATCTGATCGTACGATCTCAGACAGGGAGCGGAAAGACTGCAGCATATGCGATCCCCATCCTGGAGATGCTCGAATGGATCGAGAATAAGCCGCAAGCGCTTGTCTTAACACCAACCAGAGAGCTCGCCGTTCAAGTCAGGGATGAAATCACTAACCTCGGAAGACGAAAGCGTATCAAGGCAATTGCCCTCTATGGCAGACAGCCCATCGCACTGCAGATAACAGAGCTTAAACAGAAAAATCATGTGGTAGTCGGAACCCCGGGAAGGGTGATGGATCATATCGAGCGAGGGACGCTTATCTTAAATCAGATTAGATATCTGGTGATAGATGAGGCGGATGAGATGCTGAATATGGGGTTTCTGGGACAGGTGGAGGCGATTCTTGACCGGTTACCAGGGGAAAGGGTGACAATGCTGTTCTCTGCTACTTTACCGGAAGAGGTGAAGCAGCTGTCCTTACAATTCATGAAGCTTCCTGCTAAGATCGAAACGGAGGATACCGGAATTATGGTAGACAAGATCTCGCATGTAGTATATCGAACCAGCGAGGAAGAGAAATTTGACCTGTTAAAGGGTGTCACAACGATCGAGAATCCGGATAGCTGTATCATCTTCTGCCGGACGAAGGACCGTGTGGATATTTTATGTGATAGATTGAGGGACTTAGGTTATCCCAGCAATAAGATTCATGGAGGAATGGAACAGGATGACCGTCTAAAAACGATGAAGGAGTTAAGAAAGGGAGCCTTCCGTTATCTTGTGACAACGGATGTCGCAGCCAGAGGAATCGATATTGATGAGATCTCCATTGTAATCAATTATGATGTTCCTTTGAAAAAGGAAGGTTATGTTCATCGTACCGGACGAACCGGTCGTGCAGGGCTTGAGGGAAAGGCCATTACTTTTGTTACAGAGAAGGAGGAGCGATATCTCCAGGATATTAACGACTATATCGGTTTTGAGATATTGCAGATCACGCCTCCTTCTGAGGAAGAGATTACAAAAAGCAAGCCTGCATTTGAGAAAAAACTCGCGAAGGCGCCTATTCTTAAGCGTTCCAAGGCAGAGCAGCTGAATCAGCATATTATGACCTTGCATTTTAATGGAGGGAAGAAAAAGAAGCTCCGGGCAACAAACTTTGTAGGAGTAATCTCCAATATCCCCGGAGTAACTGCAGAGGACATCGGAATCATCACGATCTCAGACACACTTACCTATGTTGATATACTGAATGATAAAGGACCTCTGGTTCTGAAAGCGATGCAGACGACGCCGATTGGCGGCAGACAGCTCAAAGTATCCGTAGCAAGGAAAAAGTAAGAAGTAGCCGATTCAAAAGATACATTCCTTCTGGAAGGAAAGAACAACAGCAACCCTCACACACAGATTGACAGACAGCTTATTGGCTTATCAATCAGTGCATTAATAAGTGCTTTGAAGCAGCTCCTTCATTTGGTTTGCCTCCGTATGATCAGGCTCGAGTGCCAGAGCCTCCTCCAGGTAGTTTAGGGACAATTCAAATTCCTGAAGATTATAGTAACATAATGCGATCTCATAAAAGATCCCAGCATCCTCACCGTAAAATTCAATGGAAGACAGAAAGAGCGTAATCGCTTCCCGATCATAGCCGAAGTAACCCAGGAGGGTGCCTAAGCAATAGGCCAGGTCGCCTTCCTCTCCGATCGGTAAGAAATATTCCCATACCTTATGAATTGCCATTACCATCTCTTCTCTAGGAAAATCCTCCTCTTCCGTAATTCGCTTAAGGAAGGTGTTGTAGAATTCCAGGAAGGTACGGGAATCCCACCTGGTATATCTTAGAAAGGTTAACAGTTCCCTGGTGGAAAGGGACTGGTTCATCGGTACAACCGCCTTCTTGATAGTATAGAAATCATCCGGTCCGATGCTTTCTACAATTTCACGATAAGTCAGAGAGGTTTCTATAAAATCATGTGGACGCTTGCCTATGAAGAATAACGACATTGTAACATTCTCATGCTCAAAGATACTGTGTATCGCTTTTCCGCCAAGACTCTGAAAATATAACTCCATGGCATGAAAATTCACAGTCAGGGAGATGGAGCCATGCTTTGATAGGAACGGATGATAGATCTGATTCATGGAGTCGATATTCCGGTAGCCCTTATCGGTAGAGATCAATAAAAGATCATCCCCAAATAGTGTCATTAATCGATTGAGGCACCTAAGGGCAACAATCGGCAGAGAAAAGGCACTATCCTGAAGATGTTCCTGATAGAATAGCAGGATATCATTGATATTTTCTTCATCGTAATAGCTGCCCCCCTGAATCAGATGATCAGTATAATCATAGGTAAGTCCGGACAGGATGGAATGATCGGTAGCATCGACCGGACCTTCTGCCTCGGATAGGGTGATAAGACCTTCATAGAGCTCACCATCATTTACATAAAAGGTATCCTGAGGAAGACTGTCAAAGGTATAATTAGCAAATAAAATTAATGGATTCGATAGCTTATCCTTGCAGAGAAGCTCATCACTGTATCTGAGGTGAAGTTCCTCGTCCTTCGTCATATCAAAGGTGGTACAGTCCAGTACACCACATTCAAAGTAAGGCTTCAGGAAGCTGTGATTAAGCCAGTAGGATACATTACGTTCGGCCAGGTCGGTGATGATGTATTTGAACTTAAGTCCCCTTAAGGAGGAATTCTCCAGCATAGGTAAGAAGCTATTTAAAAATGCATAGGTAAATCTTCCAACACCGGCAGCCAACTCTAGGATATAGAGAGTAGTACCCGAGTCAAAACCCGGATCGGATACAAGGTCTCTGCAATAGGCGAAGACCGTCTTAGCATAAAGGTGTGCAATATAGGGATTAGTCGTGATATATTGAGGCACGATCCCCTTAATCCATGCTTCCGGACCTTGATTAGCATAAAAATCCGCCTGAAGCTTCCAGACTAAGGACTTGGATAAAGGCTTGTCCGCATCAAGGATCATACCGGTTGGTTTTTTAGGCTTCATGCTATTTGTCTTATTTAAAGTATCTCTCTTTAATGTTCTAAGCACAACAATTCCTCCCGCTCTATCTTATCATAAGGGCCGTAAGGCATCGTTTACCTTCCTGACCCTGGTAGTAGAATTATACAGCAGATGAATGTAAAAAACCATCAAATATTACAACTATATGGATTCTGAGGGAGGATTTTGAAGCCCTTCTATCTTTCGAATATCATATTGGGTGCTGATTAACAACCACATTCCGGAAGCGAACTGCATAATATTCCAGGTACCGATTCCTTCCAGACCATATTCGGTGACAATGTCCAGCAGAGCAGCAGTACTCCTGACATCACGAAACCATACTACATACGCGCTGTCCGTAACATAATGAAAGAAAGGCGCCTGAGAAGACTCATCGCGCTCAATCGTCGCACCAACCTCATTTGCTAAGGTCAAAGCCGCATTGTGAGTGATTGAGTTGGCAATGGTATAATTCAAGAGAAAAGGAAGCTGCCATATATAACCGATGGTTGGAATTCCGAGAAAGATCTTCTCCGGAGGAATCTGTGTAGCAAAGTAATCCAATAGAGTACGAACCCATGAAAGTGGTAATGCGGGCTGTGGGCTGTGGGCATGACCCCAGGCATAGGACAATAACATGGTACTATCGGTTAATTGCCCAAGAATAGCGTATTCCGGCCCCTGATATATAACATTATTATCGGTTGGAAAAGTGATAGGAGTTAAAGTACTACTAACATAGTAGCCCGCTTGTATTATGCGACCTGAGATATTTGAGATGAAATCCACATACAGCTGCCGATCCTCGGGATAAATATTTTGCATGTCAATATTCAATCCGTAATAATTTTTTCGATTCATATTATCTAGAACTTGATTAATCAGGTTTTCCTGCTTATTCTTGTCCGTCACTATACTATGGGTAGCCTGCTCATTGATATCACCTTCCTCCGTAATGGTTGAGATCGTCATAATTGGAGCGACACCATAGGCTCTTGCAGTTTCAATCAGCAGCTTATCCCTTATATCAACAAGATCTCCATTCATCGTGATCCGATAATAAAACACTGTAAGATAAGTAAGGTAGGGCAATGTTTCTCGAAGAATATTGATATCGATAAAGGGAAAAGCATACCCATTCGTGGAAAGTGCCATACGTTTCTCATCGGTATAGCTAATAACAATTTCTTCTCCGGGATAAATATAGGCTTGATTGGAAAGCTGAGGATTATTTTGCAGCAGTTGTACTGCCTGCACCCCATGGGAAGCGGCAATACCTTCCAGGCTGTCTCCCTCCTGAACGATGTAGGTTTCCTTTGGATACAAAATAGCAAGGCTTTGTCCGACTACCAACTGGCTCGGATTACTAATGCTATTATCGGTAATCAATTTATCTGCTGATACGCCGTACATCTCGGCTATGGAGTTAATCGTCTCATTTGGTTGCACTGTATGGATGACCATGGGGTACCTCGGGAAGGCTTCGTCAGTATTTATTATATGATAGCGACGAAAAAGAGTTCGACTAATCAAGACTCTGGGATTAGTTTATCGATTATCAGATTAAAGTATAGGCGTAACACAAGTTGATATGATCCTCCATAAGCAGACCTGGTAAATACCAAAATCTATTTATGGAGGATCATTAACATGTAATGCCTAGATTTTATTTTAATGGATTGTAATAATCCGGAGAACTTAATGCCTACAAAGTAGAGATTGACTCCATAATTCTCTGATATAGTTCTTCCGATATCAGGTTAATAGCCTCATAATCGGTAGCATCCTGATATAGCTGCTCCAATTCAAGCATTTTATCTTTGGCAGCAGCAAGGTATGCAGTGCCGGCTTTGGTATGAGAGCGGTAGCGTGCCACGATATCCTCCAGCTCCGCAGCATAATGCTCATCCGTATCCTCCTTGATCAGCTGGGTGTACATGTCAATGACCTTATCCCCCTCGCGGCATGGATAATACTCATGGGGTGAGGTACTGTCAAAGATACTAAGACTTAACTCAGGGAACAGCAGCATATCCAGACTGTCGGGGTCAAAGCCGCAGTGATAGACCTCAGTATCGATACCACGCGCCTTGGCAGCTTCCAGTAGCTTCTTCAACATCGTAGACTTGCCGGAGCCGGGGCGACCCTTGATAAAAAAACGTGTGGCGATATCAGCCGTAATATTCGTTACAAAATCCATGGGCCCGTTCGGTGTTGATCCACCAAAGAAACGGTGCTTGACACAGCTGGGTTTGTCGAAGCGGATATCAGTGAATAAGGTAGCGATAACCTCCGTGGTGAGCTGATTCGCCTTTGTAAAATCCATAGCTCGGATATAGATCTTCTCCCATTCATCGTGGACTCTTAATCCTTCTCCGAATTCTTCATATGCCTTCTCATAATACAGCTGCATGCTCTTTGTGAGTTCAAGAATCCGATCCTTCTGATAAGTTAAGCTATTGATATCCCAAGCCTCCTCCAGATTGATGTACTCTTCCATCGCTCCAGGTGCTCTTAGCTCAGTCATCTGAGGAACAGCTGCGTTCACGATTCCGACGCCAAGCGCAGGAAAAAGCATTCCGTCGAGGGCTTCAGGATCGGAAGGGCTGTGCAGATACTCCACGGTCTCGTCTTGTCCTTCCAGTTTGGAAGCAATCTCCTTCCACAAATCAAGCTTTCCCGTACCGGGACCTCCCATCAATAGATAGATCTTGTTCAGTGGTTCCAGATTCGTACCGGCAAGATTAACATAACCCTTCGCAGTGTGTCCGCATACAAGATAATGTTTTGCGCTCATAGATCAATTCTCCCGCAAATTAGTTATTAATATTTTATGAGAGAAGATGTAGAGAAATAACGGAAACAATATCCGCACCAAAAGAGTAAGGGAGGATTTAGTCTGTGGAACGCATTATTTACAATCATCATAAGATATTATGAGGCGTTTTGAGCTGGAAAAGAGAAAGGTAGGATCATAAGATGGAGGGAAGAATGGAATGGCCGGCAGAGGTGGTAGATCTGACCAGCCCGGGCTGGAATGCCAGACTTGGAAGATATTTTATAGGACAGACAGAAGAATTACATTTTGGCAACGGCTTTTTTGCCTGGGGTGGGATCGTCAATCCCAGATATTCCGGGGTGAATGTATACTTTGACATATTTACAATCACGAACTTTGGAGAGCAAAGCTTTGATGCTGAGATATGGCTCAATGCTGCTCCACCGTTTGATGCATCTGAATGCAGGGTAACACCATCAAATCAAGCGATATCACCGCCACCCAGACCGAAGGCGGTTATGCTGCAGGCAGAGTATCTGAGAGATGTAATGCCAAACGGGATCAATATCTTTGGTCGTATTGTAACACCAAATTCCACCTTAGTAAGCGACTCGCATCAGGGATCCATTCTGATTGGTCCCGGTGGATCTTTTTCGATTTCTCTGCATTCCTCGGAACGGATCATAACCACGGCAACAATCGTATTAACCTGGTGGGAAGAAAGAATCGGAGGGAGTTATTGATATGAGAATCATTGGTGTTTCTGATGCAAGTTACCCGCAGAAAGCGGTTGTACTAAAGGATTCGGTCTATCACTCCTACTTGGGTAAATATTTTCTGGGACAGACAGACCTGATCACCTATGGAGGGAAGCTTATGGCATGGGGAGGCTTAATTAACCCGCCGGATTCTAATGTTACGATGTTTCTGAATGCATATACAATCTCCAATTATTCGGATCAGCCGATTACTGCGGAGGGATGGCTAAGTAGTTCGTTAATCGGACGGATCGAGACTTCAAGACATTATGCGGCAGGGAATCAGACCATCCTGCCTCCACCACAGCCGAAGGTATTGATTCAGAGCGCCAGTCAGGTTTTCGATACACTCCAAGGAGGTACCTATACCTTTACCAGAAGAGTAGAAGCCGGGATAACACTGACGAAGCATGATTTTCAAGGAATGTATATTATACCTCCGGACAGCTCCTTTGTGCTGTTCTTTCTCCCGGTGTATGAGAAGAGCGTGAATGTAAAAATTGCTTTTGGCTGGTGGGAAGAATAGAAAGTATATTGACAGCAGAATTCATCGGTGTTATGATACAAAAGTAAACGTTATAATGTTATAATAATATAATCAGTGTATAAGCCGGCTATGTTGGTCGCCTGCGCTATTGCATCCATACCAATTATTGTATTATATTTATTATTGAACAGGAATTTTGATACAGGCATGTCATATCAGAGCAAATAGAAAGGAACTACAAACTATGAAAAAATGGACAATCTATCTAATTCATCATTCTCATACGGATATAGGATATACGGAACGACAGGAAAAACTAATGAATTATCACAGGGACTTTATTCTGCAAGCAATCAAAATTCTGGATGATATTCATTCAGGAAAGCTTCCGGGCTGTGAAGGCTTTAAATGGCAATGCGAAAATCAATGGCAGATTGAGAATTTTTATGCTAATGCAACCATAGAACAAACAGAGAAGTTTGAAAAGTACGTTAAGTCCGGCGAGATCGGTCTCTCCGGCAACTATCTGAATATGACGGAGCTTGTCGACCGGGAGGTCCTGCTTTCCAGAACTCAGAAAGCGAAAAATTATGGGGACCGCATCGGTATCAACATAAAGAGCGGAATGTCCGCCGATATCAACGGCTATGCCTGGGGCTATCCCGATGTGCTTGGTGAGTGCGGAATCGAGAATCTTCTATGTGCACTTCATCCCCATCATGGTATGTTTGCGCTATATAAGAAGCAAATGCCCTTCTACTGGCAGGGACCGAAGAAAAATAAGGTCCTGGTCTGGGGCGGTGAGCACTATCATATGGGCAATGAGATGTTCCTTTGTCCGAATGGAGGTACCTCCTACCTGCTGTTTGATGACGTCCGCGAGGAGCTGAGAGAAGGAATTCGTAACTCGAATCCAGAGAAGACGAGAGAGCTGGAGCTTTCCTTCGCACAGACAAGGCTGCAAAGATATGCGGATAATCTTGAAAAGGAAGGTTATCCCCTAGATTTCTTCCCTCTGATGGTGTCCGGTGCTATCACGGATAACGCACCGCCGAACGCACAGATAGCTAAGAGGGTAAAGGATCTGAATGAAATCTTTGGTGGGAATATCACGATTAAGATGGCTACCCTGGAGGATTTCTTCACTAAGGTCAGAGAAAACGAAACGGCTATTCCGACCTTCGAAGGCGATTTTGCAGACTGGTGGGCGGACGGTGTCGGATCTACGGCCAATGCAGTAAAGATCTGCAGAGAAGCGCAGAGAAAATATGACCTCTGTAAGAAGCTTGATCCGGACAATAAGCTGGGTAATGCTGATTTATTAGAACACGCGGCAGAGAATATCATGCTCTATGCAGAGCATACCTGGGGCTATTCTTCTTCAATCTCAGAACCCTGGGATTCACTTGTTGCCTGTCTGGAGAAGAAGAAGGACGCTTATGCGATTAATGCGAATACGGATATCTCAAGAAATCTTGACCTGATTCTCTCTAAATTAGGTGAGGTTACAATCGATGCACATAAGCATCAGAGATATAAAGTAGTGAATCCGCATCCCTTCCGGTATCAGGGAGTCGTTAAGCTCTATATCGAGTATTGGGAATATCTTGATGGCAATACCTTAGATCTTCGAGCTAAGCTCGAAGCCTATGATGAGAGCACCGGAGAGAAGCTCATCTGTCAGGGTCACAGAATCTCCAGAGCGCACGAGGTGGAGGTTGTGGTTGATCTGGCTCCCGGTGAAGAGAAGATCATATACCTGAAGCAGAACTTCGAGAATACCAGTACGATCCGGAACCATGCACATATCGGCGCGGAGGGAATTAAGGATCTTGAGACCGGAAACGGATATCTTGAGACACCGTTCCTCATCGAGACAGATTACTTTAAGGTAGAATTTTCAAAGGAAAAAGGAATCGCTTCCATCCTCAATAAGAGGACAGGTCAGGTAATTACGAATCCAGCGGTAGCGGAGGGTGCATTCTCCGGCATCTATGAATTTACACCGATCAAGGATCATAATCCCTGTGAGGTAAGACGGCAGATGGGAAGAAACCGTTGCAGCATCGCTACCCAGAGAAGCACGGCAAAGCTTACCGACGTCGAGATTGTTGACAGTGGTGATGTGTTCGTAACGGCAAGGGTATCCTATGAGCTTCCAGGGACCAGATATTACAGCGTATTTTTGAAACTATATAAGGTGACTCCGATACTGGAGGCAAGAGTCTGTCTTCATAAGGACAGTGTCTGGGATCCGGAAAACCTCTATGTATCCCTACCTTTTATTACGGACGACAGCGCGGAGACGTATATCGATAAGACCGGTTGTATCCTACGTCCGGGAATTGATCAGCTTCCGGGTACCTGCCAGAACTTCTATCTGATTCAGAATGGTCTGGTAAGGACAGGAAAGGAATGTGATCTGATCATCTGCACCAAGGATGCTCCGCTAATCTCCTTCGGTAAAAGAGAAGCAGCACCGATCAAGCTGTGTGATGGCAATAATATAGAGTTAAATCAGTCCACACCTTATTCCTGGATCATGAATAATTTCTGGGAGACAAATTTCAAAGCAGATCTTGGCGGCTTCTATGAATTTACTTATACCGTAATTGCAGATAAGTATGAAACACCGGAGCAGGCGATGGAATATTGTAAAGCAGTGAATGAAGGGATCTTGGGATTCTATATTTAGTAGAATATACCGTAATACGGTGGAAGGGGGACTGTAATGAGATACGATATACTGCTGGATATCGGCGGGACAGGGATCAAAGGCGGATTCTATTGTGTCAATAACGAGGTGATCTCTGATTTCTGGGATTTTCCTTCGAACTCCGACAAGGAAAAAGAGGTGATCCTCCGGCATATCTTAAATATCTGCAGCCGGATCTGGGAGAAGATCCGGGATGAGGATAAGAGAATACGAACCCTTCGAATGGCATTTCCCGGTCCCTTCGACTATCGATACGGAATACCGAAGCTGCAGGGACTTGCCAAATATGAAAGCCTGTATGGGGTATCCCTGCCAAAGGAACTGATTCACCTGAGTGTGACAGAGAATGCTAACAATCTTCCGCAAAACGAAAGGGATTATCAGTTTATCAATGATGTGGAGGCTTATGCGCTGGGAGCGATGAATAAATGGAAGCTGCATCAAGGTGCCCGTGTGATTTATCTTTGCATCGGAACCGGATCCGGCTCCGCCTATTCCATTGACGGTCAGATTGCGAAAGAGCGGTCGGAGGGAATTCCGGAAAACGGATGGGTATACCCGATACCCTTTCAGGATTCCATCATTGATGATTATATTTCCATCCGTGGAATCAATAAATTAGCTACGAAGTATTGCAACAATTCACTCTCTCCATTAGAATTAAGTAAAATGGCTATGGAAGGTAATAGCCAGGCGTTGAAGGCATATAAAGAATTTGGTGAAAATCTGGCAGCAGCATTTCTGCCGTTACTGAAGGGATTTCGGGCAAACACCTTTGCCATCGGTGGCAATATCAGCCGATCAAGTGAGCTGTTTCTCTCTTCGGTAGAAATGGGCTGTAGGGAATTAGGAATTGATATCATAATCGAGAGTGATACATCAAGACAGATTATGATGGGATTAACCAAGCTTTAAACTTACTTAGGGGACGGAGGTAACACAATGAAGCTGGATCGAGGGAAAACAGCGGTGGCTTTATATCTACAGATGGCGGAGCAGATCGCCAGGGCAATCGAAAGCGGTGAGTATGCACCGGGAGAGATTATTCCAAGCGAAAAGCAATATGAGGAGCAGTTAGGTGTCAGCAGAATGACAGTAAGACTAGCAATCGGTGAATTGGTGAACAAGGGTTACGTGGAGCGCATGCGTGGGATCGGAACCGTGGTAACCTACGGAAAGATCGAAGAGAATCTGAAGCGGGTCATCAGCTTCTCCGAGGAGATGCAGCTGCACGGGATAACCATGCAGACCAGCTATTGCGATATCAAAAAAGTGTCGGCCAGTGAAAAGGTCGCTGCCAATCTGAATGTAGCAGTGAATTCATCCGTATATGAGCTGACCCGTGTCAGATGTGCCAATAACCGGCCGCTGGTCTACTCAACGACCTATCTTAAATTACCGGATCTGCCGCTGGATACCAAGGCATACAGCGAATCACTCTATCAGTTTCTAAGTGAAACATATAACATTAATATAGCAAGTGCGGGAGATCAACTGGAGGCGACACTGGCAGAAGGTGTAGTAGCGAAGTATCTGGAGGTCGCACAGGGCTTCCCGACCTTCAAAAGGACAAGAGTAGCATATGATCAGCATGATAATGAGGTGGAATATTCCATCTGCTATTATCCTGGAGACAAGTATCGATACTCTGTTAATCTATAGCTAAAGAAGGATGAATTATGTTTAAATACCAATCCAGACATAACTATGACATAGCTCCATGCGTTGAGGTTACAAAGCAAAACGAGGATGTTCTAGTTGGAAATAATAAATTGGCAGAATTGATTCATAATCAGATTCAGCAGGGATATAAGATTTTTGTATATGATTTGTATCCGGGTGTCGATAAGGAAGGGCTGCTATCCCTTCTTAAGGGAATGAATCACAGGCTGCTTATTGATACCGATGATTATAAGCAATCGGAAGAAGAGCTGCATCACAGATTTGATGAGAATATTACGGATGACCGTGTGTTTGGATATATGGTAGAAGACCGACTGGAGCAGTGCTTTTGTTCGGAGAAAATGGCCGAAGGGAAGAAGGCGATCGAAGAACATGCAGGTGAGGTCATCTTTATAGTCGGTGTGGGAGCAAGCCTGTTTTCCAAAGGGGATGTGCACTATTACTTTGATATCACCCGTTGGGAGATTCAATTAAGGTTTCGAGAAGGTCGCCCGAACTGGCTGTTTAACAATGCAGCATCACCGATTCTGACTAAGTATAAAATTGGCTTTTTTGTGGAATGGAGACTGGCGGATCTTCATAAGGAAGAGCAGTTCGCAGCGGTGGATTATTGGGTGGATGCCAATGTAATCGATGAGCCACGGATAATTGACAGGGAATCCTTTTATGCTGCATTTCGCATGGCAGCAAAGGAACCCTTCCGCATGGTGCCTTATTTTGATAAGAGCATCTGGGGTGGTCAATGGATGAAGAATATGTTTGACCTGGATCAACGGAATGAGAATTACGGTTGGGCTTTTGACGGTGTACCGGAAGAGAACAGCCTTCGATTTGCTTTCGGTGAGAGCTTTGCGATATTTCCGACCATGAATCTGGTAAAATTGTATCCGAAGGAATTACTGGGCAGCAAGGTCTATGAAAGATTCGGAGCGGAATTTCCGATTCGTTTTGATCTGTTGGATACTTATGAAGGCGGTAACCTGTCGTTGCAGGTTCATCCGACTAAGGAATATATCACGAACACCTTCGGTATGAAATATACGCAGGATGAAAGCTATTATATCCTGGATGCCACCGAGGAAAGCTGTGTCTATATCGGTCTCAGAGAAGGAATCGACCCAGAGGCTATGATCGCTGATTTAGAAGCAGCAAACCGCGGTGAGCTTCAGTTTGATGCTGAAAAATACGTAAATAAGATTCCGGTAAAGAAGCATGACCATATCTTAATTCCTGCCGGAACGGTTCATTGCTCGGGAAAGGATACGCTGGTTCTTGAAATCAGTGCGACTCCTTACATCTTCACCTTTAAGTTATGGGACTGGGGCAAGATCGGTCTGGACGGACTACCAAGACCGGTCCATATCAATCACGGAAAGAAAAACATTCAGTGGAACCGAGATACAAAGTGGGTAATGGATAATCTGATCCATCAGGAAAAGCTTCTGTATCAGGATGAAAAATGTACAGTAGAACGAACCGGTCTGCATGAGTATGAGTTTATCGATACGGTAAGATATACTTTGTGTGAGAAGGTCGAGATCGCGCTGAATGACTCCGCGGCGGTGCTGAACCTGATTGAAGGGGAAGAAGCATGGATAAAAAGCTGCGATGGCAGCTGGCAGCCGAAGAAGATACATTACGGCGAGACATTTATCGTTCCGGCAAGTGTGAAGAAGTTTATCGTTGAATCCGGGGAAGGTAAGAGGGTTCAAGTGATCGTTGCTACGGTGAGATAGAGTTAATTATTTAACATAAAAAGAGGATGGGGCTGTTGCTTTTGTGACAGTCGCATCCTCAAACATATTCATTATGCAAGCATGAGCAAGAACTACTCGAAAATGGCATTGGTTATAAAATTCTCATAATAAATCAATCCCATTGCTTTAAATATATATAATTAAAATATATAAAAGCATTGACTCCAACGTTGCGTAATACTGTATTCTCTTAACCAGAAGACATGAAAGGAGTTGAGAAGTATGATGTCTGTAAGTCAAGTCACAAAATTAACAGGCGTAAGTTCCCGTACCTTGCAATACTACGATGAAATTGGCTTGCTAAAACCCAGCGAACTCACCTCGGCTGGCTACCGATTATTTAATGATGAAGCCTTACAAAAACTTCAGCAAATTCTCTTTTTCAAAGAATTAGGATTTACGTTGCGAGAGATTAATGAATTTATAAGTCAACCAGATTTCGATAAGATTGCGGCATACAGAAAGCAGAAAGAACTACTTCTGTTAAAACGTAATCGTACGGACAGGCTCATACAACTTCTTAGTCGCTTGGAGAAAGGAGAACAATGTATGAGTTTTAAAGAATTTGATTTAACGGATTATATTAATGCATTAGAAGATTTCAAGAAAAATAGCACAGATGATATTGTTAAATACTGGGGGAGTGTTGAGAATTTTGATTTGTTTATTCGAAAAGTTAAAGAGGATGAACCTACAGTTGCTAAACTTGCAATCAAAGAATTTGGAAGTGTCGAAAAATACACTGAAGCCATGAAGTACAATCTGGAACATTTTTCTGAAATCATGGAACAACAAATGTCTGAAGATGTTAAAGAAATAGTAAAACAAAGCGACGAACTTTACACAAGGTTAACTCTTGATATGGCAAGAGATATATCCTCCGATGAAATACAGCACATTGTCCATGAAATAAATATGTTTATGAGTAAACATACGACTGCTGATTTATCTGGAAACAGTTATTGGAATATTGTTATCAATTCATATTCCAGTGATTATGGAAAAGCAATAACTGATTCGAAATATGGTATCGGTGCATCTGATTATATTGTAAAAGCTTTTGAATATTATTTAGATAATAGAAATGGCTAAGTATAGCTTACAAACTTCAATTTATAGAATTGATTGATTCGAGTCCGTTAATAAAAGTAATCTCTGACTTATAGCAGCTTTATATTCACTTATAAAAAAATGAATGACATGCCAGAAAAAAGAGATTATAATGAGGAAGGAATTAACATAGGATAGCAAGTGTCCGAAGGTATATGACATCAAAACGAAAGGTGCTAATATACTAAATCGTGACAAGACTACGATAGATAAGGAAAGGGACACAAGATGAAAAAGATAAAGGTTACAGTGTGGAATGAATATCTTCATGAACTTCAGGACTCAGAAATTGCAAAGATTTATCCGAACGGAATTCACGGCTACATCGGTGATTTTTTGAAGAACGAGGGAATGGAAATAAAAACAGCAACCCTGCAGATGCCGGAGCATGGGCTTACCAAAGAGGTTCTTGCCGATACGGATGTACTCATCTGGTGGGGACATATGGCACATGATAAGGTGGATGAACGTATCGTTTCGAGAGTCAGTGAAAGAGTGCAGCAGGGGATGGGTCTCATTGCTCTGCATTCTGCACACGCTTCTAAGATATTTTGCAGGCTAATGGGTATGGATACCGGCTTGTTGAAGTGGCGTGAAGACGGTAAAAAAGAAATACTGTGGATTACCGATCCTGCCCATCCGATTGCTCAGGGAATTGATAATAAGATCATTCTATCACAGGAGGAGATGTACGGAGAACATTTCAACATCCCACAGCCGGATGAACTCGTATTTGTCAGCTGGTTTGAAGGAGGAGAAGTATTCCGGAGCGGGTGCTGCTGGCATAGGGGCAAAGGAAAGATATTCTATTTCCGTCCCGGACATGAGGCTTACCCTACCTTCCATAATCCCGAGATTCAAAAAGTAATTATTAATGCAGTAAAATGGGCTTGCCCCGCAGAAAATCCTGCTAGTGTAAGCTATGGAAATACACAACCGGTTATTTAGATTTATATAGAATGCCAGTTTCTAGAAATAGTAAGGAGGGTTCATTATGAGCAATTTACTTGAGACAATTCAGTCCAGACGAAGTATCAGAAGCTATAAACCGGACATGGTACCGAAGGAGATCATCGATAAGATCATAACGGCGGGCACTTTTGCACCAACCGGAATGAACAGACAATCTCCGATTATCATTGCAGTGACGAAGAAGGAACTTCGGGATCGTATATCAAAGCTGAATGCAGAGATTATGGGTGTTAAATCTGATCCCTTTTATGGAGCACCGGTGGTACTGATTGTATTGGCGAATAAAAACAGCTCGACCTATCAGAATGATGGAAGCCTTGTCATGGCGAATCTGATGCTTGCTGCACACGAGCTTGGACTTGGCAGCTGTTGGATCCATCGAGCTAAGGAGGAATTTGAAAGTCCACTTGGTATAGAGATCTTGAAATCCCTGGGGATCGAAGGTGACTACGAGGGTATCGCACATTGCATCCTGGGATACCCGGAGGGGGAACAACTGGAAGCGAGTCCGAGAAAAGAAAACTATGTTTATTATATTGACTAAGCGGTAATAATGGTAGCAGGATATCGTCAACTATGGTTACCGGATACGATTATTTACTGACATACAAATAGGCTGTTGCAGAAAGAGCGTAAGGAATATTACTTGCCTCATGATGCAACAGCCTATCTATATGCATATGGTAATTAAAACAACCGGTGTTTACTAGGAGGAAAAGCATTGATCACGGTAGATAGTAACTAGCTCCCGAATACGTTTCACATCAATTTCTCCCAGTGCAAAATGGTTTTCTCTCACCGCCGTACCAAAATGATAATCGGTGGCCTTCGAACGCTTCATAACCTCTTTTATATTGGCAAAGCTTAAACCCCCGCCTACCAATATGTGAATGTGCTTTGATTTCTCCATCATGTTATGAATCGCTTCCAGATTATTTACGATGCTGCCTTTTCCACCGGAGGTGAGTATACAATTGATTTGGTGGTAGGCAGACAGAAGCTCGGCACTTTTGACCGGATCGCTAAGTTCATCGATTGCCCGATGGAAGGTGACTTCGATTCCCTCGCACACAGATAATAGCTTCTCCAGTGAGGGGATATCGATCTCATTCTTCCGGTTTAATACTCCAAGGACAACACCCTTCGCTTTTAGCTCCTTTGCCATCAGGATATCCTCGGTCATAAGCTTAATCTCGGCTTCTGAATAGACAAAAGATCTTGCGTGAGGACGAATCATTACATTTACCGGAATATTGACACTTTGTACCACATTCTTGATCAGGGCATAGCTTGGGGTCAATCCCCCTTCCGTTAATGCACTAACCAACTCTATCCGATCCGCACCGCCTTCTTCAATTCTTAATGCGTCCTCTAATGTCGTAGCGATAATCTCGATCATCCGCTTCGCCTCCCTATCCATGATTTTTCATATAAATATCATAATATAAACTTAAGACAAAGTAAACGGATAAAAGGAAAAAACAGGCACTCATGGAGCGATATAAACTTCAATCTTGCCAATATGTGGAATAGAGGGTAAGATATGAAGTAGAATGGATAACAATCTAAGTGATTAATTTATATATTTTTCGACTATCTCTATTAAAATATAAGAAATAATATAAATCGCAGGAGGAAAGATGAAGCTACAAATAATACATCATATCGCAATCATAGTTACAGACTATGAAAAATCAAAACACTTTTATGTGAATTTGCTCGGTTTTCAAATTCTTCGAGAAAATTACCGTGCTGCCAGAGGGGATTATAAGCTTGATCTGATTCTTGGCGACTGTGAGCTTGAGATCTTCGGGATACCGGGCAGAAGATGACCTTCTTCAAAGATCCCGATGATCTGCCGCTGGAACTGCATGAATAAATTAATTATGCGAAACGGAGATCTTCTGATAACTGCTCGGAGTAACACCGTATTTTTTAGAGAAAACCTTCGAAAAGTAGTTTTGATCCCCAAATCCGCATTTTTCGGATATCGTATGAATGGAATCATCGGAATGCTCTAATAACTGCTGTGCATGATTTAGCCGTGTATCCTGTAAATACTGATTCACGGACAGCCCATATGCGTTCTTAAAGACATTCATAATCGTCGTTTTACTATAAAAAAAGCGATTACTAAGAGAATCCAAGGTGATTCTTGTGGCATAATTCTGGTTAATATACTTTTTAATCTCATGAGCAAGATCCTTATCCGTGAGATTGAGCCGATTACTTAAACTGATGTATTCCGCGCAGATATTCATGATTGCAACACAGGACAGAATCTGCTGTTCTGAACTGGTAGGAATACGATCAATCTCCTTCTTAAGAAATTCCTTATCTTTGATATATTTGCTGGCTTCAGCAAACACAAAGGCTTTGCTGTCTTCCTTCGTATCTAAGGTCTGCCCCATCATGAGATATCCGGATAATACACCAAAATGGTAAAGAGGGGCCACTGCCTCATATAACCCGAATTTACATCGATAGATATAGATCTCCTGTTTATCCTTCACGATTTCAAAGGCGGCAGCATCGTTATCAACACAACGAAGACGTACTTCCTCTTTTTGTTGTACCAGGGAACAAAAGCTTGATAAATTGCGAGGGTAGGCAGCAATCTCATGCATGTTTGTATCATAGATAGATAAACGAAAGCCTGAAATCTGATGCATCTCCTTCAGTACGGACAAAAGCTCTATTTTTTGCACGAGAATCCTCCCCTTAAATTAGTAAATTGATTAATACTTTTATATTTTACTAAAGTTTATCTTATTTTATAGAGATATGTCAAGCTGGAATTTGTATAATGAGATTAATAGGAAGGATGAACGTGCCAAAGGTGCAGCGCACTCTTCCTGATATGATCTATTGTCATTGCAAGCTTGCTTGCATAGCAATAGATCGTTTCAGGAAAGCACCGAAGGTGCTTACCTGATCCGGTACATTGGTATGCAAGCTGGCTTGCAATACCGACATACCGGATCAGGTAAGGAAAGTGCGCAGCACCTCTGACACGTTCATTCGTAAGGTGATAATGACCATATTAGCATCGTTTCATAATGATCGCTTAGCTTAAGGAGGTTATAAGGATGAAGGATCCTGTATTAGTAATTATGGCAGCAGGCATGGGTAGCAGGTACGGTGGCTTAAAGCAGATTGATCCCATAGATGAGGAAGGGAATTTAATTATAGACTTTTCTATCTATGATGCAATTAAAGCCGGCTTCAAAAAAGTTGTATTTGTTATAAAGGATGAGATTGAGAAGGATTTTAAAGAAAGAATCGGGGACCGAATCGCAAGGCAGGTAGAGGTAGCTTACGTATATCAGAGACTTGAGAATCTGCCAAAGGGCTTTGATGTCCCGGAACAAAGAGTGAAGCCATGGGGAACGGGGCATGCAGTTTTAAGCTGTGTGGATGCAGTAGACGGACCCTTTGCTGTGATAAATGCAGACGATTACTATGGTGCCGGTGCATTTCAGAGTATATATGATTTCCTGATTCAATCACAGGAGGATGAGTCATACAGCTATGCCATGGTTGGATATCTACTTGAAAATACGCTGACCGAACACGGGCATGTTGCCAGAGGCGTCTGTAAGATATCGGACGAGGGGAACTTAAGTGAGATAACCGAAAGAACCAGGATAGAAAAAACAGCTACGGGCGCTGAATTTACCGAGGATGAAGGTAAATCCTGGACAGCAATAGCCAAGGGAAGCATCGTTTCTATGAACATGTGGGGTTTTCATAACAGCATCCTAAGGGAACTACAGGAGAGATTTCATACCTTCTTGGAAAAGGAAGTACCGGAGAATCCCTTGAAAGCAGAATATTTCTTACCTACCGTTGTAGGTCAGCTGATCAAAGAGGGGAAAGCCTCGGTACGTGTGTTAAAATCAGAAGATAAATGGTATGGAGTTACCTATAAGGAAGATAAAGAAGTGGTTGTTCAAGCGATTGGTGATTTAAAGGCGCGGGGCTTCTATCCTAAGAAGCTGTGGAAATAAGAAAGTGATGGAAGAATGGAGGTTGTGTATGACAAGAGAAGAGCAATGTGAAATGATCAACGAGGCAATCGAGAATATTGATTTTGAAGGGACCTATCTGGACCATGTTCCCTATGGAAGCGGTCATATTAATGATACCTATCTGATCCGTTTTCAGGGAGAGAAGGGCTCAATCAAACGATATATATTACAGAGAATGAATCATGAGACCTTTAAGAATCCGGAGCAGCTGATGGAGAATGTCGCAGGTGTTACGAAATTCTTAAGAAGGAAAATAGAACAGAAGCATGGTGATGTGAACCGTGAAACTTTGAATATTATTCCGACGAAAACAGGACAAAATCTATATAGAGACAGCGTAGGTTCTTATTGGAGAGGATATCTATTTATTGAGAATGCAGATTGCTATGACAGTGTGAAGAGTCCGGATGACTTTTATCAAAGTGCAGTAGCCTTCGGAAATTTTCAATATCAATTAGCTGACTATCCGGCATATACTCTTCATGAGACAATTTTTAATTTTCATAATACACCGGTGCGCCTGCAAAACTTAAAAAATGCAATCGAAGCGGACCGCATGGGCCGTGTGAAGGAGGTAAGTGCTGAGATCCGATTTGCTCTGGAACGAGAGGAATTTACCAAGGTACTGATGGAGCTATATGCACAGGGGAAGCTCCCGCTCAAGGTAACGCACAATGATACCAAGCTAAATAATGTCATGATTGATCATGAAACAAAAAAGGGTCTTTGTGTGATTGATCTGGATACCGTTATGCCGGGCTTTTCCGTGAATGATTTCGGTGATTCCATCCGATTCGGGGCAAGTACCGGAGCAGAGGATGAGACGGATCTATCCAAAGTAAACTTTGACCTGGAGCTTTATAAAATATATACTAAGGGATTCCTAGAGGGCTGCAAGGGAAGTCTGACCGATATGGAGCTCGCGATGCTTCCGACCGGCGCAAAGATGATGACCCTGGAATGCGGGTTAAGATTTTTAACGGATTATCTGGAGGGAGATACCTACTTTAAGATTCATCGTGAGAAGCATAATCTGGATCGATGCAGAACACAGTTTAAATTGGTTGCGGACATGGAACAAAATTGGGATGCTATGACGGAAGTGATCAACCAGGCGAAAAGTCAGGAATAAGTCAATAAGCATACACCGGGGCTCAAACAATTGGGTCGGAGCAAAGGGAGGATATTATGTCAATATTAGTGACCGGCGGAGCCGGATATATCGGAAGTCATACCTGTGTAGAGCTGTTAAACAAAGGATATGAAGTGGTAGTGGTTGATAACCTGTCGAATTCTTCAAAGAAATCCTTAGACAGAGTAGAGAAGATCACCGGCAGAAAGCTTACCTTTTACGAAGCAGACTTGCTTAACCGAGCTGCAATTGAGGAAATATTCGAAAAGGAGAAGGAGATCGATACCGTGATTCATTTTGCCGGATTAAAGGCAGTCGGAGAATCGGTACAAAAACCTCTGGAATATTATCATAATAATATCACCGGGACACTGATTCTATGTGAGGTTATGCGTAAGTATGGGGTAAAGGACCTGATCTTTAGTTCGTCCGCTACTGTTTACGGTACACCGGAGAGCCTTCCGATTAAGGAGGATTTCCCGCTTTCTACGACAAATCCTTATGGGGCGACTAAGCTGATGATTGAAGGCATCTTAAAGGATCTTCAGCATTCTGATCCGGAATGGAATATCATCATATTGCGATATTTTAATCCCATCGGGGCACATGAGAGCGGAAGCATCGGGGAGGATCCGAAGGGCATACCGAATAACCTGGTACCTTATATTACCCAGGTGGCAGTCGGAAAATTAGAGTGTCTGAATATATTCGGGGATGATTATGATACGGTGGATGGAACCGGTGTCAGGGATTATATCCATGTTGTTGATCTGGCATTAGGACATGTACAATCAGTGATCAAGCTAAAAGAGAAGAAGGGAATACTGTACTATAACCTGGGTACCGGTCATGGTTACAGTGTATTACAGATGTTGAAAGGCTTCGAAAAGGTCTCGGGCAAGAAAATCAACTATGCAATCAGACCAAGACGCGCCGGAGATATTGCTGCCTGTTATGCAGATGCTTCCAAAGCAAGAGAAGAGCTTGATTGGGAGGCAACCAGGAATCTGGATGTAATGTGCGAGGATGCCTGGAGATGGCAGAAGAACAATCCCGAAGGCTATAAATAGATCATAGATGGTAGAAGGATACAAAATTTGGGTCAAAGAAATACGATGAACGAAGGCTAGGCAATAGTAGGGATGTAGGTAAAAGGTTACTAATAAAATGTCTTAATTCTCTAGAAAAGGTATTTCCGGATCAGGAGCCTATGGAACGAAAAGAAATCAAAAATAGAGATGATAATTACCTTCGTACGGAGCCCGGACTATTTCCGGATTTACTCGTGAGACCGTAGTACGTATCATTGAGGAGGAAGCGGGTATGAAAATTACCTTCAGTGAGTATCCTCTTGATCCGACGTTCTGTATCAGGGTTCGTAGCCGGATCAACCAGAAGATTGGTGAGTTGAAGCATTGATCAGGAACGGATACGGGATTTGTAGGAAAAACCTTAACAGAGGAAGGGCAATTCCTCTCATCGAATGTCATTTGTAATATTGTCATACATAGACATAGGTATATTTCACCCGGGTGGTGTCATATACCTATGTTTTTGTGTAGTGTGGTCCATCGAAGGTGGACCACAATTTCCTGGCAGGCGCACGTTTCATAATAATTGTATCAGCCTCTGTAATTTGTATTGACTTTTCCTTAATAAGGTCTTATAATTAAGTTGTGCAAACGTTTGCACAACTAAGGAGTGATTTTTATGACAGCTACTATTAAAGACATAGCGAAAAAAGTTGGGGTTTCACCGTCAACAGTATCCAGAGTAATCAATGGCAACACTAGAATCTCTGAGATTACCACAAAAAAAATCCAGGAGGCAATGGCGGAGCTTAATTATCATCCGAATAGTTTGGCGCGGAGCTTTGTCAATGGCTTAACCTATTGCGTTGGATTGGTAATCGATGCAAGGGATGAGAATACGTTTGCCAATGCATTCTTTAACCGAAGTGTGTTTGCGATAGAAAAGGTTATGCAGGAGTACGGTTATAGCATTATTATAACGAACGATCGAAAGAAGAAAGATAATTCTACCGTAGAGAATCTCATGTTGGAAAAAAAGGTGGACGGACTGATTTTACCCTCTTCCGTTATACGTCCTGAGCTAATAAAGGAATTGAACAAGGTTGAATTTCCTTTTGTAATTATGGGTGAGCCAAAGAGATATAAAGAAAGTACGTCATGGATTGATGTGGATAATGAGTTGGGAAGCTTTACGGCGGTGGAGCACTTGATTGAACAGGGCTATACAAGAATAGCCCTGGTTACGGAACAGACGAACACGGTATTTGCTCAGAAGCGTCTGGCGGGCTATACATCCTGTCTGAAACGTCATAATATTCAGCCAAAGCAGGAATTTATTCTTGAGTACGGGAAGAATATAGACATAGATAATAAAAATCTTGAAGAGCTGGCATTAAGCAGCAACCATCCGGATGCTTACTTATGCGGTAATAACATTATTGCATTTAATGTTTTAAAGACATTAAAGAATATAAACTATAAGATACCTGATGATATCGGAATAGTCACCTTTGATAATTATCCTGTTGCAGAATACACCGACCCTCCAATGACTGCTGTTGATGTTGATACTTATGGTCTGGGAATTCAGGTGGCAGAAAAATTGATCCAAAAAATCCAAGGCGCTGCGATGGATACGAATCATATGTATATTCCGACAAAATTAATTACCAGGGAATCAACCAAGAAGGGAGAAAGATAAGATAATGCGAAAAACGGTGGTGCTTCATAAGAACACCATGGATTATGTCTATGTCAAAGCCAGAAACAAATTGATATTGAGGCTGGAAACAGCTAAAAATGATTTTAAACATTGTAGACTGATTTATTGGGCTAGAACAGAAATTGAGATAGGTAAGCGCAAGAGCAAAGAAATGGAGCTGCGGTATCGGGATAATATGTTGGATTACTATTATGTTGAGATCGAATTCTCCAAAATAGCCAGATATACGAAGTATTTCTTTGAACTGACAGATGAAGAAGGTGAGTATTACTATTATACCGACCATGAGTTAACCAAGGAGTATCCTACGGGGGGCTACTTTGAATTCTTATATGCGAATCCGGGCGATGTGATACAAATACCTGAGTGGTCAAAGGGACAGATTTATTATCAGATTTTCCCGGATCGTTTCCGAAATGGAGACAGTACTAATGACCCTAAGAATTGTGCAGAATGGGGAGAGGCACCAACCAGAGAGAATTATATGGGAGGTGACCTGAGAGGAATCATTGAGAAATTGGATTATATAAAAAGTCTTGGTACGGACTGCATTTACCTTAATCCTATTTTTAAAGGTGATTTTAACCACAAGTATGCTACAACGGACTATTATCAGGTGGATGAAGGCTTTGGCACGAACGAAGAATTGAAGGAACTTGCAGACGAATGTCATAACCGGGGAATGAGATTAATTCTCGACGGTGTATTTAATCATTGTGGTACGTCCTTTCAACCCTTCCGGGATGCACTCGAAAACCAGGAAAGCTCGGTGTATAAGGATTGGTTTCATTTTCATCAATTTCCCGCCAAGGTTACTCACAAGGATTATGAATGTGTAGGCGCCTACAAATGGATGCCGAAGCTATGTACCTCGAATCCCAGTGTGTGTAGTTTTATTCTGGAAGTTATGGAATTCTGGATTGAATATGCAGGAATTGACGGATGGAGATTAGATGTGGCAGATGAAGTGGATCCTAATGTATGGAGATCTGCAAGAGTCCATCTCAAAGCAAAATACCCTGACATACTATTACTGGGAGAGACCTGGGGCTTCGGGAGAAAGATGCTTTCTGGAGATCAACTTGATAGTGTCATGAACTATGTATTCCGAGATACTATGCTTGATTATATTGCTTATGGCAAGATAGATGCAGTACAGCTTGATGAAAGGCTGCAGCATATGTTAGCAGAATATTACGAGGAATATAACCATGCAATGTATAATTTGCTGGACACTCATGATACACCGAGATTTCTACATTGCTGCGGGGAGAATAAGAATAAATTTAAATTGGCAGTTGCATTTCAATTTTTAATGCCGGGAGCTCCAGCCATCTATTATGGAGATGAGGTGGGACTCACAGGGGACAATGATCCGGATTGTAGAAGAGCGATGCAATGGGACGAAGAATTGCAGGATCAGGATCTTTTATCCTGGTACAGGCGGCTGTCAGAAATCCGTCACCAGGAGGAGGCAATCCGCTATGGCGATTTTAAGACCATAACCGCTGACAAGGATTATAATATTTACAGCTTTGAACGCAGCTATGAAAACATACATATCAAGGTGATTGTGAACAATTCGAAGGAAGCCGCACAAGTCAGCCTTTTCACCGTAAAAGAAGAAAATATGGAAGAAATTCTTTTACCCGGCGAACAATGCAACAAGAACTTTTCGGAAGACGGAGATCGCTTGTGCTTTCAGCTGGAACCTTATTCCGTTAAGATAATAAAATCTGAGGAGGTTAAGAATTATGAACAAAACAAAAAAAATACTGGCAATCTTTCTATCAGCCGTTCTGTGCCTGGCAGCTCTCACAGCTTGTAGTAAATCACCAGTAGAATCTGAACCCAGCAAAAGCGGGGAAACAGCAACAACAAAGGATGCGGATACAACCGTATCAAAGACAGAAGAAGTAACCATTAATTTCTGGCATCATTACAGCGCACAATCTGCGGAGAACGATACTCTGATGAATGTTCTGATACCTAAATTCGAGAGTGAAAACCCTGGTATTAAGGTAAATGCGGTATCACATGAATGGGCTGATCTTCATGATAAAATTCTGATCAGCGCACAGTCGGAAACTTTACCGGATGTTGCCAGATTAGATGCTGCATGGATTCCTGAATTTCAGTCTTCCGATATCCTAACGACATTGGACGAGAAAATGTCTGACTTTAACGACGTATCTCAGACACTACTCGAGAGTGCTATGAGCACAGCAAAAATTGGGGAGCATTATTATGGACTTGCACTGAATACCAATACAAAAATCTTATTCTATAATGTCAAAGCCTTAAAAGAAGCAGGAATAAATCCGCCTCAGACTATGGAGGAATTCGTTGCAGCGGTGAAACAGTTATCCGGAACCAATGAAGCGGGGCAGCAGGTATGGGGATATGAAGAACCGGCATTATCCGGTTGGAATCTTTGCCCTTTCATCTGGAGCTATGGTGGCGAATTGTTAAATCCGGAACAGACCAAAGCAAGCGGTTATATCAACAGTGCGAATACCGTAGCAGCAATTGAAATGTTTGCCGAGTTATATAAAGAAGGCGCAATTACCGGATGGAACAGTGGTGATATACCTATGACCGACGGCTTCGGAACGAGTCGTTATTGTATGATACTGGAAGGCCCTTGGAAGGTTGCTGAGTTGGCGGGAGCCTATCCGGATCTTGAATATGCAACAGTAGGTATGCCAGCAGGTGATGGTGGTTCCATCTCCGTGCTTGGCGGTGAAGATATCTCTTTATTTAATACCTCCGGTGATGATAATAAAAAAGATGCAGCCTGGAAATTTGCTAAATTCATGACCGGTGAATTTGCTCAGATTGAGATGGCAAAGAGCGGTCAGATTCCGGTAAATAAAAATGCGCTAGAAAGTGATACAGTAAAAGCGGCAGCTTTTGCACCTTTCATTGAAGCCATAAAGACTGCAAAATCCAGACCGACGGTAGCTTCTTGGTCTATTATTGATAGTGAATTAAATACTGCAGTTAACCATGTTGTAAATGGTGATAAGACAGCACAGGAAGCCATGGATGAGCTCGCAGTAAAAATAGATAGTCTGTTAGCGCAATAATACCAGCCGTCTGATCATGTCTTCAGAGGTCTGCACATAGCAGTAGTTTATGTTGGGCAAAACAGATGAAACGAAATGTGATTCTCTGTTTTGTCCATTATAAATCATATAAAAATCAATTTATAGTATAACAAATCCGGTTGTAATTATCAAGATAATGTTGGCAGATGATGGAGGCAACTTATGAAATATAATACGTTAAGAAACAAATTACACATAACAATATTACTGGTACCCGGGTTACTGATTTTTGGATTATTTACAATTTATCCAATTGTTAAGTTATTTATTATCAGTCTATTTCACTGGGATTTCAGCTCAATATTAAATCAGTCCTTTACCGGTTTTGATAATTATCGGATAGTCATTGAGGATCCCTATTTTCGTACAGCCTTTATGAACACCTTAGTATATACACTTGTTACTGTACCTGCACAGATGTTTCTGGGATTGATGGCTGCTCTGTTGATACATAAGGTAAATCATTTTAAAGTAGGTTTTCGGGTATTGTATTATCTGCCTGTTATCACCTCCTGGGTGATTGCATCGCTAATCTTTAAGTATGTCTTTAATACAGAAGGAATGCTGAACTATTTTCTTAAGGATGTCCTGCATATAGTGAATTATAATATCCGGTGGCTTGATTCTAGATGGAGTGGCCTGAGTGTAGCAATGATTTTGGGGTCTTGGAAAGGAATCGGCTGGAATATGGTAGTCTTCCTGGCTGCATTGCAGACAGTACCGGTTGAATTATATGAGGCGGCATCGATCGATGGAGCGGGTGCGTTTGTCAGCTTCACCAAAATAACGATACCCTGTATAAGAAGAACGATTTTATTTGCTTTGGTAATGCTGACCATAGGTGGGTTTAATGTATATACATCAATTAAGATGATTACAAACGGTGCTCCAGGGCATCAAACGGATACCATACTGTCATGGATGTATTACAAAGCCTTCAGTACAGGTGACTTCGGTTATTCTGCGGCTCTATCGTTTATTACCGCGTTAGTCCTGGCCCTGCTTGCAGTGGTACAATTCAGACTGATGAAAAGCAATGATTGATGGAGGAGATGGTCGAATGAAAAAGAATACCTTGATACAAATAGTGATTTTTGTCATATTGATCGCATTTGCGGCTCTGTTTACATTGCCTATGATTTATATGATCAGTACCTCATTAAAGCCAAACGGGGCATTATATGAATTTCCACCCAAATTTTTCCCATCATTAAAATCGATTACTTTAGAAAATTATATTTATATCATAGATAAGGGAAAGTTTTATATTAATTTTCTAAATAGTGTTATGGTTTCTACACTAACGGTGACGATAGCAGCCATGGTAGCGTCTGCTCTGGGCTTTTGCATTGGGCGATACCAATTCTTTGGCAGGAATTTATTGTTCTCATTTATTATTCTGACGATGATCGTTCCGGGTATGACCTTGATCGTTCCCCAATATGAGCTAGCTGTAAAGTTGAATGTGATTAACAAGCTGCTCGGATTGGTTCCATTTTATATTGCTTGGGTAATCCCTTATTCTACGTTTATGATCAAAGGCTTTGTTGAAAATATCCCTAGAGATTTTGATGAAGCAGTGCATATGGATGGAGGGAGTATTCTGACCGTATTCTTTCAGATTATTCTTCCACTGGCTAAGCCGGGAATCGCTTCCATCTCGATCTTCAACTTTCTGACTGCTTGGGAAGAGTTTCCCTGGGCGAACACAGTAATTAATGATAATGCAAAACGTACTCTTCCGATTGCGATATCCGGTTTTTTCGGCCAGCATCAATTTACCCAGTGGGGGTATGTATTTGCATTGTCGGCATTGAGTTTAATCCCAATTCTACTTATATTCATTCTATTCCAAAAGTATTTTGTTACAGGCATCACTGCGGGCGGTGTAAAAGGTTGACGAGAATGACATGAGGTAATTATGTTTAATAATAAGGCAGAGATCCATGGCTGGCTTGCAGTCATAACCTCTGCCTTATAAGCACATTATTCGAATTACAATAATTTGATTAACTCTTCCAGCTCTTCCGATAGACTTCTTGCAAGTACATAATCCGAATCCTTTAATGCCATAGCGATTTTCGTTTCTACGGTTTTCTTCTTTTGCTCTATTTCCAGATAGTCTCGACCGAAGTGATTCTCATAGATCATCTTGCGGAATTTTCGTATACTCATTTTCCGAACGGTCTTATTTTCAATGATCAATACATAGTCCATACAGTTTGCTATGGTATAGAAGTCATGAGAGATCATGAGTACTGCACCTTTATAGTCATTTAGGGCTTTTTCCAGCGCCAGCTGAGAATAAGTATCCAGATGGCTTGTCGGTTCATCAAGAAGCAGCAGAGTTGCATTGCCGGCTGCGACCTTAGCTAGCTGCAGGATATTCTTCTCACCACCGGACAGAGCGCTTATCCTCTGATTAAGATCCTCTTCCTTAAAACCATAATGCGACAGATGCTCTGCAACTGCCTGATTCGTCTGAAACCCGGCATCCAGAAACTCGCGAAGAATCGTATTCGATTCATTCAATATCTCGCTGTTAAGCTGAGATACATATGCCGTTTTTGTGGCATCGTTGATTTGAATTGAACTGTGATTGTTCCGATAGATATCACGAAGTAAGGTGGTCTTACCGGTACCGTTTGAACCGATCAGCGCTACTTTTTCATTCGATTTCATCTCGAAGCTGACCTGCTCCAGAAGACTATCCTCAAACGCGACACTGTAATTATTCACAGTTAATATAGTGTTATCTTCGATTACCGGTTCAAAAGGGAAGCTGATCTCCGGCTGTTTTATCTCTACAAAGGGCGCCTTTATTCTGCGAGCTTCCAATCTTTCTTTGATTTTTATTCTGGCCTTTAAAGATTTCCCTCTGGAGGCTTCAGTAAATACACTTGCAGTGGCTCTTAGCTTATTGATCAACTCCTCATTTCTCTCCAGCTCTAATGTGTCGGCGGCTGCAAGCTCCTGCAGCTCGATCTTCTTAAGAAGTAATGAGAAGTTATAATCTATATATCTGCCGTCAAACTCCTGAAGCTCTTTATTCTCAAGATGAATAATTTTATTAAAGCAATGATTCAGGAGATACCGGTTGTGCGTGATAACGAGCATGGTTCCTTTGTAGGAATTGATCAGGTTCTTCAGCGAATTCAGGTTATCAAAATCCAGAAAAACATCCGGCTCATCCATAATCATTAAATCCGGTCCGGTGAGCATCTCCTTAATCACTTGAAGGAGTTTAAACTCGCCACCACTCAGTTTGGATACCAAAAGCTTTTCCTGCTTGCTTAAGGCAGCGGTATTCAGCTTTCTGCGTATGATTTGTTCATAATCATCTCCGCCAACAGCCTGAAAAGCATCAAAAGCTGTCTGATACCGTACCATCAGTGCATCCATATCCGTAGTGGTTTCCATCTCAATATAGATAGCGTTTAATTCATCCTGTAGCCGGATAAAATTCTCCGCGATATATTCAAAAACCGTCATTTCCTTTGATTGCTCCAGCTTGGAGAACTGACTTACATATCCGATCCTGCAATTTGGAGCAATCTCCAGGCACCCGTCATACAGATAGCGTTCCGGATCCATGATGATCTCCAACAATGTGCTCTTGCCGCTGCCACTAGCTCCGATGAAAGCACAGTGCTGGCCATCCTCCAAGGTAAATGAAATATTATGAAACAGATCCTTCTGCACAAAGGAGTAGGACAGATTATCAACTTTTATCATATGGTTATGTTACCTCTCTTTTATCTTATAAAAATAGCCTGAGTACTTCTATATAGCATCTTCACTTCATTGTAAATTTATTGATCATTCGTTTATAATATCGATCTGACACATCCTCATAGCTTCCAGTGCATTCTTATGACTCACAGGCGTCACCCCTGCGCAACAGGAGGAATCCACACTAATCCTAACTCCGGCAGAAATGCTTTTAGAAGGAGAGCATTCGAGATGACACAGATATCAGTGCATAATCCGATGAGTTCAAATTCGGCATCCGGATAATTCTCCGTAATATAGGACATCATCGCTGCGGAGCCAAAGGTTGGTTTGTCAATTATTATGGAGTCTCTTGTATCCAATTGGGATGAGATTGCCCAGCCTGGTGTATCTTTGATACAGTGGACTACCGGCAGCTTCTTCCCCTCCTGGGTATCGAGATAATCTTTGGTATGAGTATCTCTCGTATAGATAACCGGATGGCCGGATTGCCGATATTCGAATGATAGGACTTCTTACAACTGTTACAATGATAATAACGAAATCGAATAAAGATGTCCAGCGCTTTCTTAGTTTGGATCATGAATGCCGACAGAGAAGTGGTGGATTCCGTTAATTGGATCCCGGCAGATTTGGATGTGGTGGAAGGGATAATAGAGAAATTATAAAACGGGTAGATCTTTGTTAATATCTTTACAAAAAATAAAATTAATGATAGAATAATGTCGGTTTAAAGGGCTATTATGCCCTTTAATTGTAAAGGAGGAAAAATTAATGTCTAGATCTAAAAAATCAATGGATGGTAATACCGCTGCAGCACATGTAGCATATGCATATACCGATGTGGCTGCCATCTACCCAATCACACCATCAAGTCCGATGGCTGATTATGTTGACATGTGGTCCGCTGCTGGTCAAGAGAACATTTTCGGTAACCAGGTTAAGGTTGTTGAAATGCAGTCTGAAGCAGGTGCCGCAGGAACAGTCCACGGTTCTCTTGCTGCAGGTGCTCTTACTACAACATTTACCGCTTCTCAAGGTCTTCTTCTTATGATCCCCAACATGTATAAAATTGCTGGTGAGCAGCTTCCCTGTGTATTTGATGTATCTGCTCGTACAGTTGCATCACATGCTCTGAATATTTTCGGTGATCATAGTGACGTTTACGCTTGTCGTCAGACAGGTTTTGCAATGCTTGCGGAGTCAAATCCCCAGGAAGTTATGGACTTAAGCCCTATTGCACATCTTGCAACAATTGAAGGTAAAGTTCCTTTTATCAACTTCTTTGATGGTTTCCGTACTTCTCACGAGATCCAGAAGATTGAAACATGGGATTATGCAGATTTAAAAGAAATGTGTAACATGGATGCTGTAAAAGCTTTCCGTGAGCACGCATTAAATCCCAATAGCCCTACCATGCGTGGATCCCATGAGAACGGTGACGTTTTCTTCCAGCATCGTGAAGCTTGTAACTCTGTATATGATGCATTACCGGCTGTTGTTGAGAAATACATGGCTAAGGTAAATGAAAAACTTGGTACAGATTACGATTTATTTAACTATTATGGTGCTCCTGATGCGGAACGTGTTATCGTCGCAATGGGTTCCATCTGTGATGTAGCAGAAGAAGTTGTTGACTATTTAACAGCTGCAGGCGAGAAAGTAGGACTTGTAAAAGTTCGTTTATATCGCCCTTGGGTTTCTAATAGCCTTCTTAAAGTACTTCCTAAGACAGCTAAGAAAATTGCTGTTCTTGACCGTACAAAAGAGCCTGGTGCATTAGGCGATCCTCTTTATCTTGATGTTGCTGTAACTCTTCGTGAAGCAGGAATGAACGATATTATTCTCACCAATGGCCGTTATGGACTTGGTTCTAAGGATACTCCTCCGTCCTCTGTATTTGCTGTATTTACCGAACTTCTCAAGGATACTCCTAAAGCTCGTTTTACAATCGGTATCGTAGATGATATTACTAACTTAAGCTTACCAGAAATTAAGCCGGCTCCTATTACATCTGCACTAGGTACAGTTGAGTGTAAATTCTGGGGTCTTGGTGGTGATGGTACGGTAGGTGCGAACAAGAACTCTACTAAGATCATCGGTGACCACACAGAAAAATACATCCAGGCTTACTTCCAGTATGACTCCAAGAAGACCGGTGGTGTTACGATTTCCCATCTTCGTTTTGGTGACAAGCCAATCAAGAGCCCTTATTATGTAAACCAGGCTGACTTCGTAGCATGCCATAATCCTTCTTATGTTGTTAAAGGCTATAAGATGGTTCAGGATGTTAAACCGGGCGGTAGCTTTATGATTAACTGCCAGTGGACAGACGAAGAATTAGATTCGAAATTAAATGCTGCTGCAAAGAAATATATTGCAGACAACAATATTCAGTTATATACAATCAATGCGATTGATAAAGCAGTTGAAATCGGTATGGGTAAACGTACCAATACAATTCTTCAATCCGCATTCTTCAAATTAGCAAAGGTTATGCCTATTGAAGAAGCTGTTAATTACATGAAAGCTGCAGCTAAGAAATCTTACGGCAGCAAGGGTGATGCAATCGTAGAGATGAACTACAAAGCGATCGATGCCGGTGTAGATGCATTACATAAAGTAGAGGTTCCTGCTTCCTGGTCTAATCCTGCAGCAGATGCTCCGGAAGCAAGTGTTACCGGACGTCCTGAGACAGTTAAGATGGTTAAAACTCTTCTTAACCCGATCGCATTAATGGATGGTGATAGTCTTCCGGTATCCGCATTCAAGGATAACGCAGATGGACAGTTTGAACTTGGTGCTTCTGCATACGAGAAACGTGGTACCGCTGTGACGGTTCCTGAATGGGATCCTACCAAGTGTGTTCAGTGTAATAACTGTGCATTTGTATGTTCTCATGCAACAATTCGTCCTTTTATGTTAACAGAAGACGAAGTAAAAGCAGCTCCTGCGAATATCAAGGCAGCTGATACAAAGCCTAAGGCTGGTGAGTACAAATTTGCAATGAGTGTATCCCCTCTTGACTGTATGGGTTGTGGCGAATGTATCACAGTATGTCCTGCTGGCGCTATCACAATGGTACCTCAGGAATCTCAGGCACACGAGCAGCCGGTATTTGATTACTTAGTTGCAAATGTAAGCAAGAAACCTGGAATGCCTGCTGATACGACAGTTAAGGGATCTCAGTTCAATCAGCCTCTTCTTGAATTCTCAGGAAGCTGTGCAGGATGTGCTGAAACATCTTATGCTCGTCTGATCACACAGCTCTTTGGTGAGCAGATGTATATTTCAAATGCTACAGGATGTTCCTCAATCTGGGGCGGGCCTGCTGCAACATGTCCTTATACTGTAAACAAAGATTCACAGAAGGGTCCGGCTTGGGCAAACTCTTTATTTGAAGATAATGCAGAGCATGGCTTTGGTATGTATCTTGGACAGAAGACACTTCGTGATCAGACAATTGCTAAGATTGAGAAGATTACTGCTTCGGACAAGGTATCTGCTGAATTAAAAGCTGCGGCAGCTAAATTCATTGAAACTAAGGACAGCACAAAAGAAAATGCTACTACCGTTGACGCATTAGTTGCTGAGCTTGAAAAAGCTGCTACTGCAGGCTGTGAGCTTTCGAAAGAAGTTCTTGATAAGAAACAGTACCTTGCTAAGAAGTCCGTATGGATCCTTGGTGGTGACGGATGGGCTTATGATATCGGCTTTGGTGGTCTTGATCACGTACTTGCTTCCGGTGAGAACGTAAACGTTATGGTATTTGATACAGAAATGTACTCCAATACAGGCGGCCAGGCATCTAAGGCATCCAACATAGGTGAAGTATGTCAGTTTGCTGCTGCCGGTAAAGAAATCGGTAAGAAGAGCCTTGCAGAAATCGCTATGAGCTATGGCTATGTATACGTAGCACAGATCGCTCTTGGTGCTAATCCATCCCAGACGGTTAAAGTTCTTGCTGAAGCAGAAGCTTACAACGGACCTTCCTTAATCATTGGTTATGCACCTTGTGAACTCCACGGAGTTAAGGGCGGTATGAACCATTGCCAGGATGAAATGAAAGCAGCTGTTAAGTCCGGTTACTGGAATCTGTTCTCCTTTAATCCTGCTCTTAAAGCAGAAGGAAAGAATCCATTCACATTAACCTCTAAACCAGGTGATGGAACTTATCAGAACTTCCTGAATAATGAGACACGTTACACTCGCCTTCAGCGTTCTTTCCCGGATCGTGCAGAGAAACTGTTCAGCGATTCTGAGAAAGTTGCAGCAGAGCGTTACGACCATCTGTTAAAATTAGTAGAACTTTATAAATAAGGTTATACAATTGTTATGAGCAAAGGAGTCTTTGCATCAAGCTTAAGTAAGCAATGGTGCAAGGGCTCCTTTTTTAGGCGTCCCGTATATAATAAAAAAGAGCCCCCTAAGCAAGACTTTTGTCCAGCCTAAGGGGTTCACGTCACTTTCTGATTTATGATTTTATTAACCGGCAAGGAAAATGAAAACTTAAGAAAGTTGAACTTCAAGAATTATATCATAGAAATTCTGAGATGTTAAGCAAAATATTGTCTAAATATAAAATAATTTGAACATATTTCGGATTATTTCCTGGCTAACAAGATTCTAAAAGCTTTTGTGTAAAAAGGTAGAAATCATCTCCCAAATATGGTAAGGTTAATATGATTTGTTATTTCTCGATGAAAAACGACACCAAAACGAAGGAAGCGATAAAAATGAAATTAAAAAATCGAGATACAGATATGTGTAATGGTCCCATATTTGGTAAAATGGTTCTTTTTGCTTTGCCCATCATGGCAATGAATATTCTTCAGCTGATGTTTAATGCCGCTGATATGGTTGTAGTCGGAAGATTTTCCGGTAAGGAGGCGCTGGCAGCAGTCGGTGCAACCGGTTCAATCATTAACCTGATTGTGAACTTATTCATGGGGCTATCAGTAGGAACCAGTGTCATCGTGGCCCAGGATTACGGTGCCGGACGACCGGATGCGGTCAGCAGGTCGGTTCACACTTCGATTGCAATAAGTATCATTGCCGGTATATTTGTGATGGTGTTAGGTCTTTTCTTATGTAACCCGTTGTTAAGTATTATGGGTACACCTTCGGATATCATCGATTTATCTGCTCTGTATATGAGAATCTATTTCTTTGGTGTCCCAGCCAGTATGGTATACAACTTTGGTTCTGCGATACTGCGTGCGGTCGGTGACAGCCGGCGACCTATGTATTACTTATTGATAGCCGGCGTTGTAAATGTAGTATTGAACCTGTTCTTTGTTATTGTGTTACATATGAGTGTAGATGGTGTGGCCTGGGCTACGATAATATCCCAGTATCTGTCGATGGTTTTGGTACTACTATGTCTTATCCGAAGTAAAGAGGAATCCCTACGTCTGACTTTAAAGAAGATGAAAATTGACGGTAGAAAGCTGAAGCAGATTATTCGGATCGGTCTGCCTGCCGGATTACAGGGACTATTGTTCTCGATTTCCAATGTATTGATTCAATCGGCGGTCAACTCCTTCGGCTCGGCCATGGTTGCTGCCAGCTCTGCGGCAGGAAATATAGAGGGATTCGTCGCCACTTCCATGAACGCCTATTATAATGCTGCTATAACCTTTACCGGGCAGAACATGGGAGCGAAAAAATATGACCGGATCGACAAGGTAGCAAAGATCTGTATCTTATTGATCATCGTAACCTGGATTGTCCTGGGTGGTTTAACCATGTTATTCAGCAAACCCTTGTTAACCATTTTTTCCTCGGATCCAGAGGTAATCCGGCTAGGCATGATTCGTATCAATGTTTTGATGATAACCTACTTTACTTGTGGCATCATGAATGTTTTCCCTGGATTGACCCGCGGTATGGGCTTTTCTATCTTGCCGATGATCTGTACCTTGGTAGGAGCCTGCCTTATGCGTATCGTCTGGTTAGTAACTGTTTTTGCATGGTTCCCCACTGTCATGATGCTTTTTGCCTGCTATCCGGTTACCTGGGCATTGGCAGGGATCGGTCAGGTAGTCAGCTACTTCTATGCCAGGAAAAAGGTCAGACAACGGGGTGAGTTAAAAGTAAACATGGATTTATAGCTTGTAATGATCTATAATAAAGAAGTATGAATTAATTAAATATGATATCTATTTTACGAGGGGGTAATAGTATGGAGAAGTTTGGTATTCAATTATATTCATTGGGGTTTGATAATACGGATCCGATGCCGGTGTCTTTTCAAAAGCTTTCGGCTATGGGTTATAAGGAAGTTGAATTTGCAGGCTCCAATTACGGAGATATGTCCGTAGAAGAGATGAAAAGGGCGCTGGATGCAGCAGGTCTTAAAGCGGTATCTTCCCATGTCAGTATGGACAATATGGAAAGAGATATCCCTTATGTGGCAGCGATCGGCGGAAAGATGATCATCTGCCCCATGTTCGATTTTGCAACTAAGGAGGAAGCACTGGAGCTTGCAGGGTTGTTAAATAAATATGGTAAAATCGCGAAAGAGCACGGCTTAATGATCGGTTATCATAACCACACACAGGAGTTTAATCAAGAGGACGGAAAATATCTTCTGGATTATGTGATTGAGAATACCGATCCGGAGTATGTCGGCTTCGAGTTGGATTGCGGCTGGTGCTCCAATGCAGGGCAGGATCCGGTAGAATATCTGAACAAATACGCCGGACGCTTTATGGCGATTCACATTAAGGAAAATAATGCGGTCAGTGGGCCTAAGCCGGCGACCTCCATGTATGCGGAAAAGAAACCGTTCCAGTTTGAGATCGGACCGGACGGCAAGCCGATCTTCCCTCCGGAAATTCTGAAATTCTTCGAAGAGAATCAGAAGCTGAACAGTGCAACCGGGCAAGGCATCGTGGACTGGAAGGCAGTTAAAGCGGCAGCAGAGGCACAGTGTAAGGGAGAGATGCATTTCTTTGTGGAACGAGAAGCTAATTATGCGCCGGACAAGGATCGACTCACCTGCTTAACTGAGGATGCAGAGTGGATAAAGTATAACTTATAATTGAAATATTGATCACCAGTATACTGCCTTACGGCTGCAAACTACATAAATACCGGAAAAATGAATTCCATTTACAGGATCACAAAACATTAAGGACCTATGACATAGAGATCATGAATGTCATAGGTCCTCAGATTATCATATAAATGCAATTACTAGTGATATCTTAATCTATCTACTTGCATATTTTTCTACTAGCTTGATCAGGAGCTCTACACACTGATCCATAGCCTGAATACATGCAAATTCTGTCTTCCCGTGATGATTATGGCTGCCGGTTCCAAGGTTTGGACAAGGCAGACCCATAAAGGATAATCTGGAACCGTCAGTACCTCCGCGAACCGGCCTGCTAAGTGGTGTTCCACCAAGTTCCCGAATCGCCTCATAAGCGGAATCAATCAGATGCCAGTGAGGTTTGATCTGCTCCGCCATATTATAATAGGAGTCCTTGATCTCTACTCGAACAGTACCCTGTCCATATTTTTCATTTAATTTCATAGCGGCAGCATTCATTACATCCTTCTTTTCATTTAGCTTGTTCCGATCGTGATCACGTAGGATATAATGCATCTTCGCATTATCAACGATACCCTCAAGACGATCCAGATGATAGAAGCCTTCATATTTTTCCGTATATTCCGGACGTTCTCTCTCAGGTAAGAGAGCGTGATATTCCATCGCAAGCAGAGCTGCATTCACAAGCTTATCCTTAGCATCACCGGTATGAATGCTAGCTCCCTGAAGAAATACATCGGCGGCAGCAGCATTAAAGGTTTCATATTCTACTTCGTTGTAAGCAGCACCATCCACGGTGTAAGCAAAGTCAGCACCAAAGCGCTTTACATCAAACAAATCAGCTCCCTTACCGATCTCCTCATCGGGGGTAAAGCCGATTTTGATGGTTCCATGCTTTATTTCAGGATGTTGATATAAGGTTTCTGCCATAGTAAGAATCTCAGCGATACCGGCCTTATCATCCGCGCCGAGAAGTGTCGTTCCATCGGTAACTAGCAGATCCTTTCCGATATAATTCTTCATAAAATCAAATTCTGCGGGATTGATCTTCACATTATTATCTGCATTCAGAGTGATTACCGATCCATCATAATTCTCGATAATTCTCGTCTTAATATCAGTAAATGGTACGGAATTTACAACGTCCATATGTGCGATAAAACCTAGCACCTGGCCGGACCAGTTCTCTATATTTGCTCCTATCGTTCCAAATACATATCCGTTCTTATCCATGGCAGCATCCGCGATGCCAAGGCTTTTCATCTCTTCCACCAGAGCCTTTCCGAATACCAGTTGTTCCGAGGTGCTGGGATGGGTGGTGCTTTGTTCTTCCGACGCAGTTGCAAACTGGGTATAATTGATTAATCTTTCATAAGCTCTCATTCTTAGTCCTCCCTTTATAAATTAATAAAATCTGAGTTTCCATTTTTATAGATTTTTCCATCAAGATACATTATACATGAACAATGCTTGATCCACCAGAGCTAAAAACAGAGGAAGGGATTATGCAATGGAAATCATATGGAAAAATGGATAGAAAAATATCGATTTTTAGAATATAATATTATTTATGATGAATCGGAGGTTGATGATACCATGAAACTTGTGATTAAGAACGGGGAACAATTAAAGTCCCTATTTTCAAAGGAAGCAGGGCCCGATTATACGGAGGATAAGGTAACGTATTATGATGCAAAAAAGTTGCAGCAATGGGAGCAGCGATTAAGCGAAATTCAGGCTCGATTAAAAGAGTCCGGTAATCAGGACGGAATTAATCTGCTTTTTGAGTTGGCAGAGGAAGGCTACCCTGAAGCAAGGCTGCTTCTGAGTGATATGTATATGGAAGGTCGGGGGCTGCAGGAGAACTTTCTTAAAGCGGTTGAGTGGGACCGCAGAGCACAGCATGCAGAAAGGTTTTATCGAGAAAGGCCTTAATAATAGAGTTGAGCAAAGGTAGAGCGTACAGAAGGGTGGATAATGAGATGTTTAAGCTGGAATATCATGAGATAGAACCAAATGAAATAGAGCGTGCAATTATTGAATGGGATGTCCCTACGCTGAAAAAAGGTATGATCGACCAAAACCGATTACTTCGTTTAGGATATAATGAAAATGAAATTAATTACATGCAAAAGAAATTCTTTGGTATCCAAATTTCAAATCCGAGCCAGATGACCTATTTTGAGAAGGCAGTCTACTCTAATGATAGAAAAACAGTAGAAAACTATTATCATTATATGAATAAAAACAAGAGTGCGATGGAGAGCTTTGGATATTCTCCGGAGGACTTAGCGAATATTCATTATGTACATATACTTGGTAATAAAAGAATACTCACCAGTACGACCGATTATTATGAGATATATACAAGATTATTTAATTTACAGAAGAACAAAAATAGAATGGAAGAAATGTATCTCCTAAAATATCTGGCGGGAGAGAACGAAGCTGCAGTAACACATAAAAGAGAAGCACTCAATAGATTAATTGCGATATATAAGGAAGAAATATACTTACCGGAGCGTAAGGATGACATTAAAAGACTAATATCCTCCTGTCCGGAGATACTTCAGTATTCTCAGCTGGCACGTTCTATCGATATTGAGCTGTTATACAGAGATAAAAGTGATGAGAAGCGTTATGAGAAGATATGTGAACGAGGGTATCGTTATGAGAAGAAACCGGAAGACTATTCACAAAAGGCCAAAGTCTCCAAAGGATTTCCCGGAGAGGAAAATGTAACATACTCATTAGAGACTAAGGCAAAATACTTATATGCAATCGCACTGGCGAAATGTAATGAGGATGGATTGAGTTACTTTATAAATAGTGACTTAAAAAGTCAGACCAATGTAATCTATATGAAGGATTTTCTGGAGGCATCAAGGAGGCTTCTTAAGTCGTCCGTAAAAAATCCGAACGATGAGAACTACAGTGGCGTTATCAATACTCTGCATACAATGACAGAGAAGGCAAAGGGAGAAAAGGCCGGTGCAAATTACAGCTTCCTCCGATATCTCCATCGTGAATTTGGTGAGGAGTTTGGTATAAGCAGGACGAAGCTGGAGGAGCTCTATATCAATGCGGATCGAAGCGAAGTTCCTTTCAAAAGCAGCGGATATGGGAACTATCTGTATGCTTTGGCGCAGGATTATATACAGGAGAACAATTCCTTAGAAGGTTTTACTTACATGGAAGACTTCTTATGCCTAAAAAGAAAATATTACAGCTACTATTGTAAACACATCGAGCTTCAATTAATGAAGGAGCCGATGGATCGTGAAACTATCCGAAGAAGAATAGATTTCATCAATCAATGTATATCGACCGGAGAAAGGAAGCTGAATAAGGAAGAAGGAAATGTCAAAGCAGAGAAGGATAAAGCAGACAGTATGCCCCGATTCCTATGCTTTTTTCCTGAGCAGGATCCGGATTTGTCGGATAAATATGAGGCTGTGCTTCAAAGAGATCTGGAAAGGTCAAGAAAATCTGACATTACCGGAGATAGGCTGAGTGAACTAAGGTTATCCGTACTTTCTGAGTTACCACAGCAATCCGATGTCAGCACGGAGGAAATACTTGACGAAATTTATTACTATGTGTGGAAGAAAATACAATATAATTTCGATCAGAGCAAAGATCAGTGGCTTATCCTGGCAAAAATCTATGAGTATAAACAGCTGGCAGAAAAGGCAGCCGTTGCATTACGGGTCAGAGCAGAACTTAACTTTGTCTATCATGACAGCAATGACTTATATTTATATTACTTAAAGCAAGTAAAGTCTGCCAATGCAGAAGAAAAATCGAAATGGATGAAAGCCGCCTTTGAACTATATCTGGAAATGGCTTATAAAGTAGGAAATGATGCGGACCGGATCGGAAAGCATTTTGCAGGGTTTGGTAATTATCTGCAAAAGCCCTATAATGTATTTAAGCTATATGTCAAGGAAGATAAGAGTATAGCGAACCGGTATATTGAGGAGCTTGCTATATTATATTATCAATATCGCCAGTATAGATACCTAAGGCTTGCCTTTGAAATTACGAAGCTGTCAGGGGAGTATGAGCTGTACCTGAGAAGATTCCTAAAAGCTTTGGTGCAGTGGGAAATGGTGCAACTGATCAGTAATATTCACTATTTGTTACAAGAAGGCGAATATGACATAGCGCGGTTGTTCTATAATTACAGTACGGAGCATATCAATCACATTCCCGCAGTATTAAACCTTACCTATGAACTAATAGAGGGGTTAGCAGCAAAGAAATCGGTGATCTATAGTAATGTTCTTAGTCTGTTAAAAGTATATCCTAATGTGCAAAAAAACTATCTGATTGTAAAAGGGGCAGAGGAAAGTTTAATGTCAGATCATATCGAGGCATTAGAATTCCTTCTGCAATATTATACTGCTACAAAAGAACTCTTAGGGGAACTGGATTGTTCTTCTATTTCCTATGCTTTATATCTTCAGTATCAGCAGCTGTATTTTAGAACAAGGAGAGAAGATTATCTGGAGAAAATGTTCGAGGCAATTGAACAATCGACGATAGAAGAGGATAATCTGACTCGTAAATATAAGGTAATTACGCTTTGCTATCGATATGACTCATTAAAGAAGGATGCCGGTTCCGTCATAGAGAAGATGAACCTTTCACCAGAACTTGCTGATAAATTAAATGGGTATCAGCTTCGGTTAGCTAAACTAAAAAATGAGTATGGGGAAAAGAATAGAGAGGCTTTTCAGGAGCTTTGCGATCTTAGGCTCCAATACTCATATAAAAACATAAATAATTTGAAAAGCTTTATCAAGACATACATACTCAGCAATAAAATAGAGATGAAGGAAGTGCTTCGAGATTATCTGATGTCCTTTGACATGATTGGAAAAGCATGGCTTCAATTATATCTGGAAGAGAATGACGAGTTAACCAAAGGCCAATCCTTTGCTGATAATGCAAAACGTTTTCCGTTAGTTAATCAGGTTTCCCAGGGATTGGAGAAATGTAAAACGTCCGATAAATCGGCACTCAATTTTGATATATTAAAAAAGTGTGTCTATGATCTAAACGGATCGAAAGATCTATACTTCACGTTAATGAAAGATTATTTAAGCAAGGATAATCTTTATTTTGATGAGGAGCTGGTCTTATTACATGATCTTTTTGCACTAATCGCAAAAGAAGAAGGACTTTCACTTTATAATGTGATTGATACGATTAATAAGGAGTCTCAGTATAAAAATACTCAATGTACTGAGTTACTGAAGAAACTTTTTGAAGCTACAGAGGATATTAATTATTTACCTGCATTGGCAAGGCAGTACGCAAAAGCCGGGAACTATACGGAGGCAATAAGCTGTTACGGAGAAGTATTAGAATATGCAGACAGAGAAAATCTGACGGAGCAGTATGCATATATAATAATTCATAGATCCGCAGTAGCAATACTTAATTCAGCCAGCAACAATGAGAAAATAAAATTATCTGCAAGGAAAGACATTAAAGCCAAGCAGGTATATGAAGTACTGGCCTATCTCTCCAGCAAATATCCTGATGAAACAATAAAAGTAATGGCAGTGCTGGATGAAGAGGAAAGCAACCTATTACGTTATATTCAGCAGTTAATATCGTTTGAACAATTTAAATTGGATAAGAACAAGAAAAATCCCGGCTCCGACCAATCTATAGAGGCGGAGGAAGACAGTCCGGAAGAAAAATTATTAACTACATTATTATTATTGAGGGATACCAGGCATATTTCTTATTTACTTCCTAACCTGTATCAAACGAGTAATGATGCTGATTTTAAACACAAATTAGCAGATACGAATGATAGAATTATTCAATCGACTTTAACAGAATCGAATAACAAACCGATCTTGGTATTAAATGAGCAGAAAATGAAGAAAGGGCAGAAGCTGATTCTGATGGATTATAAAAGTCAGGCTTTGAATGTTCATGTTGATCTACCGGAGGAAAACCAGGATACCCGTTTTCTTCAAAAGGTTATAAATGATTTTAACAATAACGAGCCTTTTAAACCAATCGAAGAATTGTTTCTTCAATTAGAACGGGAAAGCTTCAATATAAATCGAAAAGACCTATTGCTTCAAATATTAACCAATCAGTCGTTTACTCCGGATGGAATTGAAAAGGATGTAACGCTGCAAAGAAGACTGCAGTTAGCAAAGGCAGAGTTAGGATATCTATTACATTTAGAAAAGTTTGAGACGAATGATTATGCCACTGGTATCTCAATGCTTCACGAGGGCATCCTTTGCCTGGGGAGTAACAAATCAGATTGTCTTGATTTATTAGAAAAAATAAGAGAACAATATTATGTCATATTAGAGCATATTCCGGAAAAACCATATAATACAATAATAAAGCTATTTCCTGCAATTTCTTATGACATTCATAAAATAATTTATCTCTTTGATAACTGGAATAATCCTAAAAATGTCTTTTTAAGAGAAGTGCAAGTAATCATCGGTTGTCTGCAGGCATTTGAAAAATCAACCAATCCATTTAATGATATCGGATTATTGGAAACAGCGATTGATCGGCTTTCTTCTTTAGAAAGAGAGATAGTAGGGATTGACAAAAGACTAATCAGCAGTATGATGCATAAGTGGAGACCATGGATCTATACTGAGCTGG
Organism: Bacillota bacterium; assembly: GCA_023415055.1. GTDB lineage: Bacteria > Bacillota > Clostridia > Lachnospirales > Lachnospiraceae > Mobilitalea. The sequence goes on along the minus strand of JAEZLZ010000065.1, from coordinate 44,491 downwards.
TACAAACTGTGAGCCGAGAAACAATTAGGGATAAAAAGTATTTTATCGACCGTATCGAGAGTAAAAATTCACTGGAGGATTTTTATCGGAAGGTGATAAGTGCTTCCCATAATGTTAATCTATATGGTCCGAAGGGAATGGGGGTATCCTCTCTACTCAGACAATGCTATCAGGAGTATTGCGAGAGGGCTATCGATGGGGGCAACATATTCCTATATCTTGACAGTAAGGATATTAGTAAAGAAAAACCGAATGAGGATTTTAGCCAAAAGCTGTATCATCAAATCCATCAAGCGATCAAAAGGATTATTGCACTTAATTATCTATGGGGAGAAAACTGGCTCGAGAATATGAAAAGCTCTGATGGATCATTGAACTATCTGGATGGAATCAAGCAACAAAAGGAGATTCGGAAAGTTCATCTGTTTTTAGATCATTATGAGGAATTTCGCGATGAATCAAAGCATGAGATGGATAATATACTGAGTCTATTAATGGATAAGAAGATACATCTTGTAATAGGATCCGAGCCCATGATCCAAGTTGAGTTTGTGGAATTTACCTGCATTGAATTAACTGGTTTTGATGAAAATGAAACCAGAGATTACATAAGAAGCAGACAGAAGTATCAGGAAGAAAAATTACAAGCATTTCCGCATGAAGAGCTATATAAATTAACCTGGGGAATACCTGCATTACTTAGTTATATGGTTGATTATATTCGTAAAGGGATGACCTTTAATATCGATCATGGCATTATAAATCTGACGAATGAAGCCAAGGAGCTATTTGAACATTGGGAGCCGATGTGGAATAAGAAATTATTCCGAGAAGATAATGCCGCTTATCAAAGTTATATTAAGAAGAAGAATGGTCTGCCAGATCAAGGCAGTGATTTGGTGGATGCCAAGATTAGTGCGGCGAATGTCAAGATGAAAGCCGAGGTGAAAGCCGAGATGGAGGGGAAGATAGAGGCAGCCAAGGTCGAGCTTAATGCCAGAGTAGATACAGTAGAAGCTAAGTTTCAAGATATAATCAATTGTTTTGGAAAAGAAGAATATATAAGAAAAAATAATCTCGAATCCAAGGATAAAATCAACCTCAAGGAATATCATCAAAGCATTCCGTGGAAAGAGGAAGCCGAGGTAAACATGGAGGAATTTGGTATCCCGGTGGATATTTGGGAGCGAATAAAGAAAGAAGAAGATGTTTATCAGTATATAAAATATGGCGAAGCCTTTCGAAGGTTTACAAAGGGCATTATTCAACCCAAATATGACTATTCCGTCTTTGCTTTAAATTACTGCTTGGCCTTTGAATTAATCTCGAATAGATTGTTGAAGGGCTTCTTAATGAAAAAAATTCCGGAGCAGGATGTAACAATATGCAAGAAGAAAGGAATTGTAAAATTAAAAGATAGCCGGAATACTACGTTATATACGGTTGGAAATTATAATGTTTTTTTGTCTGATTATAAAGACAAGTGTCAAGCCGAGGTCAAAAATATAGGTTTCGATTTTGGAAAGTATTGTAAAGCATATGAAAGAGCAAAAGATATTCGAAATAAGGTCGCTCACGTAGGAGATTCGATCGATGATAAGATGTTCGCTGAATTCTTAGCCCTATTATTTGGTGACAGTAAGAATTCGATGGGACAACCTTCGGTATTTGAAGGAATCTGCAGGCTAGTCATTACGAAATAATGGATATTGATCAGCAGGTTCGTGCTTATGTAACCGGAGAGTAAAATACACCTGACATAAGCGGGAAACAAAGAACAGATATGTTATATTCGATAATCTTAGAAAGTGTTTATTACGGAGGAGTAACATGGAGAAGAACCCGGTTGAGGTACTAAAAAACAATAGCGAGAGTTTCTTCCTTGTTCCCTTTTATTATTCAGGGAGGAAGGTATTTGAAAAAAGGTTAGGTGTTAACTGGAAGAAAGAAGGGAGTAGTAATCACTGGTTTCTGGCAAAACATATTGATGCATTTGATAAGGGCAAAGATAATGAACGAATAGCTACCTATTTCACTTTAAAAGAAGAGAGTTATCAGCAATACAAATTACCTGCAAGGGATACGGATATAGCTATTACTTCAGATTTAATTGTGGAAGAGAACAGATTACCGGATCAATTTACGATGAGAATATCCCAGATTAGGATTTTGTATTTCACAACTGGATTTGGATTTCTGATTTATCAAATCGATCATTTAGAGGATGAGTTAGAAACAATCGTTAATAAAAGCTTTGCTTTATTACGTGCCTTGGTACCGGATAGAAAATCCGGGAAGGGAGTAAGATTCACAGCTTTATTACCCTGTGGGAATGAGAGCAATGAGCTCATTGAGAGCGATTTAAAGCTAATGGAAATTACTAATAAATTATTGGACGTAGAAGGCAATCGTAAGCATATTGAAATATTTCCAACCTCATGTAAAAGTCAGTGCTATATCTACCATCGTATACAATTAGGTAAACCCATAGAGGAAAAGGTACTCACCCGTCAGTTATTGTATCTGAGAAAAGGCTTCCATAGCAGCTTTTCCGTACAAGAAAAAGAAGAAGATCATTTATTCGATTTTACATGGAAACAAAATAATAATCAGTATTGGGGCGGCTCGACGAAGGGTGTAGCTTCCTTGTCCTATTGTATCCCCGGTGAAAATAATTATTTTATAAAAGATCAGTACGCCCACTATGTACGAAATGACTACTTTCTCCTTTATATGATATTACTGCATCAGCGCCAGGTACTCCTATACTATAACTATATCGCTGTAAAAAATCAGAATCGAATGAAGAAATTAGAGAAAATCAAGAAAGAATTGATTCGGTTCCGCATCAACTTTGCATATAAGACGGTATCGGATGAGGCTTCTTATCAAAGGTTTTATAATGGGATGTATGAGTGCCTGTCCCTGGAATGTCTCAATTCTGATATACAGGATGTGATCGATCGAGTGACAGAATATCAGGATTTCTCCAATGAAAAAAGTATGAATTTTGTGTTAGCCTTAATTGCGATCTTCAGTGTTATTTCTGCTTTTGCAGATGCGATTGGGTTTGCAGACCGAATGAAGGAAGGGATCGTATTTACAGGAGCTCATTGGGTTGCTCTCATATTAATATGCTTTATTATGATGACTGCTATTTTCACAATAATAAAAAGAATATTTAGAAAATAATGCTAATACATAAGAACGATCTTGCGAACGGAGAGGCTCAACTTCTTGTTGAACTAACATATATTATAACTAGAATAATTTAAGCTTCAGAGGATGATTATGAATCGTACTGGTTCCACCCCACAGGGAATGTTATTTATCGGTGATACTATGATACATGTAGAAGACGCTTTCATTGAAGAAGTAGCTGCGGACACAGACAGAGCAGGATATGTTTTAATATCTTTCGAGGTAAACGACGAGAACAATATGATTTACACACAGGAAGTTAGGCTAAATGTAGGGAATGATACTATTATTATGGACGAAAATGGAGTACCACTTGATCTGTTTGATTTAAAAGAGGGAATGAATATAGCTGCAGATTTTTCTCCTATAATGACAAGAAGTATTCCTCCGCAATCAAATGCTTATCGGATTGTAGTATTGGAGGAAGATGCTTCTGTGAATATAACAACGGATCGTGTTGTGAGTGTTGATGTAAATAATAATTTTCTCACTACCGGAAACCCATATGACATTAATGATCAGATTGTTTTCACTATCTCGAATAAGACAGTGATACTGAATCAAGAGGATAATACTATTCCATTAGAAGATATCCAGCCCGGGCAGTTGGTTCGGGTGGAGCATGCCATCTTCCAGACGCTTAGCATACCACCCCAATCACCCGCCTATCGGGTGCAGATTCTATAGCAGAATAATTGATAGGCTAATACGTCGATACCTCCGCGAGCAGGTCTGGTAAGCAATCCAGACCTCTTCTTTAATATAATCCATGGGAATTCCATTATCATCTATAAGGATCTGACCAAGAAAGAGTCCTACCGTCATATGAAGTATGTCATAATAAAGGCAGATTGATTTGAATTGGATCTTGCTTTAGAGTGAGGAAAGAGCCTTTTGACAGTCGAGGGTCTTGATAATTGTCGAAATAAAACGTAAAATGATATTGATAAATGCATATGATCGATGCAGTAGGTAAATATATGAATACAGTATGATAATCGGAGAAATTTGGAGGATAAAATGTCATTTATTTCGTTTGAAAATGTGTATAAAGAATATGGCTCAGGAAATAATCTTGTGCGAGCATTAAATGGTGCGGATTTTTCGGTTGAGAAGGGAGAACTGGCAGTCATACTTGGTTCGTCCGGAGCAGGAAAAACAACCGCACTCAATATTCTTGGCGGTATGGATAATGTAACGAGAGGCAGAGTGCTTTTTGATGGCAATGATATTACGCACTGGAAAGAGGAGCAGTTATGCCAATATCGCCGAAATGATGTGGGATTTGTATTTCAGTTTTACAATTTAGTGCCTAATCTTACTGCGCTGGAAAACGTGGAATTGGCCGCACAGATCTGCGAGGACAGCTTAGATGCTTCCGAAACCCTGGGTAAGGTCGGACTTTGTGAGCGAAAAAATAATTTTCCGGCTCAGCTATCCGGTGGTGAACAGCAGCGGGTTTCCATAGCCCGAGCCATAGCAAAAAGACCCAAGCTGTTACTCTGCGATGAACCGACGGGAGCTTTGGATTATGTGACGGGTAAGCAGATTTTACAGATTTTACAAGACACCTGCCGTATGGAAGGAATTACAGTTATTATTATTACTCATAACAGTGCCATAGCACCAATGGCTGATAAAGTACTTCGCTTTAAAAGCGGCAAAGTAGTGGATGTGACGATCAATGCAAATCCGATACACATTTCAGAAATCGAATGGTGATAAGATGAGAAAAAAAGCATTTTATAAAGATATTTTTCGAACGATAAGAGATAATCTATCCAGATTTATAGCGATTGCTGTGATGATAGCTCTTGGAACAGGTGTATTTACCGGATTTGCAGCAGGGTGTATGGATGTATTTGACTCTGCTGATTATTTCTATGATAAACAAAATACGTACGATATAAAAATTGTATCAACCCTTGGACTTGAGGAAGACGATCTGTCTGCGGTATCAAGTCTCGAAGATGTGAGTTCAGTGTTCGGTAATTGTAGCTTGGATGTCTTGGCAGCGCTTAAGGATGGGAAGCAGCTTTTAGGAAACGTAACCACTCTGGATGAGGGCGGTATGAACGAGCCTTATGTGCTTGAGGGCACACAGCCTACAAGACCGGGACAGATTGCCGTGACTTCAAGGTTCATCAACGATACCGGGCTGCAGATAGGAGATACCATCACCTTAGAAGAGGCAAACGGCGATGACGATGCTGATACGGAAGATACCCCGGCATCGGAGGCTTCAGAGGACGAGGAGGATTTCGCTGTTTCAACGGATAGTGAAGAAGTCACTCCCTCCTTAGCTGTGACAAAATATGAAATTACAGCAATTATACTCAGCCCTATGAACATTTCTAATACAGAGGGAAGCATTGCTGCGATGTCCATGTCATCAAGCAGCACGGACTATATGATGTATGTCACAAAGGATTGTATCAAGAGTGATGTGTATACGGCGATTTACCTTACGCTAAACGATACAAAAGGTATGGACTGCTATTCAACAGAGTATCGGACGCTTGTGGAAGGTATGACAGCTACAATCGAGGATACAATACAGAACGAGCGGGAGCAAGCCAGATATGAGAAGGTGGTAGGGGATGCCCAGCGGAAGCTTTCTGAGGCAGAGCAGGAATTGTCAGATAAAATGGCTGATGCAGAGCAAGAATTCGCGGATGCCAGGGCGAAAATTGAGGATGGCTGGAATAGCTATAAAGAAGGAATAAAAGAGCTGCAGGACAATCAGACAAAGCTAACCGACGGACAAAAGGCACTGGGCGAGGCAAAGGTATCCACCAAGAAAAAGCTCGACGCAGCTCAAAAGGAGATTGATGCCAAATCGGCAGAGCTTGAAGCCGGTGAAAAAGAGTTGAACCGTCAGGAAGAGGATGCATTAAAGAAAATTGCTGCCTATGAGCAGCAGCTTAACAACAACCAAAATGACTTGAAGAAACAAAGGTCTGAGGCAGAAGCGCAGTTAACCAAAGCTGTTGCGGGTCTTTCACCAGAAGAATATAAGATCTGGAGCAGCGAAGCTGCGAAAGAGATATGGGCAGATATGATTTCAGACGGAATCAGTGCTGCTCCTTATTTATTGGCTGTCAAACAGGGTGACACACCTACCGGGGAATTAACCGATACCTATAACGCAGCAATGGGGAAACTGCAGTCAGATACCCAGGCTCTGGCGGTATGTTTCGCCACCGGCGGATATCCTCTGACCGAAGAGCAAACGAAGAACTTTTCTTCTCTTGCTGTTACGCATGGCACCTTGAGCTACAGCCAGCGTATGCTGGATGAAAATGCGGCGGTATTAGCAACGCAAAAATCGGATACAAGGAAGCAGATCTCAGATGCCCGGGGGAAACTGGAGGATGGCAAGAGCAAGCTGTTTAGTGGGCAAAAGGAGCTTGATCAGAATAAAGAGGAGGCAGCAAGTCAATTTGCTGATAAACAGGCTGAGCTTTCGGAGGGTCTGCAAAAGCTTGAGGAGGGCAAACAGAAGCTGGAGGATGCCGCAGCTGACCTCACAGAGGGACAGAAGGAGCTTGATGAGAATAGAGCAGAGTATGAGGATTCCATTGCAACAGCAAAACAAAAGCTAAGTGATGCAAGGGAGGATATTGCTGCTATAAGTAGGGCAAAATGGTATGTATGGGATCGTAGTGAAAATGATAGTTTTGACGGAATAGACAATGATATCAGCTTCATACAAGCAGTCACCCAGGCGTTCCCGATTATTTTCTTTATCGTGGCAATACTTGTCAGCCTGACAACCATGACTCGAATGGTAGAAGAGGACCGTACCTTAATCGGTACCTATAAATCAATTGGATATACAAAGCATCATATCAGTATGAAATACATTCTTTATGCAGCTTTAGCCTGTATCACCGGCGGTATCCTTGGTGCTGGGATTGGTTTTTATGTACTTCCCAAGGTATTATGGATCATTGTACAGGCAATGTATGTATTACCAACCTTTCAATATTCCTTCTATCCTGTTTATGGGCTGGGCGGATTCGGTTTGTTTTTCCTAGGGATTCTGGGAGCGACGATTTTCGCCTGTGCTGAAATGCTGCATAAACGTCCTGCTGAGCTGATGCGCCCGAAAGCGCCGAAGGAAGGAAGCAGAATCCTGCTGGAACGGATTTCATTTATATGGAAACGTCTCAAATTTCTCAATAAAGTAACCAGTCGTAATTTGTTTCGCTATAAAAAACGTGCAATTATGACGATTATAGGAATCTTAGGCTGTACGATGCTGATGGTTCTTGGATTTGGTATTCGGGATACGGTAGGACGCGTGATGCCGGATCAATATGGCGATGTAACAGTATATGATGCAATCGTAGTAACAGATAACCTGAATACAGAAGAAATGAATCAGCTAGAGGATGAATTAGCTGCATCCAAAATGGTGAAGGAAAAGCAGCAATTACAGATTGCCACCTTAGCACTGTCGAGCAGCAGGGATAACGTGGATATCACAGTGATGGTGATACCGGACGATGCGGATTTTGCTTCCTTTGTCCACCTGAAGGATATGGAAACGAACCATAAAATGTTGCTTCCGATCGAAGGGATTGTTGTCACACAAAATGCTGCAAAACAACTAAAGTTGAAAAAAGGGGATACTGTCTCATTGCAAAATGAAGAAAATCTAGAGAAGGACTTTCGGGTAGCGTTCATAACCGCGAATAATGCAGGCAATTATGTATATCTGAGCGAAAGCTGTTATCAGAATGCTTTTGGAGATTATGCCGGAACTTCATTACTATTGAACCTTGTAGATCCTTCCAAGGGCGAGGAATGGCTGGATAACCTGCGTGAGGATGACAGAATCCTCTCTGTCAGCAGCAGCCAGGATGCAATCGATACCTTTAAGGATGTAAAGAATATAATCGATATGGTAGTCTACCTGCTGATTGGTATGTCCGCTGTACTGGCATTGACGGTTTTGTTTACCCTTTCAAATATCAATGTCAGCGAACGTGAACGTGAACTTGCCACTATAAAAGTACTGGGCTTCAAACCGAAAGAGGTCTATTCTTATGTTAATAAAGAAACCTTGATCCTGACCTTGATCGGTATTTTATTAGGAATGCCTGCCGGTTATGGCATCACCTATGCGATTCTGGCGAATGTCAGCATCGCAGATATAGCTTTCCGTGTCAGTGTTTCTGCTACGGCTTATCTCAGCGCTGCATTTCTAACGATGATTTTTACGTTATTAGTAAATAAAATTACCAATAAGACACTAAGGAAAATTAACATGGTGGAAGCATTAAAAAGTGTGGAGTAATATTTAAATTCCAACTATTATGCAATGAAGCCAATACGAAAGCAGCACATGTTTCTCGATAACATGTGCTGCTTTTAAAGAATTTTGAGCTGTGGCATAGCAAAACATCATAAAGAAGAGGCATAATTACTCTAAATGTCTTCAAACCGGATATCTTGACCGGATATTGCGATGGTACGATGATATAGTTTTCGATATTCCTGTGGTGATATATTTGTCGTTCTTTTAAAGGTCTGTGAAAAGTAGCTGGGAGAAGAAAAGCCCAGCATCTGCGAGATGGATGATAATGAATAATTTGTACTTTCCAGCAGATGCTTACTTTCATCGATTCGCCTGGCGATTAAATAGTTGATTGGTGAAGTGCCAATATGTTTGGTAAAATAATGGACAAAGTAGTGTTTATTTAAGTGAACCAGCGAACTTAAGGTTTCTATCGTTATGTTTTCTTTATAGTGATCTTCAATATATTTCTTAACAATCTGACATTCCCTGGTTAGCTGCGGTCCGTTAACTAAGGAAATCTGAAAGGAATCATTTCGAAGAATTATGGTAAAGATAATATTTAATAAGTTTTGACAAACAAAGTCACGATATGGTCGGTCAAGCTTCATTTCATGTGCCAGAGTATTAAAGTAAAGATGCAAATCAGATTTATGAGCTGAGCCGTTTAAGTGAATATATTCCCGGTCTTCTGCCTGAAACTTAATTCCTTCTACTCCAAGTACAATATACTCCATTGGCTTTGAGGGATTTGAAATCTCGGTGTGTGTGAGGGTGGGATTTAAGATGATAAGATCATTGGCTCTCACATCAAGGATCTCCGCTTCAACAGAGAATTTTCCGGTCCCGTTTGTGATGTAGAAAAATTCTGTGAAGTTATGGGAATGAGGCAGGCTTATCCAATCATTACCATACTTTGATAGTGCTACATAAAGTAAGGTAACTTGGATAGACTGATTTCCACGCTTACCATCAGGGTTAAAGGTATAGGATAGAGTTGAGTTGTTTTTATGTATCATGGATGCTTCAAATTCACTATCCGTAAAACTATAGCGGTCGTTGCTCATAGTAACTCCTTTACATTTATGTGAATAATATACAAAAAAAACTTGAAATATCCTTGAAAATTATTCTTTATATATATTATATAGCAAAATATATAAAGAAGAAAGCAAAATATCTATTGTTTGTAAAAATAAAAATTGTATACTACATACATAGTTAAAAAAGGAGGAAAAAGATATGAAAAAAATAGTTAGTATTCTCTTAGTACTTGCATTAATGATGAGTTCATTCGTTGGCTGTGCAAAAAAAGACGCAGCTGATACAAGTACATCACCGGAAGCAACTTCAGCTCCTGCAGCACAGGAACAGGAAGCTACCGCTACACCGGCCTCGACACCGGATGTTACAATTAAGGTGGCAGCCATTGAAACCGCTTATGGGGTGGATATGTGGACCAAGGTGTGTGAAGCATTTACTGCGAAGACAGGAATCAAAGTGGAACTTACAACAGATAAATCCTTAGAGGATGTCATTGGTGCACAAATGAAGGCTGGAGATTATCCGGACGTTGTTCATTTGGCAACAGGTCGTCCTGCAGGCTTAACCGAGACTTTGATCAAGGAAAACGGCTTAGAAGATATTACTGATGTGTTAAGCATGACCGTTCCGGGTGAAGATAAGAAGGTTAGTGATAAGATCGCCGGTGGATTCACTGAATCCACATTAACTAACCCCTACAATGACGGAAAGACATACATGGCACCTATGTTCTACAGCCCCTGTGGTCTGTTTTATAACAAAGGTTTATTCACCGAAAAGGGCTGGACAATTCCCACTACCTGGGATGAGATGTGGGCTTTAGGTGATAAGGCACAGGCAGAAGGAATTGCATTATTTGCATATCCTACAGCCGGATACTTTGATGCATTCTTCTACGCTCTTCTTTATGAGGTAGGCGGTGCAGATTTCTTCCAAAAAGCTACTACCTATACAGAAGGTATCTGGGATACCCCGGAAGCAGCTACCGCATTTGACATCGTTAACAAGCTGGCTATTTATACAGAAAAATCAGTTCCGTCCAATGCAAACAATGATAACTTCCAGAAGAATCAGCAGTTAATCTTAGACAATAAGGCATTATTTATGCCCAATGGTACCTGGGTTATTGGTGAGATGAAGGATGCACCTCGTGCTGAGGGCTTTGAGTGGGGATTCACAGCACTTCCTGCAGTTGCTGCCGGACAAGATGCTTATTCCTATACCTGGTTTGAACAGTTATGGGTTCCAGCTGCAGCTACCAACAAAGACGCAGCAAAACAATTCGTGGCGTACATGTATTCCGATGAAGCAGCACAGATCTTCGCGGGATCCGGTGCAATTCAGCCAATCGTTGGTTTTGCAGACAAATTGCAAGGCGACAACAAGTTGTTCTATAGCATCTATGATAATGGTGCTAAGGCTGCTTTGGGTAATTTTGCAACAACCGATCCGGTAGAAGGTGTTAATTTTGCTGATACCGTATTTGGAACCGTTAACTCTTTAGTAAGTGGAGATAAGACGAAGGAACAGTGGATTGAAGCAATTAAAAAAGATAGCGACTTACTCCGTGGTGCTTTAAAATAATAAAACAAAAGCATACTTTAGTGTAACAGGTAGGCGAATATAAACGGTGAGCGTAACTTGACTCACCGTTTTAAAATACATGATTAAGGGGTTGTTTCATAAGGAACATCTTGAAATAACCCCCTAATACATGTTTCATAAATATCTGCAGATTAGATATTTTTGGATAGGAGATAGATATGAAAAATAAAGGGAAATCAATATTTATATTCTTATGTGTGGCACCGGCAGCAATACTGTTTACTATCTTTATGATCATACCAACGATTAATATTTTTAAAATGTCCCTATACAAATGGGGTGGATATTCGCCGAACAAAACCTTTGTAGGATTTGATAACTTTATAAAGCTTTCACAAGATATGAAGTTTTTACAATCGATTGAGAATACCATATTGTTAATTATTATTGTTAGTGTCATAACGATAGCGTTAGCCCTGGTTTTTGCAGGAATATTGTCGAGGGAAAAGATTGTAGGACAGAATTTCTTCCGCGTTGTCTTCTACATCCCAAACATTTTATCCATTGTAATCATCAGTGCCATTTTCAGTGCAATCCTGGACTCAAAAAATGGTTTATTGAATAGTATTCTATCGCTTTTTAAGGATAAGGGTAGCGAACCGATTTATTGGCTAGGTGATCAGAAAATTGTTATATTTTCCATTGCGATGGCGATGATATGGCAAGCCATCGGTTATTACATGGTTATGTATATGGCCAGTATGGCAAGTGTTCCGGAGAGTGTATATGAAAGTGCTGGTCTGGAGGGTGCAAGTCGTATTCACCAGTTCTTTAGTCTGACTATCCCATTAATTTGGAGTAATATCAGAACGACCTTAACTTTCTTTATCATCAGTAGCATTAATCTAAGCTTTATGATAGTAAAAGCGTTAACGAGCGGCGGACCGGATGGTAGTACGGAAGTGTTCCTAAGCTATATGTATAAACAAGCCTACACCAATTCCAGTTATGGTTATGGTATGGCGATCGGTGTTGTTGTATTCATATTCTCCTTTGCCTTGAGCGGTTTAGTGAATCTGATTACCAAGCGCGAACCGATAGAATTGTAGGGGGTAGAATATATGAAAAAGCTTCCTTTAAAGAAAGTTGTTATATATCTTGTATTAGGATTATTAGCAATCTCAATTATTGTACCTGTGGGCTGGGTATTTATAGCCTCAATTAAGAAGAATAGTGAATTTTATGGCAGTCCGTGGAAACTCCCTGAGTCGTTCTATTTCCAGAACTTTATTGATGCCTGGGGCAGTGCGCATATGGGCAATTACATGCTGAACAGTGTGATTGTCACAGCGGTTGCGCTTCTTATCCTGCTGGTGGTTGCTTTACCGGCAGCCTATTGTCTCAGCAGATTTAAATTCAGACTGCGTAAAATTTTAAATATACTTTTTATGGCTGGTTTGTTTATCAATGTGAACTACATTGTAGTACCAATATTTTTAATGTTTATTGACGCGGATAAAGTATTGAAAAGCTGGGGGTTCTCTCCTCTTTTCTTAAATAATATCTTTGTTTTGGCCCTTGTTTATGCTGCAACGGCCCTTCCTTTCACGATTTACTTAATGTCCGGTTACTTTGTAACAATACCAAAGACCTACGAGGAAGCAGCATATATTGACGGAAGCGGATATCTGAGGACAATGGTAAAAGTAATACTTCCGATGGCCAGACCGAGTGTGATTACCGTTATTCTGTTCAATTTCCTGTCGTTCTGGAATGAGTATATCATAGCAATTACTTTGTTGACCGATCCAAAAGGCAGTAAGACACTTCCTGTTGGCTTGATGAATCTAATGAAAGCGCAGAATGCTGCAGCGGAATATGGTCGTATGTATGCAGGTCTTGTCCTGGTTATGCTGCCTACTTTGATCCTGTATATTATCGTACAAAAGAAGCTGACACAAGGCATGACACTTGGTGGATTAAAGGGATAAGTGTGATTTGAAAACAATTCACACGGCAAATTTGTGCAGCAGCCTATATTGAAAAACAAAGTTTTTCAATCATGAATTCGCAGTTTGTGGCAGAATGGAGATTTCAATGGAGTATACAAAGAAGGTACTTGGAATTATTCTAAAAGGTATATGTGTGGCCGTTTGTGTTTGCCTGGTCATTATCGGTCAAAAGAACATCAGCTATCAAGGCTTATTTACTATGCTTGCCGGCTTAGGCGGCATACTATTCCTGTTATATCTTTATAACAAAAAATATAATTAACAAATGACATAAGTAATTGAATATATTTGGTCAAAATCAGTATCCGGACGGATTGTGCTTAACATTGCAGAGTCTTTCTTAAATTCGTGCATAAATAGGTAAGTATAGGACGAAATGTTAAGTGAAACGGCACAAAGTTGCCTTGATAAAAGGGCGTTAAGACGCCGGAAGGGGAATATTTATGAATGAAGATACGATGTTAACTGGTAGGGTAACCATACCAACAGACGTTGATGTTGTTCCAGAAACAATTGGAATATTGAATAGATGGGGAGCAGATGCGATCCGTGATTGTGACGGTACGGATTATCCGGAGGAGTTAAAGGCCATTCAAGCAAAGGTATACAGTACTTACTATACAACCCGTAAGGATAATGAATGGGCGAAAGAAAATCCGGATGAAGTGCAGCAATGCTATATTATGACTTCATTCTATACAGCGACGGAGCAAACCTTGCGGATTCCGCTATTAAAAGGAATAGCATCAGAGCTTATGAAGGTGAACGATTATGATGATAAGAAACGCTGGTGGGAAGTAATCGATCGCAGTACCGCATTGACTGTTTCTACCGATGACTGGAGCTATGATAAGGATACAGGAGAAGTAGTGATTACAAACTGTGTTCCATTTCACAATTATACCGTGAGCTTTCTGGCGTATCTTATTTGGGATCCGGTACATATGTATAATACGGTAGTCAACGGCTGGAAGGGTGTAGAGCATCAGATTACCTTTGATGTAAGGCAACCGAAGACACACGCTTATTCGATGCTTCGTCTTCGTAAGTTTATTGAGGAACATCCTTATGTTGATGTCATACGATACACAACATTTTTCCATCAGTTTACCTTGATCTTTGACGAGATGATGCGTGAAAAATATGTTGACTGGTATGGATACTCAGCTTCGGTATCTCCCTATATTCTTGACCAGTTTGAGAAGGAGGTAGGTTATCAATTCCGACCGGAATTTATTATTGACCAGGGATATTATAATAATCAGTATCGTATACCGAGTAAAGAATACAAGGATTTTCAGGCGTTTCAGAGACGCGAAGTGGCCAAGCTGGCAAGGGAAATGGTGGACATTACCCATGAATACGGTAAAGAAGCAATGATGTTTCTTGGAGACCATTGGATCGGAACAGAACCCTTTATGGATGAGTTCCAGACCATCCATCTGGATGCAGTGGTTGGAAGTGTCGGAAATGGCAGTACGCTTCGATTGATCAGCGATATCACGGGTGTAAAATATACCGAAGGAAGATTCTTGCCTTATTTCTTCCCGGATACTTTCTATGAAGGAGGGGATCCGATTAAGGAAGCAAAGGTAAACTGGGTTACAGCAAGACGTGCCATACTGCGAAAACCAATTGATCGAATTGGATATGGCGGCTATTTAAAGCTTGCTTGTCAATTCCCTGAATTCATAGAATATGTTGAAACGGTATGTAATGAATTTCGCGTACTGTACCAAAACATCAAAGGTACGACACCTTATTGCATCAAACGGGTAGCGGTACTAAACAGCTGGGGAAAGATGCGTGCCTGGGGCGCTCATATGGTGCACCATGCTCTTTACCAAAAACAGAATTATAGTTATGCCGGAGTGATTGAAGCCTTAAGCGGAACACCGTTTGAAGTTTCCTTTATAAGCTTTGATGATATTAAAAAGGATCATAATTTATTAAAGGATATCGATGTAATCATTAATGTAGGTGACGGGGATACGGCACATACCGGTGGAGAAGTGTGGGAGGATGCGGAAATCTCTAGTGCTATTCGCCAGTTTGTATATGAAGGCGGTGGCCTGATTGGAATCGGTGAACCTACCGGACACCAGTATCAGGGACATTATATCCAGCTGGCTAATGTATTCGGCATAGAAAAGGAAACAGGGTTTACCCTGAATTACGATAAATACAACTGGGATCCCATTGATAAACACTTTATCACAGAGGATTGTACAAAAGAAGTTGATTTCGGTGAGGGCAAGAAAAACATGTATGCGTTAGACGGAGCGACCATACTTGTTCAGAAAGACAGAGAGGTTCAGATGGCAGTCAATGAATTTGGCAAGGGAAGAAGTGTTTATATCAGTGGTCTGCCCTATAACTTTGAAAACAGCAGAGTTCTGTATCGAAGTATTCTTTGGAGTGCTCATGATGAAGAAAGCATCAACCAATGGTTCTCCAGTAACTTTAATGTAGAAGTACATGCCTATGTTAAGAACCATAAGTATTGCGTAGTAAATAACACGTATGAGCCACAAAAAACTACGATTTATCGTGGGGATTCCAGCAGCTTTGAATTGGAGCTTAATGCGAATGAAATTATTTGGTATGAGATATAGGTTTTACTGATACAATTACATCACGAAAGAGGGTTATGTCACCAACAAACGGTGATATAACCCTCTTTTCTTATGTGCCGTGTGTAAACGAAGCCGGTCCACGAGAGGGCACGGTTTGGCGGACAGCGGGAATCATAAATTATTCTAATGAAGTAAGAATGATATTCCTATTCATACACATAATAACGGTAAAAAATATAAGGAGCATCAAATATTATGAGTGCTATAAAAAAAATTCCTTGTGATATGACGATTGATAATAGTCTATCCATGTTATTCGAAGGTTACAGTTTTATACAAAACAGGTGTAATCGATATAAAACAGATATCTTTCAGACGCGTTTACTGGGTCAAAAAGCGATTTGTATGAGTGGAGAAGAAGCTGCTAAGATTTTTTATGATAATAACTATTTTAAGAGAAAAGATGTTGCACCGAAGAGAGTTCAGAAGACGCTGACCGGTCAAAACGGAGTGCAAGGCTTAGACGGGGATGCACATAAGAATCGTAAGCAAATGTTTATGTCGATCATGACACAGGAAAACATGATAAAGCTGAAGGATGATACCATCCGACAATGGAAAGCAAATAGTGCAAAATGGCATGATAATGACATTATCCTGTTTGATGAAGCACAAATAATTATGTGCCAGATAGCATGCAGATGGGCGGGAGTCCCCCTGCAAAGAAAAGAAATAAAGCAAAGAGCAACGGACCTAGGTAAAATGATTGATGGCTTTGGAGCGATTGGTCTTAGAAACCATCAGGGACGGTGTGCCCGTGAGAGGTCGGAGGAATGGATCAGAGATATTATCATCCAAATCCGTTCGCATAAATTAACACCGACAAAAGGCTCAGCTGCTGATATCATAGCGTGGCATCATGACCAGAATCAAAAGCTTTTAAACACACAAATTGCAGCGGTTGAATTACTTAATATCATAAGACCAATGGTTGCCATTGCCACGTATATCACCTTCGGTGTCCTGGCAATGCATGACCATCCGGAATGTCTGAATCGGTTTCAATCAGGAGATAGTGTGTATCAACAAATGTTTGTACAGGAAGTTCGACGGTTCTACCCATTTACCCCGTATGTAGCAGCAATGACAAAAAAGAGTTTGCTATGGAAACAGCATTATATAAAAAGAGGAATTCTTGTGTTACTAGATATCTATGGAACAAATCACGACGCAAGATTATGGTCGGATCCTTATGAATTTATTCCGGAAAGGTTCGAGAATTGGGGAGGTAATCCCTTCAGTTTCATGCCGCAGGGAGGCGGAGAATGCAGCACCGGGCACCGATGTGCCGGTGAATTTGTTACTACAGAAGTGATGAAAGTGAGTCTTGACTTTATCGCGAAGCATCTGGTCTATCGAGTTCCGAAGCAAAACTTGAGCTATCCTTTAACCCGAATACCTACCCTTCCGAAGAGTAGACTTATCATGAGTGAGGTCAGAGTGGTATAGAACCTAAAATCGCTTCCCATAAGATAATCGAGTAGCAGGATGCTGATTATTTTAGCTACCTTCTACTCGATGGAGCTATATACGATAGCCTTGATACTGGCGAGGTGTAATTCCGTACCGCAAGCGGAATTTTTTTGAAAAATAGCTAGGGCTTTGAAATCCGCTCTGATAACAGACTTCTGTAATGCTGGTACGTCCTTCTCTCAGCAGGTCTGCTGCGTTTGCAAGTCTGATCTGATTAAGGTATTGCATGGGTGTTGTGCCAATATAAGATTGAAATTCTCGCTGGCATGCCCTTTCAGAAAGATGGGCAAAATCCGCCAATTGTTTCAAGGAGATCTCTTCGCGCATATGTGTTTCCAAAAAGCGCATCATATCCTTTACCTGATCCGATTTTCGCTGGATTGATTTTGATGTCCAGGTAGCCTGTTCATGATAATGCTCCCAAATCATCGTGAAAAGCCGGGTCAGCTCTTCACGTACGGCAAACTCAAACATGGGGGGCTTTTCACGGCATAGCTTCCATGCTTTAAGAATTCGCTCTGTCGTGTCTTTCTGCCAATCGACCTGATTATATAAGGGGATTCCCTTCAACGATTCACATTGCAAATACCGGCTGACATAATCTCCCCAAAGCACGCTATCCATGCTTCCATAGATCAGCCGTGGATGGAAGATGACGGCGTTTTCGTAATACTCGGACTTTCCATATGGAAACAAAGCATGTGGCACATTCGCATTAATCGCAATACCATCTCCTGCGTTTAAAAGATACCGCTGTTCAGCTACGGCCACAGTCACACAGCCCTTTATAATACAAATCATCTCCAGCTCTTCATGCCAGTGCCACGGATAACCGCCATTTATTGTTTGGCCAGCACCACATGGAAAATCCAAGGAGCCGTGTTTGAATAATTCCCTACCGTATTTATCTGTAACCCTGTTCAAAAGCCCACCTCATTTTGTCGTTTTTGTTATATTATATGACGCTTTCATTACGGATTCAAGTGCATATCCTCTGTATAATAGACATATCTATACAAAATCGGGATATGACACACCATACAAAAGAAAAAAATCGATAGCATGAGAGCTTTGTGGTTTTTCTCATTGCTTGTTTGAGGAGGATGGACAGATAGTGATGAAAAATACTTCGTTTCAAGCCAATCATGCGTTTACAATGAAATATGCGGGTATACAGGGAATGTACTTTGGCTCATTGGTGCCGATATCGGCGTTTGCCTCCGTTTTTTTACTCTATAGAGGTTTCACCAATTCGCAGATCGGGACTATAATTTCAATGGGTAGTATCGGGTCGGTCATTGTACAATTAGTGATTGGCAATCTTGCAAACAGAAGTCGGATCTTCTCGATACGAGCGATGGCCTTAACATTTTCAATCGTGTTGATTGCGCTGTCGCTTGTGCTTTGTATCATACCATTCGGAACTTTGATGACAGCTGTCATCTTTGTGACAATTTTGGTTGTCACCTTCGCGATGACCCCTCTTATCAGTTCAATGAACTTTATGTACCAGAACCGGGGAATCACGATCAATTATGGAGTGGCGCGAGCAGCAGGTTCGATTATGTATGCCATCCTCTCCACCGCCGTTGGCAGAGTAGTTACACATTTTTCCGCGGCAGTAATCCCGTGGTTCAATGTCCTGACACTCGCAGGAATGCTGTTATTTGTGGCCAGCTACCGGTTCCCCAAGAATGCTGTCCATTTAGATACTGTGGTAACAGCGAAGGATAAGGTGCAGGCATTGAGGATGTCAGACTTCATCCGAAGGAACAGAAGTTTTCTGATTTTCCTTGTGGGTGTATCGATGATATTTCTAAGCCATTCTGCAATCCAAACGTATTTTCTTCAGATTATTATGCCCAAAGGCGGTGATAGTTCCAGCCTTGGCATCACGTCAGCAATTGGCGCTGTTCTTGAAGTTCCTATGATGGTCGGTTTCGCCAGGCTGAACCGCAAGGTGAAATGTAGCCTGTTAATCCAGATATCGATTCTATTCTTTACCCTGAGGGCAATCGGAATTCTCCTTGTACCCAATATGACCGGCGTGTACCTTGTACAGAGCCTAAACATGCTTGGCTACGCTATGTTCACACCTGCATCCGTATACTATGTGGCTCAGATTATGGACGAAGGAGATAAAGTGAAGGGGCAGGCTTATCTTGGAAGCGCAATTGCGATAAGCGGTATTTGTGCCAACTTTGCAGGAGGACGAATTCTGGATAACTATGGCCCTGGAACGGTGATGCAATGTGTCATCGCATTGTCAATTGTCGGAAACATCATTGTTATTCTGGCAGTACGTGCCATGCGCATGAAGAAGGCCAATTAGCGCCAGAAGTGATAGAGAATTCATGAAAAATTATCATTATAATTTTTATTTTGTTTTACTGTAATTCGTGATAAAATGTGGATGTGTTGCGAAGATACCGCTGCTGAGCTCCAACCTGCTCAGCATGGAGCATAGCAAAATAGATAAGACAAATAAGGTTAATGATTAAATGACGGGAAGAGAATATATGAGAATATTAGTAGTAAATGACGATGGTATACGCGCAGAGGGAATTGAACGATTAGCCAGGATGGCTACGCAATTAGGAGAAGTATGGGTGGTTGCACCGAAAGAACAGTGTAGTGCCATGTCTCATCGGATTACTGTCTTTGGGGAAATGGAAGAAGAGAAGGTAGATTTCCCTGTTGCCGGGGTACAAGCTTATAGTATCAACGGGACACCGGCGGATTGTGTTAAAATCGGACTGGAGTATATTCTCCCCGACAAACCGGATATCGTTTTCTCGGGGATTAACCATGGATTTAATGTGGGATTTGATATTCTGTACTCCGGTACGATAGGGGCCGCCATGGAAGCTTTGCTTAATGGCGTGCCTGCGATAGCATTTTCCAGTGATATGAACGGTGTGCATGATGTTGTGGAAGAGAAGCTTCTCCCAATAACCAAAGAGCTTTTAGGACGCAGCATATCAAGAAATGAAATATGGAATGTAAACTTTCCGGGGTGCACTAAGTCAGAGCTAAAGGGTATTCTGGAAGAACGTACCCCGGAACAGGGACATTTCTACCTGAATAAATTCATAAGGACTGAGATGGAAAACGGTCGTTCCCGACTAATATTCAGTAGTATACTTAATCCGATTGCAAAGGAAGGAACGGATATGAGAGCAGTTCATGAGAATTACATTTCGATCGGAAAAGTAAGGAGTTCGGTTCTTTGCTAAGGACATTAATGAGACTAAGGAAAGATATGAACTGTACAATTAACTGAAGAAATGAAAAGATACAGAAAGCTAAAAGGATACTGAGTTGAAGTTACGGTTACGGAGGATAAGGTCATGGAATTAAAGGGTAAAACGATTAATTTTTTAGGAGACAGTATTACACAGGGAGTCGGAGCAAGCGAAGATAAATATAGATATGTAGACCAAGTGGCAGAACTTACCGGAGCTGTTTGCAGAAATTATGGTGTCAGCGGAACTAGAATCTCAGAACAGCCGGATCCGTCCCCATCCGATAAATTAGAGTATGATTATGATTTCCTTTCCAGAGCAAAGACTATGGAGGATGCGGATATTGTGGTGGTTTTTGGCGGGACAAATGATTTTGGACATGGCTTTGCACCAATCGGTGGGATGGAAGACAGAAGCACAAAGACATTTTATGGTGCATTGCACAGCCTGTTAATTTACTTAATGGAGCGTTTTCCGAAAGCACAGCTAGTGATGATGACACCATTGCATCGCCTTAATGAAAATAATCCTATGGGAGACGGCGGAACGCGTAAAACAGTGGCAACCGGAATTCTTAAAGATTATGTGGTTGCTGAGAGAGAGGTTGCCGAATACTACTCCATTCCTGTTCTTGATTTATTTGCAGTAAGTGGCATACAGCCGTCAGTAGAGGTTAACAGAGAGCTTTACCTGCCGGATGGGTTACATCCAAGCGATCTCGGGCATCGTATCATTGCAGAAAAACTCGTCAATTTTATGAATACGTTGTAAGTCACAAGACTATATTACAAAATAATATTTACCTCTGACGGAAAGCTGGCCTTAAATTATGGCAACGCTTTATTAAATAAATGAGCATAAAAAAGAATATATAAAAGAGCATATAAGAAAAGCCATACAGTACATGATCATCGGTAATGTGTGGCTTTTTCTGTCCTCAATACTTTTTGGTATGGAAATCGAATTTTACTTGATGCCTTCTGTACCTGACTGTGGTAGAATTATCCTGCATATGACAAACTATCCCAGGGTATTCCGGTGTCCGGATCAAATATAATTAAGATATTTGTAAGATTTATATCAGGTGAATTGAAAGTATTGTCTACTATAATCGGTGTAGGCATTTGGGAAAGGAAGGAATCATGGGTGCAAGAATACTAGTGGTGGATGATGACAGGGAGATCGTCAAAGCAATTGATAAACTTCTATCAATGGAGGGGTATGAAGTGTTGAAAGCCTATAACGGCATGGAAGCAATTGATACATTAATGAGTAATGATGTACAGCTGCTTTTGCTGGATATTATGATGCCCAGGCTGGACGGCTTATCAACAACGATGAAGATTCGCGAAAAGCGAAATATCCCAATCATCTTATTGTCAGCAAAGTCTGAGGATAGCGATAAGATATTGGGACTAACGATGGGAGCGGACGATTATATCACGAAGCCTTATCATCCACAGGAGATGTTGGCAAGAGTGAAGAGTCATTTGAGACGATATCTGGTACTTGGAGATGCAGTGAATCATCTTAAGTCCACTGATATCATCATTGGAGGGCTGATTCTTGATACAGCTGCGAAGCTGCTCTGTGTTGATGGAGATCCTGTCAAGCTGACGGCCACAGAATACAAGATATTAGAACTGCTTATGAGCAATGCAGGCAGGGTATTCTCCACAGAAGAGATATACGAGCGGGTCTGGAATGAGCCGGCTTACTCCATAGAGAATACTGTGATGGTACATATCAGACGCATCCGTGAGAAGATTGAGATTAATCCAAAGGAGCCAAATTATTTAAAGGTGGTGTGGGGGATTGGTTATAAAATTGAAAAACTTTAGTTTCGGTAAACACGTAAAAGAAGCTATCTTTATCCTGATAATTATCTCCTTTGTGCTTATGATGCTTCAGTTGCAACTCGGATCGCAGAAGAAGATAGATCCGGAGTGTCTGATTGAACCGGAATTCTATCAGAGTAAGGCATTCAGTAGAGAAGTGGAAGATGCAATGAGACAGGTTTCCTTAATAGCCTTTCGACGTGAGGAGTTAGAGACAGTACCTTTCTATTATTATTTTAAAAGCGGTTCATTGGAATATTCAAATAAGGGAGAGACTGACAGAGCATTTTATGAGAAATTTAATCGAGCCTTCTTTTATATGGAAGAGGGGGCATGGAGGGATGGGATGGATAACTACCGTAAGGCTGACTTTGGCTATGAGTTATTTAAGAATAAAACAGTAGCATATATCGCATATACAGACTATTATCTTGAAGTCAGACAGAGGCAGTGGGATCGAGATCGTAAATTACTTATGCCATATGCAGTAGTATTCTGTATCAGTGCGCTGCTGGGGTTAACTGGTATGATCGCTTTCTTAATTGAGGCAGGTAGAGAATCACAGGAGAAGGAACACAATATTATTTCGGAGAAGATCTATACCGATGTTCTTCTATTGGCATTAGGTCTTGTAGTATGGTGGTATACCGCTGGCATGGCTGATATTCTTGGAAAAGATATTAGGATTGGATTGAAAATGGATCTGTTTGGTATGGATTTTATTGAAATATTCTCTGCAGATAACGGGACGATAGCAATTTTTATTGTAGTGGTAACTGCCCTGGCAGGTATAGTATTTCTGGTGCTACTGCGTGCTTTACTGAGAAAATGGAAAGCAAAGAAATTCATTCATGACAGCTTCCTATACCGATTGCTATCTAAACTATGCAAAATGATGGTGGTATCATTCCAATACCTTTGTTATGGTGATCTGTTTCATCAGTCCTCCTACGCAATGAATCTGTATTACCGTCAGGTCTGCTTTATGATCTTAACGATAGCCAATACATCCCTTACAGCATATTTTGTCATAAGATCAAGCTGGTGGGCGATCCTTCCCTTTGCTGTGGAGATTCTTGTTTTTGCGTGGTATACTATAGGAAACAAACGTATTTATGATATTATTGACCGGGAGATCAAAGAACGAACCGAAGAACAGATCAAATCAGAGAGGATGAAGATAGAGCTGGTTACGAATGTATCCCATGACCTTAAGACACCAATTACCTCCATTATCAGCTTTATTGATTTATTATCGAAGGAGGAACTCTCGGAAGCGGGAAAGGACTATATTCGAATTCTGCAGGAGAAGTCAGAACGGCTGAACAAGATTGTAACGGATCTGTTTGACCTGGCGAAAAGCACGAGTGGTGATGTGACACTGAATCCGGAGAGGATCGATTTGGGAAAGCTGATTCGCCAGACATTGGCAGATATGGAGGATCGGATAGCGGCTTCCGGGCTCTCCCTTAAGACGGTATTACCGGAAGATCCGTCTTATATCCATGCGGATGGGAACAAGCTTTATCGAGTATTCCAGAACATTATAGATAATGCATTAAAATATTCTATGGCTGGAACCAGAGTATATGTCGAGCTGTCACTCCTGGAGGGGCGAGCCATGGCATCGGTCAAGAATATCGCGGGTTATGATATGACTTTTACACCACAGGAGATCCTTCAGCGGTTCGCCAGAGGTGACCGTGCAAGAACCTCGGAAGGAAGCGGACTTGGATTATCCATTGCCGAAAGTTATACTAAGCTCTGTGGCGGCGATTTTCAGGTTGACCTGGAAGGTGATATGTTCAAGGTATTCATAAGTTTTACTGAGGCGAAGGTAATTAATCAAGACAATTGAAGCGATGTATGGAGGTTGCTTTATAGCATAAGGTGCCGAGAGTATTGCAGGGGCATAGGTAAAGGAAAGGCTTTCATCCGATACAAAAGTGCAAGGAGAATCGGGAAAATAGATTCACTTATTCGTATAATATAGTTACAACGAAGCAAGGAAGGAGGGCATCTCATGAATGGATGGAATGAAGGTATTACGAATGCGATCGCATACATTGAAGAGAATCTGACGGAGGATATTGATATCAATAAGGTGGCTGAAAAAGCATATGTGTCAAGCTTCTACTTTCAAAAAATATTCAATGTATTATGTGGATTTACGGTTGGTGAGTATATAAGAAATCGCCGACTGACGCTTGCCGCACAGGAGCTTAGTTCCACGGATATTAAAGTGATCGATGCTGCACTAAAATACGGTTACGATTCACCGGATAGCTTTACCAAAGCATTCACAAAGTTTCATGGATTAAGCCCTTCCGCAACAAGAGAACAAGGCAGTAGAATGAATTCTTTTGCGCCGTTGAAAATAAAACTTACATTGGAGGGTGGTACTATGCTAGAGTATAAGATTGTTGAAAAGGCACAGTTTACAGTAATGGGAAGGTCACGGAGATTCAATTCGGAAACTTCTTATGAAGAAATTCCTAAGTTCTGGCAGGAACATATGGAGAGTGGAGAAGTAAAAGTTGTTTGTGGCATGTATGGAATATGTTTGGACGGCGATGGAAAGAACTTTGATTATATTATTGCCGATAATTACATTCCGTGGAACGAGATACCGGCAGGCTACGAAGCAAAGGTAATACCGGCAGGTACATGGGCTATATTCCCATGCCGCGGTGCATTACCGAAAGCATTACAGGACGTGAACACTAAGATTTGGAGCGAGTGGCTCCCTTCCTGTAAAGCATATAAGCTTTCTGGTAACTATAACATTGAGATGTATGCTCCGCCATGCGAAAATCCGGCAGATACCTACAGCGAAATTTGGGTACCCGTAGAGAAGGCGTAAACTGAGTTTTGCTGAGAATTACAATTAAATTACCATTGTACCAACAGAATGGATGAAAGAGAAGCACATTTATTCTTGCAACCTGATTATCTAATTCTGTAATAGAAAAATGAGTGAGGATAAGAAAGCGAAAGCTTTATCATCCTCACTTTATTTTTTATGTGCCCTCGGCGGGCGCACACCGGATGCTTTCCGATAACAGATCTACAACGAAATCCCCATTCCCTTAGCTAGTCCTTTGATATATCGGGTGGCTTCGATATAATCGGATTCCAAGGTCATGTGCTCCAGCATCATACATACTCTGTCATCAAGCTTTGAGAGGCACTCCAGGTAGGTTATATAATTAAGCTCACCAAGTCCGGGACGACATTCATCCAGATGTACAGTGAGCTTACTGCTTAAGATGATATCCTTGGCATGGCAGCTCAGAATATGATCGCCAAGCTTGTCAAACCACTCCTTGATGACTTCATCGTTCCGATAATATAGCTGTGGGCTGCTGATAATATTCACAGGATCTAGGTGGGCTGCAAAACCCTTACGGTTTATGCTTTTGATCAGCCTGAGATAGGAATCTGCGGTGTCTGGGTACATCCAGGGCATCGGCTCGAGGGAATAACAGGTGTTCTTCGGATTAACAGTATCGATAATCTTCTGAGTGGAGAGAACGATTTCGTCAAAGGCTCTTTCTGTAAGGTTATCCTTATGGGGACCATCCCACTGATCACTGTAGGAGCCGGCGATGTTCACACAGCAGTTCGCACCGACATAATCAGCAAGTTCTAACTGGCGGATAGCTCGTTTGATGTTTTCCTGCCTCTTGAGAGGGTCCTTCTCAAGCAGATTGTTCCAGACTCCTATCTCACAGATGACTAGGTCGTGATCCTTAGCCGCTTTCACATAACCGTCGATAACAGCAGTATCTGCGGTATGATCGACAGGAAAATACACTGCTGAGTATCCGGCTTCGAGCGCAGCTTGAGCCCACTCCTCAGGAGTGGACCATTTCTTGAATATAATTCCTCCAAATCGCATCCGGTTAATTCCTCCTTATTGTTATTCATGACGATAGAAAGTTCGCGAAGCGTGCTTTCTATCGTTCGATTGCAGATCATTCATATTAAACTGCAGGGTATACAGATTACGAGTTACAGTGCATCTACGCAGGTGCGTTCCGGGTTTATGATAAGATTAGTAGAGAGCTACTTTTTGCCAGGTACCGTTGGTGGATGAGATACCTGCAGCCTCAAGGCATGCAAGTGTATTGTAACCATCCAGCCAGGTTACAGGAGGTGTGGTGTGCTCCAATACGGATTGTACGAAGGCATCTATGATCCCTGAACGCAGCTGTCTAGTATTTGTACTGATGGCTCCTGTCTGGTAACGTGCACAGGACCCATCGCGGGAATGAATTAGGATATCCTCTGTATCAGTGGCGAAGATACGTATCGTTCCTCCGGTTCCGTAGATCACGGTGCTGTTATCCTCGGGACCGTAATTCGTCCAACTGACATGCATCTGTCCTTCAATACCATTCTTCATCTTCAGCAGGCATACCGCATTGTCATCAAGATCGATTAGCCTCCCATCCGGATAACGTTTATCCAAGGTAGTCAACGTCGTAAAGATCTCGTCAACCTCATCCTGTAAAAGGTAGCGTACCAGATCAAGCTTATGGGATCCGAGATCACCGAGAACACCGAATTTGGCCTTGCTTTTATCGAAGAACCAAGTGGAACCTTTTTCGATACTCCAGGCCTCGGGACCGGCATGCTTGAAGTTGGTCTGCAGATACAGCACTTTGCCGATGGCACCTTGGTCAAGTAAACTCTTAGCCAGGATGTGTGTTCGTATAAGACGCTGGTTATGTCCAAGCATCAGAACTCGTCCGGTATGCTTCTGCGCATCAATCATCGCTCTCGCTTCCTTCAGAGTGGGTGCCATCAGCTTTTCGCAGAGGACATCCTTGCCGGCTTCCATCGCGGCGATGGAATGAGTGGGATGAAGAAAATTTGGGGTACAGATACTGACGGCCTGAACTTCATGATCATCCAGAAGCTCTTCGTAGGATCCATAAGCTTTACCGCCATGAAGACCAGCTAGTTCCTTGGCTCGGTTAAGGTCATAATCATAGAAGCCTTTCATCAGAACGTTTGAATTATCGCGGTATTCTGGTACGTGGCGGGTACGGGTTATCGCGCCGCAACCGGCGATGGCAACCCCGATTTTTCTAGTCTGATCCATCATAATAATAACCAAACCTTTCTTAAGAAGAGTGTGGGGAAACATACTTAGAATAGAAAACCTAAGGCATACTCTTTTATGTATGCAACAAATATACAAAGTGAAGGGTAACAATAATTATCTAGGTAATATAATTAGTAATATAATTATATGATAGCTTTCTATCTCAGGGGTTTAATATTAAGATTAACACCGAAATCCTCTTCGGTATCTACGATGGTCCAACTGCTTCCGGGATAATATCCCACAGTACGTACCTTATATCCCTCTTTCTCAATCTCAGCAACGATCTCATCGCGTCTGCTTCCGACTTCGAAGCCAAGATGATGAACGCCGTTACCATGTGCATCCAGGAACTCCTGAAAAGTACTGGCTCCTCCGGCAGGCTGATGAAGCTCGATCACGAAACCACCCATATCGATATTACAGACCAGAAGCTCACAGGGTACGGCTTCGCCCCTATATTCATAGGGGTACTTTTCATTCCCCTCAAGATGTCCGGCTCGTATCTCAGGTGTCGGAATTCCGAGAAGCTCCGCCCATTTCTTTGCTGCTTTTTCGATATCTTTTACTACGATGTTTATCTGTATAAAATCGTCTTTATTGACCTGTGTATTCATAGTAATTACCATGCCTTTCTTAATAGCGATTATATTAATGTCAATCAGCCCTTCACACTGCCCATGACCAGACCCGTCGTAAAGTATCTTTGCAGGAACGGATAGATGCATAAAATCGGTGTGATGGCAAGGAATAGCTGAGCAGCGCTTGTGGTTCTCGCATTGACAAGCTTCACGTAATTAGCAATCTCAGAACTTGTGTTGGAAGCGTTCCGGAAGAAGGATTCCGTGTTGATGATTACCGTTTGCAGATAACTCTGCAGAGGATACCTGTCTACCGTGTCCATATAGATCATTCCGTCAAACCAGCTGTTCCAGTGGGAAACAAAGGAGAATAGGATAATCGTTGCGATCGTCGGCTTACATACCGGCAGAACAACCTTCGTCAGAACCTGCGTGTGGCCTGCACCATCGATATATGCAGCCTCCTCCAGCTCTTTTGGCAGGCTCCGCATATAATTCATAACAACCAGCATATTGAATACGTTCAGCGCGCCCGGAAGAATTAATGATAAAATCGAATTGAGCAGCCCGGTGTACTTGACGACCAGGTAAGTGGGTATTAATCCGCCGTTGAACAGGATTGTTATGACAAAGAACCAGGAGAAATAATTCCTGAGCCGGAACTCCTGCACGGATTTCGACAAAGGATAAGCGGTAAGCACTGCGAGTACGGTATTCAGGATCACACCCGGTACGGTACGCTCCACACTGATGAGCAGGGATTTCATGAACTGACTGCTCTTCAGGATAAAATGATAAGAATTCACACTGAAGCCAACCGGCCATAAGGTCACCTCATTTGCAATAACTGCAGACTTCGCGGAGAAGGAGATTGCAAGCAGATTGACGAACGGCAGGATACATATCAGTGCTAAGACTGTTAGGATAATATAATTTACGACAAGGAAGATCTTCCTTGAAAGTGATGTTTTCATATTCGTCATGATTTGATCCCTTCCTGTTCCATAGACATAATTATCAGAAAATTCGGTAGCCTGCAAACCGATAGGCTAGCCCATAGGAAGCAGTGACAAAAAGCAGGGAAACACCCGATTTAAACAGGTTCGCTGCAGTGGAAAGTGCATATTGAGCATTTTCAATACCGAGTCGGAAGACAAAGGTGTCGAGGATATCGCCTGTACTATAGACGGAGGCACTGTACATATTATAGATCTGATCAAATCCACCGTTTAATATGTTACCCATGCTGAGAACCGACATTAGGATGATAGTACTTAGAATTCCGGGAAGAGTTACGTGGAGCGTCTGCATGGTTCTGCCTGCACCGTCGATCTGTGCCGCTTCATACAGGTTCTGGTCGATGCCGGTCAAAGCTGCCAGATAAATAATAGAGCCGAACCCGAAGCCCTTCCAGATATCAGTGATGATCATCGTGATTGGGAACCAGGTTGTACTTCCAAGAAAGAAGATTGGTTCAGCACCTATGTAACCGAGCAGTTTGTTGACGATACCGCTGCTGGGAGAGAGAATATCTGTAAAAATACTTGCTAATATGACCCACGAAAGAAAGTGAGGAAGATATACCATGGTTTGGAAGGTTCTCTTGATCCTGTTATTTGATACTTCATTCAGCATCAGTGCAAACAGGACCGGGACGATGATACCACCGATCATTTTACCCAGAGCGATCATTACGGTATTACGGATGATCGGGAAGATATTTGGCATGGAAAACAGGTTTATAAAGTTATCAAAGCCTACCCATTTTGATCCGAACAATCCCCTTGCCATATTAAACTTCTGGAAGGCAATCACGGTTCCAACCATAGATCCATAGCTATAGATAAGCACAAGAATCACACTGGGAACCAACATGAGTAGCAGAGGAAGCTGTCGCTTGAATTTGCCTGGTGATCTCTTCTTTTTGTTGAAATTTTTCGCATTAATTATGCTTTTGGCATACTCCATATATTTCACCACCTATAGGAATAGTTAATTTGTTATATAGAATGTCTTCATAAATAATCCGAAGTGGTTATTGCTAATAGGATGTATCACCTATGCGGGAGGGGGGATAATCTCAACCGCAAAATAGGTATGCTCTTTGTGGCAACAACCGCTTCGGAATATCTCGTATTACTTTAAGTATCATCGTTTAAATTATTCCTGTGGATAAAGCTTATCCATCTCGTCAAGGGTTTCCTGTCCGCCTGCTGAGAGCCATTCCTCAACAAAGGTATCAAAATAATCCAGATCCTTCTCACCGGTAATGATTGCCGTGTAGGCAGATTTTACAAGGTCACTGAGAACGGAGGCATTCTGTATCCAGATATCAGGCTGTTCTGCTGCCATGATATTGGTAACGATCTGTCCATTATTCTGGTAATCAAGATCCAGCTTCATGGAGCCGTCCGAGAACATCTGACCCCAGGTTCCGTATGCATTAGCGTCCTTTGCCAGGGAACCGTCTTCAAACCCCTTTACATAGTTGTAATACTGGAGTGCGGTACCTTTAAGGTCTGCAGAGGAGTTCGCAGCCAGAGCCTTGAGAAGCTGAGGAGCATAATTCTCGGTAGGAACACCGATATAAATCGGGCTGAGTCTGTATTGCTCATCTGCCCAGTAGTTCTTAAAATCATCCTCAGAACCGCTGATAGCAACCTTTTCATAAAGGTTAAGCATCTTGATGATTGCTTCGGGATTCTTACATTTAGAACTGATAACAAAGTATTCACCAACCTTATTGCTCTGGATACCCTGTTTCACATCATAGCCCTCTGCGGTCGGAAGAGGGTAGGGACGGGTGATAACACCGTTATCTTCATAAATAATATTAAAAGGATGCCAGGTTCCCCAGTTCATATGATAACTCATACCGATGGATCCCTGTGCCCAGTCAGTCTCAAGTTTGGAAGTATCCTTAACCATGAATTCGGGATCAATGATTCCTTCTGCGAACATGTTACGTACAACTTCCAAGGCCTTCTTGCATTCTGGCTGAATATACGAGAAAGTCATCTTACCATCTTTGCGGTAGAAGATACCGTTATCACCGTAGCAGGGAACGCCATAGGCTTCCAGTATGCCCATGATGGTACCGTAATTATTTTGGACAACATCATCCGCAAGGCAGAGACCATAGGTATTGCCGTCAATTCCGTCACCGTCAGGGTCTCCGAAACGGAATTCCTTCGCAAGAGCAACCATCTCATCAATCGTTGTCGGTGCAGACATACCGGTGTTCTTAAGCCAATCATCACGAATCCAGAGATTTGTGCACTGATGGAAGTTATTGCTCATATAAGGAAATGCATATAATTTGCCATCATAGGTAACGCCGTCAAAGGCATCAGCATAATCGGTCTGATACTGCTTAACAGCATCGGATGCATACTTATCAAATACTTCCGTAATATCCATGACATAACCCGCTTCAATCGCCTGTTTCAGCCAAGTCCTGTCATCAAATTTAAGGACATCCGGTAAATCACCGGAAGCAAGAAGAACATTCATCTTGTTTCGATATGCGTCTGTCGTGATATCAGCTGAGAAAGCAACCTCAACGTCGATATTGAAGGTATCCTTAATTAACCTGGTCCATTCATTATCTTCGTAGCTGTCACCATCATGAAATTCCTGTACAGCTGATGCCTGAATTGCTGACGTGATTGTAACTGCATCATCATAAGCTCCCCACTGAGGGTCGTCTTCTGTTGGGTTAGCAGAAGTGGTCTGGGTATCTGCAGCCGGTGCATCAGAGGGTACACTATCAGTATTACCACTATTGCTTTTACAACCGGTCATACTGACAATCATTGCAAGTACAATTACCAGAGCAACAATTTTACTACCTGTTTTCTTCATTGACTTTTCCTCCATACTTAATTATTTATAACGGATCATCCGTTGAATTAACGGCTTTCCCCAGCCGCTACTTCCAAGTCTTACAGTCGTCAGTGTTTCCTGATTCGGTAACTGACGAAAGCGAATTTCTTACTGTCCGGTGACCAGGAATTGACATTGATGGTTCCTTGACCGCCAAATAGATTAACAACCGTCTTAACATTCCCTTCTTCTAAGGACATCAGACGTAGTTCAACATTCTTATGAGGCAGGTGCTCATTCGGCTTGAGATCACCCTTTTTGTAAGCAATCATAACAACAAGCCTATTATCAGGTGATATATGAGGGAACCAGGTGTTCCATTCTGTATCAAAGGTCATCTGGGTCTGCTCGGAACCATCGCTCTTCATTCTCCATGCCTGCATAAGTCCCGTTCTTACTGAGTTAAACCAGATATATGTTCCGGAGGGATCATATTCCGGTCCATCGTTCAGATCTCCGGTAAAGGTAAGACGTTTTTCTTCACCTCCTTCTACCGGGATTGTATAGATATCATATGTACCGTTTCTTTCTGCACAATAGGCAAGAGTTTTGCCATCCGGTGACCAACCGTGCAGATAACTGGGTGCCATGGGGGTAATCAGCCTTGGTACGGCACCTGATAAAGGAAGGGTATAGATTCTTGATTTACCGTCTTCCTTTGTTGCATGGCTGACTGCGATACGAGCTCCATCCGGTGAAAGTACATGATCGTTATTGCATTCATCAACGAAGTCACTGAATACTTCTTCAATCTCCTTGGTTGCAAGATCGATCTTATAAATCCTGCCGTTACTGTTATAGGTAAGAAACTTACCATCCTTAGACCAGTTCGGGGCTTCGATCAGATATTCAAATTCTTGTAGTACGGTTCTGGTACCATCCGTTATGTCGTAGATTTCCAGTATAGACTCATCATCGTCACGGTACCAGGGGTTAGAGCTATCGACTGACTGCATTGTTTATTCCTCATTTCTTGTATATGATTGGTAGATCAAGTACCTGACTTATCACGTGGTGTCTTGTTCAATCTGAATCTACAATAGCATAATAAACACGTGTTAGCAATATGGATTTTACAATTTGTAATAAATATACATGACATATTGGTTGTTGTTGTGCATATTTAACAATTATTAGTTTTATGCTCGATAATTTCAATAAATTTATTGACATATAAAAGTGATAAATGATAGTATATATGGGAGTGAACACGTGTTACATAATATATCGTTTTTCGCCTATTATTCACCCATTTTCCTTCTTGAAACGCCAATTTACATTGATTTATTTACTGTTCAGGTATTAACGGCGATATTTCGCATAGGATTTATTGTTTTTAGTTTACTTTTGATTTTCATCGTTATAGAATTTAGTTATCATGTATTAGATGAATACGATTTCGCTGTTTGCTATTATCGTATTGAAAGGAAAATCAGGATGAGAAAAATAACAAGTAATGATATCGCAAAGCTTGCCGGTGTATCCCGCAGTACCGTAAGCCGAGTTATCAATGGCTATTCGAATGTTCCACCCGAGACACGGGATATGGTTATGAAAGTAATTAAGGAGAATCATTATTATCCTCAGCTTTCCGGACAGCTGTTAACCGGTATGCAGACCAAAACCATCGGATTTTTCTGGGCAGGCTTTGGTAATATTGCAGTCAGCCCTCTGGCCAGCAGCTATTTTGTAAATATCATAGAAGCCGCAGCGGCTCACGGGTATCTGGTACTGACCTGTATCTTTAATAACTTTTCAGATAAGGATAATGCCAATTACATTCGTAAGATTTTTATGGAGGGCCGTATTGATGCAGGGATCTTTGTCGGAGCGGATAATAATGAAGCTCTGATCCAGGAGTTGGTCGGACTCGGAAAGATCGTCGGCCTTTTTGACTATTACCATGAGGGAGAACATGTCCCAAACCGGATCACGGTTAACTTTGAACGTTCCTCTGGCGAACGGGCGATAGACTATCTCTATCAGCTGGGACACCGGAGGATTGGGATTATTGATGGTAATATGCGTCGAATCAGTTCGGCACAGCGTCATGAAAGCTATCTCCGGGGAATGATCAAATATAACCTGCCAATCGAGAATAAGTGGCTCAGCTATGGCGGTATTACGGAAGAAAGCGGTTATGGGGCAGCAAAAATACTTCTCGAAAACAGCCGTGGTGATTACCCAACAGCAATCTGTGCAAATAATGACTCGGTTGCCTTCGGTGTCTATAAAGCATGTAGTGAGCTGGGACTCAGAATTCCGGAGGATATCTCTGTCATCGGTAATGACGGTGATATCATCGGTGAATATAGTAATCCTCCTCTTACAACGGTTTCCTTTGATTTTAAGGAGATGTTCAATTCTCTGGTGACTCGGGTCATTGACACAATCAACAAAAAGGAAGATGTTGAGACCGACATCTTTATTCCTGGAACGTTTATTGAACGGGCCTCCTGCAGAGTGATTGAGAACTGACAGACGAATACAGCTTGATCGGGGAAGACCGATATTACGACAGGTACAGCTGTCGTAAATTTTTTGGAACTGTTAACACGTGTTTAGAATTTTGGATCCGATGACCGGAGCGACTATACTCATTCCCGATAAACCAGATAGAAATTTATACAGCAGCAGCTGTTTATAAATAATATTTCAAAAAGAGAGGTAGCTTATGTCAGGTATACTTAACAACAATCAGATTGCACAGGTGGGTTTCATTGTGCGCGACATTGAAAAATCAAAAAAGGTATTTGCTGAATTCTTCGGAGTACCTGTTCCTCCGACTTATGGCGGAGGTTCTTATGAAATTACCGGAACTACAGTCAATGGCATACCGGCACCGGAAGCCAACTGTTCCATGGCATTCTTCGATGTTGGTCCCAACACACAGCTCGAATTGATAGAACCGAATGAAGCTAAGAGTACATGGCGGGACTTTCTGGACGAACATGGAGAAGGCATCCACCATATTGCATTTCAGATCAAAGGGATGAACATGAAGATCGAAGCCTGCGAAAAGTTTGGCATGAAATGCGTACAGCGTGGCAAATATGGTGATGGTAACGGGGAATATGCATATCTGGATGCTTTTACAGACATGAAATGTCTGGTCGAGCTTCTGGAAAGCTATTAATATAGGAGAATCTTATGAATACAGTAATTATCGGAGCTGCAAAGGGACTGGGACTCTGCCTGACGAAACAGCTACTTGAAAAAGGATATTTGGTTGCAGCCGGTACGATCTCCATGACCCCCGGACTCGTTGAGCTGAAAGAAAAATACCAGGATTCCCTGCTGGTATTTAATGCAGATGTTACGCTAGAGAATCAAATCGAGAAAAGTGCCCAGATCTGTCACGATTTCCTGAATAAGATTGACGCCGTATGTATCATAGCAGGTATCCTGACTGACAGTGACCGGAATCAGCTCCTTCACGAATGTAATATTGAGGATCTTCGGAAGACCTTCGACATTAATGTGATCGGTCCCATCACCGTAGTAAAATATTTTTATCCCTATCTGAAGGATCATGCGAAGGTATTCATCGTAACCTCAGAAGGGGTAGCCATCTCCAACTGCGGTACCTGGGTGCCGGGCTATGCATTGTCCAAGGCTGCAGCCACCAAAGCCTGTGGGATATTAAATCAATCCGTACCTGGAATCGATTTCTATGCGGTACATCCGGGACGGATGAATACGGATATGGGGAGGACGACTGCACAGATCGAACCGGAGGAGTCAGCCGAAGGCTTCTGCCGCTTGATCAACGGTGAAACACCTGTTTCCAGAGAGAATTGGTATATTGATTATAAAGGGAATCGGATGGAATATTGATCAATTTTCGTCTCTAATTTTTATGATTATACAGTTGCATAAAGTAAGGTACTACACCAAAACGGAGTAGTACCTTATTTCTATGTAAGCGGATAATGGGAGCCGAATTCATAAGAAAACCCAGGAGGAACTCACGATACAAAAGTGTGGCAAGCTGCAAATAAAATATGAGATAAGATTGACTAAAAGTGACTCGTATGATTATAATAAGGCAGGAAGAGAACCATATAATGGAGAATATTTTATTCAATCAGCACTTACGGTTGCAGAGGAAAGAAAGAGATTACGAGAAATCAACTCATTAAACAGAACTAGCCGAATCCGGAGCCACTATACAAATATATGGAATTAGTAGGAACAAATAAAGCGGAATGCATCTATATAGGAGATGTGCCAAACGATATACGATGCGCTAATAATGCGGGTATGATATCCGAGTTAGTGACATGGAACGGCGCCAGTATAGTTTGCGAAGAAGCAAAAATGATATTCAACTCGACGGAAGAGGTACTGGCGCAGGCATAGCTGCATCAAGATTATCGAAGAGAGAGCCATGAAAACGACTATTCATAGACGATACGGTATCAGGCAGCCTGATGCAGGTAATTGTAATAATGAGGAGTAAAGTTGGTCCGCTAAAAAAGAAAGGAAATATTTTATGGATATCCAAACAAACAGATTACTACTGAAGAGCATTTCCGTTGAAGACAGAGATTTTATCTTTTCACAATTTTCAGATGGTGTTGTAACAAAATATCTATATGATGAAGAACCTCTGACAAGTATTTCGGGGGCGGACGAGATAATTGCTTCCTATGTAAACTCAAATTCGATCGCTTTATGTCGATGGATTATTATCAGAAAATCGGATCATGTGAAGATGGGTACTTGTGGCTTTCACTGTTGGAACGCGAACGAAAACATAATTGATATCGGATATGATTTGAAAGAAGCATTTTGGGGAAATGGTTATATGCAGGAAGCAATAAAAGAGATAATAAATATTGTTGTTCAAGAACTGAAAATCAAACAAATAAATGCTCACATTTATTTTGAGAATGATAAATCAATTAATCTGGCAGAACGCCTTGGGTTTCATTTTAATGGACAGGAATACCATTGTGTCTTCCGAGGGAAAGAGTATCTACATAGGGTCTTTTCTTTAGACTGTACAGGGCTGATGTGGAATTAGTAATTCAAGATTGGGATTTCAATGCATCGGTGATAATTTCTTAAATGGAAGGTGAACAACAATGGAGTATATAAATCACAAGGAAATTAAAAAATTGTTGAATCCTGGTATTATTTCAAGGCAAATTTTGAATCCTGATAATTCTGAAAGTATCAGAGTTACTATTACAGAAGTACATTTAGAACCGGGTGCCTGTCAACCAAGACATACCCATGATACCTCAGAGCAAATATGGTATGCGCTGCAAGGTGAAGGTCAATTATTATTAGCAGATGACGAAACAAAGGAATTCCATGCAGGTGATGTGGTACGATTTGCAGATGGAGATGTACATGGATTGCTGAATAATTCAAGAAATAAGTTTATTTATCTATCAGTTACATCACCTCCGATTAATTTTTCCTATGCCTATAAAGATAAAGAGTAGTAATAAAGATAAAATGTTTCGTATGTATGTGTTATACTAAGCAAACTACAGATTATGAATATTTTGAACAGGACATACTATTGTCATTTTTAGCGTGTTATGATAAATAAAAAATATAATTACTGGGGGGATTAGTCTATGAATGGTATGAAGGCTAATGTCGGTGTAGGTCTGTTAGTTCGGGTTTTTGACAGTTGCATAAATGAATAGATTTCTCAAAGCCTTGTAAACAGGGCTTTTTTATATAATAGGAGCGTGTCCAGCGAAGCTGGATCACACCAGTCGGTGCAAGTCCGACTACGGTAATCGCCAGTGAGCCGTATAGTCAAACTCGGTGCGTTGCAGTAATGCAGGGTGCTAAGCGAGTGGGTAATGTAACTTCGAAAGAAGTGCTAACAGTCATGCAGGCCGTAACATAAAGTGAATTCTGCCGTATCGTAAAATAAACTGCTCTGAAAAGAGTAGAGATGAGGAAGTTGAGCCTTGTTCTATTAGGTGAAAACCATGGAAGGTGGGAAGAGTCTGGAAATGCACCACTGATAATCCTCCGGTATATGGGAAACGGTATGTATGAAAGGTGTGGTTTGGAACTGGAGAGACCCTACCTACCACCATGTGGTAAAAGAAGATGCGTATAAGCTGAGCGAAATTGTATTCTCGGTAGGAGGAAGTAGGAGGGGTTCATAGTACCGATAATGGTAATGGAACAAAACATTACTTAAACGTTACCACTCCAGACTCACCACATCAGTCAAAAGGCAACAGTTCGAAGCTAACATGCCATAAGTCATGTCTGCGGTAAACTTTCGATCCGGTTTGGAAAGTTTACGAGATATTTTGTTTGAAAAAGATAAAATTTCTCGCTTTAAAGTGTAAGTATTTGTTGTAAAATTAGCCATAAGGAAGCCTCCTCTTTTTTGTTTAGTAAGGTTTTATTGTGGTGATTTAATTTTACTACAAAAAGGAAGGGGATTCCTTATATTTTGGGGATTTTCTAAAAGTTGTTTATTACAATACCGATAAAATAAGGGTACTGTGGATAAAACTACGGAAACTCAAGTGATAGAGTGCTCTTGCGGTTTGTGGAAGAAGGAGATATACTGGTATTACAAAACGAGATCAGCAATCTTATGTATCTCATAAAACAGGCGGTAATGAGAGGAATGAAGATAGTACTAAATTCGTCCCTTTTTGAGGAAGTGTTAAAGGAAATTGAATTGCAGGATTTGTTTTTTTTGATATTGAATGAGACAGAGTCAATGCAGTGGATGGGAAGCGAAAATCCGTATGATATTCTGTTATGGGCGAAGGAAAAATTTTCACAACTACATGTAGTGCTGACATTAGGAGAAAAAGGAAGTGTATATTTACGAGAGGGAAAACTTTATAGACAACAGGCGTTTAAAGCTAATGTTGTAGACACTACAGCTGTAGGAGATACATTTACTGGTTATTTTGTTGCGGGGTTATGTAGAGACTTAGGAGCCAATGAAATTCTAAAAAAGGCGTCTGCTGCATCAGCAATAACGGTTTCAAGAAAAGGTGGCAAAATTACTGGGCTATAGTGAAGAACATACTATCCGTTGGAATAGGAAAAATTTCCAAATGACCTTTTCGGAACTGCTTCAACGGGAAAGATGTAGAGTTGCAGCAGAATATCTTAGGAAAACGGACTTAAATGTGGAGGAAATAATTAATTGGATATTATAACTCTACACCGAAGGAATTTCGACGCGCTGTTCGTTGTGTAAATAATAATGAAGAGCTTTAACCAATATATATGTTACTGAAAATATAGAAAGACAGAGGGAAAAGGAGTTAGTTAAAATGGATGATTTATCATTGCTTAGAAAATTACAACATCCCGAGGGCAAAGTTGATGTTGTATTGGATACGGATGCGTATAATGAAATAGACGATCAGTATGCAATTGCTTATATGCTCAAACATGGCGAAAAGTTAAATGTTCAGGCAATATTTGCAGCCCCCTTTTTTAATGAGAATTCCAGTGATCCGATGGATGGCATGGAAAAAAGTTATCAAGAGATCTTGCATTTGCTGGAACTAATGGCAAGAGAAGAAATGAAACCAAAGGTATTTCGGGGTTCAGAGCAGTATCTTACGGATGAGAAGACACCGGTGTATTCAGCTGCTGCGGAGCGATTGTGCGAACTGGCTATGGAGCATTCGGTAGATCAGCCTCTATATGTGGTGGGTATCGGTGCAATAACGAATGTGGCATCGGCTATTCTGATGAATCCAGAGATTATCGATCGGATGGTTCTGGTTTGGCTAGGAGGACATGCCCTACATTGGCCTGACACAAAAGAGTTTAACATGTATCAGGATGTGACTGCGGCAAGAGTCGTTTTTGGTTGTGGGGTCCCATTGGTGCAGCTTCCATGTATGGGAGTAGTGTCTGCCTTTGCAGTCAGTGAGGCAGAGTTGAATTATTGGTTAAAGGGAAAAAATGATTTATGTGATTACTTGGTACAACACACGATAGATGCGATGCCAAAGAGTGCGGGAAAACCGTGGAGCCGTACGCTTTGGGATGTGACGGCCGTGGCATGGCTGACTGGTAATTTTATGGAAAGCGTGCTGATTCCTAGTCCGATTCCGGAGTATGATAATCATTACGGAAGCGATGTGACAAGGCATTTTATTCGTTATGTGTATAACATTAATAGAGATGCACTGATACGTGATTTAATTGAAAAATTAGCAAATTAGTGTTTTTTGGTTTGAATTAGGTGTAACTTATGGGGCTGTTCAGTGCGACAGCCCTTTTTAGGTATATGTCCCCAATAAAGCAAATCTGTTAATAGATTACAATGTTTGGAGTTTTATGGTAATATGTGATCAAATGTGACAAAGGAGGAATACCTTATATCAGAACAATACTTAAAAATGATTACTTCACCTGTCAGGCGGAAAACCGCTTCAATGAAATAATAATCTCCATAGATGATTGGAAACTCATGATTCTCATCATGGAATGCCGCAGAACATTTCTCCAGCAGTTCATCCCTGTCGGCTTCCCAACTGTATCTATTCTCATCCAGTGCTTTCAGAAGCTTTATCGCAGCATTCTCTGCAGCCTCTGTCTCTTCGCAGGTAACTTCTGTAAATGGATTCTTACGTCCGCCCACAAGCTCCTGTCGACCGGATAATATCTGTGACAGCAGCAGAAGACCACTGGCAGCGATTGCACTGGCACTGGAATCTTCCTTCGTAAAATCCGCTGGCTGACGACAAAAGTCGACCGGTATCAGACCATTATCCGGTATATAAACCTCAGAAGGGCAATAAGACTGACCGTAAAGATGCCAAATGGATCTGCGATCTCTTCATGTGCGACATGATTAAGCCAAGCTTTATCCCGCCGCCAGAAATCAGACATCTTCGTGATCTTATACGCTACCGTTTCAAGCTAACCAACATGCTCACCGGTGAGAAAAACCGTGCACAAAACTGCCTTACGGTTTCCAATCTTAAACTCGATGATGTTTTCAGTGATGTCTTTGGCAAATCTTCTACATCCATCATAAATTTATCCCAGGACTTGATTCAAATCCGATGACCGCAATCGCTATCCTGTCTGAAATCGGTGGTGATATGTCCGTCTTTCCTACGGCTAAGAATCTCTGCTCATGGGCTGGATGCTGTCCCCACAATGACCAAAGTGGAGGCAAAGTCAAATCCACTCGCATCTCTCGTGCCGGCTGTTATCTAAAACCGCTTCTCGTTCAGGTTGCTAATTCACTAATTAAATCTAAAAAGCATCCTGAGTTTCAAGAGAGATATCGCAGAATCAAAGCTCGCCGCGGTCATAAGAAAGCCATTATAGTTATCTGTCGGTAAATACAGTCCATATATTACACACATTGACATTCGAATTAACTCAGGTATAATAAAATATTGAGTCGAGTCTTATAGAAAATAAAGTAAAGAAGGAGGTGTTAACATGGGATTTACCCCGATTGAGAATGAAAGATTGTCTGATAAAGTTGTTCGGGCCATTATGAACCAGATTAAGGACGGAGTTTTATAACCAGGTGATAAACTGCCAAATGAACTGGAATTAGCAGAAGAGCTATGTGTTAGCAGGGGAATATTAAGAGAAGCTCTGACAATTTTACAGGCAAGAAATTATATCTATCGTAAACCGAAGGATGGTACGTTTATTAATCCGAATGTATTGGATATTATTAATAATTTTATAGATTCTTATTACGATGTTATTGATGAAGTTGCTTCCAAGACGACGAAAAGTGCAAGTAGACTACAGGAAATTTATAATGAGCATCTTGCAATTGTACGAGCACTTCGAGCCAGAGATAAGGAAAAGGCGAAAGCCGAAGTGGTACAGCATTTAAGAATCGTATTAGAACATATCAAATCAACAGAACAAAAATAGATATCACATAGTTCAGTACCAGTAAAAGCCGAACAGGATACTTCTTTCAACAGATTGTACTGCTGTAGGTGGAAGGGAGGCAAACATTGAAAGTTTTAAATTTTGGTTCGCTTAATATTGATTATGTATATGAAGTAGATCATTTTGTAAGGGCAGGAGAGACACAGGACTCTAAATCGTTAACTAAGTTCTGTGGAGGAAAAGGTTTGAACCAATCCATTGCGTTGTGTAAATGTGGTGTTGAAGTATGGCATGCCGGAGCAGTAGGAGAAGCAGATTCAGACCTGTTGCTGGAGGAATTAACTCGCGCAGGGGTAAATACTGAATTGATAGTTAAAAAGCATTGTAATTCAGGACATACTATTATACAAAAAGAACCGAACGGTCAAAACTGTATTTTGTTATATGGTGGAGCAAATCAGGAAATCTCAAAGAAAGATATCGATCACGTCATGACATATTTTGAGGAAGGAGATTATCTTATCCTGCAAAATGAGATTAGTCAGATTGGTTATATCATGGAGAAGGCATACGAGAAGGGAATGAAAATAGTATTCAATCCTTCTCCGATGAATGCATTAATTGGCACGTATCCTTTGGACTATGTGGATTTCTTTCTGATGAATGAAATAGAAGCGCAGGAAATCTGCAGAGAATCAGGAGACAAAGAGGAACTTATTGACAAAATTGCAGACCGTTTTCCGAAGGCACAAATCGTACTGACACT
Organism: Bacillota bacterium; assembly: GCA_023415055.1. Classification (GTDB taxonomy): domain Bacteria; phylum Bacillota; class Clostridia; order Lachnospirales; family Lachnospiraceae; genus Mobilitalea. The sequence continues at coordinate 2,010 of JAEZLZ010000065.1, read as the reverse complement.
GGGGACAGAAGGTTCCATCTATAAAAATGCGGATCAAGTGCTTCATCAGGCTATTTATAAAGTGAAAGCAGTGGATACAACAGCTGCAGGTGATACCTACACCGGATATTTCATCGGTAGTTTAATGAAGGGAGAAACGATTGAAAAAGCATTGGAGTATGCATCCAAGGCGTCCGCAATTTCAGTAACCAGGCATGGTGCCGGACCGTCGATTCCGACAATGGAGGAAGTTCTTCAGTTTAAATAACGAAAGAAGTCCTTTTGCCTGATTGAATTCTTGATAATATAACAAATTCATCATTAATACATTTTAAAAAGGAAGTCCAGCTTTTGAAATAAAGGCCGGACTTCCTTTTTAATTCATGACAATAGAAAGTTAGCGAAGCGTACTTTCTATTGTTTCAAAATGATACATGCAATAATTTTGCTACAAATCGATGAAATAATTATGACAAATGTTTCACTTCTGGTTTCAACTTCTGAAATAAATAACATTTTATACAAAAATGAAAAGCTGATTTGGAATGTTTATGAATGGAACATACCAAACTTTTCACTTATAATGATTAGTGAAAAGATCTAAGGAATCAGGATGATACAGGCTATGTATTGAGTGATGTCTAAACCAGAGAAAAAAAGGAGCATATTATATGAGTAATATACTTTTTGTTGCGGTTTCTGCAGAGATGGCAAAGTTAGCCGAACAGGCTATCACAGAAATGAAATTGGACATTCCTATCATAACTCGAACTCTGGCCGAGAGCCGTTCAATAGCACAAGAATACCCGAATGTAGAGATTTTTATTTGTCGTGGCAGAACCGCGGATTCCATCCATGAATTAACGAAAAAGCCGGTTGCGGAAATTATATTTTCTACGGACGATATCTTAAGACCTGTGGAGAAGTTTGCATCGGAAGGAGTGAAAAGCATTGCAGTTATAGCATCACAAAAGCTAATTGGCGATGTTATTACGAGCTACCATATTTCAGATGTAAGTATATTAATCAATCCATGTAGTGTAGAAAAAGAAGAGGAACTAATGCAACAACTACATGGTAGAGGGATCAAGGGGGTTGTGTGTGGAACGAACACCTTTGAGATTGCTCATAAATATGATATGAAAACTTTAGTAATTGATACATGTATTGTCTCGATCAAGCGTGCAATCAATGATGCAGTGAGATTAGCAGAAGCTCAGGATGCTGAGCGTCGCAATAAGCAGGCAAAATCGATTGAAATACAACAAAATGCTTCGAGACTATATGAATCAATCGAACAGGCTTCCGCTGCGGTAGAAGAATTAGCAGCATCCTCCCAGCAACTTGCTGCATCCAGCCAAGAAACGGCTGATATTGCAAGTAAAACTCATGCAGAAGTTCAGAATGTCACAGTTATATTAGATGCGATACGACATGTGGCAAAACAGACAAATTTGCTGGGACTAAACGCAGCAATTGAAGCTTCGAGAGCAGGTGAAAGTGGACGGGGTTTTGCAGTCGTCGCATCTGAGATACGTAAATTAGCGGACGAGAGCAAGAATTCTGTTGCCAAAATTGATAAACAACTAAAGGGATTCAGTAACTCTGTAGAAGCCGTACTAAATAATGTCCAACAAAGTAATACTATTGCACAGGAACAGTCAAAAGCGAATTTGGAGTTAGCACAAAGGCTTGAAGTGCTGCAGGAAGTAGGTTTTACACTAAAGAATTTGGCGGAAAGGGAGAATTGATTTATCGCGGGCTCCTGTAGGTTTTTCCAAGCCGCTTATATGAATCATATATAAAAAAGACCTAAGCCACATGAAAAACTGTTCCTTAGGTCTTTTTTATTGTTTGTTCTTACCCATCATTACCTCCACAGAAACCTCAACCTCAATCCTCAACCTCAATTGTAAAATAACCTTCCCATCTGAAAGGGAATGTCAGGTATAAATAATTGAAAATAGCATAGAGAAAGTGGTGTTACAAAAGGCAGGGCACAGTCCCTGCCTTTCATGATATATTGAACTT
>JAEZLZ010000005.1 GCA_023415055.1 Bacillota bacterium | reverse complement strand
TTTAATACCAGTCTGTCAGATGTTGCGTAAATATAAAAATAGACCTTGTTCTTCGGAAGAACTTCCAGATGAGATATTAGTTGACTTTGGAATAAAAAAAGAACCTCAGAAATTATGTATCAAAGGTAATTTTATATTATCCATTGATGGAAAAGAACTAGATTTCAGCGTGCTCCCTGAGGGTATTGAGTTAGATGCCAGATGTATTGAAAGAATTGATTGTATCAAGCTTGGAACAACTAAATTTATGACGATTGAAAACAGGACTTCCTATTTCAGATATTCTGCTTTTGACGAGGTCATTTTTTATCTTGGAGGTTATGCAAACCGTTTTCAACGTAATTTTATTAAAAAGGTATATGAGAATAATACGGATGTGGAATATTTACATTTTGGAGATATTGATGCAGGGGGCTTTTGGATTCATCGTAACTTGTGTGAGATTACAGGCATCAAATTTAAGACATTTTGTATGTCTGAATTTGAACTTTCACAGAAACAGTATGAGCATTGCTTACATCCTTTGACAGATAATGATATAGTAAGATTACAGGAATTAAAGCAAGTGGAATTATACGAGGATACGATTGAGTATATGCTTCAGAATAACGTAAAATTGGAACAGGAGATTATAAGCTTAGAACTGATGAAGGGATAATACCATTCGAAATAAAAATGAAGCCTTGAAAGCTCAGTTAAGAAAAGCTGATATTGCATTCGAAGCCCCAAATCCATTTGAGGAGACAATCGAGAGTATTAATGAGTATAGTCCTGATCAGGGAGAGCGTATTCTTGGAAGATATATAACAGAAGATTTAGCAAAACGATATTTTGCTATGTTCTGGTTGATAAAATTGATCGGTTAATATTTCTTGTGAAGAGCAGACAGGAAGCCGGTGCCTGTATTGTTGTAATTACAACAGAACCTGAAAATGTCTCCTATGGTAGCCCAGATATTTGCAATGAATTAGTAGAACAACTGAAACTAGCAGGCATTATAGTGAAGCTAAAAGAAAAGGTAGAAGAACATTTTGCGGTAATTGATGATGAGCTTGTATGGCACTTCGTTTACCATTTACGTAGGGTTTGATATAATATAAATCATTATATGAAAAGGATATGACGTTTAATGGCATATAGCAAGGAATTATGGATTGAAACCAAGAGAAGATGTAAGCTTAATGATGAAGAAATCCAAATGGCAAAAGAAATGGGGCTTAACCCCAAGAGTCTAATAAAGAGTATACCAAATAAAAATGAGCAGTGGAAGACTCCTGTGAAAATATGGGTTAGAGATATGTATGAAGATAGATTTGGAAGAGCAGGGGTTATATCAGATAACAAAAATATAAAGACTAAAAAGAAAGTAGAAGAGTTACCATTTGATTGAGTTGTGTGATATAAGAAAGGGTATTTCAATGAACTACGAAGAATACGAAATGCAATGCAAGCAGCTGCAAGAAAAAAATAAAGGCTACCTTGGAATATTTGAAAGAGATTTGATGGAATCTGGTCTTACTCACAAAACAATAAGTAATCATGTGGATAATGTAGAGTTTTACATTAATGATTATCTTCTAAGAGAAGCTCCTCTCGAGATGCAGGAAGGTTGTGGTAGTAAGATTGATATGTTTTTAGGCTATTTCTTCATACATAAGTGTATGTGGTCAACTCCAGGAACAATAAAAACAACGGCGGCAAGTATCAAGAAATTCTACAAGTGTATGAATGAACATGGATACGTTTCAAAAGAAGAATATAATTATCTCTGCACTACAATCAAAGAGAATATGGATGAATGGCAGGATGATTGTGCGGCATTTAATAATTTCTACTAATGAATTTACCGCCAGAGGAGAGGCTTATGATGGAAAAAGTAACTATTAGTATAGAATATATTGCAGATGCTATGGAAGCGACAATGGATGGTTGGGAGCAATTTCTGAATATGGAAACTCCGTAGTGGCAGCAAGCAATGATGAAAGAATATTCGAGATCTTGAAGGACAGACTTAAAAGTATTCTTGTTGAATTTGCTGGTTTTGGCTGGGGAATGGAAGATTGTATTGCTGATGAGTATTATTCAATTCCATGGATAGGAGTAGAATGAGGGAAAGCAGAGATCAAATTGCAAATTATATAAAATTATACAAAGCGCAGGATGTGAAATTATTATATGAGCTGATGGTTAAGATACTTTTAGGAAATAATGATTTCCGGTTGGCTGAAAAAGCAGGAAGGGATGATTTGCTTCCTGTAATAGAGAATGAAACTGGTAAAAGGATATGCTACCAATTAGATACAATAATAGAGAAAGAATCTTTAAAAATATTTAGGAAGATAGAAGAACTGGAATTTTCAGAGGCTAAGCTTGAGAAAGCACAGCGAGTAGAGTTAATGGCAGATGTCCTGGGCAATGATACTCTTTTTGAAGGATATTGTCTGGCTTTTTATGAAACAGATGATGCGTTGCTGCAGTTATGTAAAGACTTTGGCTGCCTGGAACGATATAACGAATTAGCGAAAAATAATGTGTATCAAAAAAGAAAAAATTACATGCGTATCATAGCAGACTATGCAATGGCAGCTGTAAACCTATACGGCGTGATACATGTCACAGAACTGCTGACTCTGATACTTGAATATGAGAATATATTAGATTATAAGGGGTATAACCATGTGGATGGATACTATAAAAACACGGTGATGTTTACCCCGGAATTTATATGTACATGTACGTTACATCATTTAATTGGAGATTCAGTTCCGGTCATATGCACAACTATGGATGGCTTTTTGCTTCATAGTAGCTTTCAGAATTCGTATCAGAATGAACATGAAAAAATGTTGCAGTTCTTTAAGGGAACAAAACGCGAATTAACAGAAACAGATCTTGAACGTTTTTATAAATCGGTGAGCTCTTCTTCTTTTCGTATTCTTTATCAGGATGCAGGTTTAAAGCAGAGGTATCATCCGTCTAAAATGGAGTTTCTGCGATATGCGGATGAAAATTATTATGAAATATCCAATGCAGAAAAAGAAATGCGAAGGTATATTGAGAAAAAGTTTCTGCCTAACTTTGCGAATGCTGCTCAAAAGGTCGGTGTAACTGTGAATGAATGTGTGGAAGATTTTATTAAGGAACTACATAATCAGGCAACCGACATGGGAAAGCAGGGAGAAGAAAGAGACCCAAACGAATATGTACAATTTGTATTTGCATCCATGCTAAGGTATGGCATTGATTTTGAAGATATTGATCAAGCAAATGAATTTATCGGATATGCGATGAAGGTTATGAATTCTGTTCGACTATGGTGCAATCATGGGTGCACTCCGGATGAAGTGATGCGTCTGACAAAAATAACCCAAAGAACAACTACAATTGTTCCTGAAAGTTCACGCGCAGCGACTATGCTGGCTAAAGGACGAGAACAGTTAGGACAAATGGGGATAAATATTGATCTAGATGCAACAGCAACGGATATTTCTTCCATTTCTTTTAAAAATGGAATTAATGGAACGATGACGACGAATACGAAAAAAGTCTTCCCAAATGATCCATGTCCTTGCGGTAGTGGAAAGAAATTTAAAAAATGTTGTGGTAATTTATAAAGTATTATCATGGAAGATAACGGGGAGTGAAGGTAATGTAGAAGTTACTACTTTATAACAGTGGGAAGTAACGTACGCGGAAAGGGTGTTATAAATGCTGTATAGTTTATGAGTACAGATTTTAAAAACACTAAATATGTATTCTTGATATCAAGATAAGCCCCGTACGATTGAGATGGCATTTATTGCAACTTATACTTATATGACGAGTTTCCAGTGGATAAAAAAAGAATAACAAAGGATAAAGAAGATATAAACATGAATACGTTTTGTAAGGATATCTGCATCTTCTTTGAAGAAACTACCGAGGATATCCAGTGTAATAATGGTGGCCGCAGCTTACTGAATAAATTAATAGCTTTTCGGGGAGTCAGTGATGAGGATATCCAACTAAGAAATACTCGTTTTCAAGGATATCTTGCTTCCATGCAGGAACTAAGAAATTTACCTGATTTATGACAAATCGATGGAATATAACGATAGTAGTCGATTAAGTGGTGGTCTATATCTTTATGAAATTCGCAACTTCTATCAAGAATAAATATTGCTACCATGATACAATGGCTTTACGAGGAGTGAAAAGAATTGTCAGTAAAAACGATTGAAAACATGATAAATTGGGTAGAAGCAAATCTGCATGATGACCCTACGCTGGAAAAGATGTCGGATTACGTCGGATACTCTTCCTACTATTGTTCTGCAAAATTTCACGAGGTGGTGGGAATTTCCTTCAAGGAATATGTTGTAAGCCGTAAGCTTACCAAGGCCGCACTGGACTTAAGAGAAACGGATCATCGGATTATTGATATTGCTATCAAATATGGTTTTTCTTCTAACGAAGCATTTTCAAGGGCATTTCATAAAATTTATGGCTATTCCCCAAGTCAGTTTCGTAAGGTCCTGCCGCAGTTAAGGCTCTATGACAAATCAGCAATTATTTCTATGACTCCTTAGTAAATTATTTATAGGAAGCTAAAATGTATAAAAAATTAGAACGAAACGATTCGTGCTGGTGTGGTAGCGGTAAGAAATATAAGGCGTGCCATTTCAATTTGGATGAAAGAATTAGGTCTTATCAATCGCAGGGATGCATCGTGCCAAGCCGAAGAATAATCAAATCATCCATGCAAATTGATGGAATTCGAGAAAGCGGTAAAGTCAACATTGAGATACTGGATTATATCGCTGATCAGATCCAAGTCGGTATGAGCACGGGAGAGCTTAATCGACTAGTTTATAATAAAACCATAGAACTTGGGGGAAGTCCGGCGACTCTTGGTTATGAGGGATTTCCGAAAAGTGTATGTATATCTATCAATAATGAAGTATGCCATGGAATACCGTCAGACAAGGTTATACTAAAAGATGGAGATATTGTTAATATTGATGTTACAACAAAAGTAAATGGCTATTACTCGGATTCATCAAGAATGTTTTGTCTTGGTAATGTAAGCGATGAACGGAAACGATTAGCCGCTGTAGCCAGAAAAGCGATTTATAGCGGTCTTGAATATACGAAAGCATGGAACTTTCTGGGCGATATTGGTCAGGCAATCAATGACTTTGCTCATTGGAATAGATATAATGTGGTGGAAGAAATCGGCGGTCATGGAGTTGGAAATGAAATGCATGAGGAACCTTATGTAAGCTATGTATCAAAAAGAGGAACAGAGATGTTATTGGTTCCCGGGATGGTATTTACGATTGAACCTATGATCAACGCAGGTAGTGCAGAAGTAGTTCTGAACCAGGAAAATGGATGGACAATAACAACCAAGGATGGCAAAGACTCTGCACAGTGGGAAGTTACCGTTTTGGTTACAGATGATGGATATGAAATATTAGCGTATTAATAATAGAGTAAAACTTTGAGCAGCAATCCCAGCATCAATCATAGCTAAGCTATGTTGATGGTGGGATTGCTGATTCATGAAAATAGAAAGCTCTTGAAGTATGTTTTCTATCGCTTATGCTAGAATATTAAGCCAGGAAAGTTCGTGACCAGGAAAAGTTAGCACTACAAGTGGATAATATGGAGGAAGAGAGGCACATTATATACAAATTGTATTTTAGTCCGAATTATTCATACAAATACAGTTATAGGAGGTGTCTTATGAATCCAGGGATGAGAAAGAGAATCGAACGTTATATAGGTACAGATACATTGATTTCGGTATATACGGATGCAAATGAGCCTGACAAATACACCTTAGGCTTTCTTCTTCAGATAGATGGTCATTATCTTCTGATGAACAAGGTAAATCGATTAGGAGAGGAAGATGGATTTTGTATCATTAGTCTGGAGGTTATATATGCTTATGATGATGATAAGCTGTATTCAGGAAAAATAGAAAAGTTGTTTTCGCTAAAAAATCAAAAAAGAAAAGAAATAAAAGAAATGGATCAATCAGTAATTATCTGTTTGGCAAAATATGCAATGGATTATCATTATTTGATTGAAATCAATGAGGATAATAGCTACATTGGATTTGTATCTTATTATTCTGAGGAGATCATAGAATTAGAACTTGTTAATATTTATGCTAAAAGAATAGGTACTGCATGCATAGATACAGAGAATATCAACATGATGGAATGTCAGGATAAATACTTTCAAGATATTGAACTGTTATTACAGCAAAATAGTTATTAATATTGATACAGGAACTTAGCTTTTTATAATAGTGGAATTATCATATCTTTGTTTAATCTAAAGAAGCTTTTACAATATCATATTGTGCGTTTACAATTAACATTAGTTGAGGATTAAATATTGCAAGATTCCAGATACTGATTCCCGCTAAGCCGTATTTTGAAATTAAGTCTAGGGTGGCATTGATAGACCTTGCATCCATAAACCAAACGATATGATTTTCATATGCATTCGCAGTATAGTTAAAATATGGAGTTTGTGAGACAATATCAAACTGAATGGTGGCTCCGTAATTCTGTGCGAGATTGATAGCATTATTATAGGATATAGAATAGATATTTGAAATGCCGGAGACATAAGGCAGCTCCCAATCATACCCTAACGTGGCAATACCGATAATGATTTTTTCCGGAGGAATATAATTTAAGATAAAATTTAAAAACAGCTCTGTGCGATAGATCGAACTGATTGGAGACGGGATATTAATATTATTTGACCATTCGTAATTCATAAAAATTATATTTTCAGCCAATAGATTAATCGGAGAATAATCTATGCGTTGAAAGCTAATATCATTATTGATTTGAGATATATTGGGGTTTATTGTTACAAATACCTCATACCCCTCTTCGTTCAATCGATTTGTTACTTTCTCGAAGTAACGATCATAAAATTGAATATTTGACAGGCTGATGTACTGCAGGGAAAGATTCAAACCGGCATAGCCTTTCGTTTTTAAAATATCTAATATATTAGTGATTTGTCTGTCTTGAAAATCTTCATTCAGAATGATGTCAAAGTCAATTGCAATATTTGCCCCTCCCTGCATAGTCAAGGTGGTTAAGAACATGAGCGGGACAACGCTGTAAGCTTTTGACAGTTTGATGATCTCCGTTTCATCATAATAGGAGAGAATTTCTCCTTCCTTTGTTGCCGTAAAGTTTAGAATCGAAAGGTAGGTTAAATAGGGCAGTGTCTTTTGCAGAGTACTGTTACTAATATTTGTACCCGTAAAACCATGGGATATTATGCTCCCTTTTTTTTCATGATTAATTATCAGGGTATCACCCGGTATTAGGTACTCTCGATCAGAAAGAAACGGATTGTTCGCTAATAATTGAAAAAATGAGATATTATTCTGAGCCGCGATATTCCCTAAGGTATCCCCTTCTTTTACCGAATATACTGAGGTCGGTTTGGAAATAACCAAAGATTGACCTACAACTAAATTATCCTGATTGCCAAGTCCGTTATCTTCCATAACGCTCCTAATCGATACACCATAATAATCTGCAATTGATGAAAGAGTCTCTCCGGTTTGAACTACATGAATTATCATTATTAGCCTCATTGAATTTACTATTATATATATTATATGGTTTATGACCGTAGATGGATCTATATTATTATTGATAATTTAGACTGGGCAAAGAGATGTATTATAAAAATGGAAAATAACATAGATATTTTCTATTGGAAAATATATAATACATATAATAGAATGTTAAAGATTTAGTAATCATGGAAAATGATGTGAAAGAAGTAGATACATAATCAACAATTCATACATATGTTATATATTACTACGTAAAGGATGCATTTTATTGATTACAATAACGAAACCGTGTGATATAATAAAAGCTAGTGAGTTTATGGAAGATGATATCGTAGATAGAATAGAGCATAGTTGATAGTGTCAGAAAATCAATAAAGAATGTGATTTTAATCTAATGGCTAATCGAAGGAGTTCGGATGGGAAGATGTAGCCGTTCGTTTTCTGTTGTTAAATAGGCAGCTAAAAAGACATGAATAGGAGTGTTAACATGGGTATAAATAAATCAATATATCTAGCTTTATTTGTATTAAGTGCAGCTGTCTCTGTAGGTGAATATTTATTACTTAGAAAGCATAAAAGACTTTTGCAAAGCCAGGAGGAGATCAGAAAGAGACTTCATGAAACGAGCGAAAAGATATCAAAGGCTGAACTGGAGGATGAAATTTATTCTGTCGCTTTGGAAGCAGTCGTAGAAATGATTCCGAATGCAACAAAGGGAAGTGTACTCCTTTTGGAGGAGGACGGTAATTTTCATTATCGTGTGGTAAAAGGTTTTCGAAGTGAGCTGAAGGACTTAATCTTAAAAAAGGAAGAAGCTTACCTATACAAGATTAACGAATTTAGAGAAACCGCGATCATTAATAATCCGAGGGAATTTGATACTGTACATACCAATAAGAATACAATCGAAGGTTTAAAAAAGATAAATGCGTTAGATATCTTTTGTAGTGTCTCAGCACCGATTTATATTGATAATGTGTTGATCGGTTTAATCAATGTAGACTCTGATAAAATCAACCATATATTTTCTGAAAACGATCTGGAAATTATGGACCAGATCAAATGTGAGCTGGAGTTGGCAATCAAAAATGCACTGGCTCAGAATAAACTAAAATACCTTGCCAACTTTGATGAACTGACCGGTGTGATGAACCGTAGATCGTTAAAGAAGGAATTTGATAAAGAAATCATGAAAAATAGTAATAAAAAATCATGTCTCGTCATGATTGACATGGACAATTTTAAGATACTGAATGACAGCTTCGGTCATTACTTTGGAGATATCGCGTTAAAACATTTTTCGGATATTCTAAGGCAAACAGTCGGTGACAATGGTTATGTTTCAAGATTTGCAGGAGATGAATTTGTATTGCTGCTGAAGGACTTTGATTATGCACAGGCAAGCTATCGAATGAAAGAAATTTATCAATTAGTTGCTTCCGACAAGCTGGACGGGATCACTTTAAAATTCAGCTACGGAATATGCGAGTTTTCCTCGGACAGCAACGCAGATTTCACGAAAATTATGGCGGATGCAGATACGAAGATGTACGAGCATAAAAGGCGAAAGACTCTATTGCATGATTAAGATTAAATCATCCTACGAAGAAGTTTAGAAAGACTTCTTACGTAGGATTTTTTTATTCCTCTTTTCTGACTAATAAGAATGTCAAAAATGGCATAATATAATATCGTACTGCTTTACCTCAGTAAAAGCAGTCAAAAAGAAAGCAATATTATCAGGAAAGGGACATTAACATGACTTTGAATGATTTAGGACCAAAGGATTGGGAGCAGCGGATGAAAGAGCTTGCTTCGAATCATAGGGATATAAAACTGACAAGATATAATTCCATTCTGGATAAGAATAACCAGATTGCTTATAAAAGATTAAATCGGATTCGAGATAATATATCAGAACGCTCTACCGATATCATATCACTTATTCCGGCGGCACGATGGTTATTTGATAATTTTCAGATGCTGTATCGTGAGATCAAGAAATTCCGCGCTTCCGGGACAAGCTATGAGCTTCTTCCCATATTGAACAGTGGTGAGAATAAGGGTTATCCCCGTATTTATATCTTAGCAAGAAACATCGTGGAGCTTTGTAGTGGACACCTTAATAACGAAAATATACAAACAATGCTGAATGCATACCAGGAGGAGATTCCCTTAACAGATAAAGAGCTTTGGGTATTACCGGAGTTGTTCGGCTTTTGCTTATTGGAAAGCATCATAGGATTATCTCAGGAGATTATTCAGATCATCCGAGTAAAATCAAAGGCGGATAAATTCGTCAATAAGCTTCAGAGTATGGGGCAGGGGAGTATAGAACCGGTCTCACTGTTAGTTGAGTTGGAGGAAGACTGCAGACAAAGCTTCTCCTTCCATTCTCATATGCTTTATCTGTTGAAAAATATGTCAGTCGACGAAGCAGTACTCCAAAGATATCTGGATCATCACTTCCGGGAGTATGATAAGCGGGTGAAACCGACGAATATCTTTCTTGGTGAAGGTAAGCTTGAGGCTCAATTGGAGGCGGATATCCGCGCTTTGATTGTAAGCCTGCGGGAAATTAATGAGATCGATACCGAAGCCTTCTTTGAGAGCTACTCTTATCTGGAGGCGAGGCTTCAAAAGGATCCGTCAGGTGTATATCCGAGATTGGATCCGGAGAGCAAGGGAATGTATCGTCAGATCGTTGTAAAACTATCTTCAAAATATAAGATTGAAGAAGAGAAAATTGCTGATGCCTGTCTTACACTTGCAGGTGAGGGAAGAGAACAGCTAAATTGTTCCAATCATGTCGGAGCTTACCTTCTAGGCAAAGGTTTTCGAATTCTTAAGGCGAAGATACGCAATAAACCGGAGCCGATGAACCTGGATAGGAAAAGCAGTAAGGGCTTAGTATATTTCGGGTCGTTATCGATCATTCTTTTTGCAATCATCGCTTTACTTCTGTATACGTGCAGTAATTATCTGGTACAAAGAACGGTTTTTACTTATTTTCTTCTTGCTATTATTGTATTACCGCTGCTTATTGGTATTGCTCTGGAGATTATGAATTTTATCTTTACCAGAAGAATTCTTGTAAAGAAGATTCCTTCCATGGATTATTTAACCGAGATACCGGATTCTGCACGTACCTTTATCGTGATGCCGGTGATCATATCCTCGAAGGAACAGGGGGTTGCTTACCTCAATCGTCTACTGAAGCATTTTCTGGCGAACCGTCAGACGAATCTGTATTTTGCACTATTGGCAGATTATAAGGATGCATCGGAGCAGTTTTTGCCAGAGGATAAGGAGATTGAAGAGGCGCTCATCTGCAGGTTGGAGGAATTGAATAAGCTGTATCCCTCAAAGTATCCCGTTTTTTCTCTGTTCATTCGGTACCGAAAGTGGAATGCCTCTGAAAAATGCTATATGGGCTGGGAACGCAAGAGAGGTAAGCTGGAAGAGTTTAATTATCTGCTGAATGGGTATAAAAAAGAAGAGACTAGCTTTTCTACTATTATCTGTGAACCGGAGTTATTATCCTCCTTTCGGTACGTAATCACTCTGGATGCCGATACCGACTTAATCCGAGATAATGCAGCTAAGCTGGTGGGCTTGATTGATCATCCCATGAATCAACCGGTCATTGATCCTGATACGAATAAGGTAAAGGATGGCTATGTTATCATACAGCCTTCAGTGAGAAACCATATCGTTGACCGAAGCGGAAGTCGTTTTGCGGAGATTTTCACTGGCCAGTCAGGTTTGGTTTATTATTCGACTGCCATTTCAGATATCTATCAGGATGTCTTCGGAGAAGGAATCTATATCGGCAAAGGAATCTATGATGTACATGCGTTTCATCAACTGTTGCACAATGTAATTCCGGAGAATAAGGTACTGAGTCATGATCTTCTGGAAAGCTGTTTTGCACGAACTGCATTTTCCAGCAGCGCCAAGGTAATGGATAGCTTTCCGAACAGTGTCGTAGCATATGCGAAGCGTGAACACCGATGGATCCGCGGTGATTGGCAGCTCTTTCCCTGGCTGTTCAGAAACAGGGTGGTAAAAGGGAGAAATCTCTGTGGACTCGCCAAATGGAAGATATTCGATAATCTGAGGCGCAGCCTTGTTCCACTCAGTAAGGTGCTGTTTATTATATTCAATCTGATACTAATGCCACGAACCTCTTTTTTATGGGTACCACTGATCTTCTTCAGTGACGCCTTTCAATTGATCGTACTTGTGATGAGCCTGATCAAACAGAAGCTTTTGCGTCCAAAGCTTGCTTTCGTATATAAGGGACTTTGGAAGGAACTTGGCATTATGTTCCAGAGAGCATACCTTGAGTTTGTTATTACGCCTTACCGTGCGTATATCGCTACAGATGCAATGCTTCGAACCCTTTTTCGCTTGTTCATAAGTAAACGGAATCTGCTGCGCTGGAATACGGCGGAGGCAGTTGATTCCTCAATTATTAATACGGTGAAGGGATATTTTCTTACAATGATCAGTTCCTGTGGCGCTGCACTGCTGGTATTGCTGCTGGAATTTTATAGGGAAGTACCTCCGCTGGGGAGACTTTTGTATCTTGTCGTAGTTCTTAGCTGGGGCATGGCTTTTTATCTGTCATACCGTATCAGCCAGCCAAAGGAGAAGAAGGAAGAAGAGCTTCGAGCGGAAGATCGGGAACTGTTGCTGGATGTATCCCGAAGAACCTGGATGTTCTTTAAAGAGCTTTCCACAAAGGAAAATAACTGGCTTTGTCCGGATAGCTTCCAGATCTCCCGGGTTGAAAAAATCAGTGATAAAACTTCTCCGACGAACATCGGTTTGCAGTTTCTTTCCATTCTTACGGCTAGAGATCTGGGTTTTGAGACCTTGGGAGCAACGCTTACTTCGGTTGAGAATCTGCTGGAGACAGTTCATAAGCTGGCCAAATGGAAGGGTCATCCTTATAATTGGTACAATATTAAAAATCTGGAGGTACTAAGCCCAGCTTATATATCCACCGTAGACAGCGGTAATTTCTTTGGGCATTTGGTAGCGCTAAAGCAAGGACTTCTCGAGCAACTGGATCATCCGGTGCTTCCGGGCAATCTTGTAACCGAGTTAAAGAAGACCATGATATTAAGCCGTTATGATGGGACCATGAAGGATCATTATTCCACCATTGGAGAATTTATTGAGGATATCACAGATTTCTGGGACGAGCTTCAGGGCAGAGAGAGGAAAGAATCAGAGGACTCACGCTGGATCAAGGAGCTAACCGTGATGATCGAAGATATCGTCGTAGAAGCAGCGACTCTTAAATTAAAGGGAGAAAGCTTTGAACAACAGCCGAGTCTGATGCAGCTGGCGCGAAAAGGAAATAAATATGCCAAGGCTATCGTAGAACGGATCAATCAACTAAGCTGTAAGATAGACTGCCTTCTTTGCAATGCCGATTTTCGTTTTCTGTTTGACGAAAAGCGTATGCTGTTTCATATCGGCTATCATGTATCCTCGCATACCTTGGATGCAGGTTGTTATGATCTGATGGCATCCGAATCGGCGTTGACCAGTTTCCTTGCTATTGCAACAGGAGAAATATCCCAGAAGCATTGGAATAAGCTTGGAAGACCTCTCACCATGGTGAAAGGTATCCCATGTTTTGTATCCTGGAGCGGGACAATGTTCGAATATCTGATGCCCAATCTGGTCTTGAAGGAATATGATGACTCGGTATATGCGCAGACAGCAAAAGCTGCTGTGCTGCAGCAAATCCGGTATGCCAATGAGACTGGAATTCCATGGGGTATTTCAGAATCACAGTATTACCGCTTTGACTTAAACGGGAACTATCAATATAAAGCCTTCGGTGTTCCCAAGCTGAGACTGTCTCCGGTTCGGAGAAATTCAATGGTAGTGACGCCTTATGCTACAATGCTTGCGCTGGAATATGCAAAGGAGGAGGCGTTCTCAAATTTAAGACAGCTTAAGACACTCGGAATGTACGGCAACTACGGCTTCTATGAGGCAATTGACTATAACAGTCCGGATTCCGTTGAGATGACACCTTACTGTATCGTAAGATCTTTTATGACACATCATCAAGGTATGAATCTGGTAGCAATCAATAATTTTATTAATCACGGAGTTATGCGAAACCGCTTTCACTCCGAAGCGATGGTGAAGGCTACCGAATCACTATTGGAGGAGAAGAGATATAGTCACCTGATTTCAATTGCAAAACGAGGCTATACGATCAAGATCAGCCGTGTCTATTTTAGGGAAGAGATATACAGTAATCGTTATGTCAATAGCGTCGCTCCCAGGCAGCCGATCACGAACTACCTCTCCAACAATAAGTACTCGTTGCTTATCACTTCTGATGGAGACGGATTCTCTAGCTATAAGGATATGATGCTTTATCGTTTTAGAGCAGATCCTTATGCCAATTCCGGTAATTATATCTATATCAAGGATTTGGGAAGCGGACAGCTATGGAGTAGCGCATATCATCCGACAAAAACAGAACCGGATAAATATCAGGTTATTTTCTCACCGCATCAGACAGAGATTATCCGAAGGGATGGGGAAGTATCGACCAAAACAGTGATCAGTCTGGACGCCAATCACGATATTGAAATACGTAAGATTACACTAACCAATCACAGCAAGGAGGATAAAGTAATCGAGCTTACCAGCTATCTGGAGGTGGTAGGAGACACCAACCTGGCTGAGTTAAGCCATCCTGCCTTTAATAAGCTGTTCATTGAGAGTGAGTTCTTAGAGGACCAGGGAATCTTTCTTTCGAAGAGAAGAAGCGGAAAAAAAGAAGCTTATCCTTATATACTGCATATGATCCGAACCGGAGCAAAACCAAGAAAACGGATCGAATATGAAAATGATCGTTTGCGCTTCCTCGGAAGAAATAATACTTCCGAGAATCCGGAGAAGGTAGTGGACAGCATACCGCTTTCCAATCAGGCAGGATTTTGTAATGATCCGATTATGAGTCTGCGAATTTTACTAGATATCAAAGCAGGTGAATGTGCATGTGTCTCCTTTATCACAGGAGTCTGCGAAAACAGGGAGGAAGCAATTGCGATCGGAGATGAGCTTGGTAAGCCTTATCATATTGATGATATCTTGGAGAAGTTCAAGCTTCAGACAGAGATAGAACTCAAATATCTGGAGATAACCAGAGCTCAGATCAATGCCTTTCAGAATCTGATCAGTCCGATCTTCTATCCGGCAAGACATTACAGGGGACCTTATGAGAACATCAGAAGAAATTATAAAAATCAAAGTTTCCTATGGAAGTTTGGCATATCGGGAGATAATCCCATACTGCTTCTTTGTGTAAAGTCAATCGGAGAGGCTGAGATGATACGTGAGGTTTTAAAGGCATATGAATATATGAAGCTAAACCGTATTGTTCTTGATCTGGTCATCTTAAGTGATACAAAGCATGGCTATTTGCAAGAGTTGGATGATCTGATCAATGATTTGACCAGCTCACTTAGGGTATATGATTCGGATAATTCCAGACCGAGCCTTTTCCTGTTACATTCCTATCAGATGATCCCGGCGGAGATTGATTTACTTATGACCGTGGCCAAAGTAGTGATTTCCAATAAGACAGGAATTTATTTTAGAAATGTACTGGAGAAGTTCAGCGAGTTGGTCGAAGAATAAATAGTTTAAGGAGGCACATGAATTGGATTCTGGGACAGCAATCAAACAAGAGGATAAGACAGAAAACCGGAATATCGAATTCTTTAACGGTTTCGGAGGCTTTATAGAGGAAGGAAGAGAATATGAGATTCTTCTGGAGGGAAGGAACAAGCCTCCGGCTCCCTGGATTAATGTAATTGCCAATAAGAATTTTGGCTTCACGATTTCGGAAGCAGGGGCAGGATTTAGCTTTGCAGGTAATAGCAGAGAGAATAAGATAACCACCTGGAGCAATGATCCGGTTACGGATAAACCCTCAGAGGTAATCTACATCTTTGATGAGGTAACGGGAGAGACGATGACACCAATCTCTTTAGGTAAGACGAATCGGGGAATGTATCGGGTAAGGCATGGGATAGGATATACTAGATTCCTTCACAACGAGATGGAGATCGGGCAGGAGCTTACGGTCTTTGTCCCGGTGGAGGAGCCGGTTAAGCTCTGGGAATTGAAGCTTACCAATCATTCGAACAAGGTTAAATATCTGAGTCTTACTTATTATGTAGAATGGGTTCTGGGAACTCAGAGGGAGCACACTGGTCCCTATATTCTAACCGGCTATAATAACGAACATGAATACCTTACCGCACAGAATATCTATTCCTTTCATTTTCAGAACCAGCGGGCTTTTCTCTTCTCCAGTGAGATGATTAAGAGATATACCGGAGACCGTCAGGAGTTTCTCGGACCAAAGGGATCTATCTATAACCCACAGGGAGTAGACAGTATTCTGTCCAATCACACCGGTGTATGTTATGACCCCTGCGGTGCGATTCAGGTGTCTGTAGCTCTGGCACCAATGGAAAGCAAGACGGTGATCTTCGCTTTGGGGCAGAGCAGCAGTACACAGGAGATACAGATCCTCCGCTATAAATATAAGGATGTGAATCAAGTCTCACAGGAGTTCGCGAGAGTCAGGGAATATTGGGATAATATCCTTGGTACGATACGAGTTAAGACTAGTGATAAGGCCATTGATTATCTGGTGAACGGATGGCTCTTATATCAGACTATATCCTGCAGAATCAATGCGAGAGCGGCCTTTTATCAATGCGGAGGCGCCTACGGCTACCGGGATCAACTTCAGGATACACTGTCATTAAGATTCACAAAGCCGGAGGCTCTTCGAAATCAGATCATCATTGCCTGCAGCAGACAGTTTGAAGAGGGTGATGTACAGCATTGGTGGCATCCGCCAATGGGAGTTGGTGTACGGACGAGAATCTCGGACGATCTATTATGGCTACCCTATGCAACAGCAGCATATATCAGGTGCACCGGAGATGATAGTATATTGAAGGAGGAAGTACCCTTTATTAAAGGACCGCTTTTGGAAGAAGATCAACATGATATCATGTTTACACCGGAGGTATCTGAGGTATCTGCCACTGTGTACGAGCATTGCAAAAGAACAATTCTCTGGACCCGCTTCGGCGTTCATGGACTACCCTTGATGGGGGGCGGAGATTGGAATGACGGTATGAATGAGGTAGGAAAGGATGGAGCAGGGGAGAGCGTATGGCTTGGATGGTTTCTCTACACATTGCTTGGTGATTTCATTCCTCTGTGCAGACAGGAGGGGGATCAGGAGTATGCCTTGGAGCTGGAGCAAAAGCGTGAGCTTCTAATCAAAAATATCGAAGAGCATACCTGGGATGGGTCATGGTACCTCAGAGCCTTCTATGATGACGGAACAAAGCTAGGTTCGAAAGAGAATGATGAATGTAGAATCGATTCCATCAGCCAATCCTGGAGTGTGATATCGCAGGGAGCTGATAAGGAACGTGCGAGAGCTGCCATGCAATCGGCTTGGCGCTATCTGGTGCGGGAAGAGGATTCCATCTCGTTGCTCCTCATGCCACCTTTTAATAAAACACATAAGAATCCCGGTTATATCAAGAACTATTATCCGGGAATAAGGGAAAACGGAGGTCAGTATACCCATGCTGCCGTCTGGCTGGCCATTGCTACGGCAATGCTTGGAGAGTATGATATGGCGCATACCTTGTTTACGATGCTGAATCCGATTCATATCACGAGGAACAAAAGAGAAGCCTTGGTCTATGAGAAGGAGCCTTATGTCATGATTGCGGATATTTCTTTAAGCCCTCCTTATACAGGGCGAGGCGGCTGGAGCTGGTATACCGGCTCGGCAGGCTGGATGTATCAGGGGCTGGTATGCTGGTTCCTTGGTTTGAATAAAGAAATGGATGAGCTGGTCATAAGTCCGGCAACCCCGGCAAGCTTTGGAGTATTTACAGTGGAATATCGATATGGGTCCTCGGTCTATGAGATCAGGGTAGAGAGTCGAAGCAAAGGAACTTTGGTGACGGCTGAGCTAAACGTTGATGGAGAGAGAATCAAAGGCAATCGAATCAAGCTAAAGGATGATGGCAGACATCATGTCGTAATAGTGTAAATTGATATAAGATAATGGAGTTAAATAGAATATAAAAAAAATGATTTATATGTAAGGGCATTCGAAAATGGTAGGGACCATTTGTACGAATGCCCTTTTTTTCGAAGGTCATATGTAAAGCCGGAAACACAACTAGGGATTTTTATCCATTGAAAGTATCAGCAAAATCGAAACTATGGAGTTTTAATGGCAACCTATAATTGCGGATATAGTTCTAAATGGTTGGTAGATACAGGAAGTTAAATATGATATGATGATTTCATCAGATGAGGGAATGTAAAGGCGCCGATTACAAATATTTATTTGATTTTGAAGAAAGGGGTAAGCATGGACTTTAAAGATAAATTAGCAATTTTAAGAAGAGAAAGAGGGCTTTCTCAGGAAGCACTGGGAGAAATTATCGGAATATCAAGACAGGCAGTTACAAAATGGGAGCTGGGTCAGGGATACCCTGACATTGATAATCTTATTAAGTTAAGTAACACCTTCAAGATTAGTATTGATCGGCTTGTAAAAGAGGAAGAAAGCGATTATTTTCTTTCAAACATTATGACAGACAAAACTGATACAGAAGAAATAATAGATTTTTTATTGAAAGCTAAGACATCAACCTACTCAGCGCATGGGCAAAGATCAGCCCCCTCCAGACCTCAGTCCCAGGATCTGCATTTTAGTGATGGGGATTATCTGTATATTGATACCTATATAGGTGCGGAGCAATTTGGCGGAGAAGAAGCAGTCTGGTATCAGGGAAAACCTGTTTGGTGTATGAATTATACAGGACGGTTACTGGGAGATAATTTTTCGGGAGATTTTTTGAAGGAAGCCTTACGTCATATTACAAAAGAAGCACCCTACAGAGGCCCCGTACTCTATCAAAGCGGCGATTACACCTATCATTGTTATTCTACTGGTAACTTCGAGTGGTTCCAGGGGCATGAAGAAATTTATTGCCGGTCGGTAAAGATTTATGAATTAGTCTTTCATGGTGGCAAGTTAAGATAATATAGAAAAGTGAAGAAAATAATCACGCATAATGCCAGAGTTGTATCAAAGCCTGAGCAAATAAATTAGTTGTCGAATGGAGGACTCGTGTGGATTTAAATTATAGCGTAGTAATGGAAGAGGTTTTTAATCAATTGGGGAGCAATAAGGTAATGGTGTTGGCTACCAGCTCTGAGGATAGAGTGACAGCCAGAAATATGAGCTGTATCATAATGGAGGATCATAAAATATATTTTCAGACGGATAAACGAATTTTAAAAACTCAGCAAATGCTGATGAATCAAAATGTAGCACTTTGCATGGATAATATCCAGATGGAAGGGATCGCAAAGATCATTGGACACTCCGATGATAACCCGGAATTTTGTGAAGTATATAAAAGGTACTTTAGAGGATCCTATGATGCCTATACCCACTTGATCAATCAAGTTATTATTGAAGTGGAACCAACCTTTATAACCTTATGGAAGTATGCGGACGGAAAGCCTTACAGAGATTTTCTGGACTGTAGACAAAATAAAGCTTATAGAGAAATATACGATATTAGCAAATAATGGATGAAAAAAGAGTCCCTAACACGCCTAGATGAATAGAAAGAGAGGATAACAGTCGATTGCCTGTTATCCTCTCCTTTGCACTGCGCACGACGGGCGCCAGCTTATCATTTAATGAGGTTAATGAAATCCCTTTCACTCATATTACGTCCTACAAGCGTCCGAAGTGCTTCCCTGGGATCCCCATTATAATGAAGACCGGAGATCTCCTTCTCAAAACGTTGTGCACTGCAATAGAGATAGGTGTACCAGCTTGAATTCAACCTTTTTCCGGCAAAAGCAGTGATATAAAGATTCTCAAGTAAAAGGTCAAAGGCTTTATCGAAAGTCTTCTTATCCATGGAAAAGCTTTGCCTGAATTCGTCCCGATCAACATATTCGAACTTATTCATTGCTTGATAGATATCCTTCGCCTCAGGAGTTAGCTCCTTAGCAGATCTGCAGCGCTTCAGTAATTGATAAGCTTTTACAGACAGATAAGTGGAGCGCTTTTTATAGGCCTTACAATAAAACACTTTATGTAGCTCAATGAGTCCTATGATATTTTCCATCTCGTATCCGAGACTGCATAAGGAAGGCAGATTTTCATTTGCATTACAGAGAAGAATTCCGTTACGTTCAATATAATCATATAATTCCTCCTGCCTGGCAAGCGTGTATGGATGAAACATCTGGGTCTTTGTTACCCTTGAATGGAGGATGCTGTTACAGTCCTTGCAGATAAGATGTTCTATACTGGAACAATCAGCGCTTGATTGATAGGCATATAAATCTGCGAACATCTGCCCCGCACCGAGCTGATATCCGACAGCGATATTAGTGCTTTTACAATACGGACATTGTTCAAATTTTATTTTTTCCATGATCGATATCACCTCAGAATTATAATTGTGCTTTCTTTGTCATAAAATATATTAAGTCATATGGAACTATTATAGCACGAGAGATTTAACTAGCATATATCGATCGAGAAATTATGGTAAAATTGAAAATATTGAAAAATGAAAAAAATAATGCTACACTAACTTAAAATAGTAGTATGTATTTTCTGATACATATCCATGCAGCCGACAAAACGCTGTATGACAGATGAGGGGGATAATTGTGTTAAAAAAGACATTACAAATCATAAAGAATAATCCGGCGATCTATCTGATCTACGGAGCCAGTATGGTAATTAATGTAGTAATTCTCATACTTTTATATCCGAATAATATGAATACGATAACGGATGTTTCTGAACCGGAATTTGCGTTGGTATCGTATCTGATGATACTGGGTAAACTATTCCTGGCATCTCTCCTGATTTTTATTATCAGTTTGTTCTTCACCTCCGGAATCGGAAATGCAGTTCGAGAGGCAACTTTTTCAGGAAGGACTTCATTCTCAGCATTTTTCCCCGGAATAAAGATTTATTTCGTAAGAGTATTGCTCGCGATGCTGCTAATTACAGCAATGGTATTTGCTGCATCCATGTTATTAGGTATCTTAACGATACCGATTACAATGATGACAGTAATGAACGGTACTACTTCGCCGGTTGCGCTTATGTTGATCATATCGATTGTAAGTGTACTCTTGATATTGATACCGATGCCCTTTCTGCTGCTTTGGATTCCGGCAATGTTTTTAGAAAACACCGGTGTGATACATAGCTTGAACTTAGGGGCTAAGGCAGGGACAAAAAATTATATTCGATTATTTGTCGGAATACTTTTGCTTTTTATCCCTGAGATCATCTATTTTGCTTTTTATTATGATGAAGCGGCATCGGGACATATATTTACTGTTGGGTATTTTCTTCTGATGGCAGTGATGATGATACTCTCATTGGTTTTCTATGTTTATCTTTTTGAGGTGTATCATGAATATCGTATCAGTCAGATGGATGCCACCAGAATGGAAGTGACTGCCAACCATTAGAGATTGATTAAAAGCATTAGAATACGGATTTTATGTTGAAATTCAGAGCATTTGAATGTTATTATGTTCCTTGAAGAACAACGAATTTTTTCATCTATCACAGGGAGGGAATAGAATGTTATATGCAGGGGATTTTCGCAGGATTGCCCGTGAAGCACTCAGAGGTAAATGGCTTCTGGCGATCGTAACAGGGTTGGTGGCTACCATATTAGGAGCCGGATCCAGAGGAGGTTACGGAGGTGGCGGAGGTGGAAGAGGCCATAGCGGTTCTTCGGGGGATAATCTGAAAGGCTTTTTTGATTTTATATCCACCGGCTGGGGAAGAGTATTATTAATTGGGGTCATTTCTGTTATTTCACTGATGTTACTTTGGGCTCTTATCACCCTAATCATTGGTGGAGTGATTGAACTGGGTTACTGCCGCTTTAATAAGAATCTGATTAAGGGTACGAATCCTCAATTTTCGGATTTGTTTTCACAGTTTAATCTATTCGGTAAGGCATTAGGGCTGCGCATCGTTACCGTTATCTTTGTTGCTTTATGGTCACTGCTACTTGTTATTCCAGGTATTATAGCAGCTTACCGTTATTCTATGGCTTTTTATATTATGGATGACAATCCATCCATAGATATCATGGAAGCGATCCGACAGTCAAAATCTATGATGCAGGGTAATAAGGGGCGCTTATTCTGCCTGCACCTTAGCTTTATTGGCTGGGCGATCCTTTCACTCTTTACCTGCGGCATAGGTTTCCTGTGGCTTTCTCCTTACATCAGTGCGGCTACAGCTGCATTTTATCTGGAAGTGTCCGGTCAAAGAATGAATAGACAGCCACAAAATATGGTGATGTAATGAATCCTGACAAATGCCTCGGAACATATATTACGAAAACTTTAGTGATAATTTTCTGCCTTGCTTTTCCAAAAGTCATATGGTAAACTTGATTAAGTTGGAAGAAATAATTATTCAGGATGTTTAATAAAAAGAAACAATATGGGGGCAACCTGCTTGCTAGAAGAGGTAGTCCCCATTCTTATGTATAAGGAATACATTTCAATATCG
The DNA here is from genome assembly GCA_023415055.1 of Bacillota bacterium. Classification (GTDB taxonomy): domain Bacteria; phylum Bacillota; class Clostridia; order Lachnospirales; family Lachnospiraceae; genus Mobilitalea. The sequence continues at coordinate 3,657 of JAEZLZ010000005.1, read as the reverse complement.
ATAACTTCCTGATGAAATTAAGCATAATGAGGCGATGTGATGTTTACAAAAAAAGATTTAACTAGGCTTATCATACCATTGATTATTGAACAGCTGCTTGCGGTTACTGTTGGTATGGCTGACAGTATGATGGTAGCGAGAGTTGGAGAAGCAGCTGTATCCGGAGTATCCTTAGTCGATACCGTGAATGTATTACTGATCGGACTGTTTGGTGCAATGGCAACCGGTGGAGCGGTTGTATCTGCACAGTTTCTAGGGCAGAAGAAGGAAAGCTTAGCCTGCAAGGCCGGAGAGCAACTACTTGTGTCTATTCTGGCATTATCTTTGATATTAATGGCGCTGTCACTGTTGTTTGGCAAAACGATATTGATCATGCTATTTGGTAATGTTAACAGTGATGTTATGGAGAATGCAAGAACCTATTTATTTTACACTGCTCTTTCCTTCCCGGTCATTGCAATCTATAATGCCTGTGCGGCATTATTTCGTTCCATGGGTAATTCCAAGGTGTCAATGATTACTGCGCTGATTATGAACCTTATCAACATCGTCGGTAATGCAATCTTGATTTTTGGATTCTCGATGGGAGTGGCAGGAGCCGCAATTGCAACCCTGATCTCCAGAATCTTTGCAGCGGCTATCATGTACATATTATTGTTGAATAAAAAGCATGTGATCCATTTTGAATCAATTAAAACCTTTCGGATCGATCCGTCCATGATTAATCGAATACTGAAGATCGGAATACCGAACGGATTGGAAAACAGTGCTTTTCAAATCGGAAAGATACTGGTTCAGGGTATAGTGGCGGGGCTGGGAACATCCGCTATCACTGCCAATGCGATTGCAAATACGGTCGGAGGACTCGGTGTGCTTCCCGGAGCAGCCATTGGTATGGCCTTAATTACAGTGGTCGGACAATGTGTCGGCGCAAGGGATTTTAATGGAGTCAAGCACTATACCTTCCGATTAATGCGTTTCGCATATGTAAGTATGGCTGTAATGAATGGTATCCTGATCTTTATGATACCGCTAATTCTGAAGTTATATAATTTATCAGAGGAGACAGCCAGGATTTCTTCGGAGCTGATGATCTATCATTGTATTCTTGCTACTTTGATATGGCCGTTGTCCTTTTCCTTGCCGAATGCACTTCGTGCAGCCAATGACGTAAAGTTCACTATGTGGATCTCCATGATCTCGATGTGGGTATGGAGAATCGGCTTCAGTTATTTTATGGTTTTTATATTACATCTCGGTGTTCTTGGAGTCTGGATTGCGATGACCATTGATTGGCTGTTCCGCTCCGTATTCTTTGTGATCAGGCTGAAACAGGAGAAATACCGAAGTATGTCAATGTATTAAAAGCAATGGTATTAAATAAATCCCCGCTGTTAGGTTCGGTACAACAAAGAACCTTGCATGCGGGGATTTTATCATTCTATGGTTGCCTTTCCATAATTCATTTCATTCACTGTAAGTGTCTCATTCATACTGCCGGTTCGATAACCGATTAAGTCAAGAGAGACATAGGTGAAGCCGATCTTTTTGAACTCATTATAGATCTGTCTGCGCAGCTGTGGATCCGCAAAGGTTTTAAACCCATCCTCATCGACCTCAATTCTTGCCAGGTTATCATGGATGCGAACTCGCACCTGCCAGATTCCCAGATCTAAGAGATATTGCTCTGCCTGATCAATCATCTTCAACCGTTTTGGAGTGATACTCTCTCCATAAGGAAAACGTGAGGATAGACATGCGAAGGAGGGTTTGTTCCAGGTCGGTAATCCATGCTCCTTGGATAATCTGCGAATCTCCGATTTGGTAAGTTCCACATGCCGTAACGGACTATAAACTCCAAGTTCCTTTACAGCAATCAGTCCCGGACGATAATCAACGTTGTCATCAGAATTGGAGGCCTCTGCAACTGCTTGAAAGCCTTTCTCCTTGGCTACCTCACTGATTTTGGTGAACAGCTCTGTCTTACAAAGATAACAGCGGTTCTTCGGATTTTCAGAGAAACCGTCGATATCCAGTTCCTCAGAATCTACGATGATATGCTCGATTTGGTTGGAGGATGCAAATGCCTTTGCCTCCTCCAGCTCTCTCTTTGGAAAGCTGAGAGATTGTGCCGTAACAGCAATCACTTTATCCCCTAAAGCTTCCTTGGCTGCATACAGTAGGAAGGTAGAGTCCACCCCGCCTGAAAAAGCGACAACGACACTGCCCATACTTGATAATAACTCTTTTAGTTCTTGATATTTTTCTTGTAATTCCTTCATGGAAGATCTCCTCTTTAATTTAAATCTAATAATTCCCATATAAATACTATGATTATAATTTGCATTGATTCATTTGTCAATAAGAAACAAAAAGTAGTTGCAATTATGAAAGAATTGGAATATAATACAATCAAACAGTTGAACGATTACTCAACTGATCAACTGTTTGACTAACAAAATCAACTATATATTAAATATTTCCTATACAGGAGGAGAATTGGAATGAACAACCAGGATAGCAAAGCTGTTTTTTGCGATTGTGACGTAATTCACTCGGAAGCAGTCGAGGAGGTACGTCAGATCATGCCGGAGGAAGAACTGTTATATGATTTAGCTGACTTCTTTAAAGTATTTGGTGATAGTACTAGGATTAAGATATTATGGGCACTGGATCGTCATGAGATGTGTGTCTGTGATCTGGCTGTACTTCTCAATATGACAAAGTCGGCAATTTCTCACCAACTTAAGACTCTGCGACAGGAGAAGCTGGTAAAGTATCGTAAAGACGGAAAGATAGTATACTATTCCTTACTGGATGAACATGTAAAGGATATTCTTGAAATTGGATTAGAGCATATCAGGGAGAAATAGTAATTGTAAAAAAGCCGTGAGACGGTAGGTTGGAGGAATAATATGAGTAATAAGAAGGAATATATTCTAGACGGTTTATGCTGTGCGAATTGCGCTGCAAAGATAGAAGAAGAGATCAAGGCTCTGCCTAATGTAGGAGAGGTTAATCTTAATCTTCTGAATAATAAGTTGATCGTTGGGTCGAACATGGCAGATGCAGATATCACTGCTACTGTGAAGCATATCGTTGCCGCACATGAGCCATCCATCAATGTTCGTGATTTGTCTGCAGAAAAAGATGGTGATCATACTCATTCCCATCCCGATAAGGGAGAAAGTGAATCGGGAGAACTGATGAGGTATCTTCTCCGATTGGGAATCGCAGTAACGATTATAGCGGTATTATTTGTATTAAAGACACCTTCCTCGATAAGGTTGGCTTTCCTGCTCGTCGCCTATCTTCTTGCCGGCTATGAGATACTATTATCGGCTGGGAAGAATATTCTAAAGGGTCAGGTGTTTGATGAAAATTTTCTGATGAGTATTGCGTCACTTGGAGCTTTTATGATCGGAGAGCAGATAGAGGCTATTGCGGTATTGGTATTTTACAGTATCGGAGAACTGCTTCAGGATAGGGCAGTCAACAAATCAAAGAAGAACATTACCGGTCTGATGGATATCCGTCCGGATTATGCCAATATCATGGATGGGGAGAATATCCGTGTTGTTTCACCGGAACAGGTTGCAGTCGGAGATATCATCATGATCAAGCCTGGTGAACGTGTACCGTTAGACGGTACTGTGA
>JAEZLZ010000140.1 GCA_023415055.1 Bacillota bacterium | reverse complement strand
TCAGAAAACTGCACTCCGGCATCGATTCTTGATGCAATATAAAACATAGATGCAATCTTTAATTTTCTTTTTGATGGAAATGATATTAATCTTCCCTCCTCATTTAAATAGTTTTTTAACCACTTTTTCTCCATTTTCTCACCTGCTCAATTATTCTTTTACTCTATAAATACTACAGTCATTTGATCGTTCCAGGAAGCCATACTCAATTAATGCTCTGCGAATCGTTGGATAGTCACTATATATTCTACCTAATATTCTATTGACTTCATTTTCATTATACTCCTGGTTATGTTTAAAATTCTTCATGATTTCTCTTAACAGAATAATCTTTTTCTTTTCCTTTGCCGGAAAATTAGTAATTGCACCAGCCTCGTTCATATATGCCTTTATTGTCTTTTCGCTGTCTTCACTAGTAATATTATATCTGTCATCAACCATGGTAGCCGACTGATGAACTTCTTCGATCATACCACTATCCGTCTGGCTGATGGAACGTTTTGTCTTTTCTTCCAAGGATTTCATAAGTGCAAGAAAAAGCTTTGCCTGCTTCTCTTTTTCTCTCAGTTTAAACCGATGGTTTCTGACAGTAGATTGAGCGATACCAACGATCTGAGCTATTGTTTTATCATCTTTACCACTAGACATCAACCTTAAAATTTGTTGTTGCACCTCCGAAATACCAATTTGCGCAGGTTCCTGACTTAATAAATAATCTACTGTAATACCATGTTCCACGATATGGTGTTGATTTACCATACCGTATGCATCATACATTTTATCATTCAGAGTGAATATATGACCTTTTTCAAATTCCTTACCGCAAAAAACACATTGATAAGTATCCTTTTTTTCTTTATACCCCATTACAAGCTCTTCAACTGATGAATGCGTAGAATAATTTATATGCTCCATATTACTCCTCCATGGATTTGTTAATACTCATTATACAGCTTTATTGCATTATTGTCTACATATAAATAAACCATTTTAATTATTGTTTATTTTTTCTTCACATGCATCATAAGACATATCAACGAAGCCAAATAATTCATAAAAATTCTTTTACGAAAAAACAGACCTTTGACGTGAGGTAAAGGGAAACCTTTACCGACATCTAGGTCTGTCTTTGCTATATCATCTTGTTATGAGTACATGAATTCTGTTTCTTTTATTAAAGTCAAAGGGATTTAGCATTACGCTCTACTTTATTTGTAGCCACTACATTACAATTTAGATCCAAAATATTTTCGATTAAAACCTGTCCAATCATAACCGGTGCCTGGACTTTGAACCTTTTAATCACCTCCATCGTCTCAAATATCTTGTTCTTTGGTATTTGTGAATCCAACTTCACACTGACGATTGGAAGGGTACCATTCTCCACCAGCACAGAAGTTGCTATGTTTCGTCTTGGGTCGGTTAGCTCCTGCTTTACGTAGTCCGTTCCTTTTTGACAGCTGGCTCCTTCGATGAATAGAATTTCTTCGTTCTCAAGCTGAGCACAAATATCACAGCCTCTTGGGCACATAATACAAGTATATTCTTTTAGCATTGAATCACTACCTCCAAATCTGCATCTGAAGTCAACTGCTTACAGGAAATCGGTATTTGTATCATTTCAGCCGGTAATGCTTTTTTCTGCTTTATTGTCTTTATGATCTTATTATTCTGCTTAACCTGTATTTCGCAGTCCTTCATCGGCCTTCTTACACGAAAGAATAATTTAAAATCCCGGGTAGCACTAATGAGTTGCGGAACAGTGTAGACGATGTTATCATCTGTTTTAACCTTTAGACTACATTTTGTAAGCTCCTGCTCCTTTATGTATGTACCAACTGCTTCTGCCATGTTCTCGGCTTCTAGGGAAACAAAGTCTACCAGGTCGTGTACCTGGAGTACATTGCCTGCAGCGAAGATTCCCTCCACATTCGTTTGATAATTCTCATCTACAAAAGCGCCCTTGGTTCTAGCATCTAGCTCTACTCCGGCATTTATTGATAACTCATTTTCCGGTATTAATCCAACAGACAGAATAAGTGTATCACAGCTAAACTCCTGTTCCGTACCTGGGATAGGGCGATAGCTTTCATCCACTTGAGCAACAGTAACGCCCTCAATCCTGGCTTCTCCCTTGATATTTGTAATGGTATGGCTTAAGTACAATGGTATATTATAATCATTCAGACATTGCTCAATATTACGGGGAAGTCCGCTCGCATATGGCTGTATCTCAAAAACAGCCTTCACCTTCGCACCTTCAAGCGTTAATCTGCGTGCCATAATCATACCGATATCTCCGGAGCCCAGTATAACAACTTCTTTCCCGACCATTTTGTTATATAGGTTAATATAGGATTGAGCAACTCCTGCATTGTAGATACCGGCTGGTCTGGTGCCGGGAATACTGATTGCTCCTCTGGTACGCTCCCTGCAACCCATGGCTAATATGACTGCTTTTGCTTTATACTCCAGTATTCCTTTTGGAGAAGCAGCAATCACTGTCTTCTCCCTTGTAATATCGATCACGGTAGCATCTGTGATATATGGAATACCAAGTGCTTCCACCTCTTCAATGAAACGATATGCATATTCAGGTCCGCTTAAGGTCTCCTTAAACCGCGTCAGTCCAAAGCCTTCATGAATGCACTGTCTTAATATACCACCAAGTCTCTTCTCTCTTTCAATGATAATTATATTAGTGATTCCCTTTTTATAAAGAGTAACGGCAGCGGCAAGTCCTGCCGGCCCTCCTCCAACAATTACAACATCCTTTGAAAGTGCTGACATTAGCTCCTCACCCTCCCTATAAACATGTTAGATTCCTTTTTGGAGAACAAAACCTCTGTCTCCTGCTTCCCAAGTTCCTCTTCAATCAGTCTTGTTATTCTGGTTTCACAATAGCCTCCCTGGCATCTTCCCATACTGGCTCGAGTCCTGTTTTTTATGCTGTTTACCGAGCAGACACCTAAAGGATTGTGGATTGCTTGTATGATTTCGGCTTTGGTGATCTGCTCGCAACGGCAAATAATCTCACCGTAATCGGGGTTTTCCTGAACCAGCTTTTTCTGAGTCTCCAGATCCTGCTCGTGAAAACGTATCATTCCTTTTCTGATTGGGTTAAAATCAGGATTAGGTTCCAGCTGCTCCTTCTCCTTTAGAAATGCAACCGCTCGTCTTGCCAGGGGCAGTGCGCTTGTTAATCCGGGAGATTCTATTCCAACCAAGTTGATTGTATTCGGCGCTTCTTCTCTTGCTTCACATACAAAATCAAGCACCTCTCCGGTATTAGGATCAATTCTCTTAGCACGGATTCCCGAGAAATTGCGTATAAAATAATCCTTCTGCACGTACTTGAACATTTTCCGGCCATCTTCAACCAACCCATCCATTTGCTTTTTGGTCACTCCATAATCATCAAAATCCTCGGTTACATAGGAGTCCGGACCGATCAGAACATTTCCATGTACCGTAGGAGTTGCATGCGTTGCAAAGCCACCCTTTTCATTCGGCGCAGGATATACCGGCAGATTTAGATGCTTACCGGCTTTTTTATCCAGGATGATATATTCTCCCTTAAATCCACGAATTGTATAACCCTCAATTCCCAGCATCGTAGAAATCTCAGCACTGTATAATCCTGCACAATTTACAACCCACCTTGTAGTAAAAACACGGTTTGGAGTAGTTAACTCATAAATACCATCAACTCGTTTGATCGCAGTTACTTTACTGTCAAAATGAAAATCCACTCCATTCATTTTGGCATTCTCCGCAAGTGCTATTGTATAGACCATAGGATCAAGAATCCCTGAACTTGGTGAATACATGGCAAACTCTCCACCTGCAGAAGAATCCAGCTCCTGCAATTGTTCCTTATTGATCATTGTAAGACCTACTGCTCCATTTGCATCACCAATTGCTTTGAATCGCTCGAGGCTCTTGGCATCCTTCTCCGTAAAGCCTACAACCACCTTACCAATTCTCTTGAATGGAACATCCAGCTCCTTCGCTACTTCATCAAATTCCTGATTTCCCTCAATACAGCATTGTGCCTTTAATGACCCTGTTTTGTAAGTGAACCCTCCATGAAGTACCCCGGAGTTTCTGCCTGAGCTGCCTAGGGCTACATCCATTTCCTTTTCTAATACACCGATCTTTAATTTGTTTCGTGACATTTCTCTTGCAACCGCACACCCAATAACACCGGCTCCAATAATCAAAACATCATATTCTGCTGCCATCATAAATCATCCTTTCTCCTAAGGTGCTACTATAAATCTTGATTATTAACTTTATAAATATTATACTAAAAGTGAGTATTTTTCTCCAATTCATTATAACTATTGCACTATAGGGAAAAACTATAATTAAGAGATGGAGGTTATTATGGATCTTAAATACTTACTGTACATTGTTGAAATAGGTAACGAAAAGAGCATATCAAAAGCGGCAAAAAAGCTTTTTATATCCCAGCCCACCCTTAGTGTATATCTTGCACGGCTGGAGAAGGAGCTTGGTACTCCTTTATTTGAACGAACTAAAAATGAGTTGCTTCCAACTCAGGCCGGACGCTTATACCTTGCTGCCGCCAAGAAAATGTTGGATCAAAAGGAAGCACTTTACCAGAAAATTGCAGCCCTAACCACAAAATGTCCCGACCAAATTTCGATCGGATTTTTTCAAAATATTGCCGGAAATATGATTTCTTCTGTCTATCCAAAGTTTCTGTCGATTTACCCAAATACGCGGCTGGATTTTTCTGATGGAAGATACAAGTATATTTATGAGGGTCTGATGAATCATACGTTTCAACTGGCCTTTATTGCGATATGCCAACCGGACTCTCGTACTTTGTCCTATGTTGAAATCAAGAAAGAGGAATTTATCTTAGCCGTTCCAAAATCAATTTCCCTTTCCTGCTCTTATCCGGATAGAGAGAACGAGCTGCCTTGTATCTCTCTTAATCAGGTAAAGGATGCAAAATTCATCCTGGCAACCAAGGATACCATTCGAAGAGAAATTGAGGATTCTTTATTCAGGGGGTATGAAATTACTCCTGTTATTTGTAATGAAGTTCATAATATATATACCACTATAAAAATTATTGAAGAGGGGAATGGTATAGCCATTATTCCCGAGGGCTTTAAGGATACTAACAGAAACATCGCATATTATCGATTAGACTGTCATCCTTATTGGAAGCTGGTTGCTGCATATAAAAAGGATATGGTAATCACCCCTGCAGTGCAGGCTTTGATTGCACTGGCAAAGGAATATTACCATACCCATCCTTCTTATATTAACGCATGATCCCAAGCTTAATTTTGATTTAGAAAGTAAGCTTTTATTAAGTGAATAAGCTCTTTTTCCGGTATAGTCAGATAGCTTCCTTCTCGATAGGCAACAGCGATTTCCCACTCATTCGGTTCAGGAAGTGAAAAATATACTACCTGATCAGAGTCTTTGGTATAGCAGGAAGGGATAATCGTACAGCCCAATCCCTGTTCTGCGATTGCAAATAGCATTTCGCAGCGCAGGGATTCCAATAATATATTTGGCGTAATGCCTTCGCGAGCGAAAAACTCATCCACAACATCCCTCATAGTTGAACCCTGATAAATCAGTAAAAAGGAATCATTCATAAATTTATCCAAAGTAATGATCGGATAGGAGCTTTGATAAGGTGCCCCAAGGGGAGCAAGTGGATGATTTCTGGGAACTACGAGCACGAACTCCTCCTTGCAGATGTGAATAAACTGATTCCCTTCCTTATGCTGCTCCCTTACCGTAACAAGTCCGATATCTAAATCGCCTCTTTCGATGCATTTCAGCTGTTCTTTTACATTCTGCTCTGTGGGAATCATCTTTATATCCGGATATTTGCTATAAAACTGAGGGTATATGGAAGAGAAAATTGCAGCTCCTCTCTCCGGTAAAAGGCCAACCGAAAGCTTCCCCTTGATTTTATCTGCTAAATCATGAATTCTACTGTAGGTGTCATCTCTAATTTTTATAATCTCTCTTGCGTTCTTTACGTATATTTCACCGGCTTCCGTTAATAACATATACCTTTGAGACCGTGTAAACAGTTTTACACCAAGCTCTTCTTCTAACTTTAGAAGCTGTTGGTTCAATGCGGATTGTGTAATAAAAAGCTTTTTAGCAGCCTGATTAATACTCCTTTCTTCTGATATTTTTATGATATACTTCATCAGTCTTACATCCATATGCCATACCCCTCCCGTGAATAAGAATAACTAAGTGATATCTAAAATTAACAAGTTTGACTGGTACATACTAATCAATTACAATACAAATAATAAAATAAGCTTTTAATTAATACTTAAAATCCGACCAAAACCTCAATATATATTACCATCATAAGGAGATAGATAACATGAAGGTGGTTAAAAATGGTACTGTATCTGCTCTTTTGGCAGATGTTGAAATTCCCCGGATGTTTCACGCAAGACAAACCTTTCCCAATCAGTCTATAACACCGGAGGAAATTCCGTCAGTAGTTGAGAAGGAACTCTCTCAGCCGCAATTTGCCTCCAAGATCAAAAGAGGTATGAATATAGCAATTACCGCCGGAAGTCGTGGTATTCGTAATGTAGATATTATTACAAGGTCTATTGTAGATTTTGTAAAATCAAAGGGTGCAAATCCATTTATTGTCCCTGCGATGGGAAGCCATGGTGGCGCTAGCGCCACGGGCCAAGTTGAGCTACTCGCAGGCTATAATATAACTCCGGAAACGATGGGATGCCCAATCAAATCCTCAATGGAGGTAGTAGAGCTTGGTCTATCAGAGCTTGGACGGCCTGTTTATATGGATAAAAACGCCTACGAATCTGATGGCATCATTGTCTCCTGCCGTCTAAAGCCCCATAATGCCTTCCGCGGCCCCATCGAAAGCGGTCCCTGTAAGATGATGACCGTTGGTTTGGGAAAGCAAAAGGGCGCTGAACAGGTGCATTCTGACGGAATGGACAAAATTGCTAAGAATATCCCTACCATGGCTAAGGTAGTGTTAGAAAAGGCACCGATTCTGTTCGCTATTCCTTGTATGGAAAATGCCTATGATGAAACAATGCGGATAGAAGCAATCCTGCCGGAAAATATCCTCACCCGCGAACCGGAGCTATTAAAACTTGCTTTTGATCATATGCCTAAAATCCTTGTCGGTGAGGGTGACGTTCTCATCGTCGATGAAATAGGAAAAAATTTCAGTGGAACGGGCGTAGACCCTAATATCACGGGTACCTTCTCCACTCCGTATGCCAGCGGCGGCGTCAAGGTCCAACGTACCTGTTTTCTTAATCTTAGCGAAGCTTCCCACGGCAATGCCCTGGGTGTGGGACTGGCCAGCGCGATAACAAAGAAAATCTTTGATGAGATGGATATCGAGATGGTCTATCCAAATTGTATCACCAGCACGGTACTTGCTTCTGCGCGAATTCCCTGCGTTGTTTATGATGATAAGGAAGCTATAAAAATTTGTATCCGTACCTGTAATGATATAGATAAGCACAATGTCCGGATGATTCGAATCCCTAACAGTCTTCACATCGGTGAAATAATGCTATCCGAGGCTTATTATGAAAGTGTGAAAGCAGGTCAATATCCGGGTCTTGAGGCAATTGATGAGCCAGCTCCACTTATTTTTGATAAAGCCGATAATCTGATTACAAACTGTAAGCTTTCTGTTTAACAATCGGACCGGCAGAGTATAATCCCCATATACTCCTCCTCACAAGCTTCGATGGTATCTTGATGCCTTCACGAAGCAACTGTCCATGTTTAGTTTAATCATGACAACAGTTTATTTAGCAACTCCCCGGCTTATGCTTGTCATGATTAAACTAAGTTTATTGGACATTCTTGTCCCCTTTCTGGATCGCTCTTTTCAATCAATTATTTGATACCTATACATTATATTTACTTGCAATTCCATACTTCTTCATATGTCTCCATAAGGTAGTTTTACTGATACCTAGTTCATCAGCCGCCAACGTCCGATTTCCGTTATATTTCTCTAATATCTGTGTTATCTTGATCGCTTCCGGATCTTTATAAATCACAAGTTTTTCTTTTCCGTTTCTCTGCTGCTGAACGATGGGATATAATTCATCGAGGAGATTTGTAATATAAGACTCCTCTATAGATCGATGACCTGCATTCAGAATCATTCTGTCGCAGAAGCTTTCCAGCTGAATTAAATTACCGTACCAAGGATACTCTAACATCCGTTGCTTTGCTCCTGCTGTCAGTACATGATATCTGGAGTACAAATCGCAGTAAATTTTCACGTAGTTATCAATTAAGTATTCCAGGTCCTCCGGGCGGTTACGTATAGGTTCAACATCAATCGTCAGACCACATAATAAATAATATAAATCCTCCCGGAATAAGCCTTGATTTACTAAGGCACTGAGATTCTTTGAGGTTGTTGCTATTATTTTTACATCGATGCTCATGGTCCTTACGATATCATTTCTGATCAGTGATTTATATCGAATCATTTTGTAAAGTCGGTATTGAGTGCTCAGGCTCAATTTATCAATTTCACTGATTAACACCGTGCCGTGATTTGCAGCAATCAAGGCTCCTTGTTGTTTCTCTGTTTCTGACTCATCTGTACCACCAAAAAGGATCTCAGTCTGCATTTCTTCACTCATGCCAATGCAATTGGTTGAAATAAATGGACCATTTTTCCTCAAACTGTTATTATGAATTCCTTGTGCAAAGAGTTCTTTCTCCGTCCCAATTTCTCCATAGATTAAAACAGGACTGTTGGATTGAGCGTATACCTTTGCTAATGCCACATTTTTCTGCATGCATTTTGACTTATGTGGAATATCGTCCAAGGTGCCCTGCGCAATATACCCGTACAAATACCGTTCACGTAATATATCCGCCTCTACTTCCTTCATCTTTTTTACTTTGTGGCAGGTTAAGATTGCTCCGTCAATCCGATGATCCACTTTGATAGGTGCGACAATAATCACAAGTGCATTTTCATTCACACGAATAAAGGTTGAGTAAATTTCATTTCCTTCGTTCAATGTCTCTTCAAGCTTTTCTTTATCAATATCCTTAAAAATTTCAATAACCGGCTTACCTTCCACCTCAGCGGAAGCCTTCCCGAGAATTTCCTCCATAATTTTGTTAATTACTATGATTTCACCGTTTTGATTCATTTTAACGATTCCGCTGAAAGAATAATCCAGCAGAGTTTCAATCTGAGCCATGCTTCTTTTCTCTATGTCTGTAGCATACTTCATATTTTCAGCAATCTTAAAGGCTTCACGTATGGAATCCTCCGTAGAGGATAAAAACAGAGAAGGGATACCGGCTCTCGAGGCCGCTGTAATAGCGTTATCCCCACCAATGATGATATCGAGGTTATCATTAATAGCCTCATTAATTGCAATACTTAATTCATCCGGATTGGATACCAGATAGGTACGAAGATCAATATTATAGATCTGATTGAAATGCGTCATATCACAAAACATATTATTGAACCCAACAACACCGATCACCGGCCGACTTTTCTTGATCGTCTTCTTGGCCCTGGTGATCAATAACCCCATCTCTTGACCGGTTATTTTAATCTCCACTACAGGAATATTGGTATAATACTTAATAAGGGATGCCTGATATCCTCTGGCGATAATGATGCTTGTGCCCCTTGCTAATGCACTTCTTGCCTCACTGACAGCATCTGCTGATGCGATTACTTTCATATCCTTAATACTATAATTTTCAGTATGCAGGATATCGTGTGCCTGATGGAGCATTTCCTCTCTGGGTACAAACAATGTGATTTCTGTCATAATTCGCTCTCCTTTCTATCATAATATCATTTCTTGTGCGTTTAATTCTTAGAGCATTAATTGCTATGAAATGAAAAGGACATACGATTAACATCATTATACTATTAAAATGATATTAATGATATGTCCTCAAATTAAGATGTTTATCCAATTACATGAACTAATCTCTTTTAAGTACGTTTTCTACGTTTGTTTTCTTCTCTCTATGGTCATCCCAAAGAGCATAGCCAACAGAAACAATAATTAATAGCCAAAGTACCCAGTCAGCCGGCTTTGCAAAGAAGCAGCTTAAATAACCGCTTGCGCCCTGTAAGGAATCCATGAAGTATGTTTCGATATCACCACCCAATACAAAGCCGATCAGGAAGGTAGTAACCGGTAAGCCTATTTTATTAAAGATGTAGGCAATAAAGCCAAATAATACCAAAGTAATAACATCAAATAAAACACCATTTCTGGTTGAGAAGGCACCAACTACGCATAATAAGCAAATCGCAGGATATAAGTAGCTCTTCGGGATTTTAATGATTTTCGCAAGCTGCTTCACAGGGAAGAACATTAATGCGTAGGTTATAATGTTACATACTAATAATGCAAGAATGATGGAGTACCATAAGCCAGGATTACGATCAATAAATAACGGACCAACCGCGATACCTTGTAAAGTAAAGGCACCAAGAAGTACTGCCGTTGTTGCATCTCCGGGAATACCCAAAGAAAGCAGAGGAACTAGAGCACCACCGGTTACGGCATTATCCGCAGTTTCACTTGCAATCTGTCCTTCCTCGATACCGGTACCGAATAGCTCCGGATGCTTGGACCAGGTTTTCGCCTGTGAATAGGATAACAGGGAAGCTGCACTACCACCAATACCGGGAAGAATACCGATGAAGGTACCAATGGAACAGGAACGTATGATATTTTTGATCTGACCCTTAAATACCTGCGTAAATTTATATTTTTTCGCTTGCTTTCCATTCAATATACTTTCATCCACAATACATGCCTTCATACCCTCTTCGGATTCCTGAAGTATCTGAGCAAAAGCGAACAAACCAATTAGTAATGGAAGTAACTGAAATCCGTCTCTTAAATCAGTTGATAAAAATGAAGGAACAAATCTTAATTTTTGATTATAAGCATATACTCCGATTAGGGATACAAATATACCAAGCATACCGGTAAATACGCCCTTAATGATACTACCCTTAGATAAAGCTGCGATCATGGTTAATGCAAAAATCATGATTAAGAATTTCTCAGTAGCTCCAAAGCTGATTGCTATCTTTGCTAAAATCGGTGTAAAAAATGATAAAACTACTAAGCTGAATAAACCACCGATTAAGGAAGCCGTAATTGCTGTTCTGAGAGCCTTCACACCCTCGCCACGTTTTGCCATAGGATGACCTTCATAGCCTGCTGTAATGGAGGAAGGCGTACCCGGGATATTTATTAAAATCGCAGGAACCAGACCACCACTGATACCACCTACATATAAACCTAGCAAGAAATACAACGAGGTACCCAGATCCCATACATAAGTCATTGGAAGAAATACAGCAACCGCCATGGTAGCAGTCATACCCGGAAGTGCACCAAATACAATTCCGATGAAGCAACCTAATACTGCTACGATAAACTGAAGCACACCAAAAATCATATAACTCACCTACCCTTTCTCTACGGTAATGTAACATATAACAATTGAGAAAACACGTACCAAACTAAAAGAGTTTCTACTGAGGATATCCCAATTGATGTAAGAATTCTTTTTAGTGTTCTCTTCTCCGCATATAGAATATGGAATAGAGAAATAAATATAATGCTACCTGCAATAAAACCAATGTAATTCATGGCAACGCAATATGCAACCAATAAGATAGCACTTCCTGCCAATTTCACTTTATCGCAATCTTTATCAAAGAATTTAAATTCCTTATTAAAGAATGGTTTCTTATTCTTCTTCGTATCCACAATTCGCTGAAGCAACATAATAACAGCTAAAATTATCAGTATGGTAATAATAATTTTTGGAAACAAAAGATGTGATGTAGAATAGACAACCTTTATTCGAAATAAGTCCGCCATCAGAATCCTCCTTTTTTTGGGTGGGATATAGGGGTCCTACATCCCACCCATGTTGAATTACTCAAACACTTTTCTATTGATAAAATCGATTCTTCTAATCAATACCCCACCGTATCTTCCTGTTGTGTACAGATAAAAGTATTGATCTATATACTTTAGCCAATTACTGAGCTGTCAATTCATCCAGAGAAGGTGCATTATCAATAATATCTCTTGCTAATTCTCTCTTTGCATAAATGAATTCCTTGGTTTCAGCCGCTGACTTATAATTTACCGTATAGGTTAACTTATTCATAGAAGCAACGTATTCCTGATTCTCACAAACTGCTTTCACTGCTGCATCCATTTCATCAATTAATGCTTGAGGAGTTCCCTTCGGGAAGTATATAGCAAAGTCTTTTGCAAATCTGAATTCCTCGCCGTTATAGGTAATTCCCAAATCCGCAAAGGATGGAACATCAATACCTTCAATATTATCAAGTAATCCCATATACTTCATCTTAATCTTAGCTTCTACGCCTTCTTCTGTGTAGGTAAATAAGGAAGAATAATCAGCAAAAATTACATCAACGTTACCATCCCATAACATCTGGCATTTTTCAGCTGTACTACCACCTACTACTGCAATAATCTGCTTTGCAACATCATCACCATAGGTGTTCTTAACCCAATCATAATATACAACGAAGCCCAAATGGGAAACGCTACCGGATTCAATTGCAATACGTACCTGATAATCCGGATTTGCCTTTAAGTAATCTGCTAATTCTTTCATATTATTGTAAGGAGCATCGGCCTTTGCGCCAAATCCTGAACCTGCATTAATACCATAAAGAGGTCCAATTTCATAGTTTTCTAAATCATACTTATCTTCGAAGGAGCCAAATAACACTCCAAGATAAGCTCCGTCATGCATCATCATGATGGTATCACCATTGGGTTTTGCTGTTGCGATTGCGTCATATGCGGGACCTGCACCAACAGCATCGATCTTGCTGTTCATCTTCAATTCACTTGATAAATAACGGTTACAAAGATCTGAGATCATGTAGGTATCGCCGGAGGTGGAAGTAGAGCCAATTACAATTCTAACCTGTCTTCCGTCGAAGGAGTCTTCATTTTTCTTGGTTGCACAGCCTGTAAATGTAGTCATTGTAATCATAGCTACCAGCATTAAAGCAATAAATTTCTTCATAATATTTCTCTCCTTTTATTATTTAGTGTTTTTGTTTTTAGAAATATCATGTAATCGGAGCCGGGTTAAATATACATAAATCATTGTATAGATGGTATTGCTCCGCCCATGATTTCTTTCGTCCGCTAGCCACATCAACAATCAGGTGGAAGAGCTCAGTTCCAACCTGTTCTATCGTGGCTTCCCCCGTTGCTATAGCTCCTGCATTTACATCAATCAAATCTTCCCAGATACTCTTAAGATTCGATCTTGATGATACTTTAATTACCGGCGCAGCAGCTAAGCCATAGGGTGTTCCTCTGCCTGTCATAAATACCTGAAGCGTTATTCCTGAAGCCAATTGCATTGGTCCGCATACAATATCACTCGCAGGTGTTGCCGCATAGATTAGTCCTCTCTTGCTTGGTAGTTCTCCAGGGGAGAGAACTTCGACAATGGGTGATGTTCCTGATTTAGCAATGGACCCCATTGCTTTTTCAACTATGTTGGATAAACCACCCTTTTTATTACCCGGGGTCGGATTGGCACTGCGGTCCACTCTACCCTCATCTAAATAATGATCATACCACTTCATTTCCCTTGCCAGCTTGTCCCCAACTTCTTTATTGATACAGCGCTCAGCCAGTATATGAACTCCATCGCGTACCTCCGTAACTTCAGAAAACATCACGGTAGCTCCGGCTTCAACCAGCATATCTGCTGCGTATCCGGCAGATGGATTAGAGGTGATACCTGAAAATGCATCACTTCCTCCACATTGCATACCAATGCATAAATCGGATAGTGGCAGAGTTTCTCTTTTTCTTTCATTCAGTCTTTTCAGCTTACTTTCAGCCATATCCATAATCGCTTTTATCATAGCCTCAAAGCCTTGCTGTTCCTGTAGTACAATAACATTATCAGAGTTTATTTCATTTTCCTGAAGTAACATTTCAACGGTAAGCTTTTCACAGCCTAAAGCAACTACCATTAGCTCACCACCGAAATTTGGATTACGTGCGATATTTCTTAAGGCCCTGATGGGGATAACTGCATTGGGTGCATTTATCGCCACACCGCATCCGTATGCATGATTGATTGGGACTACATCATCTACATTGGGGTATAGTGGAAGAAGCTCTTTCTTAATTCTCTCTACCGCTATATTCAGCACTCCGGTAACACACTGCACTGTTGTATTGATTGCCAATATATTTCGTGTTCCGGCATAGCCTCCGTTCGGATTTCTATAGCCTTCAAAGGTTCGTACCGGCGCCATTGGCAAGCGATCAGCCAGATTGACAGCATAGTTCATATGCTCTACATCGGGAGGTGTTGGAAGCTCCAGCATTTTTTCATTAATCCAATCCCCTTTTTTTATGTCCTTCAATGCATACCCCAATACGACTCCATAACGAATTATTTCTTTATTCTCTGGAATATCCGTTAAAGCAATTTTATGTCCCTGAGGAATGTCTTCATTTGCCAATACACCATCTAATACTGTTGTCCCTTTTTTTATCGTATTAACTGTGATTGCAACATTATCGCACTCCTTAATGCGTATATACAAAGGTGCTTCCATTGATTTACTCCTTTGCCGGCTAGATTAAATCCAATTCTTTTAATACAATTCTTAGTTTTTCCTTTTGATCAGGATGAAGTTCTGCAATTGGATCTAGGCATTTACCTACTTCATAGCCTCTCATTACAAGACCCTCTTTGATTACTGCAGGGAATGTACCCATATTGGAAGCGATTCTTAACGGAGCCAGTTTATATTGTGCTTCCAATGCTCCCTTTAAGTCTCCTGCTACATATTTATCATAGATATCAGCAGCAATTCTCGGTGCAATATTAGCACAGGATGCAATTGCTCCGGATGCACCATAGCATAACCCTGCATAAATTAATGTATCTCTTCCCAGTAATACAGAAAAGTTTTCATTATTTCTTGTTAATCTTAGATACTCTTCTGTATTGGTAAAATCACCGGTACTATCTTTTACACCAACGATATTATCGATCAGTGCCAATTTTGCTACTGTTGCCGGTTCTAAAGTAACATTTGTCTTCGGCTTATTATTGTAGATGATAATCGGAAGCTTTGTACTTGCGGCAATATGCTTATAGAATTCATAGATTTCTTCCTGTGTCTGCGAGATAAACATTGGTGTTAATACTGACACCGCATCGCAGCCTACTTCTTCTGCAATTTTTACAAGTTCAATGACCCCTCTTGTAGTAATGTGGTTTGCACCTGCATATACAGGTACTCTGCCCGCTGCCTCATCCATCGCAACCGATAAGATGTGCTTTACTTCTTCATTTGTGAATGCGTAAAACTCTCCTGTAGTACCTAAGGGGAATATTCCATGAACACCTTCATTAATCAAAAAATTGATCATTTGACGAAAAACCGGTTCATTGAATTTTCCATCCTCGGTAAGTGGTGTTATAATTGGCGGTATGATACCATGTGGTTTAAAATTCACGTCCTCACCTCTTTCTTTATTGTTGTATCATTCTCATATCTGCGTTCCTTTGCGCATGTGAGGGATAATAGCTTATTCTCTTAAGTAATTATCTTACCAAGCAAGGTCTCTTAGGATCAAATTTCCACCCCTGGATCAAGTACTGCATTCCAATTGCATCATTTCTTGCACCCAGACAGTTCTTCTGATATATTTCATGAGCTGCCAGAACCTGATCCATATCAATTTCAATACCAAGACCGGGCTTCTTCGGGATTTCTATACATCCATCCACCATTTGCATCGGTTCCTTTGTCAGTCTCTCAATACCCTCCTGCCAAATCCAGTGAGTATCGATTGCATTAATTTCACCCGGAACCGCAGCTGCTGTATGTGCAACCATCGCAAGAGATATATCAAAATGATTGTTGGAATGGCATCCCCAGGTTAATCCTAAATCATGACACAGCTGACCAACACGTACCGAGCCTGACATCGTCCAGAAGTGAGGATCTGCCAGTGGAATAGTTACAGACTGCAGCGCGATGGAGTGGGTCATTTCTCTCCAGTCAGTTGCAATCATATTAGTTGCAGTGGGAAGTCCTGTTGCGCGTCTGAACTCAGCCAGAATTTCACGACCGGAGAATACTCCCTCTGCACCACACGGATCTTCACAATACGTTAAGATTCCATGCATGTCCTTGCAAAGTTCAATAGCATCCTTTAATAACCACCCTCCGTTCGGATCGAGTGTAATTCTTGCTTCAGGAAATGCTTCCTTTAAAGCTCGGATTGCTTTGATTTCTTCCTTACCCTCTAATACACCACCCTTTAATTTAAAGTCTGAAAACCCATATTTTTCTTTTGAAGCCTTTGCAAGAGCTACAATCGCTTCCGGAGTCAAAGCTTCTTCATGACGCAGACGATACCATTCGCATTCTGCATCCGGGTAGCTGTCATAAGCCAGATCAGTTTTCTTACGGTCACCTACATAGAATAGGTAGCCTAGCATTCTGACCTTATCACGTTGCATTCCATCACCCAGTAGAGATGCAACCGGTACTCCCAGATGTTTTCCCAACAGATCCAGCAAAGGGGTTTCTATTGCGGTCAATACATGAACGCCGGTTCTTAAATCAAAGGTTTGAGCACCACGTACATCGTTCTCCTGACCCTGTAAGGAATTCTTAACCTTCAATACCGTATTCTTGTAATCACCAACACTGGTTCCTACAACTAAATCAATGGAAGCCTCCAAAGCCTTCGTGATTTTTTCACCACCTGGTACTTCACCGACACCTTTTTCACCATTGCTGTCAGTTAAAATAACAATATTACGGGTAAAGTAGGGAGAATGCGCACCGCTTAAGTTTAAAAGCATACTATCTTTGCCGGCGACAGGATAAACTTCCATTTTTTGAATTGTTGGTGTCATAGACATATTCTCCTTTTTATCATTTATTTACTTTTCAACAATAATGTTTGCGAGTTTTTCATAATACTTTACTATACTGCAATGATCCTCTTTCTCATGTCCATCTGCCTTTAATGCCTGCATAATTTCCATTACTTGAGAGGTTAAAGGAAGTGGAGCACTAACTGCATGGGATGCATTCAACGCATTATTTAAGTCCTTAATGTGTAATTCGATACGGAAGCCAGGATCAAATTTTCTATTCAAAACCATAGGGGCCTTTGCATCCAGTACCGTTGAGCCTGCTAAACCTCCGCGAATTGCCTGATATACCAGTTCCGGATCAGCTCCCGCTTTCTTCGCTAAGGTTAAAGCTTCTGACATGGCGGCAATGTTTAATGCAACTATAATTTGATTAGAAAGCTTCGCAATGTTTCCGGCACCAAGCTCACCTACATATACTACTGAGCCCGCCATAACCATTAAAAGGTCATAGTATTTATCAAAGGTCTCCTTCCTTCCGCCAACCATAACCGAAAGGGTTCCATCAACTGCCTTTGGTTCTCCACCGCTTACCGGCGCATCCAATAACTCAATTCCCTTTTGGCCAAGTGCTTCACCGATTGATCTGCTTTCCACCGGATCGATGGAACTCATGTCGATTACTACGGTACCCGGCTTTGCTGTATCTGAAATACCATTTTCACCAAGTGAAACATTTCTTACATGTGGTGAATTGGGAAGCATCGTGATAATCACATTGCATTCCTTTGCAACCTCTGCACCATTTTCAGCAGGTTTTGCTCCTAATGCAACCAGCTCACTTACAGCTGCCTTATTAAAATCGCATACCACAAGTTCATGCCCTGCTTTGATTAAGTTCTTACTCATGGGTTTTCCCATAATGCCTAGTCCGATAAATCCTAATTTCAATTTTCACTACCTCCTAATAAATGTAATAGTGCATATTTGCTATTTTTGTTTCTGAAATCAGTATATCATTTATTAATTTTTCATTCTATCGTAATATGACATAATAATATTATAGGCATTTTGCACAATTATATCAAATTTTCAAAAATCGAAATTAATGTTTCACTTTTTCATTTCATTTTTTGCAAAAAGAATTCCTTTTTCATTATGTTTCACGTTTCATCCATTAATTTCATCTTAAAAAAATTAAACATTTCAAATCTATACCTTGATTTCTCTTTTTTGACTATAGACGGTTTCCTTTTGCTCAATTAAAATAGTCTTAACTTACCAGCTTTGAGCTGGTAAAGAACTACGATACGCAGCATATAATTATTCTTTACTATTTTGTGCGTATCCATGAACAACATTAAGGAGGCTTTCATGAATAAAGTTATAATTACTGCGAATAATGTATCCTCAATCGACCAGAATGCAAAATATCTTCTGGAACAATCCGGTTTCATCGTAGAAGAGCATCCCGATGTGACCCGTTATTCTCCGAAAGAGCTGATTCTACTACTAAAGGATGCAGATGCGGTGCTTGCTGGATTGGAAAAGTACACCGGTGAGATGCTGAGGGAACTGACGAAGCTGAAACTGATTGCACGACGCGGCGTCGGCGTTGATAATATAGATCTAGCCGCTGCAATGAATTATGGAATAAAGATTACACGTACAGAGGGCCTTGTTGGCGCTGCCGTTGCTGAACTAATTATGACTTATATCCTGGAAAACGCAAGAATGCTATCTCTGCATTTCAATGATATGAAACAGGGGATATGGTCCCGTAGACTATCAGAAGGAGTGACGGGAAGGACGTTAGGGCTGGTTGGCTTTGGATCTATTGCAAAAGAAACTGCGAAACGTGCGAATGCCTTTGGTATGAGGGTTCAGTGCTATTATCGGCACAGGGATCCTGCAGCTGAAAATGCTTATCAAACAAGCTACGTAGATTTTGAAACATTGATTTCAACCAGTGATTATATATCAATTAATGTACCGCTAACGGAGGAAACCAGAAATATGTTTCATATGGCTACTTTTGAACAGATGAAGCCCTCTTCTGTCTTAATCAATACCGCAAGGAGTGGAATTGTAAATACAGCTGACCTTATCATTGCTTTGCAAGAAAATAAAATTAGAAATGCTTATATTGATGTATTTGATTATGAACCTTATATTGCTTCACCGTTACAATACTGCGAAAATGCATATTTAACTCCGCATATCGGGACCTTTACAAGAGAGACCTTTACCTCTATGAACAATCGGTGCGCAACTCAAATCATTGAATTTTTTAATAACCGGGAAGCTTAATGGATTAGCATCATTAGAATTGGAACCGTGATCAATGACAGCATTGTTGTAACAAAGACACACTTAGATGCAAAATTAACATCTGCATTGTACTTTGCTGCTAGTAATGCTGTTGTTGTCCCTACCGGCATTGAGGTTAAAACCAGTGCAATTCCGGAAACAGTAGAATCCAGATGAAACAAGGTTGCAATTCCAAGGGTAAGAAGCGGTAGTAGAACGAGTCGTATACTAGCCATATAAAAAACGCTTTTATCAAATATGGTTTTTAGATCCACATCAGCTAAAATTGCACCAACTACCATCATGGAAATCGGTGATACGGTTGCTCCGATATGCTCAATGGAATAGTTAATAAAGCTGGGGAGCCTTATTGAAAAAATACTGAACAATAGCCCTACTTCAACGGCAATAATATTAGGGTTTAATAAAACATTTTTCCATTTCGTCTTGTTATCTGCTTTCTCAAATAATGAAATGCCGGCAGTCCACATAAAGATACGATTTGGTATCAAAAAGAAGGATGCATAAAATAAACCGACTTCACCAAATATTTCACTGCAGATTGGTAATCCTGCAAAGCCGGAATTGTTAACAATAGTACCATATTTCATAATACTGCTCTTTTCATAGGGATATTTTCTATAAAGCAGCTTTCCCAGATAAATTGCAGCGATACAAATACTGAAAGCGATCGTGATAATCATTGCAGCCTTTTTCATGACGTCCAATGTAATCTTCTGATCATAGGAGCTAAAAATCATACATGGCATCAATATTTTTAAAATCAAATCAATTAACTGCTGCTGATTATCTTTTGTTATGAATGCTTTCTTTCTTGCATACATACCTACTAGAATATAGACGAATAGAACCATTTGCGTATTAAGAAGACGAAGAAAATATTCCATAGCTTATCCCTTTTCGTATTTATGACATATGATACTTAATAACTCCTAACAATAAAATAGTACATATTTCAATCTTTTTCAATGGAAAAGCATAGTTATCTATTTAAGTAATGACTTAATTAATCTTATAACTGACCGGATAATTATCCTGAAATTTTACAAACAGCTTCACTTCTGTTTATTAATATGTTGTGGTAGACTAGGGTTATATTAATCTAATAAATAGAATCACTTGAATAGATTAGAAAGGACTTTTTGAATGGATAATTTTTTTAGTACCAGCCTGGCTCAATGCATCGTTGATTCAGTGAAAAATATCGTTGAAAGAGATATCAATATAATTGACCAAAACGGTATTATTATTGCCAGTACTGACGGCTCCAGAATAGGTACTTTTCATCAGGCAGGGTATGCTGTCATTCATAGCTCGGAAAGTAAAGTGGTAACGAAGGATGATCTATATCCCGGTACAAAAGAGGGCATCAACTATCCTATTCGAGTAAATGATACTACCATTGGTGTTATCGGTATTACTGGTTGTCCTGATGAAGTGGAAAAGTATGGGTTTTTGATCACGAAGATTACTGAAGTTTTTATCAAAGAGGCTCAACTTGAATATCAGATTAAGACAAAGCAACAGATGATACGGAATGCCATTACCTCGCTTCTTTATAATGATACAGTTAATAAGGATAAACTACTCAACGAGCTTGATATGGATTCATCAAAGAAATATACCGTTATGCTGATTAGATATGATTCATCATCCGCAAGAAAAGGCGAGAATGATATAAAAAACTATTTCGCACAGTTGAGCCATGTTATTTATACCTATATCTACCCAAACGAATTTATTGCCTTTTTAGACGAAAAGCAATATAAATCCATTATGAAAAATTATGTGGCATTTGAAAACGTATACGGAACATACGCAAAAGCAGGCATCGGCCCATTGGTCGATATCTCATCCATTCACATTTCCTATAAATATGCGAAAACTGTACTGAAACACGCCACAAAAAGCCATAAAGCAATTGCTTTTGCGGAAGACCTAAACATTCAGCTTTTAATCGAAAGCATTGATCCCAATGTAAAATCTGATTTTAAGCAAAAGATTCTATCACAGCTTGTGCAAGAGGACCTTCAATTACTTGATGTCTATTTTCAACATAATTTTTCGATAAAGGATACTGCCGAAAAGCTATTTCTTCATAAAAATACGGTACAATACCGTTTAAATAAAATACAGAAGAAAACAAATTTAGATGCTAGAAATTTTTATGATGCTGTAGTTTTATATCTTGCAATTAGTTTTTCATAAGCTTTTCTACATTATATATAACTCTGCTATCCTCTCTGTTATAGAGAACAAAGATCTGCACTAATTAGAGCCTAATTTTATTTTGTGTAACATAGACTCTCCTTCCTATCATTGCTATTATTGAATTATATCATTATTGCAATGATATAATAATTTTTATCATAATGAACTAATCATAAATAATTTGGAGATGAGACAGATGAAAGTAGTTATAGCAATTGATTCATTAAAAGGAAGCTTAACCTCAATCGAAGCAGCAAATGCCATAAAAAAAGGTATCCTCTCAGTATGCGATGCGGATGTGGTTATTAAACCCTTAGCCGACGGTGGAGAAGGAACAGTAGAGGCTTTAATTGCAGGCATGAACGGAATTACTAAGAAGATAACTGTTACCGGACCTTTGTTCGAAAAGATCGACTGCATCTATGGCCAGCTGCCAGAGAGTAAAACAGCAATAATTGAAATGTCAGCTGCAGCGGGAATTACTCTTGTACCTGACCCTTTAAAAAATCCAATGAATACAACCACCTACGGTGTCGGTGAAATCATTAAGGATGCGATTCATGACGGCTGCCGTAAGTTTATCATAGGAATCGGCGGCAGCGCCACAAATGATTGTGGTATCGGAATGTTACAGGCTCTTGGGTTTGAATTTTATAATAAGGAGCATCAATTAGTTGGTTCCGATGGCAAATCCGTTGTAGATATCGAATATATCAGTACCGAACATGCCCTTGCTGAATTGCAGGAATGCTCCTTCAACATCGCCTGTGATGTTAATAATCCCCTCTACGGGCCGAATGGTGCTTCTTATATATATGGACCTCAAAAAGGGGCCACTCCTGAGATAGTAACAGTACTTGACAAAGGTATAAAACATTTTTCCGATCGTGTATACGAATCATTAGGAATAGATAATGCTAATGTCCCCGGAACAGGTGCTGCCGGCGGAATGGGTTATGCATTTATAACCTTTTTGAATGCAAACCTGGAATCAGGTATTAACATCATATTGAAAGAAATAGCTCTAGAAAATGATGTGAAAGATGCTGATATCGTTATTACCGGTGAGGGTCGCCTTGATTTTCAGACAGCTATGGGTAAAGCACCGATTGGTGTAGCTAAGCTGGCCAAAAAGTATGGTGCGATTGTTCTTGCTTTTGCAGGATCTACGACAGCGGACGCGGATAAGTGTAATGAGGAGGGGATCGACGCTTACTTTGATATTGTCAACTCAATTATGACACTTGAGGAAGCCATAGACTCAAAAAATGCCGCCATAAACATGGAACGGGCTGCAAAACAGGTATTCCGATTAATTAATTGTTTAAAACAATAGAACCAAATAATTCTATAATGCAAAGCATAAGCATAAGATGCTGTGGTTATTATTTATTATATGAAGGTAAATCAATATGAAGCAGATAAAAATCATGATGTTTAGTAAGAAAAAAATCAAAAGAAACCTTCTAATTATAACGACTTCATCTATTGTTATCTATTTACTTATTTCATTATATTTTTTTAGTCATTTCTTTTTTCATACTGAAATAAACGGCATAAATGTATCATTAAATGCACACCGCGATCTATCAAGTATCATTAGTAATTATATAAAAAAATATGAACTGCTGTTAGTAGAACGCGATGGAGAATTAGAAGTGATCACAAGTCAGGATATTGATATGCGGTATAGTAAAGCCAATTCCTTCGCTAAGCTGAAGCACATGCAAAATCCGTTTTTGTGGATGAGTTCCTTATTTAAAAGTAAGAGGTATTATATCAAAGATCTATACAATTATAATACAGTTTTATTAGACACCAGAATCAATCAATTAAAATGTATCAATAAAAAAATCATAGAGCCTCATAATGCAGATTTTAAATACTCTGATGGCTCCTATGAAATCGTAAAAGAGATTAATGGAAATAAAATCAACAAAAGTCAACTCAATAAAGCAATAAATAAATACATATCTGAGGGAAGAAGGCAATTGAACTTAGATCTGATGCATTGCTATGAAAATCCAAAGTACACCATGAGTTCAGAGAAAGCTTTAGGAACAAAAAATCAATTAAACAAATATGTATCAACTAAAATAACTTATCAATTTGGAAACATCACCGAACAATTGGATGGAACTACCATTCATCAATGGCTTAGTATCAATGAGGATTTAGAGGTGGTAATCAATACCAAAGAAGTTGCTGCTTATATTAAGGCATTAAGTAAAAAGTACAACACTGTTGGAATTGTTCGAGAATTTCAAACATCTACCGGTAAGAAAGTTGAGTTGCAAGGCGGACTTTATGGTTGGAAGATCAACCGTGATGCTGAGACAGAAGCATTAATCAATCATATCAAACACGCGGATGTAACCACAAAAGAACCGAGTTATTTGCAGAAGGCATTTTCCAGAGAGGGGAATGAAATAGGGAATACCTATGTAGAAATCAATATTTCAAGGCAGCATCTATGGTTCTATAAGAATGGAAAAATGATAACTCAAGGATCTATAGTCACCGGGAATCCAAATAGGGGCAATGCTACCGTTCTCGGCGTCTACATGGTGAATTATAAACAAAAGGGAGCAACCTTAACCGGTCCGGGTTATGAGGCGAAAGTGACTTACTGGATGCCCTTCTTCGGCAACATTGGTCTTCACGATGCCTCTTGGAGATACCGCTTTGGAGGAGATATCTATTTAAGAAATGGAACTCACGGGTGTGTCAATGCCCCGTTATATTTGGCAAAGATTGTATTTCAAAATATTGAGGAAGGAACTCCTGTGATTATTTATGAGGAACAGCAATGACTGCCCTCAAGTCTCAGGCTAAGACAAGGGACAGAGAAAGGCCTGCAACCGTGAAGTGGCAGGCCTTTCTCTAATATATACTTCAGAATTGGCTGTTCTCTTGATTATAAGCACTTCCGGATATCAAACAATACCGAAGCAAAATCTCCTCCGATAAGAGTGAAATCCTTTCGATCAATTTGCAATCCTATGTTCATCAATTCATCCCCATAAGCTTGCTTTGTTCTTCCAAAGCTTGTTACTTCATATAAAGTATCCGCATCAAGTCCGGTTACCTTAAATCGCAGCCAACCGGCATTTACTTTATTCAAGCCCTGATAATAGCCTGCAATTGCTTGGGAACGATCCTCGGATACTACAATCCAGGATATATCATTTCCTTCAAAAGGACTCTTCAGGCGATAAAATACGCCTTGTTGTATTAACTTCCGGTTTTCTTTGAAGTAGCGGATCTGTTCCTTCACCATAGCAATTTCTGTTTCATCAAGTTTATTCAGATCCAGTTCATATCCAAATGCGCCAAAGAATGCTACATTTCCTCTTGTCTTAAGAGGTGTTATTCTATCCAGCTGATGGTTCGGTACTGCTGATATATGGGCGCCAATGGTGGAAATCGGGTAAACATAACTGGTTCCATATTGTATCTTTAGTCGTTCATAGGCGTCAGTGTCATCACTGCACCAAACCTGAGGTGAAAAGTACAGCATTCCCGGATCAAAGCGCCCACCTCCACTGGAGCAGGATTCGAATAGGATCCCAGGAAATTCTGTCGTAAGTCTGGTATATAAGTCATATACTCCCAGGATATATTTATGCATTATCATTCCCTGCTCATTCGCTGAGGCTGTCCTGGAATAGCATTCTGTGATGTATCGGTTCATATCCCATTTTATATATGATATCTTTGATTCCCGTATGATCTTTGAAATCATACCATAAATATAGTCGACTACTTCCTTTCTGGAAAAATCTAAAACGTGCTGTTGACGACTTAAGCTCTCAAAACGTCCGGGGGTCGATATGATCCAATCCGGATGAGAACGATATAAATCACTGTTTTTATTCGTCATCTCCGGCTCAATCCAAAGACCAAATTTCATACCCAGGGCATCTATCTTTTCAGATAGGCCACTGATTCCGTTCGGCAGCTTCTCAAGGTTAGGATACCAGTCTCCCAACCCCTGTGTATCATCATTTCGACTTCCAAACCAGCCATCATCCAATACAAATAGCTCAACTCCAACACTTTTCGCCTTCGATGCAATCTTAAGAATCGCTTCTTCGTCAAAATCCATATAGGTAGCTTCCCAGTTGTTTAAAAGAACCGGCCTAACCTTGTCCCTCCAAACACCCCTTACTAATCGCGTACGATATAATTTGTGAAGTGTCTGACTCATCTTATTGAGCCCGTGATTCGAATATACCATAACCAATTCCGGAGTCTGGAAGTCATCTCCCGAATTCATAGGCCAGTCAAACGTATCCGGATGGATTCCCATCATCACCCTTGTCATATCATGTGTGCATACTTCCACCTGGGCTAAAAAGCTTCCACTATATACTAGACTAAATCCGTATACCTCGCCTGCCTCTTCCGTTGTATGCGGTCGCTTTAATGCCAGGAACGGATTATGTTCAACACTGCTTGCACCACGCATACTGTATATAGATTGAATTCCCTGCTCGAGTTTTCTGTTTTTCACATAACGTTCTCTTGCCCATGCTCCGGATAAATGTACCATTTCAAAATCCATATCCGGTAGATCAATACTTGCGCTCATTGCCTTTGTTAAGACCACTGAACCGGTACCCAGATAGGTAAACCTTGCGTTTCTTGTAATGATAGGTAAATTCTCATAGACAGTGTAAGTCAGCACCAATTTCATCTGAATCAAAGAATCATAAAGCTCAATTTCCAGACTGGCAGCCTCTGAATCCTCCTCTACATAGGTAGCAGGAAGTGGACTGATCCCCCTCTTTCCCTGGTAAATCGAATGATTCCGATATTCAAAATTACTGATTTTACTGCCATTCTCCTGTTTCACTTCAAAGGCAGGATAGCGAAAATCTCCCGTACCATAGGAGGGATACTCCTGCTTCGTATATTGCAAGCAAAGCTTTGACGGTGCAGGACGATGAATCGCTCCCAATGGTCGCATATGCTCCTCATGTAGATATGAGAAAGATTCCTTATCCCTGACTTTCTTGCCATAATAAAGATTGCCTAGCTGGTTATCCTCCATAATTTCTATGATGTAACTGATTTCTTGATTAAATATATGGAATTCCTTTGATTGTTCATGATATATGATTGGCATGGTTCCTCCTACTATTCAAGTTCCTCGAATGCTATAATTTACTTCCACTAGTAGCAATTCCTTCAATAAATTGCTTCTGGAAAATAATATAAATCACCATCATCGGAATACATGCTAGCAAGGATGCTGCCATGAGCTCCGGATAGTTTGCCGAAAATTGTCCTTGTAATTTAGCAAGTGCTGAAGATAAGGGCATTGTGCTTTGCTCTGTATTTACTACCAACGGCCACATCAAATCCTTATAAGCAAACAGCGCAGTAAAGATTCCAAGTGCTGTCATAGATGACTTCGTCAGCGGAGCCATGACAAACAAAAATGTCTGACCAATATTACATCCATCCAGTCTTGCAGCCTCCTCCAAGTCCTTAGGAAGACTCATAAAGGATTGTCTCAGAAGGAATGTGCCAAATGCAGTTACTAATCCGGGAAACAACAGTGCGAAGAGTGTATTTAGCATCCCTAGCCTGCTTACCATCAGATACTGCGGAATAATAAAGATCTGAGAGGGTACCATCATCTGGAATAACACTAAAGCAAAAGCAAAATCCCGACCTTTAAATGTCAGTCGACCAAATGCATAACCTGCCATAACGGAGGTGAGAACCGCACAGACCACACGGCCCACGATTAAAAGCAGCGTATTTAAATATAATTTTCCAAAATCCATCTTGCTTAGCACAGAGGTAAACGCATCCGTTCTCCATTTTGACGGAAAGATGATAAATGG
Source organism: Bacillota bacterium (assembly GCA_023415055.1). GTDB lineage: Bacteria > Bacillota > Clostridia > Lachnospirales > Lachnospiraceae > Mobilitalea. The sequence continues at coordinate 87,820 of JAEZLZ010000140.1, read as the reverse complement.
ATTCATCTGTGTAGATTCTGAAATTGTCTTAAAAGAGGTCAGAATCATCCAAAGGAAGGGAACAAGCATCGTAACAGCGCCTATAATTAATATTATGTAAATGACAATACTGCTGATTTTTTTATTCATCTGTTTTCTCCCCCCTAGTTATAGTTTACCCATTTTTTCTGAAGCTTCATCTGTATTATGGTTACAATCATAATTACCAAAAGAAGCAACATTACAATTGCAGAGCCATAACCCTTATTTGATTCAACAAAGGAATAGCGATAAAATAAGTATACCAGAGACTGAGTTTTCGGGAGTGCCTGGTTTGTTCTGTCCATCATCATAAATATTGAATCGAATACCTGTAAAGCACTTATGATTCTTGTAACCGTTACGAAAAACATGGTTGATGAGATTAACGGCAGTGTTATGGAGAAAAATTCTCTGATACCGCTTGCTCCATCGATCTCAGCAGCCTCATAATAATCATGCGGGATTTCCTGAAGACCTGCTAAGAAAAGAACCATATTATAACCAATTACAGACCATACTCCTACCATTGCAATAGAAACAAATCCAAATTTTGGATTTGATATCCAGTTAACCGAACTTAATCCGATCGAATTCAACAGATGATTGAGCAAGCCGAATTCCGAATTATATAACCATCTCCAAACCATAGCTACTGCTGCTGGAGCTGCTACCATCGGCAGAAAATATATCGTACGGAACAAGGTACGTCCTCTCATTTTACGATTTAAAAACACAGCCAAGACAATTGCAATAGCAATAGAAAGAGGCACCTCCACAATTGCATACTTAAATGTATTGATCAATGCCTGCCAGATACTGTCGTCAGCTATCAGTTTTTTATAATTGTCCAGACCTACAAAAATATTACCCTTTCCGAATGCCCCTGTCTTAAAGAAGCTTTGATAAATGGTTTGAAAAATAGGAATAATGTTGAGAACAAGCAAACCGAATACGGTTGGCAGAATAAATAGCCATCCCCAGAAGAACTCATTTCTGTTTTGCTTAGTTTTCTTTAATTTTACTTTTTTTGGCATCCTATCATCCCTCTCTTAGCATTTTAAAAATGGCAGACGCTCACCTACTGATTACTCGGACGAGGTCTGCCATAGTAGTTTTAATTTAATTATTCTGTTGCCAAGCTAGCGTTCATTTCAGATGTAATGTCTGCGCAGACATCTTCCACTGATTTTGTGCCGGTCCATGCATCTACCAGTTTTTCATTGATCATATTTTCCCATGTAACGGTTGTCTTTGAATAGGGTCTGATTACCAGATCCTTCATCATATCCAGGTATGCCTGAACATTAAAGTTAGGATAAGCTGCTGTCCAGTTAGATACTGTTCCTTCATATGCCGAGATAACGATACCTAAATCTGATTGCTTTTGCTGTGCTTTCTGGGAACCTAAGTATTCGATCAGCGCCCATGCATCATCCGGTCTATCTGTCTTAGCATCTGCTGCCCAGCCTAATCCATTATAAATTGATGCTCTTCTACCTGTAGTCGCATCCTTCGGTAATACTGCAACATCACAATTTGCTTTTACATAATCATCATTGCAAAGAAATGCAAGCATCCAAGAACCCTGTGTAACCATAGCAACTTTACCTGCAGCTAATAATGCAGCTTCATCATTCTCAGATATTACATCATAGCTTGGCATAAAACCATCCTTTGCTAAGCTTGCAGCAAAGTTTACAGCTTTAATTGTACCTGCCTGATCAAATCCGGAAGCTTTCTTATCATCCGTTATAATGGTTCCGCCCATATCATAAACCATATTGTACCATCCTGCCTGACCATTGCTTGGCTTCAGTGAAAATCCGTACTGACTTCCATCTGCTTTTGTAAGCTTCTGACAAGCATCTCTAAAGGTATCCCATGTCCAGGTGTCATCAGGATATGCAAGACCTGCCTCATCAAACATAGTCTTGTTGTACCATAATGCAATGGTATCAATATCCTTTGGAACTGCATATTGTGTTTTTCCTTCCCATTTGTAGATATTTACGATATCTTCCGGGAATTTGGAGAGATCAATTTTATCACTTTTTGCAATTCTGTCAGTTAAGTCAAGTAACATTCCATATTCAGAATATTTAGCTATTTCATTGGAGTGCATCCAGAAGACATCCGGAAGACTTCCGCCTGTGGCACCTGCTTCCAGCATGGTCCAGTACTGATCCCAGGGAGTAACCTGAATCTCAGCTTTAATTCCGGTTTCTGCTGTAAAATCAGCTAAAATCTTTGTGAGCCCGGGCTCTTGATTGGTATCCCATATTGCTACTGTCAAAGCATCTCCGGAAGCCTCTGTGCTCTGCTCAGCATCCGCAGCTTCAGTTGGTTGAGCTGCTTCCTTTTCAGGTGTAGTGGTTGGAGTATTCGTATTACCTGCCGGCTCACTACCGCTTTTTGCACAAGCTAAGAGTGACATTGTCATTGCCAACATCAAAATACATGCTAATACTTTTCTTAATTTCATAATTCTCCTCCTTTTTTATCCACGAATTTTATTACGTTGTGTCCCCGATATCACTACCGACAACGTACTTCCATTTTACTGTAAACAATATTCTTTTAAAATATTTTATTGTTGCATAATCATGTGTTTTTGTTGCATCTTTGCTATATATTTCTATTTTTTTTATTAGTTTTGCTACAACATTTTATAGGAAGCTAAATACCTATATACAATTTAACTATTTTAAATTAAGATATTATTAATTCATATAAGCTATTTGCATATATCTCGACCATCCCCATATTTTAATTCCATGTCTTAATGTAAGTGTCTTAAGCCAATAAATATTGCCTGCACCTTTACCGTACAGTCAAACAAACGGTAGCATAAGATATCTGTGTTTGTCATTGCATAAAATTTACATATTAGGTATAATGTAATTGTTCTATATAATACTCAGAAGGATTGGTATACACATGGAAAAGGTCACTACCTATTCGACTTCCGTCGGTTTTCGCTGTCTCAGGAATATAGTCAAGCAGACAAATGATCTTTATTTGGTACATTGTGGACATCAGCAGTGTCCTCCCGGCTATACCTATGACCAAAAAATCCCGAATGAATATCATCTCCATTTTGTCCTTAGTGGAAAAGGGATTATTACTATGAACGGAAAAACCTATCATATTAAGAAAGGTAATATCTTTTTAATCACAAAGGGGATCGCAATTAACTACTATGCAGATATGGAGGATCCCTGGGAATATATGTGGGTTACCATTGATGGTGAAAAGGCAGCTGACTATTTATCCTATGCCGGGTTTAATACAGATACCCCGGTGATTACCTCCACTATTCCGACAGCGACTTACCAGCCTGTCATTGAAAAAATATTGGATGCGAATACCTTAACCTTGTCAAATGAAATTCGTAGAGTCGGCTATTTATATGATTTATTATCTACTATGATTGAGGCTCAAAGCTCTGCAATCGGTGATAAACGGTATTATTATTCCAACGAAACCTATGTAGAACATGCTCTTCAATACATATCACTTAATTATTCCAAGAATATAAAAGTGAATGATATTGCTAACGATATCGGAATTAACCGCTCGTATTTCACATCGATATTTAAAAAAGTAATCCATATTTCTCCTCAGGAATACCTAATGAATTATCGCTTCCAAAAAGCTGCTGAATTGATTAAATCCACAAACCTTTCCATTCAGGAGATTTCAAATCGCGTAGGTTATGAGAACCCCTACAACTTTTCAAAAATGTTTAAAAGCTTCTATGGAACTTCACCTAAAAATTATCGTTACATGGAGCTTGAAGAAAATTAATAAACATATAATACGATGTTTTTGTAAGTGTGGTCCAGCTTCGCTGGTGTCAGCTTGCTGACACTTTCGATGCTTGCATCACAAGCATTGCCCGGATGCGGATTGCGTAGCAATAACTTATACTTACAGAATAATTATCCTCATCTAATCCAAGTTTTTTGCAAAGCTCCATATTAACCGGAATGTTCGCTGCAGAGCTTCTGGTAAAAAATGCTGTAATTGCACTTTCTCTGAGGCATTTGAATACCAACGGATAGGGATTCTGTCTGATTGTCAGGAACACAATCAGCGGATTTAAGATTAATGCCACGCCAACCTACAGCTTACCAGAACAATTAGCAGCTTTCCGTAGGTTGCAAATCCTTCAATCCCTGTTTCAGAGATTGTTGTAAATACCAGACCGAGAATACCAAAGGGAGCACTATTGATTACCCATTTTACTACCATAGAAACTGTATCTGAGATATCTGCCAATCCCTGTTTGGTTGCTTCTGATGTATATTTTAATGCAATACCGAAGATAACTGCCCAGGTTAATATACCAATATAATTTGCACTCGAAAGCGCTGTCACCGGATTGGAAACCAAATTCATCAGAAGTGTCTTTACCACTTCACCGATACCGGAGGTAACTTCTACGCCAGTGACTTCCAAATCCTTACTCAAAGCAATGGTTACAGGATAAAGTGCATTTACAGTAACTGCTACGAGTGCAGATACCAGTGTACCTAAGGCATACAGCAGAAGGACACCCTTTTGTACATATTGAAGTCAATGGATGTTCCTGTTAATGAAGCTTTTACCAATTCCAAAAAAGCAGCCTATCACAATAATGTAATGGGCTGCTCTGTTGCAAGTCTATATTAGCTCTTCTATTTCATTTCCTTTTGTTCCTCCTGATACTTCACATAATTCTCAAGATACTCCTCCAGCTTACCCTCTTCCTTCATCAGCTGATCGTTTAACTCACTCAGCTTAGAATAATTGCAAGCAATCTCCGGGTTTTCCATACATACCTTTAATTCCTCAATCTTTTTCTCTGTCTCTTCCACCAGTCGTTCCAGCTTTTTGACTGACTGCTCCGCTCTGTTTTGCATTCTTTGTCTTTGATCACTATCCTTAGAAGAAGCAGACCCCTTCGATGTATTCGTCTGAACTACGAACTTTATGGAAGCTTCCTGCTTCGTAAAATCAGGTTCTAGTTCTAAATATTTCTCATAACCGAACGGATAATAATTTACTTTATCCTTTTCAAATATTAGTAAGGAATCTGCTATTTTTTGTATGAAATATCGGTCATGGGATACAAACAAGACAGTGCCTTCAAAGTTCATGAGCATCGTCTCCAAAGCCTCCTTTCCGACGATATCCATATGGTTTGTCGGTTCATCCAGGATAAGCAGATTTGGGCGTTTCTTTAGAAGCTTTGCCAGACTCAAACGAACCTTTTCTCCGCCTGAAAGCTGATTAACCTTTTTATATACCGTATCCTGAGTGAACAAGAAGCAGCCGAGAGCTGATCTCGCCTCCGACAATAACATATCCGGAAATTCATCACAAAAATCCTCCAGTACAGTCCTGTCATTCTCCAGCTGAGCAAGCTGTTGGTCATAATAACCTGGATCGATCTGAAAACCATAGGAGTAGGTTCCACCCAGTTGATTCACCTGCTTTACCAAGGTTTTTAATAGTGTTGATTTACCGATTCCATTTTCGCCGATCACCGCAAGTCTCTGCCCCTTCTTCAGTTCAAAGCTTACTTCACATAAAGGTTTGTCATAGCCAATTATTAGCCGGTTCGCCTTCAGAACCTCCTGACCTCCCGGTCTAAGAGGTTTAAATTCCACACGGAAGGACTTAAGATCATACCTTTCCGGTGCTTCTATCCGGTCCATATGCTCAATCTGCTTTAGTTTTGATTTTGTCATCGCAACCTTGGTCGGATGGTGCTTATACTTTTCGATTAATGTCATAAGTCTTGCTATTTCCTTCTGCTGCATCAGATAATCCTTCTGCTGCTTATCCCAGTTCAACCTTTTCTGCTTTACAAAGGCCGAATAATTGCCCTGATATCGTGTCATCTTCCCGTGTTCAATTTCATACGTAACATCTGCTATTTTATCCAAAAACATTCTGTCATGGGAGATTATCACCACTGCTTTTGGATATTGCTTCAAATATCGTTCCAGCCATTCAATCGTATCCATATCCAGATGATTGGTGGGCTCATCCAGTAGCAGAATATCAGGCTTTGATAACAGCAAACGAACGAATGCCAGCTTTGTCCTCTGTCCTCCGGAAAAGGTTTTGATGGGTCGTTTCAGGTCATTCAGGTCAAATCCGAATTTGGTGACAACGGTCTCCATCTCTGTATGATAGGTATATCCTCCTGAATTTTCAAAGAGCTCCAACGTTCTCGAATAACTCTCCAGCACCTCCTTTGAGTGGTCCGTTTCCATCCGGATACAAAGGTGGTCCAGCTTCTCCTTCCACATAAATAAAGCCGAATATTCCTTTAGAAGTTCTTCCTCTACGGTCAAATTCTCATTCTCAAAGCTGATCTGCTGTAAGAACCCGATCGTCGTATTCCCCGCCTTACTGATAAAGCTATCTTCCTCACTGTCCGGATTATCCAGCGCAAGCATCCCTGCAATCAGTTTAAACAATGTAGTCTTACCACAGCCGTTACGACCGACAACCGCGATTTTTTCTGTATTCCTTATCTCAAAATTAATATGATTTAGTATTGTCTCGGCTGCATATTTTACAAGCCCGTTATTGATTTGATAAATCATTATTATCATTCCTTTCTCTAAGCCTCACTTCGATACAGTTCTATCTGCTTTTCTTCCAGTTAAGGCACACAAATCCAGATGAGTCCATCCCGTTACTCCGCTCTGTAATCACATAGTTATTGTTTGTTCGGCTAATAAAGCATAAATAATGCCGGATCAGGTTCCTGGCTCACCTGTCCGGCAGTATAGATTTAGATTAAGTGAAAAAGCGTCCGTTTCACGGCGTTTTTACATCAAAAAAACTGCAGACAGGCGAATGCTGTTGCAGTTATATTAGGGGAATCATTCCTGATCACAACTTCTTAATCTAGGATGCCAAAATAAGTACTCAAAATAATCCTCATGATAAATATCAGGAGAACAATGAAATCATATCAGGCATCAACTATTTTAAGAACTGAAACCTCCGAGCAAAGCATAGCCGACTTTTTTTAATTGTGGTCTTTGCGCGGAGATAAGTAACACTGCTAAAATCTTAGTTGTAGGTTTCACGAAAATTTCCCTTCCTATCTTGTTTGATCATAATTAGAATAAAATTCAGATCATTTATAAAGAGATCTCGAATTATTCTCTACGCTTCATTATAGCATATATCCCAATAATTGCAAGTTGTCATATTCTCAGAAGGATATTATGAACTGACCCTCAAAAGTCAGACTTAAAAATCTAGCTTTTGAGGTGTCACATCAATATCCAAATGGGCTTTTCTTTTATAATATTTTTTTATTATATCACTTCGAGGTAATCCTTCTCCGGAAGCGGATGCAACTTTGCTGTAGGGAGAGTCTGATACCAGAAGGCAACCGACGAGATATCCTCCTGCAGCGGAAGATATCTTCCTCCACTCCTCCAACCCAGGGCTTGAATCGTTACCTTGATATTCTTCTCAAACCGGATCGGATCTGTGATATGCCAGCGATACATTCCGAATCTGGTCTGTGACTGATAGACTCCGTCCGGGCGAAGTACCTGATGAAGTCCGGAATAAGGTGTACTAAACTCCTGATATTGCTTTGTGTCCCGATTCTCAAAATTATAGGAGCCGCAGAAATAGTCCTCAGTACCGGTGCCGCAGATCGTAGGAAATTCGTTGTCATCGTCCAGATAAAATTTGATTTCACCTTCGCCCCACCAGCCGCTGTTATTGGTTCCCCAGGCAAGATAAGTTCCCACATAATGGCCCTGACCACTGACATGGTCAAGAATCGTATAGACCTCCTTGTAGGGCACCGGATTCACTCTGCGAAAGCTCGCATGAAAGTAAGCGCAGTCCTCCGGTACCTCGGTTAATGTATAATTGATCTGGTAATAAAGTGTCATATCCTCTTCTGCAATATTGGTCAGAGTAATCCTGCAATTCTTACGAAAGGGCATCTCCCAATAACAGTTAAATGCACTGCCGGGGTTAACACATACTGCTAAAGAGGAGAGCGGTGAGAATTTTCCCCAACCGGAAGCAAAAAAGTCTCCCACCGGGCACTCTACCGACGGATTCTCCTGCCCATCCCAATAGATTCGAAGTATACTGAATCTCCAATTACCGGTAGGTGTCATCCATATCTGCTGGATCGCTCCCATACCATTGATATCTGCCAATGTGAAGGTCTCACCTGCCTTAATCACAACAAACGGAGAGATCTTCCATCCCTGTCCCAAGCCTTTCGCACAACCTGCTGCAGGTCCCTCCACTGCCATTCCGCCTTTTCCCTTTTCTCCTGTGAAATTCTCAGGGCTGATGGAACGACTTTTTGCATCAGACAGACGGGAAAGATTACCAAAGCTCATATTTAGCCCGTGATACATTACCCTTACCTCCTTTGATTTCAATTATTTGCTCTATCCATATCTTAACCTTGAGCCGTGCCTTTCGAAAGATGGAAGGCGTTCCGCCGACCTTTTACCGGAGCGGGAAGCCTTGAGGCTGTCGGTTAAGGTTTATCCATGGAAGTCAATATTATGCAACAGCCTCATCTTATTATTGATTCATTTCCGTAATAAAGTCTGCTGTTTTGGCAGTAACCTGGACCCAAGACGGGCGGAATCCGCTTTTAATCGCATTCCGAGCTGATTTCATATTCGACCAGGCACAGCAATAGAACGGAACCACATTCCGGTCCAGTATTTCTAGTGCAAGCTTACTGGTAAGGCTTGCTGCGATTCCTTGTCTTCGGTACTCCGGCAGTACATCAACTCCGATCTGCCACATGGTATCGCAATCAGCGGAACAGCCAGCCAGACCGATCAATACGTCGCCAGCAAAGGCACCAACCGCTAATACATCCAGGTGCTTGCGCCTCTCGCAAAGGGCATTTTGCCATTCGGGAGTATAATAATCCATAAAATCTTCCGGTCCTAATACTCGTGTCTCATAGCTGCAATCCAATGGCCGAAGTGTATTAAGATCCGGCAGAAAATACTCTGCCATAAAGCAAATATTATACTGAAACGGTCTCAGCTTATCCATCAGCACATATAGATTTGGAGTCTCAAAACAATGCTCCACCGGATATTTCTCTATGTATTCACCTACGGTTCCCACTAACTCCTTTGATACCGAAGCCACAATATTATTCCCATAGGAGGTAAGATCACAGAAAAACGGCAACTCCAGATACTTTCTAGCCTTCTCATTGGATTTCGATATAACGACCATATTTTTCGCCTTTTCAAAATCCTCCATACTGCAATTACTGTCGATGGCCGATTGCTGCATTGCAATCTTAATTATCTCATTATTTGTCATATTGTTTCCTTTCGTTCATTTATAGGAATGGAATGTCATATCTAGGTCTAGGATCCTCTGTTTGTCACCGAGGAACATCTCATTCCATGTCAAGATCCGGCATATACCAAAAGAAATTAAACTGATACAAATAAGTTCTTGCTCCATTTCACTGAAGTTTTGCTCCGTTCTATCAATCTTATTATTTTCAGGTTTCATCTCTTCTTTCATCTCTGAGAAATGGTTCTTCGATTTTTTCAGATACAAGTAAGCTATACTTATCAGGATGACGATAAGCATTGCCATATCCCTCACTGCTTCGATACTTTCTGATGTCGTCCATTGGAAAATCAGCCAGATAGATACCTTCTCGTTCACCAGCTTCAATAATAAGAGTATCCCTTGAACTGGCTTGCTCCGGAGGGTATGCAATGCCGTCAAAGGCGGTAGAATGACCATTACAATCAGGTTGACCGCTCGGATAATTGACGGTTGCGATACCCACCATATTCTCAAATGCTCTTGCCCTAAGCTGGGAAAGGCGGTTGATCTCCATGGGGCAAGCGTTCGGCACCAGAATAAGCTCGGCACCCTGAAGCATCAGAATTCTCGCACTTTCCGGGAACTCTCTATCATAGCATATCATTGCTCCAACCTTCATCATACCTTGTTCTGTATCCAGCTCAGTAACATAGAAATCCTCTCCGGCCGTTAATCTGCATTCCTCACCAAAATCGCAGGTATGCACCTTCGCATAGGTCAATACCTTCTTACCAAAACGATCAAAAAGACAAAGCGTATTCCTTGGCAAAGGTTCGTAGCTTTCTAAATAGGTTATGCCAATTGCCATATTTAGTTCTTTCGCCAATTTACCAAAGGTGTTGACAAATGTACTGTCTGCGGACACTGCGCTTGCTTTCAATTGTGTGATATCCTCTAAAATGTTATAACCGACACTCCACATCTCTGGGAACAACGCAATATCAGCACCCATCTCCTTTGCCATCTTGCAATGTTTCATTCCCTTTTGCAGATTACCGTCAAGCGTCTTTTCGGGCATGAGCTGCATTAGAGCTACTTTCAGACTCTTCATATTATTTCATTCCTCTCTTTGATCATATTTCCTCCTTAGCAACAGGATCGGTAACCCTTTTCATCAGTTCTATCTGTAGTTCACGCTCTTCTCTTACTTTATCAAAATCCTTGGGATACATATGGTTGATTATGACAACCGCATATTCCGAAGCAACCAGCGGATGATACCGGACATGAGGTGTTGCGGCCACTTGCCCCAAAGCCCGCAGTGCTTTTGCTTTTATGATGTCTCTTTCTTCCCGTGCCAGGCTGTTCAGTATACCGGCAACTTCCAAAGCATCTTGAAATCTCACTTCTTTCTTCTGCCATCTTTCATTCATTCGAAAGCACTCTTCAATCACTTCGGTGCGTTCCATCCTGCAAAGATCAAGAACATGCTCTGCCAATAAGTGTGCATACTTTGACATTTCTACATGGGTTTTTGTCTCACTGAGAGTAATCTACTTATTTTTCAGCTCCGCTATATCATCAATTTTACGAATCAACCCCGAATTAGCATATTGTACAAAAGTAAAACCATCTTTAATGATCTTTCCCATAACTACCTCCTAAGCATGTTGATCGTCATTCTTCCCTTCGATGAAACTTTGCCTGATCGGTTAACTTGGTACCCAACCTGTCATCGATTAAATTTACAGAGGAAGACTTATCTTTTTGAAAAATAAGATTATCTCCATCGATCTGAAATACATAAGTATACTTTTTATCATCGGTAGTCATCGTTAGCATACCATCTTTAACAGTAAAGGTTCCATAGGGAAGATAACTGCTCAGTAAATTATAAGAAAATACCATTTTATTCTCTTCTATGTTAATATAGGGAAGAACCTCTCCTTCATCGGATTCCTTCTGATCTAAAATATAGGTTCCGTTCTCTACCTTGTCCGAAGAACTATCGTTATGACATGCGGATAACAAGACGAGAAATATAATCAATAAAATACAGGTGCAGATCTTTTTCATACAAAGTATCCTCCCTAATTTACCATCGTTTTCATTCAATATTTTGAAACCCTTATAATAGATATTAACATACCTGTCGGAACAACGGATATTAGTATCTTTACTGAGGACATTTAAAAACAAAATCCATTTCATATGAATTATGATTTTCCAAGATACACTTCTGTCGCTCTGTTATAATATAGATTTATTATCTGAGATCGAAGTTTTGATGGATAGAGTACTTCATTCTGTAGATTATCTATGGATAACCATTCCACTCCGACTTGATTTGTATCCCCTTGAATCTCTGCATCTTCTATCTCACCGATATAGTCGCACAAGAAAACCAGATCCACTCGATGGAACCTTTCTCCTGTGACTCCCTCCACCACAAAGACAAGTGATTTCGGTTCAATGAGTATCCCCATTTCTTCTGCGCATTCCCTTTTCAATGTATCCGATAACAGTTCATCCACTTCTTGTCCCCCGCCCGGCATAACATAGTAGATCTCGCCATTTTCATCAATTTTTGATACCAACATTTTTCCGTCACGGATGATCAGTGCCTTGGCCGAATTACGTATTTTTCGTTCCATGCTGCGTCTCCTTTATCTGTTGTATTGTCTCTTCTCTGTGTACCATTTAGGAATAAGTAGGTTGAAATTATCATAATCGCGAAATGCGTTATGACAGATGCGTGTCATATTAGAGATATCCTCTTCTCCGAATCTGGTTGCCCATTCAATTGACCACAATGCGCTGTGAGCGACATAGACTGCTTGAACCTTCCAGAAATCTAAAGACGGCTCCCCGTTAAAATAACCATGTAATTGTCCGATGGAAAAAGCAACGCTCAGGTCATTATTGAAGCTTTGAAGTTTGTAAAACTCTTCATATCGATCACCGCATTCCCATCGATTGAAATCAATGATTCCAACCTCCTTTTGGGGTGTATAAACCATATTTCCGAGATGAAAATCTCCATGTTCATACACCGGCTCCGTCTGGCACATCAAGTTGATATTCTCTTTCACATAATTAATTACCTTTTCGTCATTCGGGATTCTGTTCTTTGAATTTTCATATTTCTGTAGTTGTAATAGCTTTTTCCCTATTTTCTTTCCCTTTGGTAAATCAACAGGTTCAACCGAAAGACTATGAATGGCCTTCAGTATCTTTCCTGCTTTTATACCCAGTTGATATTGTTCTTCTTCACTTAAGGTAGCAATAACCTTGTCCATGGATTGGCCTTCTATCCAGCTAAGTAGCATATAAGTATTCTGTCCATTATTACAAACTCCCATATCAATTGCTTTAGACATTGTAATCTCAAGCTGATTGAATTTTTGTATTATATAGAATTCTTTTTTCTTCGCGTCCAACTTGTCGATATCATTCATACGCAGTAAGAATTTAGTACCCACTAAGTCTTCTATATAGAATTTTATATCATCCGACCATCCGTAATTTATCTTCTCAATCTTTCTCCAAGATTTATATTGTGGGATATCAATCAACAATGAACGATCCATACTTCACCTCCATGATCCATTTCGTTACCTATGCTTAGTATTTCGTAAGCTATACTATCTGCAATATATCTATCAGTTCATAGGTGTATATGTATCCTACTCATAACCGGGAGTGCTTCAATATCCCCATATCTCATAGGCTGCATATTCATGGCTAAAGTGATATCCAAGTTTTTCAGCCAATGCTACGGACCACTTGTTTTGTGCATCCCAGCTGGGATATAAGTTTCGTTCCAAACATTCCAAAATCAGCTTGGCACCACATACCGAGGCCAGCCCCTTTCTTCGGAACTCTTCCTTCGTATCGATCTCAATCTCGATTCCGTCTTGATATCTTGAATAGGAGGAGGCACCCGCAACCAGTACTCCATCCTTTAAGATGGCAGCACCGATTCCAAGCTGCTTGTATGTGTCATAATCTTGATATTGAGATACCAGATCCATGCTCCATTCATTCTCTCTGCACATATGATAAATTTCTTCATCGATCATTCTTAAAGAGTACTCCGATAACAAGGATCGTATCACATCCTGTAGCTTTTCCCGGTCAAATACATCCCGTTCTTTCTTAATAGCATAACGAATGACCCTCTTTGCTTTATCACCATATCCATGTTCAATATACTCTACCCATTTGTCATTCTGAGGCACCATAATGATGAAATTCTTATTACACTCATTCGGTTTATACTTCACCAACTCTTCCTGTGGCAGACCGGCAAAAAAGCAGAAATCACCAAGAATAGCCATAGCAGATGACGGTTTCTCCTGACTATCCGCATAAATGCTCCCCATCATGTTTTGCAGGCAGGACCAGATCAGGCTCTCCTGCCAGTCACCGAATATCGCTTCTACCTTCTTTGTATCTTCTATTTTAACAATCATAATTATTCCTTTCTGTGCTGTTTTTTTGCGCACTGTATAAATGATTTGAAAAATCTTTCACACTTTACTCCTATCAAACCTTTTTTACCAATTCAATGTAAAAATGTATAATGGTTTTCTATTCTTAGTAATCTATAGATTACAAAGTGAAATGCTCCTTAATCAACTTAGCGGTTTCCTTCGGCAACAGATTGGTTCCTCTCTTTCCAGTTTTACTCTTCTCGTAATATTTTCTGCATCGTCTTCCCTTTTGCCAGCTCATCGATTAATTTATCCAAATATCGAATCTGCCGCATTATATCATCTTCTATTTCTTCCACCCGGTATCCACAGATCGTTCCCTTGATGAGGGACGCCTTTGGATTCATCTGAGGGGCTTGTAAAAAGAAGGTTTCTACATCTACCGACTTCTCTATTTGCTGTTGCAGCGAAGCCTCATCATAACCGGTAAGCCAAAAGATGATCTCATCTACCTCTATTTTTGATCTCCCTTTTTTCTCTGCTTTTTGAATATAAAGGGGATAAACACTTGCAAATGTCATTGTAAAAATACGTGGTTTCTCCATAATAAAATTCTCCTTTGCCATGCCATGAAATTCCGCTCTACTATGAAACAGACCGGCAGACTTCTTACTTTGTAGTTGCTAATCATTGAGTCATAATATTATTAATTGACTACAATTTCATTGATTTTTTCAGCCACATCAAGTGCTGATTTATTGCTGGTATCTATTTGAATCGTCTCTAGCCCTACAAAATATCTCAACGATTTTTTGCTGATATTAAGCCATTCATCTGTTCTCCAATCGCATATTTTATCCCTTTGCCATCTATCCACTAAGGCTTCTTCCGTACAATTTAAAGTTATCTCATATAATTGAACATCTTCTCTTTGAATATTCTCAATTATTTTTTGATAGATATCCTTATTGTCAATAACCCAGCTAAACACAACATAATCACAATGAGAACAATTAAGATAATTATTAATCATATGAACTATATTATCAATCGCCATATCTTTCGTTTCTTTGTTGGCAATGAACGGATGTAAATCAAAACACCAATCTCCATCAACAAATGCAGATTTGTCCAATCTATTACAAAGTAATTTTCCAGCAGTAGTTTTACCGACTCCTATAGGGCCATTAATAATTACTACCTTCTTCACCCGTACTTTCTCCTTCCACATTCATATATCAATACTTGCTAGCATCTCGTTGCAAATGCACATTTTGTAACGACGGTTTGTTATTACCAAATGCTTAGACACCACAATGGAAAGCAATTTCAACGTATTAGTCATATAATATCATAATACATTGGTGATTAATTCCTAGAAAGCTTCCGCTTCAACGTCTGAAAATAACTATTACAGATAGATCTTAAGTGTTCTATATTATCGTCAAGTTCTTCAATTATTTTATTTGCCGTAAGATAAGCTTTGTCATACTGTTCCTTCGTAATGGCACCTTCATTTAAGGCTTGCACTAATTCATCTTCATCCAGTAAAAAAAGTTGTCCATCCGGCAGCACAACAACATCCAGCATCAGGTCGTAAAACCATGATTCACCATTATCCAGGATAGTATTCTTATCTGTAATATCAAAATAGTACTGAACAATTTCTTCCATCTCATTGTACATTACGGTTATCCAGTAATTCTGATCCTTCGGACCAATTTGCAGCCAATAATAACCCTTGTCAAGGATCTTCACCGGAATGGAACTATATGAAATGGTTGCCGGTTTGTCCACCTCATTAATCCTAATCAGTCCCGCTGCTCCCTTATAAAAAGGATCGTTAATTTTCATATATGTATACTCTTTATCTATTACCCGAGGCCAGTGAGATCGTGACATCACTTTTGTTGATAAACTCATAATCATCCTCCGAACAATAACTGTAACTAATTGTTATAGCATCTTCATTAAAATAAAGAGAAATTATATATCTCCTTTTATCCTGTAGATGGATTTATCCGATTCAAAGCCATCCGGATATCTTTTCTTTAGTTTATCGATATTGGCTTGCAAGATATCCTCCAGAGGCATGTCCAAGGCTGTTGCAGTTTCCGCCAAATACCAGGCGATGTCCCCCAGTTCCTTTGCAAGATGCTCTTTATCTAAATCATGTCCCTGTGCTAACCACTTTTTTACGATATCAATTGCTTCCCCTGATTCTCCGCACAATCCCATGACTCCATTAATCAGTACATCCTTTTGATTCAAGGATGGATTCAAGGTCGTCATAGCCAGTTTTTGATATTCATTGATGGTCATAAGTATGTTCTCCTTGACTTCCTGCTCTATTGTAATTTCCTTAATGATACTGAGTATAATAGATATTTTTCTCAATGATTAGCCTGCCTTCGCAGATTAATCATCGATCAGCGGTATCGGTCTATCGTATCGTCACACCATATATGTGCTTCAATGTAGCGTTCCGGACCGTACTTCCCATCATCATTCCAGTCTTGCGGGAATCCATATTTATCTATGATTTCCAATATCTCATCATAGGTATATAGTTTTTTACGGTATTCCTTCCCGTCTGTTATCCGTGGACTGAAGGTTGGATGGGAATCACCATAGGTAAAGGATACTGTTTTTAAATCAAATTCCTCAATCGGTATCTTAACATAAGTAACGTTCTCAAACCAGGTGCTTAACCACGGACTATGCTCAACCACCATATAATGCGGCGATTTTCTTGTGATAATACCACCTTTTTTCGTAAACTCGGATCTTAGTATTTCTTCGTAATAATGCCGATCCTCCATATATTCCGGATGACGTTTCGCACTCTGTACGTTGGGCTTAGTATCTTTGATTGTATTAAGAACCGCTTTTGCTTCGTCCATAGGAATGTCGCATAAATTCATAAAGGGTCCTACTGTCTTATCGTAATAATGATATAAATAGATATCTGCCACCACCTTTCCCCTAGGGTTATCATACTATTTCTCTACCACTGTTTTATAGTCTGCTGTAATTATAATACATTATTATCCATAATTCTATTGTTAAGAATAAATTATCCATTCAAATCAGCAGACACATCCTCAAAAGTACTTATCAAAATAGAAAGGGGAGCTTTTCAGGCAGAAAGGTTTCTACCCTGACATTTTTATATTGGATGCCCCTGGACAACTCGAAGTACTTGGTACTATAGTTCATGCGAATCTGAGAATTCGGCAGATTAAAGCCGCGAGCATCTTCGTAGCAATCCAGTGCACCACCCGTAGGCTCGCCGACGGAGACTGCCCCGGAAGCTATTTCCTTGACCCGGTAAATTGCAATCGTACCGGAGGAAAAGGTTTTCTCCTATGCAAGCTTTGAGTCAGAAATGGATTCTTTGTAACTAAATACAAATTCGTTACATCATAAAAGGATCGCACTATTTTCTTCTACACTCTGTGCGCAGGAAATGTGCGATCCTCTCTATCAATACCCGGTCTGATCTGTATATAATAAGGCCTTTCATCCTTCTTTTTATCTTAGATCACTCTGCATTTTTCTTCTAAATAAGAGGGCTGAGATAAAATAGATTGCGAAAGCATAAATTAATATAATCAAGAGCGGTTTTACAAGCTTCTCATAATTACCCTGAAGTGCCAAACGTGCAGCACTTACCCCATGGTAAAAGGGCAAAGCACGACAAAACTTTCCAAAGGTACCCCCGATGGCATCCACATCCATCCAAACACCACCAAGCATACTTGCCGCTGATATTATGATGGAGCATATCCCCGGCGCCGCTTTTTCTCCAAGCAAGGTTCCAAAGAACAGGCCTAAGGCGATGAACATCAATGCTGAGGGTAACAATACCAGGATGCTGAGCAAGACATTCCACAGGTGAAAGGAATATCCCGTAGCATTGCCTATCACGATTGCTGAAGCAAAAGCAATTACGATCTGTAAAATAGATATTATCATTAAGGGAAGAGTATATCCGCTGATAAAGTCCAACGCCCGCATCGGCGATGCATACAATCTCATTAAGAATGCTCCGGCTCGATCCTTCGATACCTGTAGGCAGGTAAACAGCATTACAAAAGTCAAACCAAACAATGCTATTCCAGGTGCTAATGACTGGATATGAAAGAGCTCCATCTCTGCTTCTTTCGGAATACTCCGGTCAACAATCGTCATGATGATCAGCATGACCAAAGGAAAGCCCAGGCAGAATATATAGCTTAAAGGATCTCTTAATAATTCCTTTATGGTTCGTTTACTAAATACAATACTTCTCATAATAATAACCTCCTCATATAACATTTATTACTATAGTAATCTCTATTTATTCTGCAATTGCGATAAATGCTTCTTCGAGATTATCTTTTCCGGTCCTACGCTTTAAATCATCAACAGATCCCTTTGCTTTAATGACACCCTTCACCATAACTGCAATATCATCCGACAGGCTCTCTGCTTCCTCCATATAGTGAGTCGTGAGGACAATGGTAATCTTACCTCTTAGCTTTTCGATAATCCTCCAAAGTTCTCTTCTTGCCAAAACATCAAGTCCTAAGGTCGGTTCATCCAGAAATAACAGCTTCGGCTCGGTCACGAGAGCCATCGCGATACTCAGTCTTCTCTGCCATCCACCGGAAAGTGTCTTAGCCTTACTGTTCTCAACCTCCTGCAATGAAAAATCCTCGATCACCTGCTGTACCCTTTCCTTTGCTCTATTTCCTGTATATCCATAGATCTCGGCTATAAATGCAAGGTTTTCCTTCACACTGAGATTCGGCGCAATGGCTGTTTCCTGCGGAGACAGATTGCACAGCCTTTTGATATCCATCCGTTCCGCGTTTAAGTTCTTATTAAAGATACGAACCTCTCCCGCGGTAGGTCTGGAAAGTCCGGTAAGTATGCGGATTGTGGTAGTCTTGCCGGCACCGTTTACTCCAAGCAATGAGAAGATTTTTCCTTCCTCAATCGTAAGTGAAATATCATTTACGGCTACTTTGCTACCAAATTCTTTTCTCAGATTCTTAATTTCAATTGCATTTGTCATACTAATCTCCTTCTCTACGCTGCTCTTTGTTTTTCTAAACACAAGATCGGTTATTTCGATTCTAGTTCATTGATTTGAAGCAGCTTTTGGTTTATCTTAGTGACAGATCTTTTACACAAACGATATTGAATCATCCAAACAATCAAATAGGATGTGACATAGCTGCTGAGTATGCTGATAAAGGCTGTGGGGTACTTATTTATGCTCCAGCAGAATATACTTACCGGTACCCAGATTACCGTAGTAGCGATAAAGTATACGATACTTTGTTTTAGCAGACTCCAGCGTTCAAGCTCAAAAATTATTGATCCTGCTCCGAAGGCTGCACTCGTCAGCCCGACTAAAACAATTTGCAATAAAAGAGCAGTGATATTCGAATCAAAATGAGCACCATAATCCGGGACTAACGGTACAAAGTCGGGTTTATTCACAATTGCCGTAATTACAAACGCCAATAGGACATTCAATGCAATTGCATACATAAAGCTGTTGATACCTCTGATTAACGCATTCTTAAGCATTTTTATCACCTCAAATCTCCAATACTTTCTTAATCTTAGCTACATAACGACGAGATACAAAGGTCTCATTATCTCCTTGAAGATACATGCGTATCGTTCCGGTTATGCTGGTATCAAGACGTTTGATTTTGCGAAGATTCACAATCTCGGAATTGGATATTCTGATAAATCTTTTGCTGTCCAATATTTCCTCCAGCTCAAACAATCTTTGATGTAAGCGATAGGTTCCATTACTTGTCGCTGCATAAATCTTTTGGTTCTCCGTATAGATCCGAATGATAGTTTCACAGCTTAGCAGTTCCACGCCATTTTCTGCATAACCGGTGATGGTGGTATTCACTGCGTCTGATACAATCTGTGCCAGTCGTTCTATCTCCTTATTCTTTTCTTCATTACAAATATGTATCTCCGGTTCCGTGTACTTCTTATCGATGATCAATTTAATTTTCATTTGTATACCGCCTGCAAATAATATAGTATAATTTGAACTCAATTAAAATAATTATACAGTAACTGGTCGATTTTGCAAACTAACTGGTTATTTCATTAACCAGCCTAATAAAATAAAAAGAAACTGACATCACATGATTGCTTTTTACATTGTCAGCATCATGTCTTGCCAGTTTCTATTCAAATGTGAATTATGATCACAAAGTATTATTTACAGATTTATCTATAGTGACCTTATTGTCTAATATAATCTCACCGGCTTTTACTAAGGCAGTCTTAGCGACCGCCGGTCCGATGATGGAATAAATAAAGGTGGAACACAGGATTACCACTCTAATTTGTGGAGCATAATCGGGTACCAGGTGACCTGCTACAGCTACCAAACCTAAAGCTACACCGGCCTGAGGCATCAACGTCGGTCCAAGATATTTGCATATCTTTTCTTCCTGCCTTGTTACCTTCCCCCCGAACCAAGCACCAATCCATTTGCCAGCAACTCTCATAACAACATAGATCAATCCGATCAATCCGATCCCAGGTAACGCAGAAAGTTGGAAACCCGCACCGGATACTACAAAGAATAACATAAAAATAGGAGGATTAAAAGCCTCCGAGACTTTAACAATGTCATCAATATCGGCAAATATATTAACCAGTACACCACCGAGTGACATACATGCCAATAGTGGAGATCCATGTAACATGGTTGCTGACCAATATGTAAATAAAATTAGTGAGACAATGATACACAATCGGTTAGAGGGCTTTTTAAACCAACGAAACATAAGCTTCATGACTATGCTGATGGCTGCGCCTAATACGAATGATATAACTATCTCATATATAGGGCTCAATATTGAAAGTGCCAGGTTAAAATCAGCATTGGAATTCATCATATTAACAATGGTGGTAGCAAATCCGAAACCAATTAAAGCGGTTGCATCATCTATTGCAACAACACTCATCAGCATAGAGGTTAGTGAACCTTTGGCCTTATATTGATTAATAACCATAATCGTCTGTGCCGGTGCCGTAGCAGCTGCGATTGCTCCCAGCATAATAGAAAGCTTTAAATCAAAACCAAGAGGAATTAAAACCCCGGTCACAAGAAGAATGGCACCAAGGGACTCCGTGATTGCAATAAAGACAGGAGCAATTCCGACCTTTTTAAAATAATTTAAGTTAAACTCACTACCAATTGAAAACGCAATAAATCCCAATGCGATATCAGAAATAATCGTAAAATTATCAACCATATCCACCGGTATCACATTCAGTACTGAAGGACCTAATAAAAGACCAGCAATTAAATAGCCAGTCACATTGGGTAACTTTACGAATTTAGCTAATCTTCCAAAAAGAATGCCGGTAAAAAGCAACAATGCGACATCAAATAATATCTTATTTTCCATTGTCAATCATCCCCTTTGCATAATCAACAGGAAAGCTAAATACAACCCCATTATTCTTTTTGGAAAGATCACCCATTATCTTTTCAATAATATCTACTGCAGTTGTCAACTGATCATCCCGAATAATCGTGAAAATCACATTACTATTTTCTCTTTCCGGATTAAGAAAATGCCTGAGTGATGCCAGAAATGGTAATTCATCGTCATCGTGCTTGTGGCTTAGTATCTTAGCCATTCCTGTGCTCTCTATTATAGTAGCACCATTAATGCCTCCTAAAGCAAATTCCGTTAGTATCGCATCCAATTTCTCCGTCTTATTTAAGATATAAAAAAATAATCTCATGTCTTCCTCCTTTTGATCTTATTCTTTTATCAATAATAGCACTGAGAAAATAACAATACAAGGATAAATTTAATACTGTTGTCAGATGCTATCATAATGGATTATTGGAATTGTAATATCTTCTTAATAAAAAATGATAAGCATCCTGATATCCAAAGTAGGATAAAATAAGCAGGATTGGATACACCGGATAGAGATATCGAGATTTAATCTCCCATAGCAAATAGAAGCCGACAAAGCCAAGAATCACAATTACCAGTAAAGCCTCGTCAAACCTCTTATCCCGCACACTTCGTACGAGCCGCACAAAGATAAAGCAATAAATCAGAAAGTTCATGACATATAATGCCCAAAGCAGAGAACCACGGTAATGATTGTCCCGGTTAAATAATTGTGTGGCCGTGGTAGAATAACGATAACCCCCCATAATAAATAACTTTTTATTTTTTATCGAAGGTGGATCCACACCGATACCGTACCGATCAATCTGATACGTTCCCTCAGTCCAGGTCCAGATCAGTTTGCTATAATACATATTCACTATTTCATTTGCGGTAGCTTTTCGGAACTTTCTTTTGATTTCCTCGAGAAACAGCTCCTTGCTCCGTTCTTTATTATAATCAGCCTCTATTTCATATATCTTATAGCTTTTCTTATGGTCGAAAAAACCGAGCCTCTTTGTATCAATTCCCATATTCAACCATAGATGCACCGGAGCGCTGTTTTGATAGATTGAATTCGTTACCTTATGAGTTGCCTGCAGATAAGTATCCTGAGCCCAGGCAGGAAGCCAAAACAAGGAGATCAGAATCAGAAAGGACGCAACCAGTTTTCTGAATCCTATCTCCTTCCCTCTAAGTAATAGGTACAGAACCGCTGCAATCAGAAAAATAGCTCCTATATTACGGAAATAATTACCACCTGATAATAATATGGCGGCTGTCACGAGGCGAACCGGCTTCTTATCTTTTATAAAGCTTACAAAGAAATAGATTGCTCCGGTAAAGAAGGTTGTAGCAATGATATCATTGTAGACATAGTTACACATAAATAATGAAGGAAGATACATTGCAGCAAATATTAGTATCCCATACTCATTCTCCTTCGGCCTCGGACTAAGCTCTTTATAAATACCATAGATAAAAAGTGTTGTAATAAGAGAAAAGAGGATATTGAATAATTTGATTATTTCATAATTCTCCGGAAAGATTGCCAGTAATGTCTTAAAATACAATACCATGGAAAAGTTATATGGAAATCGGAACAGGTATCCACCTTTATCAAAAGCTGAATAATCTGCATGGTAGAGCATATCGGAAGCTATGGTCAAAAGCTTCAAAGAATCGGCGGTCGGTAATACGGGAAAATAAATGATAATCGCCCATTGAATCAAAAATGAAATCAGCAGTACAACCGGAATCACAATATGTTTACTAAATCGATTCAATCTCCGGAATAAAGGATACAATAAAAATCCAACCACCAGCAGCAGAAGAACGTAAAGCAGAAAGGTCCACAGCTGTTGATCTTGAAGAATCGGATTATCTCCGTAAAGGTAATAGTTAAATTCTGCTCTTATAAAAAAGGAGGAAATGATAAACAATCCCACAAAAAAAGTAAGTATATAATAAAATATCATATTTAGCTTCTCTGTCATGTCTGCACCTCATTAAATATCCATGGATGATAAAGTTATTATAAGCTTATGGATTCGAGCGATTTTTATTCACAGCAGATTGCATGGCACAAAACCATAATGGATTCCATCCTTACTATTCTCTTTCGTAACCATATCCGCTACTTGTTTTAGCCTTTGTGTGATTAGAACAGCATAGCATCCGCTTCCTTTGAGGCTTTTGGTAAATCAATACATCCACCCGGTGCTAACAATTATTTTCCAAATACGACAGGTTCGTGATTTGATTATTGTATACTTTTTCCGTTATACACCTGTCTTCAATATGCGGACATATTGCAAAATATGTTCGTCTGTCAAAGAATTTTTGTTGCAAAAATTTAATTCTTAGTCTATAATTATACTAAGAAATTAATAACTTCGGATATTCGACCTATTGATTAATCTATTTTATTTTGTAAAGGAGACTGCTTATGAGTGAAAATGAAACCAAGACAATGTGGGCCCTGGTAAAAGAAAAAGCAGAACCCGGACTTTGGATGAGACGTGTTCCTGTTCCATCCACCGGTAAGAACGAAGTAAAAATAAAGATTCACAAGACTTCGATCTGTGGTACTGATGTGCATATTTATAACTGGGATGAGTGGTCACAGAAGACGATACCTGTTCCAATGACGATCGGACATGAATTTGTCGGAGAGATCGTCGAGGTCGGAGATAATGTCGAAGGCTATGAAGTCGGAGAGTTGGTCTCCGGAGAGGGACACATCGTCTGCGGTAAATGCCGTAATTGTCTGGCAGGGCATAGACACCTTTGCAAGGATACTCAGGGTGTCGGTGTAAACCGTAATGGTGCTTTCGCTGAGTATCTGGTCATTCCAAGCACTAATGTATGGCGTTGCGATCCTTCCATCCGCGAAGAGCTCTTTTCCTGTTTTGATCCCCTTGGCAATGCTGTTCACACAGCCCTATCCTTTGATATGGTCGGAGAAGATGTACTGATCACAGGTGCAGGTCCGATCGGTGCAATGGCTGCTGCTGTTTGCCGTCATGTAGGTGCAAGACATGTTGTTATCACCGATGTCAACGATTACCGCCTCGAGCTTGCGAAAAAGCTGGGTGCTAATTGTACCATCAATGTCTCCAAGGAGAAGGTATCCGATGTCATGAAGACACTCGGTATGAGGGAAGGCTTTGATGTCGGTCTTGAGATGTCCGGTAATCAATCCGGCTTCAATGATATGATTAATAATATGAAGCACGGCGGTAAGATTGCACTCCTCGGATTACAGAAGGAGGGCACGGGAATCGATTGGAATAAGGTTATATTTAACGGTCTGACCATAAAAGGTATCTACGGCCGTGAGATGTATGAGACCTGGTATAAGATGTCAACCATGCTGCAGAGCGGATTATCCATTGATGACGTAATAACACATCGTTTTGATGTAAAGGATTATGAAAAAGGCTTTGAAGTCATGCGCTCCGGCTATTCCGGTAAGGTAATCCTTGACTGGAATCATGTGAACGATTAATCACTGAGTGTATGCTGTAAGATAAGAAAGGATTGGATCATTTATGAAACGAAAAGAGGATATTCTGAACCTTTATGTTAATGAGCTTCAAGCAATTAAGGAAGCTGGTCTGTTCAAAGGGGAAAGTCCCATCACCTCAGCTCAGGGCTCCAGAGTAACCCTGGCGGACGGACGAATCGTAATCAATATGTGTGCAAATAATTATCTTGGTCTTGCAAATGACTCACGTATCATTGAGGCAGCAAAACGCTCCTATGATGAGAGAGGCTATGGCTTATCCTCCGTTCGCTTTATCTGTGGAACGCAGGATATCCACAAAAAACTGGAGAGTACCATCAGCCGCTTTCTCGGTACCGAGGATACGATCCTTTATTCCTCCTGTTTTGATGCAAACGGAGGATTGTTCGAGACGCTCTTAACCGAAGCGGATGCTGTAATCAGTGACGAATTGAATCATGCCAGCATAATCGATGGAGTTCGTCTGTGCAAAGCAAAGAGATATCGTTATAAGAATAATAATATGGAAGATCTGCGTACTCAGCTGATGGATGCAGACGCAGCCGGGGCCAGAATTAAATTGATTGCAACCGACGGTGTCTTCTCCATGGATGGAATTATTGCAGATCTAAAGAGTATCTGCGACCTTGCCGATGAATTTCATGCCCTCGTCATGGTAGATGACAGCCATGCGGTCGGCTTTGTTGGTAAGACCGGACGCGGAAGTGCAGAATATTGCGGGGTTACCGGACGGGTCGATATTATTACCGGCACCCTGGGCAAAGCTCTCGGCGGAGCTTCCGGCGGATACACCAGCGGTCGTAAGGAGATTGTCGATCTGCTGCGCCAAAGAAGCCGGCCTTATCTCTTTTCCAATACCCTGGCCCCTGCTATCGCAAGTGCTAGTCTTGAAGTCTTCAAGGTACTGGATCAGGATACCTCATTGCGTGATCATCTCGAGGAGACCACTGCTTACTATCGAAGCCTGTTAACTGAGGCTGGTTTCGATATAGTACCCGGGGTTCATCCCATCGTTCCGGTTATGCTTTACGATGAGAAGACAGCAGTCGAGATGGCTAAACGTATGATGGATAAGGGAGTGTATGTGGTAGCCTTCTCCTATCCGGTCGTTCCGAAGGGAAAAGCTCGAATCCGTACCCAGGTATCAGCTGCACATTCGAAGGAAGATATCGATTATATTGTAAAATGCTTTACTGAAGTACGGGAAGAGATGAAAAAGTAGTCTAAATGCTGCAAAAGAGGTAAATGGAACCGGTTAGTTAGACACAGTATCATTTTATGTGCCGACTGACTAAGTACCGTTTACCTCTTAATAATTGGATGCTTACCCAATCATCCTTTTATATTCTTACTTCTTTTGACGCCAGTGGACTGATCAATTCTATATTGACTTTCGAGGGGAAACAACCATATGAAATATAACAATACAAAAAATGCCATCTTTCTTCATCGTCCTAACCGTTTTCTTGCTCAAATACTCGTAGATGGCAGAGAGGAAATCGTTCATGTGAAAAATACCGGTCGACTAAAGGAACTTCTATCCGTGGGTGCCCGTGTCATCGTTGCCGAGGCCTTAAAGCCGGAT
Source organism: Bacillota bacterium (assembly GCA_023415055.1). Lineage (GTDB taxonomy): Bacteria > Bacillota > Clostridia > Lachnospirales > Lachnospiraceae > Mobilitalea. The sequence goes on along the minus strand of JAEZLZ010000140.1, from coordinate 61,495 downwards.
CGAAAAACAAAGTACTCTCTAATTGCGGTATATAAAGGAGACGTCCTGTTTAATATAGATTCCCAGGTTCCTAATGCAGTGGTTTATGAAGGATTACTGGATGGAAAGGTCTCCGGTCTTGAGGAATTGACCCAGCTTTCCAGAGAAAGAGTGTTTGGAAATTCCAGATTTGATCTTTACTATGAGACAAAAGAGCGAAAGGGTTTTATCGAAGTAAAAGGAGTAACTCTTGAGGCAGAGGGAATTGCCATGTTCCCCGACGCGCCTACCGAACGAGGAACAAAGCATATCTATGAAATGATAAAAGCAACGGAAGAAGGGTATTCCGGATCTCTACTCTTCCTTCTTCAAATGAAGGGGGCGACATATTTCACACCGAATAAAATAAGAGATCCTCAATTTACAAAAGCTCTTATCCTCGCCAAAGAAAAAGGTGTTCAGCTCTTGGCATACGATTCCATCGTTACTGAGGATGAAATTCGCTTAGGTGATCCGGTAAGAATTAAGTTACAATAGCAGGTCCAGATTCCGGTGTTATCTTAGAAAATAATTCTTAACGTCCTCAAAATAAGAAACCAGTGCTTCCCGGTTCAAGCTGTAATAAACCTTATTCGCACTTACTTCTGCTTTCAGTAAGCCCTCCTTAAGAAGCGCATTCACATGATAGGAGATCGTTGCAGTGGAAAGCTGCAGCTCATTGGCAAGCTCCTTGCCGTAACAAGGCTTTTTACCTGCATATTCCAGGATATCTATCTTGCTCTTATCGCTAAGGAGTTTTCCGATATTTACGATATCTTCTTTACGGATTTTCTTGCACGTAAGGATGAAATTCTGATTCATCATGATACCAATTCGAATTACATTCTGTTTCGATGGATCCTCTTCATCTATGGATAGACTCAGACTGAAGGGTTGGAACAGGTTCGGGACGATAACCGTTCCGGCAATTCCATCCTCCCAGGCGAAATTCAGCCGTTCCTTTAAGGTCTCGACGATATCCCTCTTCTTCTGATATTCACTCCAATAATCATAGAATAACTTCTCCAGCCGCGCTATTGCTGCTATATGATGTGTATTCAGAAGCTCGATCACTTCCTTCAAAATATCTGTCACTTCATTATAATAGACTTCCTGGTTATTATAGATCTTAATTGCTTCCCATTTTGCCTCTTTATCATAGGAGGAAGAGTCTAAAAAAGTGATCAGATCAGTAAATGTTCTGAGCTTCTCCTTGGGTAGACCTGTGAATTCATCACAGTCAATTAAACGTGCAAAAATCCTGAGTCTTTCCTCCTCGTTCATGGAGTGAAAGCGTTCTTTGTAGGATAGAAGCCGGTTATCAAAATTATGGTATTCCCAAAGGATGGATAGTGTTGCATACGTTGAAAAGTCAGTATTTCGTGCTTTAAAGAGATACTCGATACGTTCCTTCCGGGAAGCAAAACGCTCCTTTACATCCAAATATATGGCATGTAACAGCTCATATCTCTCAGTATAATCCTCCAACATAAGTTCCGTTATATCTGCTCGCTTCTGGAAAGTCTCCTCCATATCGTCCTTATTCACCCAGTAATATAATAGAATTATAGCTTCATCTAATATATTAGCATGCTGCACTATCTGCAGATCCTTCCCCATTTGCAATTTCCTCCTCTTTCTTCTGATCCAAACAAGTAAATCGTTTCTTACCGCATAGCCAGATGCAAATCGTAATATCCAAGATTCCTGCTATTAAGAATAATACCGCAATTGGAGTGAACTTGGCAAGTATACCGATTAAAAAAGATACCACCGGCATCGCTGCCACACAGCAGGCACCATAGATCGAGCTTACTCTTGCGATATATTCTCCCGGAATATTCTTAATGAATTCTACACTACAGAAGCTTGTCAGCTGGGAGAAGGTGACGCCTAAAAGAAAGGAGAGTAAGGACACCATGACATAACCGGTAATACGCGAGGGATTCGAGTGTCCCAGTAATACCATAATTAGATAATAAACACCAACCGAGTACCCACCAAGTGATGCAATGAGTCGCTTGCTTAATTTATTGCTCAGATAAGGATAAATTGTAGCACCCGTGATCATTCCCACAGTAATCGCTATTCCCAAGACCGAGAGCATCGCTTCATCTGCCTTCAGTACTTCACTAATCAGTGGAGCCTGAAGACTGTTCAGGGGTACCAAAATAGCATTGAGGAATACTGCAAGCAACACAAAATACCTCAGTAATGAATCATTCTTCAAAAAGGTGAAGCCACCCTTTAAGCTTTGAATATACTCTCCCGGATTGATTCTTCCTTTCACCAGGTCTGTCTCCTTCACCTTCAAGGTTAGGATGATTAATGCAGAGATAAAAAATGTTGCCATATCAATATAGATTGCTGCTGAGACGGATAGCATGGATAAGATCACCCCCGCCGCACCCAGTCCGACCAGCTCCATCACATTGCAGGCACTGGAATTCAAGGATAAGCCAAAGGAATAGAATTTCTTATCCAGCAGCTTAGGCAGCAGGGAGGAAGAAGCCGGTTGGCGAAACGCTTCCGCACACGAGATGATTATGGTCGTAAGCAGAATAAGCCATTGGTTAAGAAATCCGAGCAGATAGGCGGTTGCGATAAAACCAACGCAGACTCCGCGAATGATATCGGTAATAACCATAATCTGCTTTTTATTCTTGCCTTCGATTGCGGCTCCTGCAAAGGGCTGCAGAAATATCGTCGGAATTCGATTCACACCAAAGATGATCGCTGACCATGAGGCACTCTGCGTTAGTTGATACACAAGCCATGTCATGGCAATACTGTCAATGGAATCACCAAAACGGTTGATCAGTGCAGCAATTACCGTCTTCATATATTCCTTTTGTTTTAATATCTGTTTGTAACCAATCTTCTCTTCCTGTTCCATTGTAGATCCCCTTTCCTTCCAAAACCTTAGTCATTACTTGACATTTAAGTACCATCTACATCTAATCCTTGTTAGATACCAATCTAACATCATGTTTTATATTTGTCAAGCATTATATTCGATATCTATCTAATATTTATTGTACATTCATCGAACATGTCTTTCCTATGAATCAAATAAAGCAGACTATATCCCGCTGTCAGACACCGCTTCTTATAGCGTCTGAGTATTGGGTATAATCTGCTTCATCTATTTATTTCTATGAAAAATGCTTTATCAAGCGATCAAACGAGACTAATCCTGAGACCCGGCATCACGATACCATCTGGCAAACAGCTTGATCAGGCCGACCTCATCGACGATGGTATCTGCTGTAACTGCTTTTGCATTATGTTTCGTGTAATCCTTATATTTATACCAACCGCCGAAGATATAGTTTTCCTTCTCCGGTTCCGGTAATTCTCCATAGGCCAGACCGTTTGACACTTCCTTCTCATAGGCTTCTCCATTAAATGCGATAAACACTACTTTAATCGAACTCTCAGCCCAATGAGCATATAGCGTTGTAGGCGTCTTGTCATCATAGATCGTCTTCACGGTAATCTGATCGCCATCACTCGCAGCTGTATACCAACCTAAAAACCTGTTATTTGGTTTTGATGGTATTGGCAGCTGATTACGGAATTTTGTACCGTAATATACCTTGACCGTAGTATTATTTAGGGTACCGCCATCCGGTTCCAGTGTAATCTCCTTCTCTTCACCAAGCCACCTTGCATACAAGGTATGGTCTAGAGGTTTGATTATCTTGGTTGCCTCTGTAACCTTGATCCCACCACTGGCATAGGTATACCATCCGTCAAAAATATAATTTTCTCTGGTTGCAGACGGTAATTCACCATAGGTATCCCCGTAGGTAGTAAGCATCGCATCGGAATCCGCGTTGCCTCCGGTAGCATCAAAGGATACAGTGATCGATGTCTGAACCTTCCCCGAGGCATATACCTCTGGCTTTTTTCCAAAGAAGAAGATCAGGACTATGAATATACAAGCGACACTCAGTAAAAAGAGGGTCTGTTTCTTAAAATATTCTTTTCCCGTCATAGATCCTCCTTTTCATCCAATGTATCATAGTCTTCCCCCGTAATTTGTATGATTTCCATATTCGGAAATAGACTTATCCTATTTCGTATCTTTTATTATGCATCCGCACAATTCTTTTATTTATATCGGCATACATGGGGATAATCTTTACCCTATCTCTACTTTTCATTAATCTACTCTATTTTTTACCACCGGGTTGTCCGTCTTACTCTAATTCCCGAATCTTTTGGCGAAGTTCCAGTACCATACCGGGTGCAACGCTCAGCTCATCGATTCCCATTCGGGTAAATTCCTCTGTTAGTGACAGATCTGCTGCCAACTCTCCGCAGATGCCGACCCAAATACCATTCTTATGAGCGTTCTCCGCCGTTATCTTAATCATCCTCAGTACAGCAGGGTGATGCGGATGATAGAATGGCTCCAGCTTTGGGTTCTGACGATCAACCGCGGTAGTATACTGGGTAAGGTCATTGGTTCCGATACTGAAGAAGTCTACCTCCTTCGCAAGCTCGTCACTGATCATAACTGCTGCCGGTGTCTCAACCATAATTCCAAGCTCCATAACCTCTTTATATAATATGCCCTGTTCTCGAAGTTCATTTTTAACCTCTGCGATGATCTCCTTGATCCTTCGCACCTCCTCAAGGGTGATGATCATCGGAAACATGATGGAGATATTGCCATATGCGGATGCGCGATAAATCGCCCGCAGTTGTGTCTTAAAGATCTCCTTCTGCGTCAGGCAGATGCGGATAGCACGGTACCCCATCGCCGGATTTTCCTCCTTTGGTAATTGGAAATAGGAGGCTTGCTTATCCGCTCCGATGTCTAAGGTACGGATAATCACCTTTTTTCCGTTCATCCCCTCCGCAATCTGTCTATAAATAATAAATTGCTCCTCCTCGGTCGGATAGGTATCACTGTTAAGATATATGAATTCACTGCGGAGTAAACCAATTCCTCCGGCATCATTTTTAATTACCTCGGGAAGATCCCCAAGTTCTCCAATATTAGCATAGACATTGATTCTCTGACCTGATTTTGTGATATTCTCCTTGCCTCGAAGTTTGAGCAGAAGTGCTTTCTGCTCTTCTTCTCTCTTAAGCTTCTGTCGGTATTCAAGGAGAAGATTTTCCTGAGGATCAATATAAAGCTTTCCGGTAAAACCGTCGACAATAATGGTTCTTCCTTCATATTCCTCCTTAAGATTTTCTCCAATACCGACGATTGCCGGTATATTCATCGTTCTTGCCAGGATAGCTGTATGAGAGTTCACGGAACCTTTTTGTGTAACAAAAGATAATATCTTACTTTTATCCATTTGAATCGTCTCACTGGGAGCCAGATCCACCGCCGCGAGGATCACAGGCTCTGTGACAGCGAACAATTCCTCCTCATCACACAAAGCACGCAGCATCCTCGCAGAGATATCTTTAATATCGGCTGCTCTTTCCTTCATATACTCATCTTCCATCGAGTCAAAGAGCAAAGTAAAGGTATCGCCAGTGGCAGTAACTGCATATTCCGCATTGACACCTTGGTCACAGATTAGATTTCTCACTGCGTTCAGGTATTCCGTGTCTTCTAACATCATCTGATGAACCTGAAATATCATTGCACTCTCTTCCCCAACCTCAGTCAATGCCTTCTCATAGAGTTCCTTAAGCTGCCCGATCGACTTAACTCTCGCCGTTTCAAAACGTTCCAGTTCCAGCTTCGGCTCATCGACGATACCCCTAGTCACTTCCTTCACTGCCTTCTGATAGAATTTCAGTTCCCCGATTGCAATACCTTTGCATACGCTTTTTCCTTCCAATACCACCATGCTCTTCACTCCTTATAAATTTAATATGAAATGGATCATTACGAAACCCAACCATTTTATTTAAACATAAATTATACTTCGTTGTAATATTGCAAACCTTGATTTAGTAGAACAAAGTGTCAGCAAGCTGACACTTTCGATGCCTGCTTCGCAGGCATTGCCTGACTGCGGATTGCGTAGCAATAACTTCCTCTCCGCGAGGTGCGTCATCCCAAAGCGAACTACGTTCGCTATCCGGAGGGCTTTTTAAATCATAGGACGCAATTTCCTGTGATTTAAAAAAGACCAACAAAGTAATAATCTCTTATTACTAAGTTGGTCTTGCCTGCTCGAACAGTTACAATCCAATTAATTATAGTTGAATTATACCCTCCTCAGAAAAAAATGTCAATCCCAGCTTCTTAGCTCCCAAGCATGCGAAATTCAGAAACTGACGTTGCATATTATATATACATATTTACTATAATCGAGTAATATTGTATAATAATGTAAATTTCAGAAGGAGATGATATGTAATGAAAAACAGAAAAATAGTCATTGTCTTTTCTGCGAGTATAGGTTTGCGTACCGGTGTTGATATCAATTCTCACATCAATCCCTTTAAAAAAAGCCGCTCTCGTGTTTTGAAGGATAATTTAGAAAAGAAGCTGAAAGAAAACGGCTTATATTATGAAGTATACGAAGATGTCAACCATGGTGATCTACAGTCACTAAAACGAGAGGGTTATAATTTGATGTTGATTTCTCCATATGTTTCACAATATCAGAATTATGAAGGCTTGGAGAGAACAGACTATTACAAAATGAGTTTAGATGAATTTGATCATGGCAATGTAGATAGCATTATCGCATATCTGTTGAAGATGGCGCAATAAAAGAAACTTCACGTCCGTTTCTTGCTGATTCATAGGCACCTAACATCAATAAAACCGTCTCCTCCATCGTAGATACATTAAGCCGGAATCTCCGTTTCTGCTCAATGCTCTGATAAAAATCATGAATACAATCCTCATGTCCCGCACCCCAGTAGCTTTTGCCGTAACCCTTCTTTCCCTCAATGGGAAGCCGTTCAAAATCGCCATTTTTATGATAACAGGTTACACTCAGCTCCTCGATGCGAAGGATCATATTTTCACAGTTTATCTCAATAAATGGGGCTGAATCTGCATTATATGCTGTTGTCACATAGAAGCAGACGATTGCCCCCGGATATCTGATATAGGCGGACATCATATCCTCCACCTCGATTACACCCTTCAGGTGCTGATTTCCAATCACAGCATCAATACTCTCCGGTGATTGCCCAACCAGATAATGCAATAGGTCTAGTGTATGAATGGACTGGTTGATTAAGGCACCTCCACCTTCGAATTCCAGTCTTCCTCTCCAATCACTGCCAGTATAGTACTCTCTGGTACGATTCCAGGTAACGATACCTCTTGCACCGATTACCTTTCCTGCCTGACCGGAGGTGATCAGCTCCTGTGCTTTGATAATACTGGGATTATAGCGATTCTGAAAGCACAATCCAAGCTGAAACTCAGAGTGAAGAGCCTCCTCCTTAAGCTCCTTCCATTGCCTGGGAGTGATCACCGGTGGTTTTTCCATGAATACATGAACGCCATGCTGCAGACCATAGATTGCCATCGGAGTATGCAGATAGTGTGGGGTACAGATATGGATGGCATCCGGTTTCTCCCTTTCAACCATCTCCTCCATAGAGGAATAAGCATTACCGCCGTATTGTTTTGCAAAGGCTGCTGCTCGCTCCGGCTTAACATCTGCATAAGCGACCAGTTCAAGTCCGGCTAGCTTCTGGATACATGCTGCATGAATGGCTGCGATCCCTCCGCAGCCGACAATACCGATTCTCATCTGGTATTCCTCCCTGTTCCATAACTATCCTGGGTAGAAAAGGTTGCTTCTTTTACGACCGTCTTTTCTATAGAGGAAGCTCTGTGTTCATTTAATTTTGTCAAATACAATTCCTCATCGAAGGGTAACTCTACCGAAGTATTCAACCAGCTGGACAGATGCATCGCATTGGATAGCGTAAGACCGCGGATTCCTTCCTTACCCTCTGCAACTAAGGGTGTGCCATGAAGGATTCTTCCTGAAAATGCACGAAGTACTCCCGCATGCTGTGGATTCTCCCCATCACTTTCTACCTCTACCCAACTTCCCTTCGGCTTATCAAAACCTTCTACTGCCGTAAAGCAATGTTTTCTTTCACTCATCTCAAGCTCATACATCAGGAGTTTATCATTTTCACAAACCAGCTTGGCACGCTCCAACGTGACTTCAAAGCGATTGGTTCCCGGAGCATCACCGGTCGTTGTAACAAAGACACCGGTTGCCCCATTCGGATACTCCAGGTATGCGGTCACATCATCCTCAACCTCAATATCGTGCCATTTACCATTATGGCAGAAGGCCTGAACCTTATTTGGCATACCGCAGATCCACTGCAGCAGATCCAGATTGTGTGGGCACTGATTAAGGAGAACTCCGCCGCCTTCCCCAGCCCAGGTCGCTCTCCACCCACCGGAGTTATAATATGCCTGAGTCCGATACCAGTCTGTAATGATCCAGTTCACTCTTTTGATTTGACCGTATTCCCCGCTTTGCACCAACTCATACATCTTCCGATATACGTGATTGGTTCTCTGATTGAACATCATAGCAAATACTAATCCGCTTTGCTCTGCGGCAGCGTTCATCTCTCTTACCTGCTTGGTGTAAACGCCGGCAGGCTTTTCACACATTACATGAAGTCCTTTCTCAAAGGCAAGAATCGCCAATCTCGGATGTTCATAATGAGGCGTTGCTATGAGTACCGCATCGCAGATCTTTGATGCAATCAGCTCATCTCCGGAATCAAAGACAGCAACCTCACGAGGGAGCTGCTCCCTCGCCCACTCTCTTCTGTTCTCTCGAAGATCAGCTACTGCAGTCAATATAAGCTCCGGCACTTCTCCGTTTAAGATTGTTCTGCAGTGGCTGCTTCCCATATTTCCAATTCCAATTATTCCAATACGTACCTTCTCCATATCATTTCCTCTCTTATATTATAAAGATCCAATGAATTATTATGTTATCCATCCGCTTACCCAACAACTTATCACTTACCTTCGACCATCAGTGATAGCCTAAAGCCGCCAGATTCCGATAGCTCTTTGCGAGACATTCAAAGGGACTTTCTTGACATACATCCTGTTCTACGAGCAAATATTGGCAATTCGTTGCCTCAAGAGTGCTAAGAATTTTTTCAAAGTTCATATTGCCCTCCAGTACCGGTGCCATAACCGCCTCGTGTTTTAGCATCGCCATATCCTTCAGATGTACACAAGGAATACGATCCTTTAATCGTTCGATCCACTGGCAAACATCTGCTCCTGCGGCTTGCAGCCAATAGGTATCCAGGGTAAAGCCAAACTCTGATGAGTCGAATTTCTCCATCATATATTCCAAGTAATATTTACCGTCCACCTTCTCAAATTCGAAATTGTGGTTATGATACATGAATAACATTCCAGCATCTCGAATTTTTTTCGCCGCCTCTATATAATCTGAATAAAAATGGTGAAACCACTCGGGATTACGGTACTTCTCCGGCATACTTCCCAATCCGATATAATGGCAACCCATCCTTTTATGATCCTCAATTAATTGTTCGGTATCATTCAGGATACGATTTGCATCGCTATGGGTAATCACTATCTTCAGGTTATGCTTATCACATAATTCTTTAACCGTTTGTGGCTGAATGGATGCACCAATTCCGGAGACCTGTACCGTCGTATAACCTATTTTTGCAATCTGCTCGAGTGTATAATCCAGATCTTTCTCAGTTTGTGTATAAGATCGGACTGTATATAGCTGAGCACCTAAGATCATTAAAAATCTCTCCCTCCGTATCTATTTTTCTTTCATTATAATAGTTGTATACGAATTCTTCCATTGCAAATGATCCTAGTTATATTGCAAATATAGCCCTGATCCAATATAATATGTATAACACATCTCACAGATTCTCATCGAAAGATGATACGATTTTCCAAAATACATTATAAATCATACTCGGAAAGGCGGCCCTACATGGCACACTTAAGCAGTATCGATACGAATCAAGTACAATTTGCATATAATCTAAGCAATGAAATGACCCCCGCCCATCAGATTCATTGTCATAATATTTACGAAATCTATTACTTTATTGAGGGAGAAGTAGATTATTTGGTCGAGGGCAAGCTGTACCGACCGACGCCTCACAGCCTGCTTTTACTCTCTCCCCATGTCTTTCACGGAGTAAAGGTCAGGTCCGAGCAACCTTACCGGCGTTATACCATACATTTTCATCCGGATCTGTTGCCGACTGAACGAAGACCTCTTTTATTGTCTGCTTTTCCAAACAACGAAAAGCATTCCAGACGTGAGGTATACTATGAGAACCTGGAAGGTATGCAATTGTACAGCTTCTTTGAGGCTCTGGTGAAGCTATCCTCACAGTCCGATTCTCTTAAGCGGCAGCTCCTTCCTTCCTATGTGGAGGCGGTCCTGGCTCAAATTACTTTGATCTGTCAGACCCATAGTCCGGTTCAGGTCGAAGCCAGAACCTCCCATACTATAACCGAGATAATTGCATACTTAAACGATCACTTAACGGATCCAATCACTCTGGATCGTTTATCGGAGCACTTTCATATCAGCAAGCATTATCTGAATCGAGCCTTTCGAAATGCTGCTGGTACTACGGTCTTCGACTACCTGATCTATAAAAGAGTAATCTATGCGCAACAGCTGATGATCAATGGGGCTACTGCCACCGAAGCAGCGATTCAATCCGGGTTCGGTGACTACTCTGTTTTCTATCGTGCTTATCAAAAACATCTCGGTCATTCTCCCTCAATGGACCGTTCCCTCAGCCTTTGATTATCCGAACATATGTTTAACTTTTCCAAATCATAATGCAAGTCGTTCTCGGTCGTTCTTGGCAAATCTCTGATTTCTTGCTTTTTTGCTTAGAACAAGCTATAATAAATAATCATATGTAAACAAAAACATCCAATGTAAAAGGTATTTTCACTCAGCAAGTTTGTGTCTGCGCTGTTTACACAAATTTGAGATATACAAAAGCAGCGCAGAAACGAGGAGATTTTATGCCAAAAGTAAAACGCATTGCTGCTATTATAGGAATCATTTTGATCATATCCATGTATCTCGTATCATTTATATCCGCATTTTTTGCAACGGAATATTCCTACGGTCTATTTATGGCCAGTATCTTTTGTACGATCGTAATTCCGTTAATGATCTATCTATACACGATGGTGTATAAGATTGTGCATCGGAAAGATGAGACAGAAGAAAAAGATCAATAAGTCTAAGATATCAAAGATCACATATGCTTCGTAAACACAGTTCATAAAATTTCTATCATCATGGACAAACAATAGGATAAGATCGTTACGATCAAAAGGAAACGATAAATTGTTTTGATTAACATGAATGAATAAGGCTCCCGCTCGGATTTGATCATCCTGCAGGAGCCATTCTTATCTATGATTACTATTTCTGTTTACTTCTGTTCCTTTCCCTTAATCTTCTGAAAGTATTCCTGTATCATAACCTCATATCCATTGTCAGAAGGGATGTAGAATCTCTTATCCTTAATCTCATCCGGAAGATACTGCTGCTCAACATAGTGATTTTCATAGCTGTGAGCATACTTATAACCCAGACCATGTCCCAGCTTTGCTGCTCCCTTATAATGAGCATCCATCAGATACGCCGGTATGGTTGCTGTCTTCTCATTCTCAACCACACTCATCGCATCATCAATTGCGCAAATCGCAGAATTACTCTTTGGAGCACAGGCAACATAAGTAGCCGCCTGTGCCAGAACTATTCTAGCCTCCGGCATACCAAGACGTTCCACAGCAAGTGCCGCACTGGTCGCGACCACCAGCGCATTCGGATCAGCATTCGACACATCTTCTGCTGCACATATCATAATCCTGCGTGCGATAAAGGCAACCTCTTCCCCCGCATACAGCATTCTGGCAAGATAATAGATCGCCGCATCCGGATCGGAGCCTCGCATACTCTTTATAAATGCCGAAATGGTGTCATAGTGATTATCTCCGTCTTTATCGTATCTTAGGACTCGCTTCTGGATACATTCCGAAGCTACCGGCAGCGTGATATGAATCCGCCCATCAGCCGATCGTTCGGTAGTCAGAATTCCGATCTCGATGGCGTTGAGTGCTGCTCTGGCATCTCCGTTGGCAATGTCAGCCAGAAACTCCAGCGCATCCTCTTCAATCTCTGCCTGATAAGCCCCCATGCCGCGTTCCACATCATACACCGCCCGCTTCAGCAATGTCTTAATATCATCCTTATCGAGTGACTTAAGCTCGAATATAATGGAACGTGATAATAAAGCAGAGTTCACTTCAAAATATGGATTCTCAGTGGTTGCGCCGATTAATACCACCGTACCGTCCTCCACATAGGGAAGGAGATAATCCTGCTGCCCCTTATTAAAGCGATGTATCTCATCAATAAACAGAATCGTACGTTTACCATAACGACCAAGATTATCCTTCGCTTCTTCCACGACAGCCTCCATATCCTTCTTACCTGCCGAGGTTGCATTGATTTGTGTAAAGATTGAGCTGGTGGTATTCGCGATTACCTTAGCCAGAGTCGTCTTACCGGTTCCGGGTGGGCCATAGAAGATGATGGAGCTGATTTTATCTGCCTTTATCGCTCGATAAAGTAGCTTGTCCTTACCGATGATATGGCTTTGCCCTACTACCTCCTCCAGGGTAACCGGACGGAGCCTTGAGGCAAGAGGGGCCTCCTTCTTCATCGTGTTGTCTCTCATATAATCAAACAAATCCATTCTATCACCAATCCTTTCTTATTCCGTTCAAAAATGCACTAATCCAATGTTATCTCACAGAAATTCCATCCTGTGTCTTGAAAAAAGGAACAGAATGTGCATAATAAATAGGTAGATACCGTTCCGTAACGAAAGATAAACGGAAGAAATATCCCCACTAAATAATCCTATTCCATATCTATTTTAAGGAGTTTTTTATGAGAATACCCAAGGACCCCTATATGTTGCTCAGCTATACCAATACAAAACTGCGAGACGAATATCATAGTCTGGAGGATTTATGCAAAAGTTTAAACATAGATCAGGTTGAACTAGAGAATGTTCTTTCCGGCATCGACTACACCTATGTCAGAGAGTTGAACCGTTTTACAGCGGAATTCTAGTTTATTTTACTTCTTCTCTCTTTGATTCGTTTTAAAACATTTAAAAATAACAAAAAGAAGAGAGCTCCGGTGATTCCCCCGCAAGTGTCCAGCAGTACGTCACTTGCCTGGCCGCTTCTGCCTGCTACAAAGGTCTGATGGTATTCATCCGACATTGCATATACCGCGGTAATCAGTGCAGGAAACCAGAAGCTCTTTCTGCTTATCACATCCCAGCTTGTAAAAAAAAGTACTAGAGCCGCAGCCAATATGGCATATTCAATAAAGTGAGCCGTTTTACGTACTATATGGTCTATATCGTAAAGTATCTGCACCCGATCGGCTGCATTGTAATTAATATTCGCGACATTCTCATATACCTGCAGCACGGTTCGAGATATGGTCAAACTGCTTTCTCCCGAGGTTTCGGCAGGCTTTGATGAAAAGAGAAAGATGGTGATCATAAGGAATACCACCGGCAGCCAAGTAATATATTTTAATTTCATTTTGAGCCTCACTGTTAATTTTTTATTCATTCATTTTCACGATTATCCTAAACGATAACATCATACCACAAAAATCAGCAAAATAGCAATCCTGCATTGATTAATGAAAGGATAAGGGAAGGAGTTTCGTCCGCATGAAAGAAGCTTATAAGACAATCTATGAAGGGGGAACCGGTGAATTTGTAATGAAAAAATCCCGTTTCATAGCTACGGTTATTCCCGTCTCCACGGAGGAAGCCGCCCTTGAATTTATTGAGAATATGAAAAAGAAATACTGGAATGCTACTCACAATTGCTCCGCCTATATTGTAGGGACAGAGCAGCCGCTGATGCGCTGCTCGGATGACGGAGAACCGAGCAAGACTGCCGGTAAGCCGATGCTTGATGTATTGCTGGCACATGAGCTTACCAATTTGGTCGTCGTCGTAACCAGATATTTTGGAGGTACACTGCTTGGTACAGGCGGGCTTGTAAAGGCTTACCAATCCGCTACTCTGGAAGGCTTAAATCAGTGCCGCATCATTACAAAGGAACTCGGAATCAGAATCGAATTAATTACTGATTACAATTTGGTTGGCAAAATTCAGTATTATATCGGACAGGAGCAATTTACTCTTCTTTCCTCCGAATATACGGATAATGTTCGCTTGGAGCTTCTCATTCCCCCCACAAGTTACCAAGGCTTCACAAAAAAAATTGCCGAACTCACAAGTGGTTCAGCATTGATCAATGAAATAGATAAGGTATACTTCGCTACACTGGGCAGCGAAGTACACCTCTTCGGTTCTTGCCTATGATTCTAAAGTTATGAGCTCATCAACGATTTCAACCATTGATATCGGTGTCACTTCATATTGATGTAGCTTTTTCAGGATTGAAACCACATTGTCCCTCGAAGAAGAGATGCCTGCTATCTCATCAGATTCTACCGTATCCCCATGATACTTCGAAATCTTGATCCCATAATAAGGGCTCTTCTCATGATCTTCCTCTGAAACACTCTCCATAAGGCAATAATCCAGCTGCATACAACTAGCGTCTTCCAGCATTAATTTGTTACTGCAAATGAGCTGTACCTGATACATAAACATTACCCCCACATTCATAAAATTAGAAATTTGCTGACAATTTTAATTATACACAGTTAATTTTTGTTTTCAAAGTTGTATTTCTCGCACCATTTTATCGCTTTCCTTATATTTCGACACATATCCACGCTTTGTGTATACAAATCAAGTTTCCATGTGATTCCCCTGCGTTTTCATGTATAACTTTGGTAATTGTTTGTTAAAAATAGTACAAAAGTACCTTTAATCAATTATTTTTTCCGATATTTGTTATTATTTGGAAGCACATTAAATTAAGACTTTATTTCAATAGACAAATTTGATATAATGTACAAGAGCAAAGTCATACCGCCTTGTGAGCCTCCCCGGCACAGGCGTTCACTCCGTCTTCGAGACAACGGACCTTACTCGTGTCACGTAACTTGTGTAATATGACAGAATGGAGATTTTTATATGGATTACAGTAAGAAAGGGATTGAAAACAAACAACATTATATAAAATCAACTTCAAGAAGGCTAATATCAAAGACGCGAATTACCCTGTTTCGCCTTTGTGTTATATTATTTGTAGTTCTTGGAATCGTTGGTTGCTTTGCAGGCTTCGGATTTATTAAAGGAGTAGCGGACAGCGCTCCTGACATTTCTCAGATCAATGTAGTTCCTACGGGCTTCACAACCACCGTATACGACAGGGATGGCAATGTAATTGAGAATCTGATCGGCGCCGAGGCGAACCGTGTCTATGTATCACTTTCAGAGTTGCCCAAACACGTAGGCAATGCTTTTATCAGCGTGGAAGACGAGCGCTTTTATGAACATAATGGTATCGATGTGAAAGGTATCCTCCGTGCAGGTGTTATCGGATTGAAGTCGGGTAAATTCAGTGAAGGTGCCAGCACCCTTACCCAGCAGCTTTTAAAAAATCAAGTATTTAATGGTGGTCGCGAGACAACCTTTATTGAGAAGGTGGAACGTAAGATTCAGGAGCAGTTTCTTGCAGTACAGCTCGAGGATCGATTAGATAAGAATACTATACTTGAGTATTATCTCAACACGATTAACCTCGGCTCAGGTACCTATGGTATTCAAACTGCCTCCAGACGTTATTTTAATAAAGATGCCAAGGATTTAACCTTATCGGAAGCTGCGGTCATAGCTGCGATCGCCCAATCACCTGTTTATCGTAATCCGATTAACTATCCGGATAGTAATGCAGATCGCCGCAATGAGATTCTGAATGAGATGTTGGATCAGGGCTATTGTAATCAAGAGGAATACGACGCCGCCAAAGCAGATGATGTATACTCCAGAATTCAATCGGTGAATGAGGAAAAGGATTCTTCCTCCTACTATAGTTATTTTGTAGATGAATTGATCGAACAGGTCATGGAGGATCTGCAGTCGGAGCTTGGTTATACACAGACGCAAGCCTCTACCCTGCTTTATAGTGGCGGCTTAAGTATCTATACCACACAGGATTCCACGATCCAAGGTATCTGCGATGATGTTTTTGCGGATGAATCGAATTTTCCCACGATTGGAACCTCCTACTGGGAACTGACCTATGCTTTGTCGGTTCAGAAAAATGATAAGGATAAGACTACCATCCATTATCACAGCAATGATTTGTTGGAGTATTATAAAGATTTTGCTGATCCGGACGGCTTATATGTAAATGATAATGGCAGCAAATTCTCCCTGCTTTTTACCGATAAGGAAGACATGCAGGCAAAGATTGATGCCTTCCGTGAGGCAAAGGTGGACGAGGGAGATACCATTCTGGGTGAGAAGGTTACTATGACTCTTCAGCCACAGACCTCCTTTGTTGTTATGGATCAGCACACCGGCGAAATAGTTGCGATCGAAGGCGGCCGCGGTGAGAAAACCGGTAACCGAACCTTAAATCGTGCAACGAACACATTTCGTCAGCCGGGTTCTACCTTTAAGGTCCTATCCACATATCTGCCTGCACTTGATACTGTAGGTTTAACGCTGGCTGATGTTAAGGATGATTCCGGTCCCTATTATTATCCCGGTACCAAAAAGGAAGTTAACAACTGGACCTCTACCAAAAAATATGAAGGTTTAAGCTCGCTTCGTAGAGGTATCTATAACTCAATGAATATTGTAACAGTTAAGACCTTCGTTGATGTAACTCCTCAGGTTGGCTATGACTATCTGCGTAAATTAGGTATCACCTCACTCGTTGATTCCCGAAAGGAACCGGATGGTCGTGTCGTATCAGATATCAATTATCCTATGGCACTCGGTGGTTTGACTGACGGTGTCAGCAACCTTGAATTAACCGCAGCCTATGCGGCGATTGCTAATAGCGGAGTTTACACCGAACCGATTTTCTACACCAAGATACTGGATCATGATGGAAAGGTATTGTTGACAAAGACTCCTACTCATGATCAGGTCATGAAGGAATCCACTGCATTTTTATTAACCAGTGCAATGGAGGATGTTGTTAAGGTAGGAACCGGTAAGAATTTAAGACTTACAGCAATTGATATGCCGGTTGCCGGTAAGACAGGATCCACCTCAGATTATAACGATTTGTGGTTTTCCGGCTTTTCTCCTTATTATACGGCAACCGTTTGGTCCGGCTTTGATAATAACCGCAGTCAGACGGATAAAACCTATCCTCGTAAAATATGGAAGCAGATCATGGAGCAGATCCATATCCAGAAAAACCTTGAGACGAAGTCCTTTACCGTTCCCGATTCCGTGGTTACGGCAAAGATTTGTACCAAGTCCGGTAAGCTTGCAGTTGAGGGTGTATGCGACCATTATCTTGGAGGAGACTCTACCAGGGTTGAGTATTTTGCAAAGGGTACCGTACCTACTGAAAAATGCGATATTCATGTAAAAGCTACGGTTTGTACTGAATCCAGGGCTCTGGCAACAGAGAATTGTCCCTCTGTGGAAGAGGCAGTATTTTTGAACAAGACCGAGACGGGTATAACTGCCGATACTCCTTACCTTTATCCAAGTACTTCCTGTCTGATTCACAAAAATGCTGCACCGCCTAAGAATGAACAACCGACTGTTCCGGATAATCAATACGAAGATGATGAATTCTATGAAGATCCAAATGATCCGATCTACGAGGATGAACCCGTCGAAGATACTACCGATACCGGTGGTACCGATGGTACGAATGGTGCAGACCTTCCAAATCAGATGCTATTACCATAACCGATAGATTTCATGCTTCGCGAAATTGCTATTATCATAAACCTAATCCAACGATAAATATATTATTTGACATGAAGGAAATGACCACAAGCTTCCTCAATCACCGGAGCAGCTTACCTAGTAAGCCTCCTTCGATTATGAGAAGTATGTGGTCCTTTCCTATTTTTCCATGTATGCTTTTAATCCAGTCCCTAGCCAGTATACTTTTCTGTGAATACCTTTTCTGCTACTCTATGACTATCATAAATTGAATCTTAGTATCCTATCCCTATGCTTCAATTATCTCCTGCCTGCTTATGAATGATCTTTTTTTTAAGATTATGTTTCATACTTCTCTCCTTTCTGAGCTGCTTTTTGCGCATCTCCTTTATGCCATACGGCATACATTTCTCATTTTTCTTATCACAACGGGAAGTCAAAAAATAAAAAAAGCTGCTTTGCTGGCAGCTTTAGATATCAATATAAATAGAATGCATCGCTCCCCCTATCGTTGCTCACGTAATATCATGGAGCTGGGACTCGTTGCATTCCCAAATAAATTGTCCGAAGAAGAACAATCGGTCTATTTTGCATTTATGCAACACACTATATCACATTCCCAGGAACCTGTCAAAACAGAATCTGATACTCCGATCAGGACTTCATCTTTGGGCCGAAGAACCACGAAGCAATATAGGCAAAGATCATCGCTGACGAGATTCCAACGGCAGAAGAGGTAAAACCACCCTTGAAGATACCGATAAACCCATCCTTATCAACTGCATCCTTTACACCTTTAAACAAGACATTTCCAAAGCCGGTCAAGGGAACTCCGGCTCCTGCTCCAGCCCATTTTGCAAAGGGTTCATAGATTCCTACTGCTCCAAGCAGCGCACCGGTACATACCAAAATGACCATAACTCTTCCGGGTAGAAGCTTAGTACAATCCAATAAGATCTGTACCACTGCACAGATTGCTCCTCCTACCAAAAACGCTTTGATATATTCCATATCCTTATCTCCTTTCTACAATGACTGCATGGGCGATACCTGGTACGGTATTTCCTTCGTTGAAGCTCACCTGGGATAATAGTGCTCCGGTCGGTATGAATAAAACCCTTTTCCATTTACCGTCCTTAAGCTGCTTCATAATATAGCTTGCAAAGGTAATTGCGGAGCAACCGCAGCCGCTTCCTCCGGCATGAGTATCCTGATTCTCCTGATCAAAGATCTCAATGCCACAGTCCATATGATTTGTGGAGATATCATAATTCTTCTCCTTTAATAGATCGATCAGAATATTTTTACCTACATAACCAAGATCACCGGTAATAATTTTATCGTAATATGTGGGATCCACACCTAAATCTTCAAAGTTTTGTTTGATTGTCTCATAAGCCGCCGGTGCCATCGCTGCTCCCATGTTCATAGAATCCTTTATTCCGTAATCGACAATCTTTCCGATGGTAACACCCTTGATTACAATCTGCGGTTCGTTGTTTTTCGGAGCAAAAGCAGAATCAACAATGACCACCGCTCCGCTACCGGTGATTGTCCAAGAGGCGGAATAAGGTCTTTGGTTTCCGTAATCCAACGGAAAACGGAATTGCTTCTCAGCACCGGCAAAGTGACTGGAGGTAATCGCAATCACCCGGTCTGCAAAGCCGCCTTCAACTAAAATTGAACCAAGTGTCATCGCTTCACCCATCGTTGAGCAGGCACCGTAGATTCCCAACAAGGGGATCTCAAGCTCAGCGATACCAAAAGAGGTTGCAATCAGCTGTCCCAGTAAATCTCCGCCAACCAGATAACGGATATCCCTACTTGCCAGACCAGCCTTTTGCAGAGCCTTTAAGGCTGCTCTTCTCATAAATTCGCTCTCCGCTTCTTCCCAGGTCTTCTTTCCTGCGAGCGGATCCTCTTCTATTTCATCGAATAAGGTACCCAAAGGTCCCTCACCCTCTTTCTTACCTGCAATGGAAGCGGCAGATAGAATGATAGGTGGATTTTTATAGATCAGACTTTGCTTTCCTGCCATTTTTGATTGTGTATTATCCTGTTCCAACATAACCTACCTCCCTTCGTTATATCACCTTAAGCTGCAGCAGTATATAATAGATCAAACCGAGGAGCCAAGAGAAGAAAATACCATATAGGATAACCGGGCCCGCTATCGTAAAAATCTTGCAGCCAATACCGAATATCTGTCCCTCCTTCTTATACTCTACCGCCGGCGCTGCAACCGAATTGGCAAATCCGGTGATTGGAACCAATGTTCCGGCACCGCCAAACTTGGCAATCTTTTGATATAATCCCAAACCGGTTAACAATATGGATAGGAATACCAGTGTCACCGTATTATAAGATTTTGCAGCCTCTTCCGCAGCTCCGAGATACTTATAATAGGCGATAAAGGCTTGTCCTATGGTACAGATAATTCCTCCGATCAAGAAAGCCTTTAGGCAATTTTTTATCAGACTGAATTTTGGAGTCGCTTGTTTCACATATTGATTATACATCTGATTTCTTTTCTGTTTGTCCTGCTCTCTCACGATTTGTGAAGCAGTTCCCTTCTTTTGGTTTGCCACAAATATCACCTACGCCTTTCTTTATGTGCTATGTCAGTGTAATGTCATGAATAATACAGTGCCAGCTTGCTAAGGGCAATCAGCTCTGTTCCTGCTCTCACAAGCGTTCCGTCATAACTTGATTCCTGTGCCGAAGTAAACAGCTCCACGCATAAAACAATTGCAACCGCCATAAAAATAAGAAAGGCTGCAACCCAGATTAATTTCCTTCTTATCGTCACTCAACTATCACTCTCCCTCTTAAAATCAATAAAAGAATAAAGTGTCAGCAAGCTGACACTTTCGCGCCTGAGCGGGTTGCGAAGCAACAACTTCCTATCCGCGAAGTGCGCATCCTGCACGGAGTGCTTTTAATTCATAGGACGTAATCTCCTATGAATTAAAAAAGCATCCGTTGTTCTAACGGATGCTAAGTAGCCTGTATTGCTGTTATTGATCGGATTATCACAATGATGCTTTTCATTTCTCTTAGTATATGAGTTTAACATTTTACTATACTGGTAACATATGGTATCCCATTATGCTCCAAGTCTTTCACGCATTATTTTTAAAATGCGTTTTTCCATTCGTGATACCTGAACCTGGGAGATACCCAGTTCCTTTGCGATATCTGTTTGTGTTCTATCTTTAAAGTATCTAAGCCTGATAATCTCCTGTTCCTTCTCATCCAGGGAAGCAATGATTTCTTTTAAAGCAAGCTTATCTACTAAATTTTCACTTTCATCCTTTGTTTCTGCCAGCTTATCAATCAGAAAGATAGGGCTTCCATCTCCCTGGTATATCGTCTTATATAAGGATTCAACCTCAGCACCGGTTTCCAGCGCCATAATAATCTCTTCTTTGTCAATATCCAATTCTTCTTCTATTTCTTCCAGCGTGGGCTCTCTGCCATAGGCATTGCCGAATTTTTCTCGAACAACACGGATCTTGGTCGCTGTTTCCTTCAATGAGCGGCTGACCTTTATCATTCCGTCATCTCGAAGGAAGCGTTTTATCTCACCTGTAATCATCGGCACAGCATAGGTGGAGAATTTCACCTCATAGGAGGAATCAAATTTATCGATTGCTTTAATTAAACCTATACTGCCAATCTGAAACAAATCCTCCATTTCATGTCCCCGATTGGCAAAGCGTCTGACAATACTCCATACCAATCCAACATTCTCCGTAACGACGCGGTCTCTGGCCTCTCTGTCTCCTTCCTTGGACATCCTAATCAGTTCAAGCGTATCCACATTAAACCTCTCTCCCTTCCTTGCAGCTCAAGTTATGTATTCAGTAAGGTCTGCTTCGCATACTCTTTCATACGCTGTGTCTTTCCTATTGTTTTGCTCATTCTGACAAGAGTTCCTCTTCCCGGTTCGGATATAACCTCCAACTCATCCATAAAAGCTTCCATAAAAGAAAATCCCATGCCGGATCGCTCCAGCTCCGGTCTGGTGGTATACAGTGGTTCCATTGCTTTTTCAATATTTTCGATTCCGACCCCTTTATCAATGATCTCCACCACTAGCTCACTGCCGCTGATGATGCAGTGCATGGTAATCGTTCCTATTTCGTTTTGGTATCCATGGATGATAGAATTGGTTACAGCTTCAGAGACCGCCGTCTTAATATCAGCCAACTCTTCAATGGTCGGATCCAGTTGAGTCGCAAAAGCAGCGACTACCGTTCTCGCAAAGCTTTCATTTTGCGATTTACTTTCAAATTCCAATGTCATTTCATTCTTATCGTTCATAGCAATTTATCCCCTTTCATTACATCAACCTGTACAGCATCCTTAACGCTGCCTAATACCCGAATAAGCGGGTGTGAGTGCCGAATCGATGCAGCACTAGCCTTTTTGTATGATATTTAATGCAGTTTCGACCGTATCATATTTCTCAATTATTTTATATAATCCGGATAAGCGGAATATTCTGTCCACGGATGAATTCACATTTGCCACTGCTGTCTTGCCCCCGATAAAGATAACCTTACGATATCTTCCCATAATCACCCCGATCCCGGCACTGTCCATAAAACCTGCACCGGAAAAATCAAAGATAATGTGTTTGATGTTGTGCCGGTCAATCAGTTTATCTGCCTTTTCCCGGATCCGAATTGCATTATGGTGATCCAGCTCTTCATTCAGCCGAATAATAAGGCATCGCTGACTGATCTCGTAGCTTGTCCCCTCCTCTCCTTTATTATTATTCATTTTTTCCTGCTTTCCTGCATCTTGCATGCATTGTTCCCTCCTGACTCTATGAAATACTTCGATACTCAATTTAATTATGGTTGGTCTTCCTACGACACGAAAAAAAGACCTTTGATGGAATGGTGTCCCCATTCGGCATAAAACGTCTTTTTTCCAAATTCTCTTATCTTACGTTGTTTCAGTATTTTATCTAATCCTGAACCTGATTTAGGAAATTTTGTGCATCGGAAGCTCTGTTAGAATCCGGATAATCCTTCACTACCATACTATAATATAACGCTGCGTTTTCTTTATCGTCGAGACGGTGGTACGCTCTGCCCATAAAGTAAATTGCGTTTACATCCTCCGGATTGAAGGCGATTGCTTTCTGCAATTCCTTAATCGCTTCTTCATACTTACCATTACTATATAGGTCATGACCATGATCATAATAACTCTCTGCAGCATCCGGATAGGTTATATCGCGGATTACTTTTATCAGAGCGCTTGATTTCTCGTCGGTAAATTGCTTCTCATCAATCTTCACCAACAAATCTGCAATTGCTATATAATCACGGCTTTTTTCGGGCTTCTCTAATTCAAAAATATAGAGTTGAACCGCTTCCACCAGAGACACATAAACTGCGCTCTTATCATCCGGAAGTGCCATATTATCAATCTTTCCCTGTAGATCTTCAACCTGCTGCTCTAGCTGGGTCTTATCATTTTCAAGAGAAGCGATGGTATTCTCCTGCTCTTCAATCTTAGCAAGGCTGGCACTGTAATCTATCGTATCCGAATTCGGATCTGTTGCCTGTCGCTTCTCCATCGTCGGAAGAATGAGAAAAGCAAAAACAGCCAGTCCAATTACGATTCCGATGACAAGATTTACAAATGCCATAATATTAGGTTTCTCCTCTTTATAAGAGGAGATCGGCATGATAGCTCCTGTTGATGTACGCTCAGCCTCCGGATTACTCTCGGGATCCTTTGCACCTGTCTCAGGTACTTCTATTTCCTTCAGATAACGCAATGTTGTCGTATTTGAAACATCGATTTTCGCAGCTTTATACAGGTATTTTTTAGCCTTTTCATTCTCTTTTTGCTTCATATGAAGAAGTGCCAAAAGATGATAAGCCCGTATAAAGTGAGGGTTCAGATTCACTACCTTCTTTAGCTGTATAATTGACAGATCATCACTTCCCTGCTTTGCTAAAGTCAAGGCTGTGTTATATCTCTTAATTGCCTGATTCAAAGCATCCAGCTTTGTCGGATTGCTCTGCACCATATTAATGTATTCCTCAGCATCATTCTCCGTGGGCTGAAAGTGACGGCTGATCACCCATTCACTCAAGGCAGCGACAGTCTCTCCCATCTCATAATAGATGAGTCCCAGAAGATTTCTTGCATTGGTATTCATTTTATTGAGTTCAAGGCTACTCTTTAAGGAGAGTATCGCTCCGGATAGATCCCGGACCTTTGCTCTCGCTAAGCCGTTATTGTAATATTGATTGGAAGCTCTATAGATTTTGCGATAGATTGTCATATCCGTACCGCAACGTTCGCAACGCTTCTTCTTGTCCGACATATTACTTCCGCAATTCGGGCAAATCATATCATCCCCACCTGTCCGTTTAATCTCATCGTTATTTATCTTTATTCCCCTTAAGTACTTCCTTTAAAATGTCAGTAACATCTGTCAGATCATTATTGTTAATAACATCCTCTGCCTGCTCAACCTCTAAGCTTGGTTGAAATTTTTCGATTTCTTCATCAAAATTAATCATATTCGATCCTCCGATATCGTAGGTGGATTACATCCCCAAGGGGACCCTCGCATACATTCCCAGTCGTACCTGTACTTTCCGATATATTTTTAAGATTTAATAAATTCTACCATTTTTATGATACTATAATAGCTGGAAAAATCAAGTGTTTCTGGCATTATCATTAAAACATTATTAACATTATAACTTATAATAATTAAATTATCAATTAGATTTCACCTTTCCCATTCGACAAGGATAGGCTGAATGTTAAGGCGCAACCTCACAGTTCCTATTGTAATCCGAGGAAAATCTTGCATTTATCTTTCGGAGTTGTATAATAGATATTACTCGCTTGGCAATCCACTAGAGTTTTCAGTCATGAAATCGCGAGCTAGCAGTAGAATGGAGATTATAATGAAACAATATCGTTACGGTTTAAAACGTGGTTATCCTATCGCACTCGGATATCTTCCGGTATCCTTTACCTTCGGCCTTATGGCTGTTTCCGGCGGTCTTCCCGTATGGCTTGCAATCTTCATCTCAATGTCCAATCTTACTTCCGCAGGACAATTTGCCGGTACAAGACTGATTCTGAATGGTGCTGGTTATCTCGAGATCATCCTGACTACGTTCATAATAAATATACGATATATGCTTATGTCGCTTTCTCTCACGCAGAGACTTGACAAGGATATGACTCTGTTAAGACGAATGATCATTGCTTTCGGAGTTACTGATGAGACCTTCTCCATGGCTTCTATGGAGGCCGGAAAGCTCTCCTTTCCCTTTTTACTCGGCTTAATCACCGGCCCGTTTCTCGGTTGGACTGCGGGCACCGCTTTGGGTGCATTCGTTTGCTCTTCCCTGCCGGTAGCTTTGAGCAGTGCCATGGGAATTGCCTTATATGCGATGTTTATTGCCATAATTCTTCCTCCCGCCAAGAAATCCAAGGCCGTAGTCACTATATTACTGATTTCCATCACAATCGCATGTCTGCTTCGGTATGTTCCCATATTTTGCTTTATCTCCTCCGGTTTCCGTACCATCCTTGCTACGTTTCTTGGAGCCGGGATCGGAGCCGTTCTCTTTCCGGTCTATGATACGCCTGCCGGTGATGCTTCAATGGAAGGAGGTATCTGATAATGAACCTAGAAAAGGCTATCGTTGCCGTCTTGTTTATGGCACTCGTAACCTATTTGCCTCGAGTGCTTCCCTTAGCTGTTTTTCGTAAAGAAATTAAGTCAAGATACATAAAATCATTTCTTTACTATGTTCCTTTTGCTGTTTTGGGTGCTTTAACCTTTCCGGATATTCTCTTCTCGACGGGAACCTTATCCACTGCGATCTGCGGAACTGTAGTCGCTCTTCTTCTGGCTTACCGTGAACGAAGTCTTGTCATCGTTGCCCTGGGAGCTATTTTGACTGTATATATAACAGGTTTACTGTTTCATTGAGGAATAGAATAATTTAAGTCCCCATAAAATAAAATAAAAGGTATCACAATCGTATGCGCTACCTTTCACGGAATATAATATTCATATCATTTGACAAACCCGGTAAGAAGTGGTAATAGTTAAGCTGTAATGAAGTAATATGTCAATATAATACTGACTAAGGATGCCGAGAAGTCTTTATCACGTGAGGAGTAAAATAATGATTAAATCAACCTTTCGTATCATCGGGTTATTATCCAGGAAGATAAGAGATGACCATGTCGCTGCCTTTTCTGCCCAGGCTGCCTTCTTTATCATTATTTCTTTCTTTCCCTTTATCATGCTGCTTTTAAGCATTATCAAATATTTTCCCATCGAGGAAGAAAGTATGCTGCTGATGCTGAATCAAGCCTTCCCTACCACAGTAAATTCCCTGATCACCTCCATCGTCAGGGAGATCTACGATACTGCCGCATCTACTACCTTAATCTCTGTTACGGTAGTATCTACCCTATGGTCTGCCGGAAAGGGATTTCTTGCTGTCATGAAAGGGCTGAATTCCGTCTACGAGATTAACGAGACCAGACACAGCCTCCTGTTACGAGGGATGGCTGCTTTGTATACCCTGATCTTTGCTATTATGGTGATCCTAACCATGATCCTCTTCGTTTTTGGTAATCGACTATACTTTTGGATTGGGCAGAAGCTACCTGTCATAGAGGATACCGCCTTTGTTATCATCAGTTTACGAACCATCGTCGGATTAGTCACTCTCATAATATTTTTCGTCATTATTTATATGGTCATTCCCAACCGAAAGACGAAGCTTATGCATGAGCTTCCGGGTGCCATGCTTTGCGCTGCCGGTTGGATGGGCTTTTCCTATGCTTTTTCGTATTATATCGACAATTTTTCGAATTATGCTTCCATGTACGGCAGTCTGACTGCTGTGGTACTATTTATGCTCTGGCTCTATTTCTGCATGTATCTTCTTTTCCTTGGAGCCGAGTTTAATCTCTTATTTGAGAATAAAGCTTTTGTTCAGAAGCTGAAGCTCGTTTACCGTAGATCGGAGAAGGACCCGGCTATTCATAAATGAATCCAAGCTCGGTCCCCTCATAGAAATAGGACAGGATGCTTTCATAGCCTTCCCCCGCATCAGCCAACGCCTTCACACCGTTTTGGCTCATTCCGACTCCATGTCCGTAACCACCACCGATCAGAGTAAGGCTCTTGATCTTATTATCCTCTTCCTCCTTATCAATGAGGAAAAATGCACTTGGCAGAAGATTCAGATTTTTCACTTCGCTCTCGTCCTTACGAACCACCGTATCATATAAGGGTGCGAGCAGAGCCCTGATGTTGTATTCCGTTCTGACTTTTACGGTTGCCTCACTTCCCTCTATCTGTAATTCAGAGATAATTCCACTGCTCTCTCTTTTTAAAACAGAGATATCCACAATATCGCCGACGCTATCCACCGGATGGCTTTCAAAAACATCGCCGTTCTCATCCTTTCCGGTCTTGGTTAGTATTAAATCCGGATTTGCCGTATATCTCCTTGCCAGATTCTCTTCTATTACCTTCTTCAGTTCCTTTGCCTTTATTGTTACCTTCCAGCGATACCAATTAAAATTGCTGTCATAGGTTTTCAGCTGCTCATCTTCGATAAAGCTTCGAAAGGCTTCTTCTGAGGACAGATCCCTATACTGATCCTCATCGGTGCTTGGTGAAGCATCGCCATCCTTCTCCTCTTTCACAGATAGGAGCTTACCTACCAGATAGGGTAGATTCGTATTGTTTGACCATACATTTGCTGCCTCAGAGGTATGCCCGCAGGAGGTTGAGAAATAATATGCTGTAATCACTTCACCCTGATATTCCACAACCTTTCCGTAGGTATCCTTCACTGCCAACACAGAATCTTCATTTTCGGAGATATTATTATATACCTGATAGGATACACTATCATCCACATGTGCACCGTATTCACTGAGACTATTTGCCATCAGGTGCTTATATGCATAGCTTCTTGCACATACCGCCTGAACACGAAGAGATTCCAGCCCATAATAAGTAGGCATCTCACTCGGAATTACCGCATACAGATATTCCTCCAACGGCAGTTCATTGATCACCAGAAGCCCCTGTTCACCCTCGGACAACTCGATGCTGCCTCGGTACTTGGGATAGCCATCCGATCGTTCCACGGAGAGTAATTCTATTCTTGCATCCTCCTCCGCCGGCTTCACCTTGATTCTACCTTCAGATAGGAGTGCAGATCCGGGTTCGATCGTTACGATATCTCCTTTTTTGTAGGAATGCTCCTCTTCCTTATTACTGATCGTAAAGTCACTTGTAGCAGTGAGTTCCACCTTTTTATGATAATAATCCTGGAATCCTGATGTCATCAGAAGTACTCGGATATTCTCTGCCTTAATACTTTCGGTGATTAAAGCTGCACTGATTTTACCCAGTGATACTACAAAATCAGTATTCTCATAGCCAACCAGAATACTGTTTGTCGGTTCCTCCGACAGCTTTCCATATAATTTATAAATTCTAAAATCCTCTTCCAGTTTTACTTTTCCATAGCCTTCAATTTCAATATAGTCCTTACCGGTCTGAAGTACCTTACCCTGAATCACCTCAGGTTTTTGAAGTATTTTCACTACCTTCTGATTCTCAATGGTGATATCACCGATTACATTCTCCAGAGTGGTCGCAAGCTTGTACTGTGCTGAGAAAGTTTTATTGATACCGCATACAAAAGCATCGATATTCTGTCCTTCTCCCTTTATTATCCAGGCATTATGTACTATGATCTTCTCAGTGGAGATCTCTTTGATATAGATTAACTCCTGATCGCAGATATATGCCCTAATACCTTTGTCCAAATATTCGCTAACCAAATCAGACGTCTGGGCTTCCTCTTCCTTTTCATAGCTTTTTGCATCGGAATAATAGAATTTGCCTGCATCTGTTACCATCCTAGCTGCTCCGTCCTCGGTCTCTTCCTTATCAAGAACCAGAAGCGTTTTCAACTGTATCGGATTCTTCACATCCCCTGTTAAAGCTACTATTACCTCATACAATTCCAGAAATTCAGGAAGCAGCATCGGCTGATCGCCTTTAGTAAAATCAAAGGCTATTCCGGAATATGCACTTTGATATTTTGGATCTTTCAATATCAGCCGATCCATCATACTCTTGCAGGCGCTATAGGTAAGAGCCTGTGTCGGAGCAACAGAAATTGTACTCTCTATCAAGCCCATTTTCCATACTGCATTCACATAGGGATCATACCATCCTGACATCTCCTGCCGGTCATAAGTAATTCCCATCGTAAGACTATCTCTTTGTATTTTATTATATTCAAGGAAGCTTAACAGTCGGTATGCCTCAGCATAGGTGATACCGTTATTCTCCACCACGGTATGCTCCGGCTCTTCCTGCTTCTCTTCCTTCATTCCGCGAATAATATTGACTGTAAAAACTATAATTATGATCCCGACACATATCCCCATCAATATAAGCTTTCTCTTTACACTCATCGCTGCTCCTATTCCAGGCCCTGATTCACCTATTGACATAGTGATTATCCCATACGCTAATATATTATGTCAATGGAAGTAATATTCGTACAAGTTCCTGTGAGAATTCGCATAATTTTACTTTTATTTCTATTCGAGGATGTTAGAATAGTTTTAGACAATTGTGTCTACCTAAAGAAGTAGAGATTATTCGGTAAAAGAAGGAAACAAGCTACCATATTAAAAAGTAAAGAAGGAAGGCAACTACTCCCGTAACTATAAAGCTTATCGCATAAGCTTGATCCAGTTATGGGAGCCGTTCCTTCCTATTTCTATGATACCTGCTTTATAATCCCATCATTCTTCCAGTTGCACCTTTGCAAGAATCGAAAGGTAAAGCACATTCTACTATTCTGTTTTCTTAAATTCTTTGACCGCCTTTGCGATACTTTCGATTTTTCTCTTATCCGCGAAGAAGCGGGTTTCACCGTTGTCGATGATATAGAAGCTGTCATCATATGGCAGATAGGAGGCTGTGATGGTTGTTTTATTCTGGTCATGCAGACGGAAGGTCATCGTTAAGTAAGGTGTTACTCCATCCGTATTCACTTCCTCCTTGATTGGAGCATCATATTTTGCCGCAATCAAATTCTGGTACACATCCTTAAAGACATCCTCCTCTACTTCCTTTCCGTTATAGAAATAAGTAGTCTTAACCTCGTCCTCTCCCTTATCATTCTTAGCGTTAGTACGCTCAATATTCATCGTGTAAGTGGTTCCGTCAATATTAACATCAATCTGATCAACCAAATCAATATTCGGAATAGCGACAAATTTGTTCAATAGACTAAATGAATCCACTTCCATCATATTATCAACTGCATCTTTACCAATCGTATAGACGGAGCTGTCACCATCTATCATAACATAGTAGTTGTTGCTCTCATCCAGATTACCAACCTTGATCTGATACTCCTTCGGATCGTAATAGGTCTTCTCTGTAATCTCCTCACCGGTGTCCGAATTCTTCTCCGGCTTATCGAGCTTCTCTGTACGAGCCTCCTGATATCCGAGACTTATGACAGATAAAGGCTGTTCCAAGCCATATTTACTAAGGTCAGACGGGTTATATTCCACACATTTGATATAATCAAAGGTTGTATATTTTTGCTGAAGTGTCGAGATCGCTGAGCTGTCTGCGGTATATCCCTGTGAATACGGCTTAAGAATCACCCATGGAAACATAGCAGAACCGCTGTTATCCAATGTATTTTTCTCATCATATTTTACCTCCAGATCCTCACCGTCACGATTATCGACACTGATATACTTGATATTTTCCGCCCCGATCGTCAGATCTTTGGCTACCTCTGTCATATCTGAATCCGTAAATTGTAAGCCTGTTCCAAAGCTATCCGCCAGCAGATACACCTTTTTATCATCGTTCACGAGTGCGTAATAGCCATCACCGGCAGTAACCTTATTACCTATTTTAATGCTTACACTGGAGCCGTCCTCTAAAGTCGCCAAGAGATAAGAAACTGGCGTCTCCAGCCCATAATCAGCAAGTTTTTCAGAAGACTCTGCGATTACTCTGGTCGCACTGATCTCATCAATGAGGTCGAGCATGCTTTTCACTCGGTCCTGATTGATCGGGCGCTTCTTATCCGCATCTGATTTCCAGAGATCATCCTCTTTCACTAAAGTCAGATCCGTATCCTGATAGCTGTAGTGTAGGGTATTTACCTTTGCTGTATCTATTGTAGATAGGACGAGAGAGGTATCCTCCGTCTTCTCCTCGTCGGCCGGCTTATTCGAGTACCATACATAGAATCCGATCAGACCTGCCAATGCTAAAAGAAGTAAAATCAGCGTCACCGCATTTTTTTTCTTTCTTCTCGCCATTATTTCTTCCTCCTTCTTAGGCTGACAACGATACCCAGGGTAAAGATTGCTGCAGGAAGGAGCAAAATAATGATACCACCCCATGCCAGGCCTTCTGCCTGAGAAGGATAAATTAATTCCTGCTCAATACTCTTGGTGGGAATCGTCAAGGTAGATACTCCTTCACCAAGCATATAGCTGACGGTTCCGCTCAGCATGTCCAGATTACCATAGCTTAAGGTACTGTCCTCAAAGGCATATTCCGTAGCATATACCGCTATTTTGGTATCCGTTCCTTCATAGGTTTCGGTTGCTGCTAAGGCAACATTAAACGGCCCTTCGATATCACCGGACTGCTTCTCTGCGGTTTTTATACTATTCGGATCCTTGGCGTAGGAGGAATCGGAGGTGGTCAGTAAGGGAGCAAAGGTTAGTGAGCTTCTTGTCGTATCCGCAACCTTTATTGCAACGCTTTGCGGCATAATGACAGGAACCTTTGCACCGGCTGCTTTCGAACTGATGTCATGGCTCTCTACCTTAGGGAGTAAAAACATCGGATTGTTCGAATACAGCATATCCAGGTTACCCTCGAATACAATACCATTCACCACTTCAATACCGTAGTAATTCAGAATCGAGGTATAATTTTTCAGTCCAGAGGTCTTATAATTTACCGTAGCAATCATATCTCCGCCGGCAGCCAGATAATCCTTGATCATCTTAGTCTCTTCCTCTGTAAAATCGGTAGTAGGAGCATTCAGATATAGGATACCGCAATCCTCCGGGATACTGGTTGCGGAGATTGTCTTAAGCTTCTCGATCGACATATTCATCTTATTGATGGATTCGGTGAATACACTACCGATGGCAGTCTCACCATGACCCTCTACTACATACATCATCGGAAGATCCGTGCTGGTCACATACTGAATCGCTGAGGTCAATTCTCCCTCTACATCAATCGCTGTGGTATTCGTTTGATAAGTCTGGTAGTCCATCTCCTGAACTAACATATCATTATAATCCACATATTTTGAACGACCATTTGTGTTATCGACTACAATAAAGCTGTTCTCTGAGATCTCTTCGTCGGTATAATCCTTTGCAAAGGTCGGATACAGTACCGGATCTTTATATTCCAGTTTTACTTTATCGGATAGGCGATCATATTTTTCTGCAATTTTCTTAAATACCTCTAATTCATTACCGGTTTGTGCCAGAAAATAGATGGTAATATCATCGGACAGTTCGGAGACCAGCTTTTTTGTATCGCCGGTCAGTGTATACATCTTCTGAGAGCTAAGATCAAGCTGAATATTCAGCTGTGATACGAGCATATTCACAACAAGTACTATGATGAATACCACCGTAGTTACTGCAGTGATATACATTCTTCCACGAAACTTCTTTCCGGAAAAGGATGCCTTGATTTTTCCGAAAAAGCCTATCTTCTCATTATCATTTGAACCTGATTTTTTCACGGTATCATTCTCCTTTCCCTAGCTAAATCTCTTCTTATTAATCATCTGCGTCGTCAAGAAGGTAAATAAGAAGATTATACTTACGTAATATACAATCGATGCCACATTCAAGGTGCCGTAAGCAAAGGAATCATAGCGTTTGAGTACGGAGAACCAACCAAATACACTAACTACAGATCCGTCCAGCAGTGTCGGTTTGAGAAAATATACTGCCAATAATACAGCACAGCCAACGATACCGGTTCCGACTGCCAGGGTCATGTTACGAACCATTGAATATACGATTACACAGATAATCAGGATAATGAATGCAAAGGTTACTACCGCTGCTTTATTGCTAGTCGGAAGGATACCTGCGATCGAATCCATAAATATTGTAAATATAAATACAATAAATGTAATAACCGCTGCAACCACCTGGCTCTCGGTAAGAGATGAAATGAATAAGCCTATGCTAAGGTAAGCACCACCCAGTAGAGCAAAGCCCAGAATACCCGCATAAGCCGGCAGTAGCGGTACCGTTCCATACATCATCATAATCAAGGGGAAGGTACATACGGCCAAGAGAACAATCCCATAGATCGTAAATACAGCCAAGAACTTACCGAATACGATGGAGGAAGCGGTAACCGGTGATGTATACAATAGTTGATCGGTCTTCTGTTTATTTTCTTCCGCCATTAGCCTCATGGTTAACAGAGGAATTAAGAGAGCGACCAGAAAGGTGATCGAGGATAAGGTCTGTTCTAAATTAGCAGAAGCATATAATAGATTTTGAACCACAAAATAAATACCGATAATCACTAAAAAAATGGCTATGAATACATATCCGATCATCGAAGTAAAATAGGAACGTAATTCCTTCTTATAAATCGCCAGCATCTGAGTCTACCTCCTCATCCCGCATAATTATTATCTCAGAAGCATCTGCTTCCTCCTCATCAAAAGCCGGGGGTGCATTCAGCTCAATTGGTGTAGGTTTTTCTTTGTTCGTAACCTTAAGGAAGATATCTTCCAGGCTCATGCGAATCGATTGCATCTCCAGAATAGGAGTCCCGGCATTACATAATGCATGGAACACTTCCTCACGGATATCTTCTTTTTCACCACAAAATACAGTAAGCTCCATAACTCCTTCGTCGATTGGAGGATGTTCTTTGATCTTTCTGATTCGCTGCACTTTCTTCAATGCTGTTACAATCGTCGACTTGTCACCCTTCACTGACAATTTCATACCACCGGTGGCTCCAAGGCGATAACTCAGATTTTCAGGCTTATCGCTTAAGATCAGCTTACCTCGATCAATGATCATGACAGTATCACATACCGCACTAACCTCCTGCATGATATGTGAACTTAAAATAATCGTATGCTTTTTGCTTAATTCCTTGATCAACTCGCGGATCTCAATAATTTGCTTCGGATCCAGGCCAACCGTAGGTTCATCCAGGATGATCAGCTCCGGATAACCCATGATTGCCTGAGCAAGTCCTACCCTTTGCTTATATCCTTTGGAAAGATGTTTAATTAAGCGCTCTGACATCGGGGTAATTTTCGTTGCATTCATTACCTCTTCGATCATTTGTTTCTTCTCGCTCTTATTAATCTTCTTTAAGTCAGCCACAAAAGTAAGATACTCCCGTACCGTCATATCCGGATAAAGGGGTGGAAATTCCGGCAGGTAGCCGATCATTTTCTTCACTTCCTCCGGTTCCTCAGAAACATCCACACCATTTACGGTAACGGTACCTTCCGTTGCTGAAATATAACCGGTGATAATGTTCATCGTAGTTGTTTTACCGGCTCCATTCGGTCCGAGAAAGCCCAGAATCTGTCCCTTTTCAACAGTAAAGGTTAAGTGGTCCACTGCGGTTTGATTTCCGTACCGTTTCACCAAATTTTTTACCTCAATCAAAATTGTCTCCTCCTTATCATTTTAGTTTGATCCTATTGTCAAACCATTTTAATCACCTAAATGATACACCATGAATACGAAAATTTTGTGAACAAATCCAACAAATTTTTGGTATTGAAAGTGTGTCCGGCTTCGCTGGACACACAGCACAAAGAAAGGAGGCGTTTCACCGCCTCCCTGTATTACTATCTGATATTTTATCTATTTCTCATTCCATCAAATCACTCATCTTGTACATTCCTGCTGCCTTACCAGGTAAGAACTTTGCAGCCTGAACAGCACCCTTTGCAAAGATGGCCTTGGAATATGCCGTGTGCTTAATCTCGATTACCTCATCGGTTCCTGCAAAGATAATCTCGTGTTCTCCGACGATCGTACCACCGCGGACCGCTGAGATACCTATTTCTTTTTTATCTCTAGCAATACGTTCAGCAGAACGGTCATATTTGTATTGATATTCGTTATCCAGTACTTCATTAATCGCATCCGCCAAAGCAAGTGCGGTTCCGGAGGGTGCATCCACCTTCTTATTATGATGGCGCTCGACAATCTCAATATCAAAACCAGCATCAGCAAGGATGCTTGCCGCCTCCTGTACCAGCTTGCTGATCAGATTAATTCCCACAGACATATTGGCAGAGCGCAGGATCGGAATCTGTTCGGTAGCCTTATCAATTAGTACAAGTTGTTCCTTACTGAAGCCTGTTGTACACAATACGATACCAATTTGGCGATCAATGGCAAAATCAAGCATCTCCTCCAGATTAACCGGTGCCGAAAAGTCTATGATAACATCTGCTCTCACATTACATTGGTGAAAGCTTTGGTATACAGGATACTTATTGTTGCGATTTTGTGAGACATCGATCCCTGCAATAATAACTGCATTCTCGTCCGCTTCCACAATCTCGGTGATTACTTGACCCATTTTACCGTTACATCCCCGTAAAATGATATTTGTCATATGCTTCCTCCTATCCGCTGTACCTTCTACTATTATATTGTCTTAATACCAACCGCATTCATTTCTTTAATTAAACGTTCCGTATTTGACGGCTCCATCTCGGTTAGTGGCATTCTCAGTCCTCCAACCACAAAGCCCATCAGATTAACGGCTTTCTTGACCGGGATGGGATTTACCTCACAAAACAGAGCATTGATTAATGGTAAATACTTAAGCTGCAATTCCCGGCTGCCAACCACATCACCGGACAAAAATTTTTCTACGATATCATGTGTCTCTTTTGGAAGAACATTGGATAATACTGAAATTACACCGATACCGCCAAGGCTGAGTACCGGAACCACCATCTCATCACAACCGGAATACAGATCAATCTTTCCCTCGGTCAACTGCATGATCTCTGCCACCTGAGCGATATTTCCACTAGCCTCCTTGATTCCGACAATGTTATCCACATTTTTGAACAAAGTAGCCACTGTCTGGGGAGTAATATTACATCCGGTTCTTCCCGGAACATTATATAAGATAATCGGAATTTTCACCGAATTCGCCACCTCAGTAAAATGAGCGATTAAACCCTTCTGAGTTGCTTTATTATAGTATGGTGTAACTAAAAGCAGCGCATCTGCACCGTACCTTTCTGCTTCCTGTGACAGATAAACTGCCGTATCCGTCGCATTGGAGCCGGTACCTGCGATAACCGGAACTCTTTTCGCTACCTTTTCTACCGTATAACGGATACACTCCAGATGCTCCTCATGGGTTAAGGTAGAGGCTTCTCCTGTTGTCCCGCAGATAATAATACTGTCACTGCCTTCGGCAATCTGATATTCGATCAGCTCTCCGAGCTTAACATAATCCACCTCATTTTTCTTCGTAAATGGTGTTACAATCGCTACACCTGCACCTTTAAATACAGCCATCTTTCATCCTCCTATTTTCTTGGTATGCTTAAAGGGTATGATCTACACGGAATAAAGCGTAAAAAAAGCCGACCACAGAGTCGACACTAAAGAATAACTAACGGTATCATGATCGTATACTCCGATCATGATCCACAAGTCCAAATATTCTTTAGGCAGCGCTCCATCAAGTTATTGATGACAGTCATATGATTCTTCATCATATGCCCAGCAGTAATAAATTCAGGTTTATCACCACTTCGGCACTGTTTCCTTTCACTGCGTTCATCTATGCCTGACATATCCTGCAGCCTACTCTTAAACAATGCGCCTCTACCATAAGCAATATGTATTTTTATGAGTTTCTAGTGTCAAACACCTTTGGCGCTATCCTGATGCAATATATTGCTATTGTAAGCTTGCTTATTCATATATTGTATTAGGAAGAGTCGTATCACTTTTTGACATTCGAACCTTATTGATAATTATGTGGTTACATATTAACACTAACAATTTTTGTTGTCAACCTGTAATTTTCTATTTAAATATCAATTTTCAAGCTATAAGTCTGACATTATTACTCATAACAAACCGGATATCCCAAACAGCACTTCACTGTTTTGGGATATCCGTTATAAATATTCTCAAGATGCAACAAATCCGATCCCTAGGTACCGATGTTTCTATATGAATTACTCCTACCATCTATTATAATTGTTTAATATTCCTCTAAGTACTCCAGCTTGCTTACGGATACTTCATAAGCAACCCGTTTCTCAAAATCAATCTCAGAGACCTTTTTTTGATATTCTCTGCTCTGTATTCTACCCCAGATCTGAACATGACCGCCAACAGCAAAGCTTTCTGCGAATCTTGCATTTCTGCCCCAACAGATGCAGGGTATATAATCTGATTTTCCATATGGACGGTTTACAGCAAGCAAAACATCTGCGATCTCTCGTCCCAATGGGGTCTTACGATAGATGGGAGGTTTGCATACAAACCCATCTAAAAATATATGATTGGGCTTCGCATTCTCGGATAATTCATCAACCATTTTAATTTCTCTGGCAAAAACCGAGAGTACCAGCTTATTCTTACTCTCTTCATGACGGTTATAGGAACGAAACTGTCCCAGTACCTCAACAAATTTTCCCTTATAATCCTGCTTTACATCAATGAGACGCTCTGATACCATGACCGGTATCATGTCATAGGAATTACTAAGCCTGCTGACTACTACCTCCAATACATAGAAACCTTCTCCAAATACATCATGGCTGAACGTAAAGTCACTGATTACCTCTCCTGCAATACTTACTTGATTGTTATCAAATACTTTATCTGTCATAACCGTACCTCTCCTTCCTTCCGGCGTTTTTTACGCCATTCTGCTCTAAAATGTGGGATGAATACGCAATTGTTCCTAGACAATTAACATTCACCTATGAATATATATATGTTCGTTTCCAAATTTTAGAAGTAAAAATTTCGATATAATTATATTTTTTACATATTTTGTTATTTTATACAAAAACAATTTATTTTTTTTATGAATTATTTTGGAAAGACTCATTGATTTTTATTTAGACGTTGTGCTACAATAATAAGGTTGCAAAAATAGAGAATTATTCGCGTGTAGAAACATGCAGATTGGAGTTATAGATGAAGCGAGAGGATATTCGAAATATAGCGATTATCGCCCACGTAGATCATGGAAAGACAACGCTGGTGGACGAGCTTTTAAAGCAAAGCGGTGTATTTCGATCAAACCAGGCGGTAGTGGAAAGAGTAATGGATTCTAATGCTCTGGAGCGGGAACGCGGTATCACTATCTTATCAAAGAATACCGCCGTTCAATATAACGGATATAAAATTAATATTATAGATACTCCCGGTCATGCCGATTTCGGTGGTGAGGTTGAGCGAGTGTTAAAGATGGTAAACGGTGTTATTCTGGTCGTCGATGCCTTTGAAGGACCGATGCCACAGACTAAGTTCGTGCTGAAAAAAGCACTGGAGCTTTCTCTTCCGGTTATTGTCTGCGTAAATAAGATTGACCGTCCTGAAGCAAGACCCAATGAGGTTGTTGATGAAGTACTGGAATTATTATTAGAACTGGATGCAAACGATGCGCAGCTTGATTGTCCCTTTGTCTTTGCTTCTGCGAAGCAGGGTGTTGCTACTTTATCCTTTGCAGATGATGCATCCGACATGACACCTTTATTCGAGACCATCATTAATTATATTCCTGCACCCGAAGGTGATCCCGATAAAAGTACCCAGGTACTGATCAGCACCATTGATTATAATGAATATGTCGGACGGATCGGTATCGGTAAAGTAGATAACGGCATCATAAAAGTAAACCAAGACGCGGTTTTGGTAAATGCTCATGAGCCGGATATGAATGTTAAGGTAAAGATAAGTAAGCTTTATGAATTTGATGGATTAAAAAGAGTTGAAGTAACGGAAGCTACCATAGGATCGATTGTTGCGATCTCCGGTATCTCGGATATCCATATCGGTGATACGATCTGTTCTCCGGAATTTCCGGAAGCGATTCCCTTCCAGAAGATTTCAGAGCCGACGATTGCCATGTACTTTAATGTAAATGACAGCCCTTTGGCCGGAACCGAAGGTAAGTTCGTAACCTCCCGTCATTTAAGAGAGCGATTATACCGTGAGTTAAATACGGATGTCAGTCTTCGTATCGAAGAGACCGATACCACAGAAAGCTACAAGGTATCCGGACGTGGTGAGCTCCACCTTTCCGTATTGATTGAGACCATGAGAAGAGAAGGCTACGAGTTCTCGGTAAGTAAGGCAGAAGTATTATATAAGACAGATGAACACGGTAAGAAGCTGGAGCCTATGGAGCATGCAATGATTGATGTTCCGGACGAGTTCACCGGTATTGTAATCGATAAGATGGGGCAACGTAAGGGTGAAATGATCAATATGCATACTTCCGGTAACGGACATACCCGTATTGAATTTTCCATACCGGCTCGTGGCCTTATCGGATACCGTGGTGAATTTTTGACCGATACCAAGGGTACCGGTATCCTGAATACTCTCTTCGATGGCTACGGTCCTTACAAGGGTGATATTCAGTATCGGAAAACCGGCAGTTTAATTGCTTACGAGAGTGGTGAAAGTATTACTTACGGACTCTTTAACGCACAGGAGCGCGGAATTCTGTTTATCGGAGCAGGTATTAAGGTCTATGCAGGAATGGTAGTCGGACAAAATCCAAAGGCAGAAGACATCGAGGTAAATGTATGTAAGAGGAAACAGCTTACCAATACTCGTTCCTCGAGTGCAGACGATGCCTTACGTCTTACTCCTCCCAAGGTTCTTAGTTTGGAACAGGCATTGGAATTTATTGAGACCGATGAATTACTGGAGGTGACCCCTATCAGCCTTCGAATCCGCAAGAAAATTCTTGATTCTACTTTAAGAATGAGGGATCGCAGAAACAGACAAAGTAACTAGTGTAAATAAAGGATAGCAAACTTTCCATGATACCGGACACCGGACTGTATACAGTCCGGTAAGTCGGAGGATGAAAGTATGTTATCCTTCTTTTTATTCATATCATTAGAAAGTTTGTGATGTGTGACTTTTATAGTATCAAGGTCTTGTTGAAAAACCCGACGTTTTCCCCAGTATTTTACTTATTTTCCGAAATCCTTGATATTTTTTTAACATAATTATACAAAAAATATAGATTATCTGTATAGTTCCTTAATATCCAATATTCTTTGATCCGGGTACTTACCAATTTCCTTTATTCCCTTTATCTGATAATGATCCAGGATATCTTTAAAATAAGTCTTCATGGTGTCCTTTGCGATAATCTTATTATTGTACTTATCTCTTGATATCTTCATCAGCGATTTTTCATAGGTTGTCATAGCAATCAACGCCTTGGGACCATACCAGGTAAAAGCATCCATCACCGCATCAACCAGATCAATCTCCTCCTGTGTTAAATAATGCTCGCCACCCTCCAGAACATGTATGCCACAACGCTTCATTCCCTCATAAAGCTTTAGATAAGGCATACGCTCATTATTAATACCGCAATCCTCCTGGAATAATTCCCTATCATAAAATGCCAAGGAAAAGGCCTGTGCGTAGTAAAGTAAAAGCTGTATATAGCTTGGACAAATTTCAGCGTTGCATTTATTAACAATATAATATGCAGCCGCATAAATCTTTGAGGCCATAATTTTCGACATGACTGCTTGTTTGCTCTTTTTATAGGCAACTCCGGTTAAGCATTCTTTCTTTCTGCATAATAGATCATAATAGAATTCCGGATCATCTAAAATAGCTTTCAATTTATTGGAGTATTCATTCGTTGGAATATCTCCCTCCATATATCGTATTATCGTGGTCTCTCCCCAGCCAAGAAGTTTAGCTAACGGTTTTTTTCCTATACGATAGCGGTCGAGTATTAATTTTATCTCATCCGTAGTGATAATTGCTTCATTATCGATTTCGTTTCTGTTACCCTTCATCTCCGTGCTCCTCAGTTATATGTTAGATGTCTTTTTGTATAAACTTTCATTTTCCCAAGTTAATATTATCATTGATTACTTGGTTTGTACATGCTTCTTTTGAATTATTTTTAAAGAACTTTTAACAAATATGGTTCCCTGCTCCAAAAGAACTTAATTAAAACTTTCTGAAGTCATTTAAATCCTTCGCGATAATCTTAAAGCCTCGTATGATACGATCGAACAGACCAATTCGATACAGCTTGACTAGTACCATACCGATCGGAATACCGATAATCATGCCGAAAACACCGCTGATTCGATAACCTACAAACATAAAGAATAAAGTAGCCAGAGGATGAAGACCAATGCTGTCTCCTACCATTTTAGGCTGCAGCACTTGCTTTACGACCTGACAGATCAGGTAGAGAATCACTAGGCCAATAGCCCTAAAATAGTTACCTGAAATCACATCAATGATGGCCCAGGGCCATAGGACTGCCCCGGTCCCAAAGACCGGAAGAACGTCTAAAAATGCAATTCCGAGAGCGAATAAAAATGAATATCCCACTCTTAATATTTCGAATCCGACAAACAATATAATCGTGATCACAAACATAATTTTAAACTGTGCTTTAAAATAACCTCCAAAGGCAGCCTTAAAATTATCCATAATCAGATGCCAATAATTAATTACCGTCTCTGGTACATGCTTCTTCAGACTAGTTGAAAGCTCATTCTTTCCTGCCGCAAAGAAATAGGCCGATAGAATAACCACAATCAGTCCTAAAAAGCCCTCCGCTACATTGCGGGCAAAATTACCGGCAGAACTCACGGTAGGAGGCTCAATTTGGTCCGATAGGTTGGCAGCATAATTCCCCACCCCATTGATCAGATTATTCACCATGTTCTGGATATTTGCAGGAAGAGTACCGGAAAATACAAGGATAGCTTGTCGCAGTTCACTAAATTGAGTTTTCACTGTATCGATGATAGTAGGCATATCATCCATAAGTGAGCGAACCTCTTTAACTAAAAGTGTTAGGATCAGTGCAGCTATACCGATGATTGCTGCAATAACCAGAATTAGAATCAGCGCCGAGCTATGCTTCCGATGAAGCTTTACCCTTTTTTCCAAAAAATGCACCATCGGATTCGCGATCAATGAGATAATCCAGCCAATTACAAAGGGCATAAAGAATTTCAGCAGCTTCGGAAGCACAAAGATAATAAGCAGTGCTCCTGCAATCACTACGATAAAATTAATTACTATTTTTAGATATAGTAAAAACCGATTCATGGCTCTCCTTCTGCTACCAAAACCAGCGTCTCTAATTTCATGATCTTCACTACGCTCGCATGACTTCAAGCAAGCTTGACATGCGAGTGACCTTCTCGCATTACTCACTACGTTCTATTATATCATGAACAAAATCAGTTCATGATCTTCACTACGCTCGCATGACTTCAAGCAAGCTTGAGTCATGTTCACTACGTTCTATTATATCATGAACAAGAGCAGTTCATGATCTTCACTACGCTCGTATGCTCTCAAGCAAGCTTGGAGCATACTCACTACGTTCTATTATAATATAATCAGTGGGAAATTAATATCAGATTATTTTCTAAATATTTAATGCTATATATAAAGACGTTACTGTTCACTCCCCATTAGTAACATAGCCGTATGAGTTTAATAAATGATTTTCAAATCGAATTATTTGCATTCGTCGGTACTTAGGTTCTGTCTTTTAGAACCT
Organism: Bacillota bacterium; assembly: GCA_023415055.1. Lineage (GTDB taxonomy): Bacteria > Bacillota > Clostridia > Lachnospirales > Lachnospiraceae > Mobilitalea. Next base: position 18,711 of record JAEZLZ010000140.1, on the reverse strand, counting down.
TATGTACCGCTACGTAATGCAACTAAGCGGGAGCTTCTCCGATTTTGGAAGCATTTATTGAACTCATATCAAAGCTTCAGTGGGGAGTGAACAGTAACATAAATACTGCTTATTACTTTCCGGTCTTACCGCCAAAGGCTTGGAGCATCAGAGTTACGAAGAATATAATCGCAGCTATGATTACAATCGTAGGTCCGGTTGCTATACTCATATAATAGGATAAAACCAGTCCAAGTATTCCTGAAAATAGTGAGATCAGTATTGAAAACAGATGATATTCCCTAACATTTGAAGATATATTACGACTCGCAGCTGCCGGTAGGATGAGCAATGCATTAATAATCAAAATTCCTACCCACTTTACTGAGAACATAACAATAATTGCAATCAGGACACCGAAAGCATCCTCCAATCGTTTTATATTGATATTCTTACTCTTTGCAAGTGATTCATTTACACTGATGGCATGCAGCTTGTTAAAGCTGACAAACCAGAACAGCAGCGCTACGAAAAAGATTAGAAAAAGAAAAAACAACTCCTTTGTTGTTATACTTAAGATATCGCCAACCAACAAAGCGGAATATTTTGCAAAGTTTCCTCCTCTGGATAAAATCACAAGACCGATAGCCATGCTAAAGGAGGCAAAGACAGAAATGACAGTATCGGTGGATACTGTTTTACGTCGTTTGATTCTGTTTAATAAGAGAGCAAATATAACCGCAAATACCAGCATAGAAAGATTGGTATCTGCTATCCCAAAGAGAGTACCAATTGCTATTCCGGTAAGTGCAGAATGACCCAATGCATCTGAAAAAAATGCCATCTTATTATTCACAATCATCGTTCCGAGAATTCCGAATAACGGTGTGATGATTAACACTGCCAGCAATGCATTTTTCATAAAGTCATATTTAATCCAAGAAAAGGGTAATAGATATTCCAATACATGATATATGATATTCATCTTCTGCTCCTATCCGAAAATCCGGTGAAATTCCTCGCTGTTTAGCACTTCCTGTGGAGTTCCCTCACGCAGGATGGTTTTATCCAGCAGGATAACGTGATCTGCATATCGCCTTACAAATTCAAAATCATGGGATACTATAATCATTGCCAAGTCGTAATTGTCCCGTAATTTACCTATATTCTGATAAAACAGCTGCATACCGTTGGAATCAATTCCAGAGACGGGTTCATCCAGGATTAATAGATTAGGGACCGGAGAGATCGCGATGGACAACAGTACTCGCTGCAGTTCTCCACCGGATAGGTCGCAGGCTCTCTTATCAACTAATTCTGAGGCTTCAAAGATATCCAACTGCTCCTTTATATAGCGATATACCTTAGGTATTTTACGAAAAAAAATCGGTGCTTTGCTTACAAAACCTGCAAACAGATCATATACACTCATGGGTGTATTCTTTTCCATGTTTATATATTGTGGCACATATCCTATTTTTAGATTTTCAACCCTTTGATTTCTTAGATCCTGGAACTCTATTGTTCCTTCATGCTTAATCTCTCCCAAAATAGCTTTGACCAAAGTGGATTTACCGGCGCCATTCTTACCGATAATCACGGTAATTTTCCCACAGTGAATGTGTAAATTAACATTTTCGATTATTACCTGCGCTCCGTCCCGTACGCTGATATTCTTCATTTGCAGGCAATGCAAACCACAAGCCGCCTCATGCAGTTTTGCAGCTTTAATATGCCGGCGTGACATGTTCTTTGAATTCATTCTTTCTTAACCGTACCTTTCTGAGAATACCAGTAACTGTTACTGAATCAAGTTTTCCAAAGTATCCACATTCTTTTTCATTGCCTCCAGATAAGAATCCTTTGAGCCATCGCCGGTAACAGCTGAATCTATAATGTATACCGTGGCATCGGTCTCTGCTGCAATCTGGCTGGCAATGGAGTCACTGAACTGCTCCTCTGTGAAAAGATAATGGATATTCCCTGCTTTCACTTCATCCACAATCTCACTTATCTCTCCAGCACTTAGTGAGGTATCTGAATCCAGCGGTATTGCATGCGCGACTGTAATACCCACTCGATTTGCCAGATAGGCAAAAGAATCATGGAATATGACAGCTTCTTTCCCTGTCCCACCTGAAGCTTTCTTCAATTCCTCTGACAATTGTGTAATAGATAAATCAAGCTCCTCTATTTTATTGATATAAGCCTGTGAGTTCTGATTTATGAGATCTGTGATGGAAGGATCCAGTTTATTGGATGTGTTAATAAAATCATTCAGACCATTTGCAATATTCTCAATCTGTTTAATATACAGCCTGGGATCCAGCCATACGTGAGCATTCCACCCGGTAATGTTCTTGCTCTCCTCGGTTCCCTCTGCATTTGATTCGGTTATTGTTGAAGCCACCTCATCCGAATGTACCTCTTCTGATGGAAGCATCTCTATGCCTTCACTGGCATCAATAATCATAAGCTTTGGATAATTGGCCATAACATCCTTCAGAAAGCCTTCCATACCCCCACCGTTGATAACCATAACGTCAGCCTCAGAGATAATCTTCATATCCTCTGTTGTCAGTTGATAATCATGTAAACATCCTGTGTTCAGGTCGGTGAGACTTTTTACTTCAACACTGTCTATACCCTCGGCTAGATTGATCCCTATCATATAAACTGGGTAGAAGGTGGTTACAACCTTCAACTTATCCTCTCCCTGCGTCGAAACCGCATCCAATTGCTTTGCCGATATCTTAATTATTAACGCTCCAGTAATTATTAACACTATCATTACACCAAGTAATATAAGTAATTTTCTTTTCATCGGTTGTCCTTTCTAAATGCAATTCATTTGCATTAAATATTATATCTTAAAGTATTACCGCTTGTCAACTCGTTTAGACCTAGCAATACTTTGACTGAGGTCTACATTTCTAATATTTCATCTTGTATTGAATGTAATTTTATGCTATTATTTCTCATAATTAATTTATCTTTACAGAAAATACTTCTATCTCATACCGTGGTGAATAGGTCAATGTGTGAAAGTACATTCTTGGTCTAAGATAAAGCCTCTTAAGCGCGTAATATTCGCATCAGATGAAGTACAAATTTTAGAATGTAGCATTTTATAACAGACAGTTTAGTACATGTAATCTCGCTTTATCCGGTTCGAAATCAGTGCGCGAAAACACTGAGACTTACTTGATTATATTATCACTCAATAGTTATCAAATATAAAAAACAGGAGGCTGCTTTAAAATGAAAAATATCAATAAATTAGTTACTGCCGCTCTTATGGCTGCACTTTGCTGTATCGCTACCATTGTTATTGCCGTACCCTCTCCCATGGGAGGTTTTATTCATCCGGGCGACGGTTTTGTTATACTCTCCGGAATCATCCTTGGACCCTTCTTTGGAGGTCTGGCTGCCGGAATCGGCTCTATGTTGGCTGATTTAATTCTTGGATACAGTGCATATGCTGCGGCAACCCTGATAATAAAATGCCTGGCTGCTGTTACTTCGGTAGGTATCTATCGTATTCTTCATAAGAATAAGCAATTGAAGCTGATTTCCATAATGGCAGCGAGCATCCTCGGCGGATTTGTAGTTACCCTGGGTTATTTTATCTTTGAAGGCACATTGTTAGGTCTCGGTTTTGGAGCTGCTGCCGTTAATGTTCCTTTTAATCTTGTTCAAAATGGCTTTGGAGTTGTAGTATCCATCTTGCTATTCCCTCTTTTATTAAAGGTCCCGCAAATTCGCACTCTATTAGAGGAGTAATAATGTAGGCGATCTGATAGAAATATTTGATTTATTATTTATAGTAATCCGGAGCATTAAATATAATAATGCTATCGCTATTGACAACCTTCATTTATACACTTTATAATTTAACTAGATCGGAACTGGCGGATATGTGGATTTACCACAAGGGACCGATTAGAATACTTCATTTAAGAAGTTGGATTGAAATGTCGACCGCCTGGGCAAAAGCTCAGGCGGTTTTTTGATTCAAAGAAAACTTCTACGATGGATCAAAGATGCACATCGTTTTACAAGCGTAAGTTTTCACTTGCATGACGGAGACCGCTTTATTGGAAGTTAGACGCATACAGTTATGTGATGCCACAATATATAAAGCATGCTTTCCGAGTCTGCTAGTGCAGGTTCTTTATTCATGCCATGCTTTACTGAGATAAGTTTTTATAAAAATTACTACTTTTCACTAACAGGGATAGAAAGCCTCTTCTACACCCTATCATCGATTATTATAGGAGAATGAACAATGAACGCATGGTATGATTTCAAGCCCGGCAGATGGCAGAACCAGATTGATGTAAGAGATTTTATTTTGAGTAATTACTCACCCTATGACGGTGATGAACACTTTCTTGCCAAGGCCACAGCACAAACCTTAAATTTGAACGAGAAATATATGCAATTACAAAAGGAAGAACATCAAAAGGGTGTTCTTTCAATCAATACCGATAAGGTGTCTTCTCTTCTGACTTATGAACCCTCGTATCTCGATAAGGAAAACGAAATTATTGTCGGCTTCCAAACTGATGCTCCGCTGCGCAGAGGCGTAAATCCCTTCGGAGGCATCCGTATGGCGCGGCAGGCCTGTGAGGCATACGGATACACCTTATCAGAGGAAGTAGAAGAACATTTTCGATATCGAACCACACATAATGACGGTGTTTTCCGGGCCTATACCCCCGAGATGAGAAGTGCAAGAAAAAGCGGTGTAATCACAGGGCTGCCGGATGCCTATGGCAGGGGTCGCATTATCGGAGACTATCGAAGAGTTCCTCTTTATGGGGTTGATTATTTAATCTTGCAGAAGAAAGCAGATAAAGAGATACTGGGAAAGAAGTCTATGACAGACGAAACCATTCGTACTTTGGAGGAATTATATCGCCAAATTGATTTTCTGGAACAATTAAAGGTGATGGCCTCCGGTTACGGCTATGATATCTCCAAGCCTGCATCAAATGCCATGGAAGCAGTACAATGGTTGTATTTCGCTTATCTGGGAGCAATTAAGGAGCAAAACGGTGCTGCCATGTCATTAGGCCGAACCTCAACCTTTCTGGATATCTATTTTGAGCGAGATATCGTGAACGGTGTCCTAGATGAGACTAGGGCTCAGGAGATTATAGACCAATTTATCTTAAAACTACGAATGGCAAGACAGCTTCGAACTCCGGATTATAATGAACTGTATGCCGGAGACCCCACCTGGGTTACGGAAGCAATCGGTGGAATGACAAATGAGGGTAAAAGCATGGTAACAAAAAGCAGCTACCGTTTTATTCACACCCTGAGCACCCTGTCGCCTGCACCGGAACCCAATCTGACTGTCCTTTGGTCTACTGAGCTACCTGAAAACTTTAAGAATTACTGTGCTAAGATGTCCATTGCAACTGATTCACTTCAGTATGAGAATGATGACCTTATGCGGACTTCTTATGGTGATGACTATGGTATCGCCTGCTGTGTATCTGCCATGAAGATCGGGAAGCAGATGCAATTCTTTGGTGCACGCTGCAACCTTGCAAAGGTTCTGCTTATGAGTCTAAATGGTGGTCGGGATGAAATCAGTGGAGAGCAAATCGGACCTGTGACAAAGACTTATGAGTCTGGTACTCCCCTCGTCTATGAAGAGGTTCTTCAGAGCTTCCTACCGATGATGGACTGGCTATGTGGCTTATATGTAAATACCATGAATATCATCCACTATATGCATGACAAATATGCCTACGAGAAGCTTCAGATGGCTCTCCATGATACCGAAGTGGAGCGATTGATGGGCTTTGGTATCGCAGGCTTATCCGTGGTAGCAGATTCCTTAAGTGCAATCAAGTATGCCAAAGTCATACCTGTTGAAGACGACCGTGGTATCATCGTTGATTTTATCATAGAGGGCAAGTATCCTGCCTACGGTAATAACGATGACCGGGCTGACCAAATTGCCTCAATGCTTACAGAGGAATTCATCACAAGACTTCGTAAGCATCCAACTTATCGTAATGCGGTTCATACCCTCTCCATCCTAACCATAACAAGTAATGTTGTCTATGGCAAAAAGACAGGCGCTACGCCGGATGGCAGACGCAGTGGAGCTCCCTTTGCTCCTGGCGCTAATCCGATGCATGGCCGGGAATCCTCCGGTGCCTTAGCCTCTATGCAATCCGTATCCAAAATTAATTATGATAACTGCCGTGATGGCATCTCTTATACCTTTACCATCACTCCAGAGGCTCTTGGCAAGTCAGAGTCAGATCGTATCCATAATCTCTCCTCCATGCTGGATGGATATTTCTCTAATCGCAGTCATCACATTAATGTAAATGTATTGACCCGTTCTCTCTTGGTTGACGCGAAGAAGCATCCCGAAAAGTATCCCAATCTAACTATTCGAGTTTCTGGCTATGCTGTACACTTCAACTCACTAAGTGAAAAACAAAAGGAAGAGGTAATCGCTAGAACGTTTCATGAGAGAATGTAGCTTTTCTTCTCAGGATAGTTTTTTACAAAAAGTTAGTCAATATCGCTTTTTGACAACGAATATGAAACACCCCACCTTTAGATTATGTGAAGGTGGGGTGTTTGTTAACTTAGCAAAGTTCAGGTTACATTTGAGTTGATGACAAAGTTATTTTCATGTTAAGAGCATGTATCTTATGAGCATGTGACATTACAAAACGGGGTTGTGTATAGTATGTTAATATGCCTCGTCTTGTGTCACATTAGATAGCGACAGAATACTTAGTTCTTCATAGTCTTTAATTTCTTAAGCTTCGTGTTAATTGCTAGTCCTGTTCCAATCAATGCCCAGAAAATCGGTGCTGTTGTAATACTGGAATCATTGGTAATTGCACAGACCATATATCCAACAGTACTCACAAAGATAGCTGATCCCATGATAGTAAAGAAGTTATCATATTTACAGTTTATATATAACCGAACACTTGATATAAAGTATATTAAATAGAAAGCTAAAAATGCAAGCAGTGAAATAATACCGGTTTGTGCGGCGATTTGCAAATACATACAGTGTGGCTTAGTCAAAATCTGTCCTGGAATTCCATAATTATACATACCTACATAATCATTTTGTGGATAGATCAAAGCAAAGGTATCAGCACCGGAGCCAAGAAGTATTTTATCCTTTAACAATGGTATCGTCTTAGACCATATATATCCACGCCCTGTAGCCAAACTCTCATAACCAGTAAATACAGCAGACGGTGCTTCCACTATTTTGTCATATCTTCCATAATTATTGTAATAGTAAAAGGTACCATCTCCGAGCTGATTTGTAAAAAACCAGGTCGAATAACCAATATTCACATCAAATCCTACAACATCTCCATTTAACATAGGCGTAAATACAAACCCAGCAAAACGTTCGTCCATAATCGTTACCGGGCCATTAACTGTATCGAATTGCGATGGAACAATCTCATCATTCTGATCTTTAAAATCAAATACGTACAAGCCTAAATCATCTTTATAAAATTTTGTTACTAATTTATTTCCCTTATATTTTATCGTTAAGTTATTATCGTTAGTTTCAATCCCTTGAATAGTAATGGTTGATTTTTGAACATTTATTATTTTATTTATTTGATTACCTATAAAATTATTTGACCAAGAGTTAAATACAAATAAACCAATGATCGCTAATACAATGACCGGAATAGTGACAAAATAATACTTTATGCAATATCTCCATAATAACGCAACAGTAATAACCACTGTAACGACTATGCCGACTATACCTGCTGCTGATTTAGAACCATATAAGCATGCCAACAGACCGATGATAGAGATTACAAAAGCTAATTTCACCCAAATATTTTTTAGGAATATAACCATATAAAGCATTATCGGAAAAAGAAGTACGACATAGAAGCCTACATAATTTGGATTATATAATGATAGGTATACTCTGCTAATTCCTGCAGTAAATGAAAAATCTTCTAATTTATATTTTGATCCTGTAATCAAATCCCAACCAAACCCCGTATGATAGAAATCTTGTCCAGCAAGCTGAAAGATACCAATGATAATCATAAAGATTGAACCGATCAGCAAGGCATATACTATAGCCTTTAAATGATACTCTGACTTTATAATGGTATACGCATAATAAGCTACGATGCAGTATGACAACAAAGCGAATACAGATTCGAATTGTTCATAGCTGCCAGAAAGACTATAGCTTCGATAATGAGAAAAAACCGTAGATAATAAAGCTAATAATGCATAAACCATGAGCGGAATAAATGCTTTCCCAAACTCTGTCTTTTCTTTTTTTGAAATGTTATAATAAAGCAACATCACCAACATTACTGCTGCTGTAATAATTAAAAATATTTGCTTATAATATAGAAAAAAATCATAATAACCATCATTCTCAGGGAACCACTTATACTGCGAGAAGTTTACATCATATGGATGAATCTTAACAATAAGTGGCAAAATCGCCAATATGAATATAATAGGCAGTACATAAATTCTTTGCTTGTCTTCTGTATTAATATTATATCCTTTTTTATTGTTATGCTTACTCTTATTCGATGCTGTAGACAGTTCATTTTTCTTGTTTACTGCAGTCATTATGTTATCTCCTTTATTCTAAATTGTTCTGCTCTATTATACATCAGCATTTAGGTATATTCAAGTTTCTATTATCTATAGGAAGATATTTAGCAGGAGTCCGCTTCTTGTAAGCTATAATCAAGATTCTCCCTTAGAATGAAAACCTTTAAGAGTTTCAGAACTAGGATTATGCACTGCTCTAACTGATAAAAATAGTAAACGGGCTAGACGCTTCTTCTGTATGCCCGAGAGCAGTAATTATAGATATCTAACATAAAAAAGACTCCAGGCATAGAAGAAGAGCGAGCTTCAGCGGTATTCCACCCCAACTATTGACACTGAGCCCAAAAAAGAGCCTGCCATTATTGGCAGGCTCTTTCTATTTACAATACTGATATTAATTACTGAGCGTAAGTAATAACAACATCGTTCATGTTAACCTCATGTCTGATAGTGTATCCATTAATATTCTGATAGATGTAGATCTTCTTAATCTGATCATATGTGTTTGTTGTATTTGTATCATCAAGATAATCAGTGTGAGCGCCAGCAAGATCCACAGAAGTATTATCTAATGTGAAGTCGAAGCAATCATTGATAGCCTGAACTAAGTCAGTCTTAGAAGATACAGTCTTGTTAACTGTTAACTTAACAGTAGGCTGAGTATCTTTAACTTCAAAGCTTACAGCGTTGATCGGAGTACCGCTGGTTGCAGATACTACCCATGTTCCGACTTCTTTCTTTGCTACAAGATTAGTAATCGGAGCACCGCTCATAGTTGAAGGAGCAGAAGTAACTAAGGAAACCTTCTTAGTTAATCCAACAGTTGTAATATCGTTAACAACCTCATTACCCTTGCCATCAGTAATCTTTAATTCAGTAAGATTTGACATATCTACCTGTGCTAATCTGATACCATCAGCTGAGTAAGAATATAAGGAAAGTACAACATCCTCAGTTACATCAGTTGTAGTAACTTTCATATCGTAGGAAGCCTTATCAGCTTCAACTCTGTAGTAAGAAACAGTTGCATTAGCAGCCGGTTCTTTAACTTCTACGCTGATCCAGGTTGAAATCTTATTGCTTGTATCAGCAGCATCAGTAACAGTTAATGTGTAGTAGTAAGTTCCCTTAGCTACTGCATTAGGAGTAAATGTTACGGAAGATCCTGGTGCACCATTATAAGCTACTCCACTGTTTACTAAAGCAGCAGGATTTGTAGATACATTAGCCTCAAGCTTGAAGGTATAGTTAGTATAGTCATTGCCTAACTGATCCTTAACTGTGAAACCAACGGTCTTATTATCAGCGAACTTATTGGAAAGAGTAATTGCATTAGTATCAAATGTAAGACTTGCAGCCTTCTTAGCACCAGTTACAGTGATTTCGCAAGCAGCAACCTGAACATCATCATACTTAACAACGATTACGGTAGTACCTTCAGCTGCAGCGTAGATATTATTGCCAGCAACATAAGCTACGTTAGGATTAGAGGATACATAACCCCAAGTTCCGTTACCATAATCACTGCTAGTAGATAAGTTGGTGGTGTACTTATCATCGCCATTAGCATCCTTGCCCTTGAACTTAACAAAGAGCTGTAAGCCACTTTCATTCTTAAATACGGTATGCTTAACATCATTGAAGTTAGGTGCACCGCCTGTTACTACTGTGTAAGCTTCCATTGAACCGATAACAGCCTTAGCCTGCTCAACACATGTAATAACGCCGGTATTTGTAACAGCACCAATCTCTTTACCAGTAGAGTCATAGGTATAGGAGTGGAATGTAGCGGTAAGAGTAGTAGTATCTCCTACTTTGTACATATAAAGGTTCTGAGTGTTATCAGTATTTCTACCGTTAACAGTTGCTAAAGTATTGGAGCTCTTAATCTCTGTTCTAGCTAAAAGGTCTTTATTTGCAATATTAACCTTATCCTTGTTGTAAAGAGCGATTTCTACCTTCTGAGCCTTGGATTGCTGAGCGGTAGTTGTTAAAATAGCAAGCTCAGTAACGTCAGTAGCCTTTGTGGTAGCAGCTACGAACTGTACATCTGTCATACCAGCATATGCTACTACATATGTAGCGCCAGTAGTGAAAGGTACAAACATTTCAACTGTAGCAGTCTTGCCATCAGTGCTCATGGTAACTTCTTTAACTGTCTCTTTAACCTTGGTTGTGCCAAGCATATAAGATACAGATAAGTTCTTTACTACATCAGCCTGAACCATTGCAGAGTCAAATGCTAAATCAAATTTAACAAGGTTGGTCTGCTTAGCGGAAAGCATAGAAGCTGCAACAGTGATCTTTGCGGAAGCTACGTTAGATGTTACATAGCTAGCGTACTTAACCGGATCAGAAACCCAAGCGTTCTTCTTGGATGTAGACTGGAATGCACGAACTTCAACTACGTACTCGCCAGCAGCCTTAGCTGTGAATTTACCATAGCCATCGATGGTAGCGTCTGTAGTAGCCTTGCCATCTTTAGTTACAGTCCAAGCAACCTTAGCTTCGGAACCTTTTTTCTTACCAGCAAATGTAACATAGGATCTGTTTAAATCCTGAGTTGCATCTACAGCAAGTTTGTTGTCTTTAGGCAGATTAGTGATTGTTACTTCTTTCATGTTATCTCTTACGACAACAGTAGCGGTAAGCTCATCAATTTCCTCGCCGTCTTTATCTGTGATAACTACGGAAATAGTGGATTTACCAGCTGCCATAGCTGTTACAAAGCCGTTCTTAGCATTAATATCAGCTACTTTCTCGTTACTAGAAGACCAAAGGTACTTCCAGCCTTTCTGCTTGTTAGCAATGTTGAAGTCATATTCGTTCTTGTCTTCCTGTCCAAGATATAAATACTTGGTAGAAGCGGAAAGCTTCGGTGCCTTAGCAGCAGCGAATGCGCCAGCAGCAGGAGCGAGAACGGAAACGATCATCGCTAATGCCAGAACGAAGGATAACTTCTTAAAGAAATTCTTCTTCATATTCTTACTTCCTCCTTAAAATATATGGTTTGGTGTTATATTTTGCGTTTCCTAAACTACTCTCACAAAGTTTGTAAACCCCGTAAAACATAGAAAAGGTGACGCTTAATATAATCTTCCAACAACAAGATGATTATAACAATAAAGGAAAAAAAGGTCAAGTCTTTTTATCCATGTAACTTGGATTTTTTACCAATTGACCATTTTCCTAAACCGCCGTAATTTCCTGCGTTAGGCCGATTATACCGTAGTCAATATGCTGTATAGGGGAAACCCCTTCTTCATACCACTCACCGCGAAATCCACTTCATAACAGCTGATGTAGAATAGGATGTGACTTCATCTGCTGCTTAGGCTGACCTGCGGTTACTGTATTGTTGCATTGACTATAGCTATAATATGCACTTCGGTTGTGTCAATTTTATGTCAGGCATTTGTCACAATTAGATTATTTTTAAAATTTTCTCTACCATATACTGCATTTCCGAGGTTTCGCATACCTTATTATGCAGAACAGGAGACGTACGGATCTCTTCCACCGCTTTGGGAATATCGGTATTCGAGACCATCTTCAGTAATACGGCCTGCTCATAATCATCCTCCGGTATCTCCGGTGTATGAAGTGCTTCCAGTACACTTTTACCGAATTTATAAGGGCTGGCGGTTGATACAATAACTGTCTTCGATGTGTCACCGCTCTTTTGGGCATAATTATAATAAACACTTGCTGCAACCGCAGTATGTGTATCAATCACATAACCGTTTTCTGAATAAACTTTTTCGATTGCATCTTTCGTCTCCTGTTCCGATGCCCAACCAGCAACAAATTCCTTAAGATTTGTTCTCATACGGTCAGTGATTTCATAAGAACCATGTCTTGATAGTGCTTTCATAAATTCAGCAGTCTTGACCGAATCACAATCTGCAATGTGATAGATCAAGCGCTCAAGATTACTGGAGATCAGTATATCCATGGAGGGAGATTCCGTTAAGATGAATTCTCGGTTCCTGTCATATCTGCCGGTCTCGAAGAAATCAAAGAGGACCTTGTTTTCGTTGGAAGCACAGATCAGCTTATGAATCGGAACACCCAGCTGCTTTGCATAATATGCGGCAAGTATATTGCCGAAATTGCCGGTGGGTACTACAAAATTCAGTTCTTCTCCCTGTGCGATCTGCCCCTGCTTATATAATGTAGTATAGGAATAAACATAATAGACGATTTGCGGCACTAATCTGCCGATATTGATTGAATTTGCAGAAGAAAACAAATAGCCTGCTTTCTTAAGACGAGATGCCAGCTCGGTGTTGTTGAACATGTTCTTAACACCGGTCTGGGCATCATCAAAGTTTCCACGGATACCGATTACATGTGTGTTTGCTCCGGTCTGGGTAACCATTTGCTTTTCCTGCACACTGCTAACTCCGTCTTTCGGGTAGAATACAATAATGCTGGTCCCCTCTACGTCTGCAAAGCCTGCCAGTGCTGCTTTGCCCGTATCGCCCGAGGTTGCGGTAAGAATAACGATTTCCTCCTGCACATTATTCTTTTTCGCGGATTTTGTCAACAAATGCGGTAATATGGATAATGCCATATCCTTAAAAGCAATCGTTGCCCCATGGAAAAGCTCAAGGTAATATGCCTGTCCTACTTTTTTCATTGGAGCGATCTCCGGAGTATCAAACTTAGAATCGTATGCTTTATCAATGCAATCTCTAAGCTCCTCCTCAGTATAATCAGTTAAAAATAATTTCATTACCTCATAAGCCGTCTCACGATAACTAAGCTTCGACAGCTCTTCCATTGTCATTTGAAGAACCGGAACGGACTCCGGTACGAATAAACCGCCATCCGAAGATAAGCCCTGAAGTACAGCCTGCGAAGCTGTTACTCTGTTACTTGAATCTCTTGTGCTCCTGTACATTAGGTTCATAATTGTTTCAATCCCCTTTGCTCATATTTACTTGAGATTATAATCCCTATCATAAACGGCCTCATCGTTATCATCACCACAATCAAATTCCGGATGAGAGCATGATCTTATCGGTTATTAGGGATTTGAAAAGCATAATATTAATTCATAAAGCACTTTAACACTTCCCGACAATAAGGGAAGAGGCTCGAAACAAGTATCCTGTAGGCTCATTTCGAGGCACTTCTATGTGTGAAATGCATTTTTACGCTTTCATACGTCACAAGTTTCAAGTATTATAACATGACATTTCTTCGGATACAATACGCTTGTTCTTATTTTTCGGTTTTTCGGTAAGCATCCGAGAGTGAGCAAAGTTTGCTTGGGGGCTGTCTAATCTGCTGCTGGTTTATATTAAAAGCTATGCTGATAAAAGAAGCATGAGAATTTAATATTATAACCTTTTTACTTATAAAATTCGTGTCCGCCGTGTTTAAATAGCCATTTCAAATTGCTGTCAAACCATTCGGCACTGCTTGCGTTTGTTCTCTTCCTGGCGATAAAAAAGAGTGCTCCTTCGGAGTGGTCTTCACCTTCCAGTGCTCTAATTACAGCTTCCTTGGTCTTATTCGATATCTTAACTGACCAATAGCTTTTATCAGCTACCGGTGAGAATTGGTACTCACCGTTCTTATTCTGGAATATAACATCCTCTACGGAATCCGGGAAATGGTCGTCCGCAATACGGTTCAGGATAACATTGACGATTAATATCTTACCTATCATATCCTCACCGCCGGCTTCTGCTGAAACGATTCGCTCCAGCATGGATATCTCATCTTCTGTGACGTCAATTACATAAGGGGAAGTAACTTTCTCAGCTGCTAAGCTTTGAATCTCATCCTTTTCTGATTTCTCTGCCTTCTTCGTTTTATCAGCTGCCTCCTGTGCTGTCTCGGTTTCGGTCATAATGTCCTTTGCCGATACTACACTGCTGACGGAAGCAAGCCTCGGAAGTTGATCGATGAGTCCGGTGTATTCCTCTTGGTTAAAAGCGTTACCCAAAAGCCATACCGAATCACCTTCGGTAACTGCTTCCGTCATCGACTTCTCATCTGCTATGTTCTGTGCCTTGATACTACCAAGACCAGTCTCTGTAACCTCTGCGATACCAAATGGTTCTTGTAGCTTAGATTGGATTAATAAAGCTGTAAGGTCCGCATCCTGCAGATCAGGCATCTCCTCGTTAATCTTCTCTTGTGTCTCTTCATCCACAGTGCTTATCCCTGCTGCTGCTGATTTGATGTTATAAAATACATCCGAGCCTAAAATCAGCATCATTACAGATAATGCATATGCAATAACCACCATAACGATACCATGCTGGCTTTCATGCATTTTTCTCTTTTGAAGAAACAAATTTATCATTGACATAAATTTATCCTCTTTTCTGTTTCTTGATCTTTCTCTGTCTAATATTTTCCAATTAATGGTATGATTGGTAATGATATCAGCATTATAGGCAACCGCAGAATTGGTGTCAATAAGCCAACTGCAATTTCGTTATAACCACGATAGCCAAATACCGTATTTTACCAGTCAAGTAAATATGTACCAATAAATTGTGTGCAAACGCAACTTTAATTGTATGTTATGTACAAGATAATTTTAACAATTTATTAACTATATATTAAATATTTTTATACGTTTTCATCATCCTTATACATATTC
The DNA here is from genome assembly GCA_023415055.1 of Bacillota bacterium. Lineage (GTDB taxonomy): Bacteria > Bacillota > Clostridia > Lachnospirales > Lachnospiraceae > Mobilitalea. Next base: position 3,491 of record JAEZLZ010000140.1, on the reverse strand, counting down.
TACTGCTTTAGTATGCTTTTATGGTCGTTTTTAAGTCATTCTACACAAATGGACCTTAATATTTTGTTAACAATTTACTCTAAATTATCGAGGAGGTTGCACCTGACTTTTTTATCTGATATATTAATTAAGAGGTGGTGATAGAATGTTACCTGGAGTATACCAATCCTTTATGAAAAATGGCACTGTTTATTATAGAGCCTCCGTCACGTACCGCGGAAAGCATATCAGTCTGGGCAGTTTTGAATCAGAAGAAAATGCAAACAGTGCCTACTTACTTGCCGGGATAGTGTTAAGCGATAGCCATGGTTTAAAGCTCGAAGCTTATCCAAAAAATTGTGCTCTTACCTTTCATAAATGGGTGGTTTTGATTAATTTCCGCGACAACCATATTTATTTTAAAAATCCTATATATATAAAGAAGCGTTACTTCCTATATTATCTGGATCAGATAACCTGCCTGAGGTTTGATGCAGAGGATTTGTTCTATTATGCCCATCATAAAATAATGAGGCGTGGTGGTCACCTCTTCGTATCCGATTATGGGATGCAGGTCAACATACTTTCACGCTACGGGATCAAAAATCATGCAGTTGCAGGCAGGGACTACTGCTTTGCAAATGGCGATGATTGTGACTACAGCTATCATAACGTGCTGGTAATCAATCCGTATTATGGCGTGTCACAGGTGCTCAATAAAAGCGTTCCCAGCTATATTGCCAAGATACACATAAACGGTGATTATTTGATCGGGAGATACCCTTCCGAGGTGGAAGCCGCTATTGCATATAACAAGGCGGTTCTTCTATTAAAAAATAAGGGATTACAGAAGAACTATCCACAGAATTATATAGAAGGTTTGAATGAGATCACTTATGCATCTGTCTTTCAGCGGCTTAGAATATCCAAAAAACTGATTGCCTATGCTGATTCTATCCAAACAGAGTAGAATATTATCGAATATTTGCCATATTCTTAATACGAAGATGTTAATAATCTTTTAAATTTAAAAAAAGTATTACCTTTCTTGTAAATATGTGCTATAATATGATTATATTTTTTCTTCTTCCGTTTTCATAGTTTCATAAATTGAAGCCATTGATCGTTCTTACAAATGCAACCGGCACATTCGGAATGTACTGATTTGTATAAGAATATTCAATGGCTCAATTTATTTTTGGTTCATTTTTCAATTCTATGGTAAATACTGTTCCGGCTTCATCACTACGGGCAAAGATACTGCCGCCATGCATAGTAATGATGCTCTGCGCAATCGCAAGTCCCAATCCGCTTCCTCCTGTTTCACTGGACCTTGAGGACTCAACCCGGTAGAAGCGTTGGAATATTCTTGTAAGGTCCTCCGGAGGAATGATATCTCCATAATTCGTTATAGTGATGATTACTCCCGACTCTTCCTTGCGCAGTTCAATCAATATATTTTTACCATCCCTACCGTATTTGATAGCATTACTGATCAGGTTCGCAAAGGCTCTGGCTAGGAGATCTCCATCTGCCTTGATTACAGCTGAGGCAGCCATCGGGCAAAACTCATATTCCAGATTGTATTCGGAAAAGCTAGGATAGAATTCATCCACCAGTTGATTGAGGAGCTTAACCATATCTACCTCGTTATAATTTGCCTTCACTTCACCGAAATTAAATTTGGTGTAAGTAAAGAGATCTTCAATTAATTTTTCTAATCGCTTCGATTTATTATAGGCTATATCAATATACTTCCTCTGGGTCTCCTGCGTCAGCTCTTTGGAGGATACAAGATCAAGATAGCCGATAATCGAGGTTAACGGTGTACGAAGGTCATGTGCTACACTGGTAATAAGCTCGTTCTTGGCATACTCGCTTCTGCGCTCATTCTCCATGATTCCCTTGATATCATCCGCCATCTGATTCAACTTGTCTGCTAGCAGTGCAAATTCATCTTCATTATTAATCTCGATACGGTTACCAAAGTTTCCCTGTGAGATCTGATTGATGCCTTCGATCATCTCTTTAATATAGGTAATAAACTTCTTCGTAAGCAAGAGGAAATAGGTGATAAATAACACAATTCCGGCTATTATCGTTACCATAGTGATAATGGCTGTTGTTGTTTCGGATAATTCCTGAAAGCTTTTGTGTAGAACAAGAAATAACCCGATATGCAATAGGACAATGGTCAGCAGCATATATAAGAGACTAAGAATACTGTATAAAACGATCTCAAACCGAAAGCTTTTGAATATATTATTCTTCAATTTTATATCCTACTCCCCACACTGTTTTTATGATTTGTGCATCCCTGGAATCCATCTCAATCTTCTCTCTGATTCTCCGAATATGAACCATTACGGTATTGTTCGCCTCATACATCTTTTCATTCCATACCCGTTCGAAAATATCATCCGTTGAGAATACTCTGCCTAGATTGCTGGCCAGCAGATATAAGATATCAAATTCAATCGGAGTAAGCTTTACATCCTTCCCATATGCATTCACCTTATGGTTTTCCTTATTAATAATGAGATGGTCCAGTACAATTTCACGGTCCTGCTTCTCATCATGTGAATTAGGATTAAATTTTGTATATCTTCTTAGCTGGGATTTTACTCTCGCTGTGAGTTCCAGAGGATTGAATGGCTTAATCACATAATCATCCGCACCGGTTCCCAATCCGATAATCTTGTCCAGGTCAGCAGAGCGTGCACTCAGCATGATGATCGGGACGGTACTGGTCTCCCGTATCTTTCTGCACATGGTAAGCCCATCCATGCCCGGCATCATAATATCCAAAATTACTAGTTTAATATCCGCGTTCTCTAAGATCTGCAAGCCTTCTCTGGCGCTATTCGCCTTACGAACCTGATATCCTTCACTTACAAGATGTATCTCAACCAAATCAGCGATATCTTTATCATCATCCACAACTAAAATTCCAATTTGCTCCATATCAATCTCCATTCTGCTTCAAACCCGCGTATACATGATTGAAAACTTCGTTTTTCAATATGGGTTATTGCACAAATTAGTTATTAGGAAAATACGTAACAACATATCTTCCTTTGATAGCCACAATCATAACATATATAAAACGGGAAATCTTTAATATTTTCTTAATAATACAGACAACTTCCTTAATCCTCCAGAACACCGATACAAATCTCAGGTTCCATTTGATTCTGATTTACTTTTTTCTCTGACCGTGTTAGAATACAACCTGTGAGTAGCACAGATGGTCGCGCCTAACAAGGTGAGGAAAGTCCGGGCTTCATAGGGCAGAGTGCCGGATAACGTCCGGTGGAGGTGACTCCAAGGCTAGTGCAACAGAAATATACCGCCTAAGAAAATGATTCCTTGTAATCATTTCTCTTTGGTAAGGATGGAAAGGTGGCTTAAGAGACCACCGCCTTACTGGTAACAGTAGGGGCTATGTAAACCCCACTCGAAGCAAGACCGAACATAAAGCGATACGGTTGCCCGCCGTGCTTTAGGGTAGG
>JAEZLZ010000138.1 GCA_023415055.1 Bacillota bacterium | reverse complement strand
AGAATATCTTTGGACTCCTTCTACGGAACAATATAATGCTAAATGGAATGTTGCGATGGCATCGGGAGATATTCCGGATTGTGCAGTAGTTGATGCAATTACATACAAGACATTGGTGGAAGCTGATATGGTTGAGGATATGACGGATATATTCGAGAAATATGCAAGTGATTCCTACAAACAGGCAGTGGCTGATGAAAATAATCTTTCAATGAATTATATGACTTTTGATGGACGTCTACTAGGATTACCGCAGACTGGTACTCAAGCAGATGGTGTCACCCTAATGTTCATCCGTAAAGATTGGCTAGATAAGGTGAACATGGCAGTTCCTACAACTATAGAAGAACTGAAAAAGGTTGCAAAAGCATTTCAAGAGGCTAAATTAGGTGGAGAAAATACCGTTGGTATCGCAGCGGGCAATTCTATTGAACCAGGAATTCACTGCTTGAAAGGTATCATGGAAGGCTATAAAGCTTATTATGATATTTGGGTGAAAAATGATAAAAACGAATTGGTATACGGAACCATTACCGATCAGATGAGAGAGGCGGTTTTAGAGCTTCAGAAGATGTACAAAGAAGGAATATTTCCTACCGATCTTGCAACTTTAGACAACTCTTTGGCTGGTGAGTCAGTAGTATCCGGACAGTGTGGTATCACTTTTGGTACATTTTGGGCGCCTTTGAGCTCGATTTCTGATAGTGCAAAAGCTGATGAAAATGCAGATTGGATTGTATGCAGCCTGCCAACTTCAGACGGTTCTGCATTTACGTCATCTGCTTCTGCAGCTCCCTCCGGCTATATCTTTGTAAAAAAAGGATGTAAAAATCCTGAAGCAATAGTGAAGATTATGAATCTTGGATTTAAGATGTATGAAAGTGCTGATAAAAATTATAATACGGATGATAATGGCTTTGAAGTATTTAAATTTAGATTTGCGTATAATGCAGAAGTTCCTTGGAAAAATTTAAATTGCCAGATCGCTGTTGCAGAAGCTCTTCAGTCTGGGGATACATCTAAATTAAGTGCAAATGACAAGAACTCATATGATCAGGTAGTAGCTGGAATGAATGGTGATCGTAATGGTATCGGCATGCTTCTAACCTTTGGGCCAGAAAGTACTTTTGCGATGATAGGTAAATTGAAGGAAGAAAATCGTATTGTAGTAAATGAGTACCAGGCAATAGTAACAGAGACAATGACAAACAAGGGAACCGATTTAAAGGCCAACCTGGATGCAGCCATCTACAAGGTTATTATGGGTGATGATATTAGTGTATTTGATAAGGCTATTGAGACTTGGAAGAAAACCGGTGGAGACCAGATTACACAGGAAGTAAATGAATGGTATTCTCAGAAATAAGTATAAAAAAGCGGCTGTTACTTTGTAACAGCCCTCTTTTAAAGGAGGCTGTACAGATTGAAGAAATTAAAAAAAGAATGGACATTCCATTTATTACTTTTGCCATCCGTAATTATGGTTCTCATATTTTGCTATGTACCTATGTTTGGTATTGCTATCGGATTTATGGATTATTCGCCAGCCAAGGGATTTGCTAAAGCAAGCTTTGTGGGGTTTAAACATTTTCAAACCTTGTTTAATAATCCGAATTTTATTTTAGCATTAAAAAATACAATGATTATAGCGGGCTTGAAGATAGTTACCGGCTTGGTTGTTCCCCTGATACTGGCTCTGATGATGAACGAGGTAAGACGAAATTATTTCAAGAGAACTGTTCAGACCTTAATATATTTACCTTATTTTATTTCGTGGGTAATGATGGCTGGAATTATTATTGATATTTTCTCCCCTACTGGAGGGATCGTAAACAACTTTCTGGGGATGTTTGGAGTGGAACCCATCTATTTTTTAGGTAGTAATAAGTGGTCAAGATTTACAATTATCCTGACGAACATATGGAAAGATGCGGGCTGGGGTACGATTATCTTCATGGCTGCGCTGACTGGTATTGATTTAAATCTTTATGAGGCTGCAATCATGGATGGGGCAGGACGTTGGAAGCAGACTCTGCATGTAACGATACCCGGTATATTACCTACCATTATTCTTGTTGGTACCTTGAGTCTCGCTAATGTCCTGAATGCAGGCTTCGACCAGATATATAACCTGATGGCTCCGGTAACATTAGAGAGTCTGGATATCATTGACACCTTGGTATATCGTCTTGGTATAGATAATGGTCAATTCAGTTTAGCAACGGCTGCAGGACTGTTTAAATCTGTGGTTTCCTGTTTCTTTATTGTTATGTCATACAAGCTGGCAGATAAGTATGCCGGATATAAATTATTTTAAGGGAGGACAGGAGATGCATTATAAGAAGACCTTGGGAAATCAGATATTTACGATTGTTAATTGTTTTTTACTGATAGTAGTCAGTATAGCATGCATTTTTCCCATACTACATATTCTAGCTATATCGTTCAGCTCCAAGACTGCGGTAAATGGTGGTATGGTTACTTTTCTACCCGTGGACTTTACGACGGAGGCTTACAAATTTGTTGCGAATGGGAAGGAATTCTACCTTTCCTTTATCGTATCTGTTAAGCGTACGATTTTAGGTGTAATCATTAATATGTTTTTTACGGTGACTGCAGGATATGCCTTGTCTAAGTCGAAGCAGAAGTTCTCAGCAAGAAATGGTTACATGTGGTTTTTTATAATTACCATGTTGTTTAGTGGTGGACTAATTCCCGGATATCTTGTAGTCAGCAAGTTGAATCTGATTGACACTGTTTGGGCTTTGATATTACCAGGGGCAGTGCCGGTTTATTACCTTATTCTATTTCAGAATTTCGTAAAAACTCTTCCGGAAGAGATTACTGAATCAGCTTATATTGACGGTGCGAGAGAAATGACGGTGCTGACCCGTATGATATTGCCATTGTCAAAGCCTATATTGGCCACACTGATTCTATTTAATGCGGTAAATCATTGGAACTCTTGGTTTGATGGTATGATTTATATGAATCGTCCTCAAAATTATCCTTTGCAGACCTATCTGCAGACCATTGTTGTAGAGATTAATTTAAAGGCTGTAAATTCAATAAGCGATATCACTAGTATATCAGAGAAAAACAGTCGGGCAGCTCAGATTATATTGGCTATGCTACCAATTGTAGTTGTTTATCCGTTTCTCCAAAAATATTTTACAAAAGGAATTGTTTTAGGTAGCGTTAAGGGATAAGTAAAGTTTACGACGTAGTGCTCAGCGATTAAGGATATATGAAAGGAGTTACGAATAATTCATATGAATAATTGGAAAAAGATTGATTTAAACGGGACGTGGAAACTTACATATTTATCTGAGGATGATGTAAACAAGGAGGCTGGATTTCCTTCAACGATTACTGCTTTAAAAGATTATGGAGAAGGAACTATTGATGGGAAAGTACCGGGCAATTTTGAATTGTCTCTAGAAGAATCAGGGATTGTTCCTGAAATTTATAAGGGCACCAATATCTTATTACTTCAAAAGTACGAGGGATATCATGTGTTTTACAGCCGCTATTTTGAATATTCAGCATGTGATGGTTGTACACCGTTATTGCAGTTTGAAGGCATTGATACATTGAGTGAAATTATTATAAATGGGAAAGTATGTGGGAAGACGGATAATATGTTCTTGCCTCATTCGTTTGTATTGCAAAATCTGGTGGAAGGTCGTAATGAGATCATAGTGCATATTTTCCCGGTTTGTTTAGAAGCACGAAAAAAAGAATTGTCAGTAGGTAATGCGACAGTCAATAAATATAATTATGAATCTCTGCATGTCAGGAAGGCAGCTCATATGTATGGATGGGATATCATGCCCAGATGTGTTTCTTGCGGTATTTTTCGACCGGTTTACTTGGCATATCGTCCGCAGGAACATATTAAGCAGGCTTATCTGATGTCGACTCGGATAGACGCTTGGAAGAAGGAAGCAGATTTATCTCTGTTTTATGAAGTTGATGTGACAAGAGCGGATTTAAGCAGATATTCAGTAGAAATAGAAGGAAGATGTGAAGATAGTCATTTTCAATATAAGACAAGGCTGTGGTATGTAGCCGGTAAGGTGGGATTACACCTTAAGGATGTAAAGCTATGGCAACCGAAAGGATATGGAAAGCCATATTTATATGATGTGAAGGTGACGTTGACATACGAAGATCAGGTCATGGATTGCTGTTCCTTTAGGACAGGAATCAGGACGGTAGAGTTGAAAAGAACCGGACTAACCGATGTTGCATTTTCTGGAGATTTCCATTTTGAAGTAAATCATGAAAAGATCTTTATTCTTGGTACTAATTTTGTACCCATGGATGCCTTCCACTCCAGAGACAGAGAACGACTGCCTAAGGCCTGCGAACTGTTGGAGGATATAGGCTGTAACGCAATTCGTATCTGGGGGGGTAATGTATATGAGGATAAGTATCTGTACGATTATTGTGATGAGCATGGAATTCTCATATGGCAGGATTTCATGATGGCATGCGGTGTCTATCCCAATGATGATGACTTTGGTAAGGTGATCGGTGATGAGGTGAAACAAATTGTACGTCAACTGCGCAACCATGCCAGCATTCTGCTATGGGCAGGAGATAACGAGAATGATATGTTCGCTTATTTTGAACCCTTCAACCGCAATCCTAATCACAATCGATTGACTAGGAAATTTATACCTGAAGTATTGGAATTTGAGGATCCTTCCAGACCTTACTTACCAAGCTCGCCTTATGTAGATGAGGAATGTGTTGGTAAGCCTCTTGAGTATATTACAGAAGCACATCTTTGGGGACCTAGAGACTATTTTAAAAGTACCTATTATACCAAATCATTGTCAAAATTTGCTAGTGAACTGGGCTATCATGGGTGCTGCGGTGTAGAATCAATCCGAAAGTTCATACCTGAGAACGAGCTATGGCCATGGGAAGACAATCCAAATTATGCGGTACATGCTGCTTGCCCAGAAACCGGTATGATTGATACCTGGGGTTGGAGAATTCATTTGATGGCAAATCAGATCAGGGAAATGTTTGGACTAATCCCTGATAATATTGAGGACTTTGCTATGGGTAGTCAAATATCTCAGGCAGAGGCAATGAAGTTTTTCATAGAGCTATTTCGTGTAGAGAAGAGTAGGAGAAATGGTATCATCTGGTGGAATCTAATTGATGGATGGCCACAATTCTCTGATGCAGTGGTTGATTATTACTATAACAGGAAGCTGGCATATTATTACATAAAGAATTCGCAGAAACCAGTTTTGCTTACTTTTGCGCATCCGGGAGATTGGAAACTGCCATTAGTAGCAGTTAATGATACAGGAAATATAATTAATTTAACATATTCTGTAACGGATTACGTAACTGGTCAGGTAGTTATGAGCGGAACAGCACAGGTGGGAAAGGATGCGCTAAATCTTGGAGCTCTAAATTACTCCCATGGGGAAAAGCATATCTATCTTATACAATGGGAGTCTGAGCAAGGGAGCGGAAGTAATCACTATTTATGTGGTGAACCTCCTTTTGACCTGGGGCTATATCATAAGTTTATAGATGAGGTGTATCATTTGAATTGTTGGGCGTAAAGAATTCTATTGAAAGTGAGAATAATATGGATATGCTTGATAAGAATTATTCGATCGGAATTGACATTGGCGGAACCAAGTGTGCAGTTGTCCTGGGGAAGGGAGTGCTGAATTTTAACAGTAAGGAAGGATTCATTATTGAAAAGACCACTTTTCTAACTAAAGAAGCCGGAAGCTGGGAAGACGTTGTCCAGAAGTTGATAGTTGCCATAGCGGAAATATGGAATAAATATGATATGAAAGCTTCCGAGGTGGTTGGTATTGGAATTAGCTGTGGAGGCCCGTTAGATCATAAACGTGGTATTATCATGAATCCGCCAAATCTATCCGGATGGAATAATGTACCGATTGTAGATTTGATAAAAGAAAAGTTTTCTGTACCCGTCTACCTTGAAAATGATGCGAATGCGTGTGCTGTTGCTGAATGGAGGTTTGGAGTAGCTAGAGGAAAGAAAAATGTAATATTCCTGACCTTTGGTACAGGCATGGGTGCTGGTTTAATACTAGACAATAAATTGTATCATGGGACTAATAATATGGCAGGAGAGATAGGCCATGTGCGCCTATCTCGTCTGGGCCCGGTGGGTTATGGTAAAGCAGGTTCTTTTGAAGGCTTCTGCAGCGGAGGTGGCATTGTACAGATTGCTCAGAATCGATTACTGGAAGAATTGCAGCAGGGAAGGCAGAAGGAAGTAGATTATTGGAGAGTCCAAAAGGAGATCACAACAGAGAGCCTGGCAATAGCAGCAAAGCAAGGGGATCTATTTGCTCTTTCTGTGTTTGATGTAAGTGCAGAATATTTGGGAAAGGGACTGTCCATACTGATCGATATCCTGAATCCGGAAATTATTATAGTTGGTAGTGTTTATGAGCGTTGTCGGGATCTATTTTATGACCGGATGCATGAGGTTCTAAAGAAAGAGTCTTTGGCAAATTCATATGGAGTCTGTGAAATAACAGCTGCCTCGCTTGGTGATGAAGTCGGCGATTATGCCGCTCTGGCAGTTGCATTTGGCTGAGTTTCACTGGCAATAAGAGATGTTTAAGGTTAATTGACAGAGAGAAAAAGCAATGATGATATGAGAGGGTGATAACTCAATGAGTGACTTTAAGACGATTAAGGATTCCTACAGGCCAATTCCTTTTTGGAGCTGGAATGAAAAGTTGACACTGGAAGAAACAAGAAGACAGATAGAGATGATGAAAGAGAAGGGAATCGGCGGCTATTTCATGCATGCCAGAGGCGGTCTACAAACGGAATATCTGTCAGAAGAATGGTTCGAAAACATTAAGGAAGGCATCGACTGTGCCAAAGAGCTTCAGATGAGTGCTTGGGTGTATGATGAAAATGGCTGGCCGAGTGGTTTCGGTAATGGGAAAGTAAATGGAAGAGGCTTAAAATACCAGCAAAAGTATCTTCGAATGGAAAAAGATGAGAGAGGAGAGAAATACTCTGATTATACCATCTGTCACCTAGATGGTTATCATTTCTATTATGAGGTCAATCCATATTATGTAGATACCTTGGATAAAGAGGTTACCAGAGTGTTCATTGATGAAATCTACGATCCCTATTATGCACGGTTTGCGGATTCTTTTGCAGGTATCTTCACTGATGAACCTCAGGTTTCCAGGAATGGAATTCCGTGGAGTTTTATTCTGGAGGAGGAATATCGGAAGGCTTATAGTGAGGAACTATTGGAGGACCTAGTAAGTTTATTTCTACCGGTTGGGGAATATAAGAAGATACGATTTCAATTTTGGAAGCTTGTTACTGATCTGTTCACTCATAATTATATGAAGCAAATTCAGGACTGGTGTCGGGATAGAAACCTGAAATTCACAGGCCATGTTGTCTTAGAGGAAAGCCTGGAGGGACAGCTTACAAGTCACGGAGCTTGCATGCCTAATTATGAATTTTTCGATATGCCGGGTATGGATTGGCTAGGTAGGAATGAATATTCCAATCTGGCACAGATACAGCTATGTAGTGTAGCTCATCAACTTGGAAAGAAGGAGATATTGACAGAAACTTATGCTATGTGCGGTCATAATGTTAGCTTTGAAGAGCTGAAAGGTATTCTGGAATGGCAGATGGTAAGAGGAGTTAATGTATACTGTTCTCATCTACAGGGTTATTCTCTACGTGGTATCCGGAAGCGCGACTATCCTCCTGCCATGTACTACCAACAGCCTTGGTGGGAAGAGTACCGTATCTTTGTCGATGCCATGGCAAGAACCGGTATGATATTGGGTGAAGGTGAGATTAACTATGATACTTTGCTTATTCATCCTCAGTCATTAGCGTGGACGATGTTTAATGATAATGATAACCAAGGAATTTCTAAACTTCAGCAACAGCTGACGCAAGTTATTAACCTGCTGGATGAGAAGCATATTCAGTTCCATTTGGGAGATGAGACTATAATAGAACGCCACGGTAGTGTGGAGGGAAACCAGCTGGTAATCGGTACACAGAAATATCGACACGTTATCCTTCTTAATGATGAGGTTTTATTTGAACATACCCGTAAGCTACTGAATCAGTATCAGGAAAATAACGGTGAGTTGACGGTCATTTTTGATACATATAACAATCAAAGTAAGCAGATGGGATATAATAAAGATGAGGAGACTGTGATACAAAGCGCACTGAGTATCCTACCTTTTAATGATATTATTAATCATAATAAAATTACTTATACTAGCCGGAACTATCCGGACTGTATCGTGCATTACTTTGTGAATACGACGCAGGAAGAGATACAGGCATATATTAAGAGAGGAAACCAGTATATAGATGCAATCACTGGGGAGCTCCATGATTTTGACGGTTATCATACATTTGAACCAAGAGGAAGCCTTCTAGTTGTGGAGACACAGAAGGACCAGTCACTTGTAGAAGGAGAATGGCAGATCGAAGACATGACGGACAATGCGCTACTGCTTGACTTCTGTGATTATTATTTTGACGGAGTATTGGAGGAAGAGAACGGTTATGTTTTGAACATTCAGAACCGGGCATGCAACAGAAAGAAGCCGGTTTCGATCCGCCAGGTATACAAGCTAACCGCTGATTACGTTCCGGAACAATTATATCTTGGATGTGAAACTCCTGAAATTTATAGCATCTTCATTAATGGACAGAGGGTGGAGCATAAGGATTGCGGATACTTTATGGATCAATCCATTCGTAGACTAGATATCAGCGGAATGCTGGACGAAGGAGATAATATTCTTGAGCTGAATACTCATTTCTGGCAGCCGGATGATGTATACGAGAATCTGGAAAAGGCCATGATATTTGAAAGTGAAAAAAATAAAATCACATATCAGGTGGAAATTGAGCCTATTTATATTATTGGAGACTTTAGTGTGAAAACAGAGGGAGATTATCGCGAGGTTGAGCGCAAGGCAGCAAAATATAGAGGCCCCTTCGTTCTGTCACACCCCAAAACTTCACTACAGCTAAGTCATATGGAACAGCAAGGATATCCATTTTTCTGTGGGACGATGGTGTTGTCCAAGAACTTCTGCTTTAGCGGATGGGGAAGATATCAACTTGTTTTAAAGAAACAGGGATTCAATGTTATTAAGGTAAACATTAATCATGGTGAAGAGAAGACGCTTTTGTGGGGAGATAAGATTCTGGATATTACGGATCAGCTTAAGAAAGGTGAAAATATCCTCCAGCTTACACTACGCAATAACTTAAGAAATCTTATGGGCCCTCATCATTTGAAAGAAGGGGAAAGCTATGGAGTTGGACCAAATGCCTTCTTCAAAGAACCATGTATCTGGAGTATGAATGCAGACAAACAATGGGATTCGGATTATTGCTTGGTAGAAACTGGAGTAGAAGTTTGTATTCTGTAAAGAAAATATACACTCTATAAGAAGAACCCCCATGATATGTAGTGACCCCAAAAAGTTAGACTTTTAAGCGTAGCAGTTTTTATGGCTGCTACGCTATTTTTACGCAGCCAAGAGGTACTTGAATTCTGTAGTATCAGTTGCAATCTTTTGATGCGGTATGTGTGTATTAAAACGCCTTCTGATTCTGTTCGGCGCAACAGTTCCTACTTTTCCCTTATAAGAACTGTATTTACGACTTTTTTTAGTAAAGGATATTATTTGAAGATTTAGTTTCTGCATAATGCGCTGAACTTTCTTCTTGTTGACTTCAAATCCCTAATTACGGAGCTCTCCATACATTCTGCGGTAGCCATAATCAATTTTGACTACTGCTCATAGCACTGCTTACCTATTATATAAGAATCTGTTGTTTAATATGCATAATTTGTTAGTGAGTATAAATAAAAGACTAAACAGTACGAATTTATTTTACAAGACATTTAAATATTTATATAATATACATATATGCAAACATTACTTTAAATTTTATATAGGAATTATAGGAGAAGGATGATGAAGGAGAAAAAGGATGTTACTAAATTCATATTGATAATCCTGCTATTTAGTCTTTTAATAGTTGGATGTAGTAAATATTCTAATAATGAGAATGACTATAAGGACGCAAGTGAGGTAAGTAGTCAAAACAATACGGACAGTAGGAATAAGGAACATGAGGGGGCAAAGCCGACTCCAATAGATAATGTTGAGAAAGAAGTTATAGATAATTCAAGCGAAGAAGCTTCAAAACCAACTGAAGAACTTTCAAAACCAACTGAAGAACTTTCGGAACCAACTGAAGCAATTTCAGAACCAACTGAAGTACATAAAGAAATAGATAGCAGTAAGCAAACTGATGATTCCGTGAAAGAAGATGACAGTTTAAAAAATTCAACTGTAATAAAGGAATATTCTCAGCTTTGTTTTGATAATTGTCTGTACACATTTAGTAAGGTGTTAAAAAAAGTTGATGGTTCTCAATTAGTGTATCAAGGTGAAGTGACAAATTGCGTTGATTATCTTATGACACCAATTATTAATGAAACCGCGAACTCATTTATTAAAGGTGCATTATTCTATAAATGGAATGAGTCTCTTGTTGTTGAGTGGGATGAAACGTATTACCTTTATGAATATGAAAGTGATGTGAATTTTGAAATTCAGGAGATTGATTATACAACAGAGGACATCAACTCAGCTTGGACAGCAGTTTTCAACTATATAGATGATATAGACGGTGTGGCTTTAAATGATATTTGGCTAGATCGTGATTATGGCGCATTATATCGTGCTTATTATATGAAATACGGTAATGGAGCTTCAAATGGAATTTCTGAAGAGAACGTTATGGTATTTGAAGTTAATCTGATATTTGATTCGGATGATAATGAGTATGGCGAAGAAGCGAATACGAAGATAATACTAATTAAGGATACAGTTAGCGGTATATGGCAGGTTGATGAAGCACGATTATATTACTAAACCTAACCTGAATATTTACTAATAGGGGAAGGTTATGTACTTGAGATAGCATGTAGTTTCAATATGTGTCATCACGTTATAAAAAAGTTGGTATAAAGGTGAGTATAAAATAAATACACAACATGGTTTTAAAGATGAAATAGAATTATTTATAATGCTTACATTTGGACTACTGCTCATAGCGCTGCCAAACCATTCTCGAATGATTATACCTATATATGGTATTTTTTATAATACTGATTTAAACTATTTCTGGACAAGCTACTCATTAAATGTGATAGATTATTTTATTTGTCTGTCTCGAAGTTGATATTGACAATGATTCTCAATTGGCTATAGTTTATTATATCGATTCACAATGTTTTCGCCAGGATTTTCAAAAGCAGTATTAGAATGTAAAACCATAAGATAGGAGGAAAACTATGAGAAAAATTCAACAATCAATTGATATATACGCTCCTCGTGAAGAGGTATGGGCTGCAATAATCAGCGACAAAAAGTATCGACTATGGGCAGCAGCTTTCCATGAGGGTTCTTATTTTGAGGGCGGTTGGCAAAAAGGAAATTGCATCAAATTTTTAGCAACAGATGATGATGGACATCAACAGGGGATGGCCTCTGAGATTGCTGAAAGTGAGCATCTTAAGTATATTTCTATCAAGCACTTAGGCTTGGTGACTGATGATATAGTGGATTACACGAGTGATGAAGCTAAGAAATGGGCACAAATCTATGAAAACTATCATTTTGAGAAGCTTGGTGAACTTGTGACTCGGTTTAGAGTTGAGACAGAAGCAGATGAGGAGTACTATGAGTATTTCGTGGAATGTTGGAATGAAGCACTCATAAAACTTAAGGCTGTATGCGAAGAAAAGCAAGCTGCCTTTGTATCTATTCAGGTAGAAGCTGTTGTAGAAGCACCACTTGATCGGGCTTGGTCTTATTGGACATCACCAGAGCATGTGATGAAGTGGAATTTTGCCTCAGAGGATTGGCATTGCACAAGGGCTGCAAATGACTTATTTGTCGGTGGACGATTTGTGTATACAATGGCTGCTAAGGACGCTTCTATGTCCTTTGATTTTTCAGGTACCTATACCGAGGTGATTTTTGGCAAGCATATTGTAAATCAATTAGACGATGGACGGATGATGAACGTTTTCTTTGAAGCATTAGGATCTGATCAAACCCGGATTATTGAGGTATTTGAAGCGGAGGACGAGAATACTTTGGAACTTCAGCAAAGTGGTTGGCAGTCAATTTTAAATAATTTTAAATGTGCAGTGGAAAACAATAATTAATAATTTCCTCGAGTTAAACATTTGGCATATAGCTGGTAGAAACTGATGTGATTAGTTTCTGCCAGCTATCTAGGTTGCGTATAAAGTTGCTTACTAACATGGGAAATAAGTGGAAAAGTAATAACAATTTCTATTATGTTCAATTGTATCAATAGGGATTATAAGGTAAAATTAATGCTGGTGTAAACGTGTACAGATTCGCATGACAGGTTAATTGTTCTCCAAAAGAACCCCTTTCATTAGACTTTTTTGTCTAACAAAAGGGGTTCACTTCAAAGCTGGTGGTAGTGATTTTAATTTAATTACAAAATTTAAATTTATTTTGCTGCATCTAGCATATTTTGAAATAACACATAATTATCTACTGAAACTTGTGCGGCTACTGCTCCACTATCAATAAAGTTATTTTGTTGAACTTCATAAGTACTTTGTAAGTCACCTGCATTAATTAGTTCAACTATTTCATCTTTTGAATTCCAAATACCATCTTCTTTTTGAGCTTTCA
>JAEZLZ010000148.1 GCA_023415055.1 Bacillota bacterium | reverse complement strand
TTATTTCATAATTAATGTTTCTAGTAACCTCATTTTGATTATTTTCTATAATTAATCTTGCTGATGCAATGGGGGTCTTTATCTCATGGACCCAAGTCTCAATATATTCTCTATATTCACTTTCCATATCTTTATACTTCTTTACATGTTCATGCATATCCTTATTGCCCACTTTTAACAAATTATATACAAGCTTACCTTCTATAAATTCAGGTTCCTTCATAATCTCAACTAACAGATATTTTTTATCTAGATTATCCATTATATTAGTTACTTCAACATAAAATTTTTTTTGCTTAATATACTCTGCAATTATATAAGAAAAGATGGGAAGGAACCATATGCAGAAAATCAGAATGATTATATTAGCACTGATTTCAATTAGTAGCATGATGACCCATACTATAGTAAATAGCATAAAATTGATCAATAAAAACGTTGTTCTATCTTTTAAATAATCTTTTATATTCATGGTAGTATATATCCTAATCCACGTCTTGTCTCTATACTTTCTTTCATTCCCACTTCCTCAAGTTTTTTTCTTAATCTTGTAACATTAACGGATAAATTATTATCATCTACAAAAATATCTGAACTCCACATAAAGTCCATTAGATCATCCCTTGACACTATTTTTCCTTTGTTTTTTATCAAGCAAGAAAGTATTTTAATTTCATTTTTTGTCAGTTCAGCTGAAATACCTTTATATTTAATAGATCCATTAGATATATTAAACTTTAGATCATTATAAGTGATTACATCTTGAGTGTTAACCCCTTGCACCCTTCTTAATATAGAGGTTATTCTTGCCAAAAGAACTTGAGTGTTATATGGCTTTGTAATGAAATCGTCTGCGCCTAAATTGATACTCATAAGTTCATCCACCTCATTATCCCTACTTGTAACTACTATTATTGGTACATTTGAGCTTTTCCTTATTTCTCTGCATATATAGTATCCATCAAATACAGGTAGGTTTATGTCTAGAAGTATTAAATCAGGTTCTTCCCCTAGAGTATATTCAATAATGTTCTCAAAGTTTGTTGGAGCAAAAACCGTATATCCATATTTAGTTAGAAAAGTTGTAAGTTCTTCTCTTATTGTTTTAGTATCTTCTATAATTATTATTTTTGACATAGTCCCATTTCCTTTATAAAATCTATCAGCTTAAGGATATTATAATTTATTATTAGCATTACTGCAAAAAAGTTCTCTACTTTTTCATGCCTTAGAGATTTTATATTCCAGTATTTCATCTTGGTTTTCAACTTTCTCAAGAGTTTTACCCTCGTTCCCCACTGACCGCCACATTTCCGTTTGATATTATTATACCGGTGAGCAGCAAATTATCATCCATCAATATCTGCCATTATTGTTTTGTCAATGCCTGAGTAGTAACCAGAATTTTAGGTTCCGATGCCTTTAACCATCATTTATGAAATTTGTGCTTTTTGGATGTCATCTTCAAAATACCGAATGTCATCTATGAAACGCCCCAAAAAACAGGGTCAAAAAATGCACTTTTTTGCCTCGATTTTTGCTCTTTTTTTGCTCTAAAACCACTACATATAGTGGTTGACCCGTCTCATTTGCCCTCAGAACCACTATTCGTCATCAGAATTATCGCTTCCACATGGCTCGTCCACGGAAACATATCCACAGGTATCGCAGTCTGCACCTTATACCCTTTCTTCGTCAGATATTCCAGATCTCTTGCCAAAGTATCCGGATTACAGGATACATAGACCACTTTGCTGGGTTTCAGAACAGCTACTGCATCCATAAATTGAGGAGTAGATCCGGTTCTTGGAGGGTCCATGAATACCACATCCGCACTCTCAGCTTTTGCCGCCATCTGACTCATAAATACTCCGGCATCGTTATTATAGAATTCGATATTTGTTACTTCATTCCTCTTAGCATTCACGACTGCATCATGGACGGCATCCTTGTTAAGCTCGACTCCGATGACCTTCTTTGCTTTATCCGAAGCGATCAGACCGATCGTTCCAGTTCCGCAATAGGCATCGATTACCGTCTCCTTACCGGAAAGTTCAGCCAGTTCTATCGCTTTCTGATAGAGTATCTCTGTCTGGGAGGGATTTACCTGATAGAAGGATTTGGGTGAGATACGGAAGGTCTTACCACAGAGACTATCCTCGATGTATCCCTTGCCATAGATTACCTGCTCCTTATCACCGAGCACCATACTGGTCTGCTTATCATTTACATTTACTACGACTGTCGTGATCTCCGGATGCTCCTTGCGAAGCGCCTTAACAAAATTATTCTTGGAGGGCATGATTGGCGAAGCAAGCACAAGAACTACCATGATCTCGCCGCTATGATAACCGGTGCGGATCAGTACATGGCGGAGTAGTCCATAACCGGTATCTTCATCATAGGTTAATATCTTAAAGGATTTTAACATTCCTCTTATGGTAGCGATTATGGCATCTGCCTTCTCATTATGAATCAGGCAGCGGTCGACCGATATAACGCGATGCGTTCCCTCCTCATAGACCCCGGAGATCGGATTCCCCTTACGGTCATGATCAAATACAGCATGTACCTTATACCGATAGTGATCCGGTTGTTTCATTCCGATAATAGGTTCCACCTTACAATATTTTTTCAGTAGTGTATCGACTACCTTTTGTTTTCCAGCCAGGTGTTTCTCATAACTGTCATGAAGAATATTGCAGCCTCCGCATTCCTTTTGATAGGGACAGGCTCCCTTCTTAGTATCAATACGATTACCTATTTGAGCAGCATGTTTATCGTATATTTTCGCATCCCTGTTACGATTTTTACCTGCTCCAGGTTGCCTATTGCTTGTTGTGATGCCTTGCTTAAGCCCAGTTTTTGCTTCTATCTTTGACCCTGTCTTAGTATCTATCTTTGCTCTTTCTTTTAATCCTGTCTTATATCCTGCTGTAGATCCTGTTCTATATCCAGCCGTAGACCCTGACTTATATCTTGCCGTAGCTCCTGACTTAGTCCCTGTCTTTGATTCTGTCTTAGGTTCTGTCTTTCTCTCACCGACTTTCCCTGTTTGACCCGAATGCTTCTTCCACCCGGTCTCTTTTACAAAGGAGTTGAAGCTCTCAAATTTATCAAAATCTTCCTGTTCTTCCCTCTTCTTATTTCCCTTACCATAATCCATACGGTCCGAGGATTGTTTTTTTGTCACTTTATTTCCTTGATTCATTTTATTATAATACGTCATAACGATTATACTCCTTCTCCGTCAAACTCCGGTATAAAGCTTTCACTGGCGGTCTCACCCTCTTGAATAAAACCATTCTCTACACCAATCTCAATTGCATAATCAACCAATTCTTCATACTCCGCGTCTGTCACCTTCCGGTTCAGCTCCGGATAAGCGGACATCGACTTAAGCGGCGTATACTGGTTCATGATGCTGATGTAGATATTATCTTTGTAAGTTTGATATAAATAATTTAAGATATTCTTTGAATCTGACAAGTAACCCGGCAGTAAAAGATGTCGGACGATAACACCCTTTCTCATTCTTTCTTGTTCATCAAATTCAGCAGCTCCTACCTGCCTTACCATCTCACCAATAGCATCACTGGCATATCGAAAATAATCTTCACATCCCGAATACCGTTTTGCCGGCTCTGGAGCCATATATTTTAGATCGGGCAGATAAATATCGATATAACCGTCAAGCAATCGCAGAGTTTCCACTTTTTCATAGGATCCGGTATTATATACGATAGGAATTTGTAGTCCTGACCTGCGTGCAGCTTTGATTGCTTCGATAATCTGAGGTACATAATGACTTGGAGTTACCAGATTAATGTTATTTGCTTTTTGGGCCTGAAGCTCGAGCATAATTTCTGCCAAACGATCTATAGTAATCTGCTTTCCTGCAAGACCACGGGCGATATTCACGTTCTGACAATAGACGCAGCCAAGAGCACAGCCTGAGAAGAAGATCGTACCGGAACCTTCCTCACCTGAGATACAGGGTTCTTCCCACATATGAAGCGCTGCTCTTGCTACTACTAATCCAGCTCCGGTCCTACAATATCCTTTCTGTTCCCCCGTCCTGTCCACCTTGCATTCTCTCGGACATAGCGTGCAGTTTTTCATCTGTTCTTCTAACATAACCATTCCTCAATTCTTTATTACCTATCATTATGAGCATATCAAATTTTACTGCATTTTCAATTGATCATTATAGCAATAGGATGAATATCGTACAAATGCTATCAAATTAAACTCTTAACAATTTATTTTACCTTACTTGGATTAGAAATACAATGAAGAAAACGAAATGGCTGCAGGAGTGAACATCCAAAGTAAATTAGAAAAGACCTTTGCATAATAGATATCTGCATAGATACCATTATGTAAAAGTCCCTTCGATCCATTTTTTTATTCAAAACCACTTCTAGTTTTAAAATATCATTGCTTTGTTTACAATATTTTTCACAGTATCGAGAACCGCCTTTACGTATTCGAGAGTATCTGCTGCTACCAGAAAATCCTCGATCAGTATCTGCTGAATCGGCCATCCTGCCTGTTCGGATTTATTCTTTGCCCAGGTAGCCTCTTCTCGTGTGATATAGTGAGCTTCCTCTAATAAATCCACGATTCCCGGTATTACCTTTGATTGTCTTTCCTTCTTGTCCTGCTTACTGCTAAGACGCTCAAAGGATTTAATGAGATTTGCTATCTGTCCGTTAATTAAACCTTTACCGGTAAGCCAACTGATAATGATCTCTTTGTTGGGAACCTGAGCAAGCTGCAGAGGATCCACTAGTCCGGATGCTTTAATAAAGAGATAGGTGTCTATTCGACCAGCTTGATATGTCGTTACAAACTGTTCCCATTCTCTATCCGATAGACGCTCATAGGCTTCCGTCTTGCGCTGCTTGAGTAGCTGCACATATCCGCTGTATTCCTTATTGATACTGTCAATCTTATCAAGTATCTCATAGATTCTTGAAGGCCTGGCAGAAACAACATAGATCTCTTCACCAAAAATCTCCTTCAGTACTAAGGTTACTCCGGTCTTGGAAATATCACCGCACGCTATGACAAGCTTACCGTCAGAACGATATCCAAGAGGTAATACCTGCAACGCCTTAGCCTTATTGATACTTAATTTTGATATCCAGCTGATATCTCTATAATCCTTCTTTGGATCTAATTCATAATATGCAACCTTTTGCTGTGCTGCAAGTGTTGTATACAGTATCGTCTCATCGATAAAGCCTAACGCCAGAAGGCTCTCGCCGAGCTTACATCCGATCTTCTTCTGATAGTAAAGTCCTGTTTCAAGCTGTTCCGGAAGCAATAATCCTCTCTCCAAGAGAATTCGACCTAACTGCTGCTTATTATCCATAGAGGAATTCGTAAGGCTGGGATCATGAATATAGGTCATGTCCTCCGCAAGAACAAAATATTTGCCAAGTTTAGAATCATGAATTACTCTCTTATCCAGATCAATCGCTAATCGAACCAGATCTTCAAGTGACTTAATACTTACACTTAATTTACTGCAATTTTCAATATTACCGTCTGTTATCCATTCCAGATAATTACTGTGATTCACCGCAATTCTTGACTTATTGTTCTTATTCAATAAGAGTATGACTAAAAGTATAATTATTAAAGCATCCACCAGATAACTTATGGTAGCAGTATTTGTCTTAAAACTCCGATACGTCCATATAATACTGGCAACCAACGAAAACAAACCAATTAAGATGTATAGTACCTTAAGCCGCTTTCTATTCATGCTTTCCCACCTTACCTTACGGTATTTCTCCTATCGTATTTTATCATATGGGTTTCGCTTCCAAGACTAATTTCCTATTCTGTAATATAATTATAACACTTCTTGTCGAAATTCCAAGTTATTTTCCGTTTAGAAACTTTATTTTACTTTCAAAATCTTTCTTGCAACTGTGACTACCGGCTTAAAGAGCGGGCCCTCCAACTCCTTCTTAATCTGCTTCAGCTCTTTACGGATGGAAATGTTCTGAGGGCAATGTCGCTCACATTTTCCACATTCCGTACATAGGGAAGCATAGGAAGGCTTCTTGGACATGACTCCCAGAGTTTGCATGTATTTCCAACGATTGTCTTTCGTATTCAACAGATATTTATCATTGTATGCGGCAAAACAACCGGGGATATCGACTCCATGAGGGCATGGAATACAATAACTGCAGGCTGTACAGGGAACCTTTGTTTTCTCAAGCATAATCGTCTTGACTCGTTCAAACACCGCCAGCTCTTCCTCTGATAAGGAATTTGCTCTTGCACCCGATGCAATGGCAATGTTTTCTGACATCTGCTGTTCATCACTCATACCGGATAAAATGACTGATACCTCCGGATGATTCCAGATCCATCGAAGCGCCCATTCAGCAGGTGTACGTTTCTGATCATAGTCATGAAATGCTTTAATCACCTGCTCCGGCAGATTATTCACGAGTTTTCCGCCGCGCAGGGGCTCCATGACAATTACCGGAATCCCGAGTGAAGCAGCAAGCTGTAAGCCTGATTTCGTAGCCTGATTGTTCTCATCCAGATAGTTATATTGAATCTGACAGAAATCCCAGGGATAAGCAGTTACAATCTGTTCAAAATCAGCCTTCCCGCCATGGAAGGAAAAGCCGATATTGCGTATGATGCCTTCCTTCTTTTGCTGTTCCAGCCAATCCATCACTCCGATCTCTATCATACGATCCAGGGTTGCCTTATCGGTCAGCATATGAAGCAGATAGTAATCAATGTAATCAGTCTTCAGCTTCGTGCACTGTGTCTCAAAGATTTTCTTGGCTCCCTCCAGCTTACTTACCATAAAGGGTGGAAGCTTTGTTGCTACCTTCACCTTCTCACGGTATCCTCCGGATAGTGCCTCCCCGAGAAGTGATTCACTCTTGCCGCCATGGTAGAAATATGCTGTATCAAAATAATTTACACCCTCCTCAATTGCTGTTCGAATCAAAGCAATTGCTCTCGGCTCATCGATTCCGGCTCCCTTTTGAGGAAAACGCATACATCCAAAACCCAGGATGGATAATTCGTCCTTATTTTTTTGATTTGTTCTTGTCAGCACTCTTTTGTCCCCCTACATTTCCTGTATAAAGTTAATCAATTTATCCACGTTCTCCCTTGTGGTAGCCCAGGAGGTTACAAACCGTACTGCACTGTGCGTATTGCTGATTTGTTCCTGTACGGAAAAGACAAACTCCTTATCCAGAGACAACATATCCTCTTTCGAAAGAATCGGAAACAACTGATTGGAGCATATCGGCGCAAAGAACTGATAGCCTTTTTTAACCAATGCATCTGCTAAGAGAGCTGCCATTTGATTGGCATGTCTTCCAAGCTCATAATATAATCCGTCCTCAAACAGTGCTTCGAATTGCATTCCTACGACATAGCCCTTCGCCATCATAGCTCCGCGCTGCTTGATCATATATCGAAAGTCCTCTTTCAGCTCAGGCTTACAAATCACCAGTGCTTCACCGAGAAGTGCACCGTTTTTTGTTCCACCGATGTAGAATACATCGGTCAGCTCTGCGACCTCCTTCAGGGTAAGATCATTCCCGTTGCAAGTCAGAGCACTTCCTAAGCGGGCACCATCAAGAAACAATAATAATCCTTCCTCAAGGCAGAGCTTACGTATCTCCTTAAGCTCAGCCTTCGTATAAATTGTACCAAGCTCCGTCGTATCCGAAAGATAGACCATCTTTGGTTGTACCATGTGCTCTCCGGAATGGTTGTTTAATGCCTTTCTGATCCCCTCCGGTGTCAATTTGCCTTCCAGATGGGGTACGGTTACTACTTTATGTCCGGTCGCTTCGATCGCACCGGTCTCATGTACATTCACATGTCCGGTGTCTGCCGCTATTACGCTCTGATATGGTCGAAGAAAGGAAGATATGACCAGCAGATTTGTCTGAGTACCCCCCGGAATAAAGTGAATATCTACATCATCTCTTTGCAATTCTCTTTTTATATTTTGTTTTGCCTTACTACTATGGTAATCCTCTCCATATCCTGTATTCTGTTCCAGGTTTGAGTGCAGCATCAGTTCCAGTATTCTGGGATGAGCACCTTCACTATAGTCATTCATAAAGCTTATCATTGTATTCCTCCGTTGTAATATTATTTAGTCTTTCTCATACTGCCAAGTCCGAAAAAGCTCCCCAGTAATCCGAGAAGAGTACTGACGGACAGCAGAAACAAGCTGATTCTTGATTGCAGCATTTCCTGTCCAGGTAATGGAATGAAAGGAATTGCTCCGCTTAACTGATGATATCCTTCCTTGATTACAAGAAGGAGAAGCAGAATTGCCAAAGCGCCGCCGAGCACTGTCATTAGTGTTCCTGCAAGCATGAATGGAAATCCGATGAAGGCACCCGGTGCCCCCAACAGCCGTAAGGTATTGATCTGCTCCCGGTTATTGTAGATACCTTGGCGAATCATATGGGAAATGATAATCAAGGTTGTCATTCCTACCGCAAGAATGATAAATACTCCGACGAGTTTCACACCGTCTGTGATGCGCTTCATCTGTTCCAAAACCTGACGATTATCTCTGACATAGTCTATACCCGGAAGCTGATGAAGCTTTGTCAGCACATCATCCATCTGATCGAGATCAATTCTTATTTCTAAAAATGCTTCAAAGGGATTCTCTTCAAACAGTCCCAGAATCTCTGATTCGTTACCCAACAGTTTCTCCATCTGTGCTTTTGCCTGATCCGCATCGATGCAGCTGACTTCTTGAACCCCTTGTAACTCTTGTATCTGTAGTGACAACTCTTTCGTCAGTGTCTGATCTGACGGATCTGTGAGATAAGCACTGATCTCCGCCTCTTGCTCTAAGGACATCACAATCTGATCTCCAACTGACCATCCGATTAGGACGATACCAAGTAAAAATAAAATAAGTCCTGTACCGATAACAGAAAAGAAATTTGACAAAAGGTTAAACCGAATGGTCCGCAGCGCTTCCAGCATAAAATATCCGATATTATAAAAGAATGTCTTCATGAGTTCTCCTCCTCACTCCTTTGTACCGTAATCTCGCCATGTTTGACGCGGACAAAGGTGGCATTCTCTACTCCATCGATCAGATGGGTTGCATGGGTGGTGATCACTACAGCGGTATTGCTATCTCTAAATGAGTTTAAAAGTTCGAGGATATGAATCGCATTATCATGGTCCAGATTTCCCGTAGGCTCATCGGCAAGAATAAGCAAAGGTTTTCTTGCTACTGCTCTTGCAATTGCAACTCTCTGTGCTTCACCCCAGGATAAGTGTTCAACACGGGTATGTATTTTATGTCCCAAGCCGACTCTGTTCAGCATATTTTCTGCTTCCTCCTTCATCCTACCCGGAGCAATACCGAGAAACCGCATCCCCATCATGACATTCTCCAATGCGGTTCTCCCGTCGATCAGCTTAAATTCCTGGAATACCGGGCCGATCCTCATGCGAAGTCGTCTTATTTTACGATCGTTTCCCTTTTTCATTATTTCATTCAGAACCTTTAGCTCGCCCTCGCCGGCGAATTCCATTCCCATAAGCAGCTTAAGCAGACTAGTCTTCCCGGACCCACTCGGTCCGGTGATATATACGAGCTCTCCGGGTTGTATCTTAAAATTAACATTATTTAATGCCCTCGTACCATCCGGATAGATTAGTGATACCCCTTTGGCCTCTATCATGATTATTCCCTCCCATTGTCTACCATTTCAACTTTATCACAAAGGCAAGACGTCCTTCTTCGCTGCTTACCTCTTGCAAAATAAAATCAACGATTTTTATATCCCCTGTAATTGCGGCAAAATCAATAATTAACGGACCATTCTCAAACAAGGCCTTTATGGATAATTCATCCAAAGGAAGGTCATAGAAGGTTCCCGAGTTCACTTCATAGCGGATCGCACTTTCATCTGCAATCACAAAATTACCCAGAAGTTTAAGGTGCAGCGTCGGTACCTCAAGCACCACTTCTTTCTCCTTAAAATAGAAATACGTTTCTGCTATCTCAGAGTTTTCATTGAGAACGCGGTTGAAGGTGTCTTCTTCAATCGCACCCGGCATAGTAAACAGCCCCATACCAAGGTTAAGATCCTCCGCGGTAAAATATCCCTCCCCTATAATTCTGGTGGTTTCCGAGACGGTATTGGTGAATACCTTTCTGCAATCCTCCCAAAGCAGCTGTAGATTCTGCAGTTGCTCCTCATAATAGATGCGATTTTCCTTCAGAGAGGATAGATAGGTCTCCTGCTCTTGTTCCGCTGCTTCGCGTTCCTTTAATTTCTGTCCTAATTCGTACTGCTTGTTCTTTAGCAGGATTGCTTTACCATCGAGCTGTTCCTTTTCTCCCTGAAGCTTTTGCCTGCTTGCTTCCAGTGAATCAAGTAATCCGGACACATTATGTGAGATGTCCTTTATGGCGTTCAGACTCTTTAAAAACTCGCCGAAGCTTTCTGCCTTCAATAATATCTCAAGATAGGAAGCAGGTCCACCCCTCTGATAATAGATAAGTACCTGACGGAGTAGTTCCTTCTCACCTTCATATTCCTTCCTGGTATCTTCAATTACAGTCTCGAGCTCTGATATCTGAGACTTGATATCCGTTACTTCAATATTCAGCTTCGACTCTTCCTGCTCCAGAGCTTCTACTTCCTTAACAATTATGAAGAGCTTCTCCAGAACCTCCATCTCTTCCTGCGAGATATTCTCAATCTTATCCTTAGTATCTTCGATTGGAGCCACTTCACCGGATACTCGAAGTGGAGCGGCCATCAGAATTGCGATCATGAAAGCAGTCACGGCTATCTTGATTTTGTGTTGGTATCGTTGTATCATCCCGTTATCTCCCGATCCCTTTAAAGGGTATTTATAGAGAAATGCGAGCGTTCTTCCCGCATTTCTCACTAAGCTTCATTATATCATGAATTTCATTCACAGTCTTCGGCTCCGATCGCTCCCTTTCAAACATGTTTGAAGGAAACTCACTACGCCTTATTATACCATGGACCTGTGGTCCACAGTCTTCGGCTCCGATCGCTCCCTTTCAAACAAGTTTGAAGGGAGCTCACTACGCCTTATTATATCATTAACCTTTTGTACTTTCTACTAGGTAATATAGAGATTTCAAATAGAAGAAAGAAGATAACATACTTCCATGATATCGGCTGACGCACATCGAATGATACTGTTGTTCGTCAAACCTTATATCATGGGAAGTATATTATCTTCCCGTATATTTTAACACAATCTTTGAAAAGTTTTCTTACAAGCTATTCATTTATATGAACAGGTTAACATTGGAATCTTCGGCTTCTCCAAGATAATAACCGACTCCGCCAATCTTTACTCCATCAATCAGTTCTTCCTTCTTCAGTCCCATGACATCCATAGACATCTGGCAAGCCACAATCTCAATACCGCTGTCAATGGCTGATTGAATCAGTTCCTCCAAGGAGGAGACATTTTTATTTTTCATAACCATACGGATCATCTTACCGCCCATTCCAAGCATATTCATGTTTGACAGCTTCAGCTTTTTGCTGCCTCTTGGCATCATCACTCCGAACATGTGATCCAGCACACCCTTCTTAACCTTGATCTTCTCCGGCTTACGAAGTATATTCAATCCCCAGAAGGTAAAGAACATCGTAACCTTCTTTCCCATGGATGCGGCACCGTTGGCGATAATAAAGGATGCAATTGCTTTATCCAAATCTCCGCTGAATACTACCATGGTTTTATTATCTTTCGTTGGTGTTGCTTGACTGAACTGCTGAACCGGTTCTTCTTTCAAATTCTTTCTGATAAAGGCAATAATATTTCCACCGCTCTTACTGATCTCAATAAGCTCATTGTTGGTACGTTTGCACCAAGCCTTGATATCCTCATAGAAACCGGGATCAGAAGCGGACACCTTCAGTATCTGCCCCTCCGACAAATCTGCCATGGAAGCTTTCACCTGCATCAATGGTCCCGGACAGCATAATCCGCAGGCATCCAGCGTCTTATCATAGGTGCCGGAGGACACCTCCGATTTAATTGCCTGAGTATCCGGATCAATCACGGTATGCTTGGCATTCGTACCTCCCGCCTGGGGATTATGATCATTCTTCGCAGGATCAAACTTCAGAGAGGAAGCGGTCTTATATCCACCGGTAACATTCATCACCCGGTAGCCCTTCTGGCTGAGGATTCGATCCGCTACATAACCGCGCAGACCCACCTGACAGTATTCTACGATTGTTTTATTAGGGTTAAGCTCGGACAGTCTGTCTCTTAAGCTATCCACCGGGATATTTAATGCACCGTCTACATGACCGTTCATGAATTCTTCTTCGCTTCGTACATCAACCAGAATGTAATCCTCGGAATTCATTTCCTTAACTTCCTTCCAGGTGGTGATATGACTCCTGCCCTCCAGAACATTCTGAGCAACAAAGCCCGCCATATTGACCGGATCCTTAGCAGAGGAGAAAGGAGGTGCATAGGATAGCTCCAGTTCGGTTAAGTCTTCCACCGTACCTTTTAAGCGAATGACGGTTGCGATCACATCAATTCTCTTATCCACACCATCAAAGCCGACGCCTTGAGCACCGAGTACATTACCCTCGTCATTAAAGATAAGTTTCAGAGTCATTGGTACTGCTCCCGGATAATAGGAAGCGTGGGATACCGGATGAACGGTAATCGTACGGTAGGGAATATTGGCACGAAGCAAAGTTCTTTCATTCGCACCGGTACTAGCTGCTGTCAGTCCGAACACTTTAATAATTGAGGTACCTTGTGAGCCTGCAAAGGAGGTCTCCAGACCGGCCACATTATCTGCAGCAATTCTTCCTTGTTTATTGGCAGGACCTGCTAACGGTATCGCCGTCTTTAGTTTCGTAACATAATCCATAACCTCAATAGCATCGCCTACTGCATAGATGCTTTCTACATTGGTCTGCATCTTATCATTTACTAATATATGACCTCTTGGTCCGAATTCCAAACCACTGTCCTTCAGAAAGGCCGTATCGGGTGCAACACCGATTGCAAGTATAACCATATCAGCGCTAAGTGTTATACCGCTGTTAAGTGTAACCTCAACCTGATTGCCATGATCCTCAAAGGATTTTACTCCATCACCAAGGATCAACCTTACTCCGTTCTCTACGAGTTCTTTCTCAGGAAGTACAACCATATCCTCGTCAAAGGGAGCCAAAATATGTGGTGCTGCTTCAACAAGCGCAACCGTTAAGCCCCTATCTCTCAGATTCTCAGCCATCTCGACTCCTACAAAGCCGCCACCGATAACGATTGCACTCCCGGTACCCTTCTTATCCACATAAGTTTTGATCTTATCTGTGTCCGGAATATTACGAAGGGTAAAGATCTTATCATTGTTGATTCCGGGGATATTCGGTCTTAGTGCTTTCGCTCCCGGAGAAAGGATAAGATAATCATAACTTTCATCATAGCTGCCCTTATTCTTACTATTTACAGTAACTGTCTTCTTGGATGGATCTACTTTCACAACCTCACTATTGTTGCGAACATCGATGTTGAATCTGGCTTTCATCGCTTCCGGGGTCTGTACCAGCAGTTTTGAACGCTCCTTGATACTTTCTCCGATATAATAAGGTAATCCACAGTTTGCAAAGGAAATATATTCATCCCGTTCAAACATTATAATTTCAGCTGTTTCATCCAGTCTTCGAAGTCTCGCTGCTGCAGATGCTCCACCTGCAACACCGCCAACAATTAAAACCTTTTTACCCATATCTATTCCTCCATCTCTTTGGGTGACCATTACCCTTTTTCAATATCTTTAAGCTTCTTCTTCACAAAATAGCTTGATCAGTGCTGCAACCTTTTCGTTTTTTACTTTATAATAGATCTCTAGTCCGCTTCTTCGCCCTTCAATGATTCCAGCCGCCTTTAACTTCTGTATATGCTGTGATACCGTTGACTGCGGGGTGCCAAGGCAAGACTGCATATAAGTAACATTACATTCGCCCTTCTTAAGTAAGCCCCGAATAATGCATATCCTTACCGGATGAGCGATTGTCTTAAGTATTTCTGCTATTTCGTTGTACTTATCATAATCACTGTTCATCTTGAACCTTCCTTCATGTTGCTATAAATTATTGTCATAAATCAATATATCACTATATTCAAATATTACAATATAGTGATATAAAAGTCAAGGCTTTCATTGTTATTTTTTAGTCAATCTTGGTGATAATGTTACGTAGAAATAATCCATCCACTTTTTACCAATATCAACATCTTTAGTTGAAATAATATCAAACAAATGTTATAATTGTATAGGCAAATGGCGTCCAGCCTTACGAATGGAGGCTATAATATGAAGATTCTTATGGTAGATGACAGTCAGCTTAACTTGGCAATTGCCAAGCGATATTTGGAGGCAATTCCCGATATCACACAGATCCTCTTATGTAATGATCCAACCAAGGTAAGAGCCATTTTGAATGAAACTGATATTGATATCCTGTTTCTTGATATTATCATGCCCGTGATTACTGGACTCGAATTATTGGAGCAGCTTCGCAGCGAAGCGAAATATGATGATATGCCCATCATTATGCTCACCTCCTTGGATGATCTGGAAAGCTATAAAAAGTGTTTTGAAATCGGTGCCTTTGATTATATTAATAAACCAATCAATGTAATAGAATTAAACGCCCGCCTAAAGGTTGCCATTGAAGCCAAGAACAATTCGAATAACCTGAAGGCCTTAATCGAAGTAACAAAAAAACAGAACGAGGACCTAAAGGAAATCAACGCAAAACTTACGGAGGCCAAATTCAGCCTTGTTCAATCAGAAAAGATGGCGGCAATCGGTCAGTTAGCAGCCGGAATTGCTCATGAAATCAATAATCCGATGGGCTTTGTAAAAAGTAATTTTGATATTCTCCATAAATATCTATATCGAGTAATAGAATTCCTATCTTATGTACAAGATAGAATAAATGATAAAGAATTTTCTGACAATCCGGAGCTGTGTCAGTGTGCCTCTTTGGTCAGTGAAAAATATAAAGCATTGAAGATTGGTATGATTTTAAATGAGCTGGAAGGTATCTTCAGTGATTCAGCAAGCGGAATTGACCGTGTTACCGAAATAGTACAATCGCTACGCGTATTTGCCCGTTCCAGCAAGGATGATGAAAAGGATACGAATGTTCTTCTGGATCTGATAAATCAGGTAGCCCTGATTACCAGAAACGAAGTAAAATATGTCGCTACGATCGAGGTTGAGGTTCCCGATAATATTGTTCTGTTTTGTAATCGAATTCAACTCAGCCAGGTATTTGTCAATCTTATTATCAATGCTGCACAGGCGATCCGGTCGCAGAAGCGGTCCGATCTCGGTTCGATTAAGATCATCGCCCGTAAGGAAGATCAGAATATTATCCTCTGGTTCATTGACGATGGACCGGGAATCCCAGAAGAAAATATCCTTAAGATATTCGAACCATTTTTTACAACAAAAGAAATTGGACAAGGAACCGGTCTTGGTTTAAGTGTATCCTATGATATTATCGTGAATAAGCATAACGGTTCCTTTGATGTGAAGAGTGAAATCGGGAAAGGAGCAACCTTCATCGTAACACTGCCTGTCATTACCGACATATAAACTGTACTGATATTAAAGTGCAAGATGAGGTTATGAAAAATATTCCATTCTCTTTGTCGATGACGAAATAAATATCTTAAGCTCCTTGACTCGGGCATTGTTGGAGGAAGAATATACCTGTCACTTTGCCGAAAGTACTACACGAGCGATGGACTACTAAGCCCTGGACTCTGGAGGAACTAATTGTTGTAATTCACAAACCCTTGGATCATTATATTCTTCAGGAGGAGAATGCCAAATATAAGGTTCTTCTGGAGACAAAAAGATAATCCTATCAGAATATATTAAAGAGAATAGATGTTGTTGTGGATAACGCACGTAAAAGTGCAGATCTGCTTCGAATCATCAGTAATGAAATACTTTATTTCGGTAAGGATTTAACCGTGTTGTTGGGGAAAGTACGGTTATTGTTAATCTGCAAATGTTGGATGCAATTTTATCCTCCATTATAATAATTTTTCAGGAAGAATTCACTCAGAATGGACTTTATGTGAGCTTTCAGACGACCGGCATATTTACACTATCACTGATTACTAAGTTTACAGACACTGCTTCACCAATGCGAAAGAACGTTATGACAATCATTGACGCGAAAATAGCATATATTCATAATATTATTTCGAGGATATATGATTTATGCTTTATTACACTCCAGATACTAAACAAGGACGGCAATCTTGTAGTTAGTTTTTCATTCGAAGAACAATAATTCACAAAATGAAAGGATGATGGGGTATGAAGAAGATTTTGATCGTAGATGATGAGGTTCAGATTCTAAAAGCATTATCTAGAATGTTTTTAGAAACAGATTATGAGATTTTCACAGCAGAGAATGGTGCAGAGGCTTTGAAGCTGATTGAGACTACAGATATCGATATGGTAATCAGCGATATGAGGATGCCTATTCTCGATGGATATAAGCTTTTGAGTATCGTGAAGGAAAAATACCCCAAGATTATCCGGATCATACTTAGCGGTTATGCGGAGGAAAAACCCATGTTCCGCGCCCTTCTGCACAATGTTGCTAAGCTATATGTATTTAAACCTTGGAACAATAGCGAATTGCTTGAGAATATCAATAAGCTTTTTGCTGATGATATAGTTTTAAATTCAAAGGATCTGAAATCTTCTATAGAGTCTATGGGTTGCAATGCTAAAATCCCCGATAGTTGCGAGAAGCTCATCTCCTTAATTGAAGACGAAAATATGGATGCTCTGATTGAAGGGCTTGAGGCAGATGAAGAGATCTCCTCCCTGCTCGTCCAGGTTGCCAAATCCGCAGTATACGGTGTTATGCCAAATACCGCCAAGCAAGCAGCAAACTATATCGGGCTCCATAATCTGAAGAGTTTTATGCACTGGGCATGTGCCGTTATTCATACCAAACACTCTGAGGATATTGAAGCATCTCCGGAGATTCTATGGCAGCATGCATATCTGACTAACCGTATCTTCCTGTTTCTTTATGAGACCTTCTTCCATAAGCAGCCTCCGGAGGCAGCGATGTTCGCAGGACTGATGCATAACATCGGTTTGATCGTTATCGCTAAGAGCTTGCAGGATAAGGGATTATTAAGAAGTGATTCTAATTCAGTTGACGATTTTGCAAAGCTGGATCTCGAGGAATATGAATTTAATCATCAGGAAATTGGCGGTTACCTGCTGGATACATGGGATCTTCCCTTCCCGATGTATGAGGTGGCATTGTATCACCACAGACCAACCAGTCCTTGTATCGTTAATAATGAACTTGTCTCCTCCGTCACGATAGCTCAGTACTATGCATGGGTCTGCATGGGTGCTACAGTCACCGAACCAATTTTGGAGGAGGTCTTTGATCACATTGATATACGGATGGAGGATTTCGAAAAGCGACTTAGCCGATATCTAAAATGCGAACACTATATTGAAAGAACAAAGCTTACAGTTTAGTACTCATTCGCTAGGAATCATAAAAGTGAGCTGCTGCAAGGATCTAATCCTTTTGGACTAATTCTTACAGCAGCTCCCTTTTTATAAGTGCACCTGGCTGGCGCACGTTTCCGTACCAGTCCGAACTTTTTATGAAGTCTCGATCTCCAATCTAGTAAGATACTCCATCGCTGATTGATTACTGTCCTTACACATCTCAGCAGAGGGCTTTAAGCTAGAACATACCCTCGGTCGAAGTGTCGATTCAAACAGCATACAGAGATTATCTTCGGTCAATTGGATACAGCGAACTCCGGCTGGTTTTCCCTCCGGCATACCGGGTATCGGTGAGGATATAGAGGGAGCAATACAGCAGGCTCCGCAACCCAACCTGCAATCTGTGACATTCTTCTCTAGGTTGTTCATATTATTCTGATCTTTTTCTCTCCTGCTCTAAGGCAGCCTGAGCAAGAAGATTCAGATAATTCCAGGGACGATCAAAATGCGGTTGGAAGAAGAAATCGACGTAAGCAAGGTCTTCAATGGTCATCTTGTTCTGGATTGCTAAAGATAAAGTATTTGCCGACTGCGTAATGTCGTACTTGGACATTACCTGTCCGCCTACGATACGGTTGGTTCCCTCTTCATACACCAGCTGCATGAGAACCTCCTCCGTGGTTGGCATAAATTCAGGGCGATAGTTGTCCTTAACAATTACTGAATGTACTTTTAATCCAAATGCCGCTGCACTTCCTACCGTAACTCCGGTAGAACCGATGTTATAGCCAAAGAGATGAAGTCCTGAGGTAGATTGCGTTCCGCGATATTTTACCTTAGGACCATTTATATTCTTGCCAATCAGCATACCCATTCTTACTGCATTGGTTGCTAATGGAATATAGGCCTGACCACCATTTGGATTATAATGAACAGCACAGCTGTCTCCTGCAGCAAAGATATCTGAATTACTGCTTCTCATATAATCATCCACGACAATCGCGCCGTTTGGAAGCATATCTACTTTACCCTTAAGAAGTTCATTATTCGGACGGAAGCCGACACACAGGATTACAAGATCTGCTTTATATTCGCCCTTCGCAGTCACAACAGCATTCACTTCACCTTGATCATTCGCTGTAAAGCGCTCCACTGCCTGATTCAAAGCCAGTGTAATTCCACGTTTTCTTAAGTCCTCCTCAAGGATATCCGTGAATTCACTATCAAGATATTTATTCAGAATCCTATCCAGACCATCAATCAAGGTTACTTCCTTTCCAGATTCATGGAAGGCTTCTACTAATTCGATTCCAATGTAGCCACCACCAACTATAACAACCTTCTCAGCATCCTTTACTTTACTGATAATCACATTCGCCTGTTCATAATTCTTGCAGAGCAGAATGTTCTTACTATCAATTCCGGGAATCGGGGGAATAATTGGCCAGGATCCGGTAGTATTAACTAGCTTATCATAAGTAGCCTCAACCATCTCTCCGGTAGCCAGGTTCTCAGCTACCACTTTCTTGGCTTCGGTATCGATACTTTTTACATTATGTTTCATCTTAATGATTGCTCCCAGCTTGCCAAGCTCCTCCGGGTTGGAATAGAATAACCCAGCCGCATCCTTGACTACTCCTCCGACGTATAAAGCAATACCGCAGGATAAGAAGGAAATATTATCATTTCTCTCAAATACGGTAATCTCTGCCTTTGGATTCTCACTTAATATTGTCTTTACTGCAGCTGTACCAGCATGGGTACATCCAATTACTACAACTTTCATTCTTGTCAGCTCCTTTTCTTATCAAAAGTATATATGCTTAAGATGCTCTCAGTAGTTTATCTTTAAGCATATTGAATCAATTTTAGAACCTTATTTCAATATATCATTACTTTACTCCATCACATTAAATAATAACAATTACTATTATTATATCCAATTATACAATAAGTGCATTCATAAATAAAGAGTAAATTTGAATCAAATGATATTTTTTTATCATACTTTTGTCCTAGCGAAAAGTCATCATAAATTACCGTAATCCAATATTCATCTAGATGGTTGTTCTTTGTTTTCTATCGGAAACTTCACTATATAAAGTTGCTCCCAAAATTAATACCCCTCCAAGGATTTGCAATGTGGTTAACTGCTCCCCGAGAAATATACCGGACATAAGGATGGCTGAGATAGGATCCGTATAGCTAAGTACCGCGACCGATTGGCCTTTCAGCTTTCTCATTCCTGTAAAATATAGCAGATATGCCAATCCTGTATGCACAAGCCCCATTATAATTAGAAATGTCATAGACTTTATATCCGTTTGAAAGATTCTAATCGGCTCTGTTATCAGAATGTAAGGCAGTAATACCATAGTTGCACAGCTGATCTGAATCAGGGTCGTCTCTAATCCCGACAGACCCTTTAGGAATTTATTCAGAATCACCACACTGGCATATAAGACTGCAGCTGCCATTCCATAGCCTATCCCGATAACATGATTCTTACCTTCTCCTCCTCCAATTCCGACGATCAGGAACATACCAAGCATCGCCGCAAATACACAGCCAGTTTTTACGATGGTCAGATGCTCCTTTAGTAAGAATGGCGAAAGAAGAACTACAAATACCGGAGCAAAATAATATGCCAGGGTTGCATTTGCAATTGAGGTATAATGATATGCTTCAAACATTAAGATCCAATTGAAGCCGATGCCTGCACCAGATAAAACCAATAGTACCAGATTTGGCTTTATCTGCTTCCAAGAAAGCTTCTCCTTCAGCATCCAACTCGCCAATAATAAAAATATACTTCCGATCACTCCCCTGGATAGCGCAATCTGTCCTGAAGAGAGATTGATATTCCTCGATACAAGTCCGATACTTCCGAAGATCAGCATGGCACTGATATAGATCATCCTGTATTTATTCATTTTTATTTCTCCTTCTTTCTTTCTTTTGTCCGCTCCATCGATTTCTTCTATCCGTTTTCTTCTAGCCGCTCCAGTCGTATCCGGAAACTTATGTTTCTGGATGTCTCCATCGTATCAAACAATATGACATAGCTTGAGATTTCTTCGTTGATTCCAATTATTCTCCCGCGACCAAATACGCTATGCCGTACACAATCTCCTACCTGTAGCCTGGTGGTGTCTCCCTCCAGCTTTCGTTCATTCTGTTCGATATAAAAGCCCGCGTCGCTGACCAATCTTTCCTCCAGCTCCACAGTATAATTCAGATATGCCTTCTCTACATTGAAGATAAATCTTGAGGGATAGCGATAAGATCCGTCATAATTCACGCCTTCGGCATCACTTAAGAATAGTGCCCGTTCCGCCCTGGTATAAGCAACATAGGCAAGCCTGCGCTCTTCCTCAAGCTTATCCTTTGTATCTACATGCTTGCTGGGAAAGATCCCTTCATTCAGGCCACATACAAATACATAAGGAAATTCGAGTCCCTTTGCATTGTGAATCGTCATCATCTGAATCGCATCACATTTTTCTTTTTGATCCAAATTCGTATAAAGGGAGATTCGGTCCAGATAATCCGGCAGAGAACATTCTTCTCCCGCATCCCGTTCATATTCAAAAATTGATTGCTTCAGCTCCGCAAGATTATCAAGACGCTCCTGCTCGCCGTTTGTCCGAAGAAGTGCCTCGTAGCCACTCTCATTCAGTATATTCGTAAGTAACTCCGACAGCTTCATCTCCTCATAGACAGCCTTATATTTATCAATCAGAAGCAGAAATTCCTTCGCCTTTGTCTTAACAAGAAGCTCATGCTCCAGGTTCTGCTGCAATGCCTGATACAAGGTACAATTATTCTTATCTGCATACTCCTTCAGTAGTGTCATTCTTCTTTCTCCGATATTTCGTTTCGGAAGATTAACAATTCTTGTAAAGGAGATATCATCGGCATTGACAAGCATTCTGAGATAACAGAGTACATCCTTAATCTCTTTGCGCTTATAGAATTCTATTCCGCTATAAATGGTATATTGAATATTTTTCTTGATAAATACCTCTTCAAAGCTTCTGGAAATAAAATGGGATCGGTACAGGATAGCGATATCACTCAACTTTCTTCCTGATTCTATAAGCGTAGTAATCTGATCTGCGATCCACTCAGCCTCCAAACCGGTAGTTTTCGCATGATTATAGATTACAGGGATCTCTGTATGCGTCATTGCAACCAGCTTCTTATCCATCCGCTTCTTATTCTTGGCGATCAAAGAATTAGAAGCATTGATAATATTTGGCGTCGAGCGATAATTCTTATCCATCATGATTGTCTTTGACTTCGGATATTCCTTATCAAAATTAAGAATATATTCTACTCTCGCGCCTCTCCAGGAGTAGATGGTCTGGTCCGGATCGCCTACAATAAACAGATTATGGTGGTAATCGCTGAGAATTTGTGTCAGGCGGTATTGTCTGACATTCACATCTTGAAATTCGTCTACCATGATATATTCCAGGCGCTGTTGCCACCTGCTTCGTATGTCCTCATAATGTTCAAACAAATAGAGAACAAAATTAATCAAATCGTCAAAGTCTAATGCAAAGCATTTCTTCTGCTCATACAGATAGCGATAAAAAATAGCATCCTCCTGTTTTACGGCATGGCGGAACTTGTCCTTTAAGACCTCGTGATCTGTATTCAGGATGTCTTCCAGGTAGTCCTCCCGAGATTTCCGCTCAGTAAACATATCAATCAAGGTCGGAAAGGTATAATTTTTTGAATTTAGACCCATATCCTCAAAGATCGTATGTAAAATACTGTTCACATCCTCCGTATCCAGAATAAGGAAGCTCCTCGGATAATGGAGCACATGGATCTCCTCCTTCAGCACCTGCACACAGAAGCCGTGGAAAGTGCTGATAAAGCCCGTGTCGTTATCACCTATCATACTGCGGATACGACGTTTCATCTCATTCGCCGCTTTATTGGTAAAGGTTACGCAAAGAATATTCGAGGTTGAGATACCGAGCTCATTCACCAGATAAGCAAAACGATGGGTCAGTGCTCTTGTCTTGCCGGAACCAGCACCGGCGATCACTCTTACATACCCCTCAGTCGTCGTCACCGCCTGCTTCTGCTCGTCATTTAACCCCGTTAATAATTCCATATCGATGCCTCCTAAATCAATTATCATTCTTCTTTTATTCTACCATACGTATGTTCGTGTATCAAGTCTTATAAATGATATCCCAATCCTGGCTAAGGACATCATCATTATTTTCAATTGAATTAAAAAATTCCCTCAATAGGAATCGAAATATTTCAAATTCCTATAGAGGGTAGCATATTACCGCCTGCTCGACGGTCAAAGCTTATTCTTGAAGGATGCCGCTCGGATTACCGAATGGAATTTCGAATTTTTTCTCTGTGAGCTCTCCTGTCCCTTCCTCGATACGGTAGCAAATAACCACATCCGAATATTGATTACATATGATCAGAAATTCGTCGTTCTCCGTAATAATCATATGTCTCGGATGTTTCCCTCCACAGGGATACTCCTTGATCCGGCTCAATCTTCCCTTCGAATCAACACAAAATAGTGTGATGGTATCCGCACCTCGGTTAGCCGCATAAAGGTATCTGCCACCTCCTAAAAAGCAAAGAGTGGAACAATTACTTACTCCGGTAAAATCTTCAGACAAGGTTGAGATTCTCTGTAAAAACTCTCCCTTATCATAGTTATAGACAAAGATCTCATTCGAATATTCTGTAACTACATATAAGTATTTCTCATCCTTAGAATAGATAGCATGCCTCGGTCCGACTCCCTTCGGCAGTGCAATGCTTTTGGACAAGAAAGGGATACCCTCCTTCAGTTTATAGCAGAAGAGCCGATCCAAAGCGATATTCACAGTCAGGAGTTCATCCTCCCTGGCATTTAACAGAACGCAATGAGCGCGGGTTAATTCCTGTTCTGCCTCAGCCTGTTGGATCTCAGAAAAAATCAATTCTCCAAATCCTTCGTCCGTTACACGGATCGCAAAGACTGTTCCTGTCCCATAGCAGGCACCATATAGTACCTTTTGCTTCGTCCCGAAGGTAATATGACATAAGGCTCCGCCTTCCAGGTTTCTCTGATCTACCAGTTCATATCCTTGTTCACTCTTTTTAAACATATATACCGTGCAGAAATCATCATGTTCTGTTACGGTAAACAGATAATCCTCAGACTTTGTCACAAAACTGGCGTTATGTACCTCTGTGTGCCAAAGTTTCTGGTATGCTCCGCTATACTCTATTCGGTACTGGGCAAGTGTCATCTCCTGGGGACAGCCATATCCTGAGATGATGATATTAAATGCTTCATCCTTCTTTAAAGTCAAACTCATATTCTACTCCTTTTCATAATGCTTGATTTAGGTGCTATCAGGGATCTAAACCAAAGGTATAGGCTCATATATTCAACTATTTTAAGTAATTTATATCTGACATAGGAAGTTTCACTAAACTATAAAAAATGATAAAGCTCCTTTAAGCTGCTAATCTCATAATCAATGTTAGAGGAAAATATATTATTCTCCTTATTCGGGTTGTACCAACAGGTCTTGATTCCCGCATTTATGCCTCCCTGAATATCGGAAGACAATGAATCACCAATGATTAATGCTTTGGCAGGGTCAAACTGAGGAATGCGTTCGAAGCAATAATTAAAGTATTCCCGCATCGGTTTCTGATACCCGGTCTCCTCAGAGACAAAGATCTTTTTCATATACCGATCCATACCGGAATCCTTCAGCCTTCTCAGCTGTGTTGCGGTCACTCCGTTTGTTACGATATAAAGATCATAGTTTCGATGAAGATGTTCAACCACCTCAAATGCCTCCGGAATCATGACATGCTGTCGGCCAAGCAGATCCTGATAGATATCTTCAAAGCCAACACCATCATCATCGATCCCCAGTTCGCGAAACAACAGTCCAAACCGGGAGTAGATGACTGTTCTACGATCCAAAAGACCTTGTTCATATTGCTTCCATAAACCTACGTTAATCTGTTCATAAAGTCCACGTATCTCATCATTCAGTGGGTAGCTGTGTTGTGAAAACGCAAGCTCCAGTGCCGCTCTTTCACAGGCCGTAAAGTCAAATAAGGTGTTATCCGCATCAAATAATAAGGTCTGAAACTCAGGCATGCTATCTTCTCTCCTGTCCTTCATAATTGTTTTTTCACTTAACAGATTCGGGGGAGTCCTTCTCCATAGAGAAGATCAATTTTTCTTCGCCCTCCCAATCTGGTCGTCATCGTTACACTGTTTCCCTCTGTGATCTCCCCTAAAATCACAGTATTTTTGCCATATTTGTTTCGCTTCATTGCAGCCAGAGCCATATTCGCCTTTGCCTTCGGTACGACAGCCAACAGTTTACCTTCGTTTGCCATATAGAGCGGATCAAGACCCAGAATATCGCAAAAGCCCTTGATTTCATTACTTACCGGTAATCTTGTTTCTTCTATCGTTACACCGCAATGTGAGCTTTCGGCTATCTCATTCAGAATGGTAGCTAAACCACCGCGGGTGATATCACGCATAAATCGTATCGGTATCTTATCCACCAGAAGCTCCTTCAGTATTCCGGTCAAGGGTGCACAATCACTTACAATCTCATTCTCAATATCCATACGTTTTGACATGATTGCTGCATGATGTTCACCCAGATTACCGGATACCAGAACGATATCTCCCTTACGGCAATTCGAGACACTGATACCGTTTTTA
Source organism: Bacillota bacterium (assembly GCA_023415055.1). Classification (GTDB taxonomy): domain Bacteria; phylum Bacillota; class Clostridia; order Lachnospirales; family Lachnospiraceae; genus Mobilitalea. Next base: position 8,583 of record JAEZLZ010000148.1, on the reverse strand, counting down.
ACGATCTCACCGATACCGGAGGTATTGATGTACACATTGCCTTTTCCTTCAATCACCTTAGTGTCACCGGCGACTATCTTCACTCCGGCTTCCTTTGCCGTTTCAGCCATGGCCCGCGCGATGTCTTCAATCTGTGAAAGCTCCGTACCCTCCTCAATGATGAAGCCTGCCGTAAGGTATTTCGGTATTGCTCCCATCATCGTCAGATCATTGACCGTCCCGCAGACGGCAAGTTTTCCGATGTTCCCACCCGGAAAGAACATCGGCGTCACAACAAAGGAATCAGTAGTAAATGCAATTTTACCCGACACCTTTAATACAGCAGCATCCTCCATACGATTCAAAATAGGATTATTAAAATGTTGTAGAAAAACCTCATGGATCAGCTTGCTGGTCAAAGCTCCTCCGCTTCCATGGGACATATTTATTTTCATTGGCTTTTTCCTCCGTTCTTATACCAGATACCGCAGGCGCCCTCCGTTGAAACCATACAGGGACCAATGGCATTCATTGGAGTACAGACTTTATAAAATAGTGGACAATCCACCGGATGAATTCGCCCAAGAACGACATCCCTGCACCGACAGCCCTTCGGATGCTCGGTTTGGGTTACCGGGAAAGAGCTTCCGGCATCGTATTCACGATATTTTTCTCGCAGCCGAAGCCCGGATTCGGGTATTCGCCCGATCTCCCGCCAATTGTCATCTACCGCTTCAAAATATTCCTCGATAAGCTCCTGCGCCTTCTTATTGCCCTCCTCACTCACGACACTGGGATACAAATTTTTTGTATGGAAGGATTGGTCGTTTATCTGACGGACGATCTCATAGACTGCTCCGAGGATATGCTCTCCTTCAAAGCCGGCGATCACAAAGGGTTTATGATATTTTTTTACCAGCTCCTCATAGATTCGGCTGCCTGTGATAACACTGACATGTCCCGGGCATAAAAAGGCATCAATTCCCTCTTCATTTTCACAAATATAGGTCAGGGCTGGAAGAATCGTTTTCATCGATGTAAGAAGTCGGATATTGTTTATCTGGTTTTTAATCACTTCATCCATTATTAACGCATAGATAGGCGTGGTTGTCTCAAAGCCTACCGCCGCAATGATAAACTGAGTCTCAGGTTCCTCGATGGCAAGCTTAACTGCTGCTAAGGGTGAGTACAGCATTCTTACCTTACCTCCGACAGCCTTCGCTTCTGTGAGAGACATCGAAGTTCCTCTTACTTTCAGCATATCAGCAAAGGTAAGAACGCAGTGGTTCTCCTTCAAAGAATATTCTACTAATTTATCAATATAAGCTGACTCAGTTACACACACAGGGCAGCCGGGTCCGGAGATGAGCTCCAGCTTCGAAGAGATCATGCTTCGAATACCATGTTTAAAGATACTAGAAGTGTGTGTTCCGCAGACCTCCATTATCTTTATCGGCTTTTTATCATAGCTGCCAAGTTCCTTTATCACCTGTTCTAGCGTTATCATATCAATAACCATACCTTTCTTTTCTTCAGCAAGCATACTCCGGTCGTATTCTATTTTGTCCCTTGGACAGCTGCAGCCTTACTGTTCGAGTTCTTCAAATAATTCTATGAGTTCCTCTGCCGCATCCTTCTTCATTACTTCTATTACACAACCTGCATGAAGAAGGACATAATCTCCCGGTTTCACAGATACCAGACGGATATCTGCCTCGGTAATATTATTCATTACATTTATTTTTGCGGTATTTCCCTTTATTTCAAGGACTTTACCGGGTACTGCTACACACATAATTTTACCTATACCTTTCTGTTATCTATCATCATCGCTCTTTGTCCCAGATAGGTCTGTCCTAAGCTGATCCCGCCATCTCCCGATGGGACTTCCCGATTCTTATAGACATTGAAGCCATGCTCTCTTAATTTTTCTGCAGCTTTTTCCGTAAGAATTGAATTTACGAACACGCCTCCGCTGAGTGCTACCTGCGAGCTGCCGCAGCGCACACGTAGAAGCTCGCATACCCGAACAATCATATCTGCGATTGCATAATGAAATCCAAGTGCAAGTGCCGGTACCCCGACCGTATCTCTTAACCTGCAGAGTTGCTTCAGCATTGGCTTAACGTCTATGTCTATTATCTCATTTTTCTCAGATATTGCAATCGAAAGCTGCGATGCCGATATATGTGTACTCTCAGCAAGAATTGCCTCTTGTTCCAGCAGTACTGCGCATTCTCCTTCATACCGGTTATACTGACCAATTGACAGTATCGAGGCAACGGCATCAAATAGTCTTCCCATACTTGAGGTCTGGATACAATTGATATTTTGCTTCAATGCTGCTTTAATTAATTCTACACGCTCATCTCGGATATATTCCTCCAGACCGAGATGACTCAGGTAACAGGTTGCTGTCTTATTTGCATCTTTCATGGACTGATCCCCACCAAGGATCGGTATATAATTAAGATGCGCTGCACGCTGATAATCTGCTCCCTCGCATACTAAGAATTCTCCTCCCCAGATATTACCGTCAGTTCCGTAACCGGTACCATCAAAGGCCACACCGATGATACAGCCCTTCAGAGAATGCTCCGCCATCACTGATGCAATATGAGCATGATGGTGCTGGACCTTAAGCACCGGTAAACCAAGTCCCATGGCAAACCGCCCGGAGTAATAATTCGGATGAAGATCGCAGACAGCGAGCGACGGTGTGATCGCGAGCAGATGTGTTAAATCCATCACACTTTGTTCATATTCATTACAGACTTCTGTTTCCTCCAGATCTCCAAAATGCTGTGATACAAAGGCTGCACCGCTTCGATAAAGACAGAAGGCAGCTTTTAGATCACCACCGGCTGCAAATATCATCGGTTGCTCCGCTTGGTCCTCTGCCTCAGCATCGATCCAAATCGGATATGGAACATAACCCCGGCTTCTTCGAATCATCATCGAATCGTGATCTACTATCTTAGCAACCGAATCATCCACGGAACGAACAATTCTTCGGGTGTTATATAATACTCCGTCCAGATAAGTGGTCTCCAGGTTAAGCATTACGGAATCCTCACGTATGATCGGCTGGCCAGAGATATTGCCGCTTGTCATAACCAAAGGTCCGCATTCCTTTGTAAGCATCAGCTGCAAGGGGGTATAAGGGAGGAATGTACCTGTGAAGATGCTTCCCCGGTTTACCGAGGGAGCAAGCTCTTTCCTTGATGCAAGTAGAACAATCGGTCTCGGACGAGACAATAGAAGCTTCTTCTCCTCCTTAGATACTTCACAGTATTCCATAATCTGATCCATATTTGCAAACATTACAGCAAAAGGCTTCTCTTCTCTGCCCTTAAGCAGTCTCAGCCTACGTACACTTTCCTCCTGAAATGGTGAACACACAAAATGATAACCGCCGATTCCTTTTACCGCAAGAATCCCTCCGGAACGCAAAAGCTCCACCGCGCGTAATAATGCCTGTTCTCGAAGCAACTCCAAAGCATTTTCCTTTTGATTACCGTGAGCCCGAAAGATCAGATACGGTCCACACTCATGGCAGGATATCGTCTGAGCATGATGCCTGCGGCTCTTCGGTGAGGTGTATTCATCCAGGCACTGTTCACACATAGGATAATCAACCATCGTGGTAGTTTCCCGATCATAGGGAAGCTCCTCCATAACTGTATACCTGGGTCCGCAGGCGACACAGCTGATAAATGGATTCCCATATCTTCTATCCTTAGTGTCATATAATTCCCGTTCACATTCCGAACATACCGGCAGATCCGGCGGCAGAATTCGAAGTGCCTTACTGCTGTTGCTTTCTGTAATCGTAAATTCTTGAAAAGACACCGCTCTAATCTCTTCGCTACCAGCAAAGGATAAATCCCCCGGTTTCCTCGTAGTATTCTTTTCCTGCGGTTTGTAAGGTTCTACCGAGATACGCAGAATCTCATGTCCTCCTTCTGCTGTACCTTGAAGCTCTGCCAGAAACTCATTCAGTCTTTGTTCCGATGCCTGAGCAATGATTTCAACTGCTCCACCCAGATTACGTACGGTACCCATAATACCATATTTTTCGGCAATATGATAAACAAGGGGTCGAAATCCAACCCCTTGCACCATGCCATATACCATTATTCTATTTGTGATTAAAAGATTTTTCCTCTGATCCATTCTGCTACTTCTTCAAAACCTTCTTCCGTCTTACCGGATACCTTGATGACCGGTGCGGTTTTATTTAATGCTCTCACACCTTTCATAAAGAATTCTTCATCAAAATCAATATAAGGTAACAAGTCACATTTATTTAGTAGGATAATATCCGCTTTCTCAAAAGCCAACGGATACTTATAGGGCTTATCGCTTCCCTCCGTCACTGTGGAGATCAGCATTTTCGCATGTTCTCCAATCATAAACTCTGCGGGGCATACCAGATTACCGATGTTCTCGATAAATAAGACTCCATCGGACAACTTCAGTTCTTCTACTGCATCTCCGATTAACGGAGAGTCAAGGTGACAAGCACCACCGGTATTGATCTGAATTGCCTTAACCCCAAGGCTCTGAAGGGTTTTTGTATCAAAATCAGCTTCAATATCACCTTCGATAACATAGGGTGTGATCGACTCCATACGTTTTATAATATTAATCAGGGTGGTGGTTTTCCCAGCTCCGGGAGCACCCATGACATTGATAGCAAAGATACCTTTCTTACTTAATTCTTGATTGATTCTTGCTGCAACCTCGTCGTTTTTATCATATACGGACTGCATGATTTCTATTTCTTTATTTTCAGACATAATTAATCTCCATTTCCTCTAAATCTCAATGGAACGGATATAGAACTCCTGCCCGATATCCGTCGGACTTCCTTCTCCGTGGCAGCTGGGACACTCGAAGGAATAGGGCTTTCGCTCAAATAATTCACCGCAGGAATTACACTTAAGCTTTGGCTTGACACGTTCTATATTAAGTTTCGCCTTCTCGCATCGGCTTCCTTCTGCAATGATATCAAAATACAATTCGATAGAACTTGCTACATATCCGCTGTAATCACCGACAATCAGATTGATTACCTTTACCTCGTCTGCGTTGTTTTTGATGGCATATTCCTGCGCTATTTCTATGATTCGTTTTGTGATTGGGTATTCGTGCATTTGATAAATTCATCCCTTACTTTCCCGAAGGAAGGTGTTGTATACTGATTCTCCATGTGCAGACATTTCTTAGGGCATACCTCAGTACAATAATTGCACTGGATGCAGGACAGACGTTCAATGCTCCAGGAGAAGGTTGTCTTATCTACCTTAATTGCTCCGGTAGGGCAACGTCTTTGGCACATGCTGCAGAAGATACAATCGTCAATATCGATTCCGATCTTACCTCTGGTGCGCTCATATTGATCCTTCTTCTTGATTGGATATTGTACTGTATACGGACCATGGAATAAATTTTTAAATAAGGTCTTGCTCATACGCATTATAGACATAATTACCTCAATTCCGCTGTATTAGCAGCGATATATTATCGTTCCGTACAACTGATACAGGGATCAATCGTCAGGATTAAAATCGGCACATCCGCCAGGGAACAGCCCTTTAAGGTTTCCAGTAAAGCAGGTACATTCGCAAAGGTAGGGGTTCTTACTCTCATTCGGTCAAGGAATTTGGAGCCGTTGCCCTTTGCATAATATACTACCTCCCCACGTGGTTGTTCTATCTGAGTAAAATATTCTCCATTGGGATTGCCGGTTACTTTTACCTTAATCTCACCCTCCGGAATCAAATCTATGCATTGTTTGATTAAATCAATTGATTGGAATATTTCTTTTATTCTTACTTTAGTTCTGGCATAGCAGTCACCCTTGGTGTCTGTAATCGGCGTAAAATTAAGCTTACCATATGCCGCATAGCCTTGTGTACGCATATCCAGTTCAATTCCGCTGGCCTTCGCCATCGGTCCTACTGCACCCAGATCAAAGGCAGCCTGCTTTGATAAGACACCCACTCCCTTGGTACGGGTCTTTACAGAGGTATCCTTAAGAAATACATCAGTTAACTCCTTGAGCTCTTTATCAACCTGAGTCAGGATTCCAACGATTTTCTTTAAAGTCTCTGCGCTGATATCCTTTCTCACTCCACCGATATCACAAACGGAGAAAATAACCCTGCCTCCGGTCGTCTCTTCAAAAATATCAAGTATTTGTTCTCTGATCTTCCAGGATTGCATGAATAAGCTTTCAAAGCCAAACGCATCCGCCAATAAACCGAGCCATAATATATGGCTATGCATACGGGACAATTCCGCCCAAATTGTACGGAGAAACTTTGCTCTCTCCGGTATCTCAATCTCCATAATGCTTTCAATCGTCATACAATAACCCATGCCATGCATGAAAGAGCAGATACCGCAGATTCTCTCTGCTACATAAGTATACTGCTGAAAATCTTTTTTTTCTACCAGTTTCTCTAAACCTCTGTGAATATATCCGATTCGGGGAATTGCTTCTACTACTTTCTCATCCTCAAGCACCAGATCCAAATGAATTGGCTCCGGAAGTACGGGATGCTGGGGACCAAAGGGTACTACAGTTCTATTTCCCATTACTCTGAACCCTCCTTCCGAAATGGTGTTGTTACCGGTATCTTATATAAGGAATTATTAAAATCTACTGCGATATCCTTTATCATTACACCAAATAACTCTTTAATTTCATTTTCGTATAAAAAGGCAAAGGGATAGATAAAGCTGATGCTTGAAATCTCATCCTCCAGCCCGATATTAATTCGTAGATTCAAAAGCTCATAATTCTTATCAAAGGAATAACTTAACTCCATACCATCTTTACAGGTACAGGTGATCGCGACCAGACGATAACCATCATTTTTCAGATGGAGTACCTCAGCCAGCAATTCATTTGATGAGATTACCTTAATTGTCTGTTGACCCATTCAATTACCTCCAATTCTGCATCTATGATGCAGTTCAAAAACCTGTAAGAACCAGGAGTTCGTTCCAACGAACGAACTTCGCAGTTTTTACTATGTGAGACGTTTTTCCTCACATTACCTCCAATTCTGCATCTTTGATACAGCTCATATTGTGTAAGACTCTTTTTCTCACACCAACTCCAATTTTACATCTTCGATGCGGCTTAAAGAATGTGAGACGCTTATTCTCACGCTCTTTTGCTCTTCTTACGGGCATCCTTCGACTTTTCTTCAAGGATTGACAATGCCTTTACTACACCGTCAATGATTGCTTCCGGACGTGCTGCACAGCCAGGTACATAAACATCCACCGGCAATACCTTGTCCACTCCGCCTACTACATTATAGCACTCTGCAAAGATACCACCCGAGGTCGCACAAATTCCGATTGCAACGACTACCTTAGGTTCTGCCATCTGCTCATACAGCTGTTTAACCACGGGTATATTTTGCTCATTTACACTACCGGTGATCAATAAAATATCTGCATGTTTCGGATTACCTGTATTAATGATTCCGAAGCGCTCCACATCATATAAAGGGGTTAAGCAGGCTAAAACCTCGATATCACAACCATTGCAGCTGGATCCGTCATAATGTAATATCCATGGTGATTTTTTTACATATTTCATATTATTGCTCCAATCCGTCAAAGGCGGGCATAAACTTCCGTCTATTATTTATAATTCACAATTGCAAAGTAATTTAACATTATCTGAAATAGGATAAAATCAATAAATTAATGATACCCATCGTACCTGTGATAATCCAGGCAGAGATAAAGGCTTGCTGCCACTTTAGTCTGGCAAAGGCATTATCAATCACAATCTCCAGTAAGTATACCAAGCCGCAGATAATTACTGCTGCAATGTGGCTGATGGGTGAGGAAGTTGCAAAAAATACATAGACCAGAGTCAAAGTAAAGATTACTTCGTACCAATGGGTGACCTCGATCACTGCTAAATCTCTACCGGAGTATTCTGTTGTGATACCCTTTACAATCTCCTGATGTCCATGATGAGACATACTTAGATCAAAGGGAGACTTACGAAGCTTAAAGGTGAGAATGAACACCAATCCGATAAAGATACCCGGAAGGTATACGATTGCCGGAATCTGGTTACTGACAATCTCCTTTACAAAAAAACTTCTGTCTGCATAATACAGTCCGACACACGTTAACAATACCATAGGCTCATAAGCCATGATTTGCAACAGTTCTCTCTCCGAACCGATGATGCTGTAGGGTGAGTTAGATGCATAACCTCCGAGAACAAAGAAAATCGAGCCTAAGGTTAAAGCAAATACTGCCAGCAGGATATCTCCGCCGGTGATCAATATTCCAGTAGCAAAGATCGCAAAGACCAGAGATATATAAACAAAGAAGCGATGCATCGAATTGACTTCAATGGATTCCTTCTGAATAAGCTTCATTACATCATAGAAGGGCTGCAGTACCGGAGGGCCTTGTCTTCCCTGCATTCTTGCCGTAATTACTCTGTCAATTCCGGTGAGCAGACCGCCGACAAAAGGGGCTGCTATAATAAATCCGATATTAATAAATATATTCATTATGCTGCTAAGCCTCCAATCAGAAGAATGATACCAGCAC
>JAEZLZ010000139.1 GCA_023415055.1 Bacillota bacterium | reverse complement strand
GTATGGCAGTTGCATAGTGACGGTTCCAATTCCACCAATTTACCAGATTTACATTGGCTACCAGGATACTGAGAGATTTGGGTTGTATGATTTCCTCGATACCGACATAGAGATCATGTCAGGATGCATGCTTTATGGCCTTCAGTCGATGCAGCTGAATGTGATCCTAGATCCTGATTCTGCAAGGTGGCCGAACATTGTCTGGTCCTCTTCAGATCCTACTGTGGCAACGGTGAGTTCCACAGGCCTGCTAAAGACGTTAAAGGCCGGATATGCGGTTATATCCGCGAAAACCGGGCTGGTTAACGAGGATGGTGATAGAATCGAAAGTGCCCTGCTTGTGCTGGTGGCCGACGCGCCCGCCTCAGGAATCTCGCCACAGGATGAAGCGATTTTCATAGATGGCAAAAAGCTTTTGCTGCCCGCCACTTTCGCCCAAGTCTCCCAGTTTTTTCCCAATTGGGTAAAGATCCTATTCAAATCTGGAGACGGTTTCTACTACACGAAATACGCCATTCCGGATGGGTATTTAGGTCGGGATCGATTCTGGGACTTTCGACATATCACCTTCCGATATTTCAAGGATGAAGAGAGTGAAGAGGATATTTTCGGAGGGTTCACAGCTAGTCTTGATCAAGGCGTTGTCACAACACGCGGCGTCAAGTCAGGTACTCCGGTCTCGGAAGTGCTAAATCTGTACGGCGTACCAGATAAGGTACAGTTTGATGAATGGGCTTTACATTTCATATACAATGATGACGATGAGACGTACGAGTTTTCCGTAGATATCGACTATTCGACGCGCCTGGTGACTAGGATAGATTTTGACTATAGTTATTAACCATCCTGATTTGCGACGGCACAAACAACGATAGGAATTTGATGGGTGGATTTGATGCTACGCGCATCAGGATTGACCTGCCCCCCGACGTTGTACCAAACTCAAAGTTCGTGAATCCCCATCTGGGGAAGAGTTCCCCTTGCTCCGCTTGACCGCATTGTACCGCTTAACGGCGTGGCGGTCAAGGCGGCGAAGCCGTTTCATTTACCCTTGACGGGCAGGCCGCCCAGCAGTATCCTACGCTAAAGCGGAACAAGGGATAATCGTTTGTGGCGCGGGCGGCCTGCTGCCCAGTCTTGAATGCGGCCGCTCTGTACTGTAATACTCCTTCCAGCGTTGGGTGACCGCGCGGGGCGCGACGGCGTCTGCGGCGTCGTAAGAAGCATCCTCTTGGTTGTTTCAACACACGCGCCCGCGCGGGGCGCGACGACGCCCTTCTGGGCCGCATCAATACAGAGGTTGTGTTTCAACCCACGCGTCCGCGCGGGGCGCGACAGTACCCTTCTGAAAATGGTTTACCAAGCCTCTGACCTGCCGGGTTTTTCAAGATCATTGAAGTTTGGCTCTGTGTTGCGCAGAAGAGTGATCACCGAACAGAAATGGTTCGAATTATCCAAAATAATCAAAGGCGGACATCCTTGTCATCTCAACAAGGCTGCCCGCCTTTCCACTTCCCCGATTAAGTTCCCACTGCCTGCCGAAGCGTCTCGTCGATGTCCCCCTCGAAAAAGTGGATGTACCGGTTGTAGGTGATCTCCACGCTCGCGTGACCCAGGCGCTTGGAGATGATCTTGACCTCTACGCCTCGCGCGTATAGGTTGCTGGCAAAGGAGTGCCGGAGCGCGTGCAGCCCGCGATGCTCCACACCCACCGCTTCGCAGACCTTCTCCATTGTCTCTATTTAGCTGATGAAAAGATCTATGATATTTGACAAGAACATCATTTCTTCCATATAATAGTAGCATGATAATGCATCAAGTTTCATGGACGATTAAGTCGAGAAAGGATTCATCGACATGAGAAAAACCGATTTGGCTGCATTGGCTCTACTATGTCTGTTGATCGCCCTGATTCCGGCGTTAGCGCTGGGCGAGGTTGAAGAACCACAGTATTTCCTGCGTATTTCGGAGCGCGATGACATCCGCATCGGTACCCGGCTCGATCCGCAAGTATACAGGCTGAACTCGGACGGCACCGCGACGGCAGTATACTGGAGTGATGGAGTCCGTGAATGGACAACCTCAGATCCTTCGGTAATTGATTTCCGCGAATACCACATCGATGAGTTTGAAGCGGTGGGGTATGGCCGGGCGACCATTTCGGTCACCGCGCCGGACGGCACGGTTCTGTCTCGTGAGTTTCACGTGATGGAGCCACCCAAGACGCTGATGATCTCGCACAAGTCCGTGACGCTTCGCGAGGGGGAGACGTTCCAGCTTTCCTACGACTATGAGGGCGGCGACGGCAGCTATGGATGGTACTGTTCCGGTGACTCCGCAACGGTGAACCAGGACGGACTGGTCACCGCGCGCGGGTACGGCAAGGCGACGGTCGTGGTCTGGTCCGCTGCTGACGATTCCATCCGGGACACCTGCGCTGTCACGGTGCTGGAAGACAATAATTCGATCGAAATCCACCCCGCGCTAGTTTACCTTGCGAAAGGCGAATCCCAGCAGTTCACCGTGACGACGCGCGCGGGTACACCGGTTACTGCGACGTTCTACAAAGAAGACGCCAACAACGGAAACATCTCATTGACGAAAGATGGCCTCGCGACTGCCGAATCCGATGCAAATGGCAGCAACATCTATGCCATCGACGCGATGGGGCGCAAGGTCACCGCAACCATCCACTGCGTCACCAAACCAGAGACCCTCGCGCTGACCTACAGCTGCTCGGAGATGGCCCCAAACGGGTTCGGCAATATCATGATCAACAACAGCTTCCCGATCTACGGGATGTACACGTTCACAAGCAGCGACCCATCCGTGATCTATTTTGACGACGTTCAGCGCAGCGAATTTGCCTGTAAGAAGCCTGGCAAGGCAACGGTGACGGTCACGGGCAATTATACCGGTGGGCAGGCATCCATCACGTTGACCGTGAAGCCGGTCAACGGCATCTATCTGAACTCCGATTTCGAACGGGTCTTCTGGGGCACGTCTTTCAAACTCGTCGCCTACGACCGGAACACGCGCAAACCCGTTTCCTGCACGTACACCTCCAGCATTCCGCAAATCGCCAGCGTGGGAAAGACCTCCGGCGTCGTCACAGCCAGGGGCATCTACTACGACCCGGAGGAGGGCTACACCTACGACCGGGTGACCATCTATGTCAAGGATTCCCGCGGTCGGAGGGCGGAGGCCATCATCGAGGTGATCTACCCGCCGACGTCCCTCTCGCTTTCGGTGGACGAGGGCGACCCGATGATGCGCGTAGGTGATACGCTGACGCTGAAAGCGGACGTGGATGTCCCCGGACTGTCTGTCGTGTATGGTTTTGACGGTCAGTTTACCAGCAGCAATCCTTCCGTTGCGAAGGTTGACAAGTCAGGCAAGGTGACCGCCGTGGGCGTCGGTACCGCCGTCATCACCGCATCGATGTACAACGGCGTGTCGGACAGTCTGTCGGTGACCGTCGGCGCAGCCGATCCCGAATGGGTGCGCATCACCTGTGGGGATCTTGTGCTGGGCCGCGGCGAACAGCTCGCGATGGACAGGTATCCACCGGAATTCAACCAGGGCGCGAGCAGCGCATACGCCTATTATTCCTCCGACCGCTCGGTGC
>JAEZLZ010000020.1 GCA_023415055.1 Bacillota bacterium | reverse complement strand
GATTTACATCCCACTGGGTAAGAAACTCAAAATTCGTTCCTTTGGGTAGTATCATTCGGAGCATAGTATGTACATTTTCTACTCCACCTTTTTGACCGCTTCTCATTGGATCACAATAATAGATACTCGTGCGCTCGATATCATTGATTCCTGTTTCAAGTGATTGTGGATCACCGAATTCTGAACCCCTGTCTGTGAGAATGATATTGAACAGAGAAAGGAACTCATAAGTGCCTAGTTTCTTCTCTAAACGGTCGAATACCATGCGGACAGCACCTTTAGTGCATCGGTTCATGAGAAATGCAAGGAACAGCTTCTCGCGCTTAAAAAAGAAAGTTAACAAGGTTTTTCTGGATTCCCTTGAAGAATGTACCGTGTCCATCTCCGTCCAAAACTCTAGATTGAGCGTTTGAAAATCTGCATGAGTTCTGCCAATGAAAACGGTACGGTCAGTGATCTGCGTCTTGTGACATTTGCGAAGCTTAAACTTAGGTTTGCGCTTCAAATCGATATTCCTTGCTGTGAAAAGCCCGTGATCTAGATAGGTGTAAAGGGTACGGACTGACATCTCCAGCTCAGGATGATTTGTAATGATATGATAGGGTGACTGTCCCTGTACAATCAGAGGCGAAACTATCCGATCCTTTTTGTGTAATTCCTGTTTGGTCATGTTGATACCGACTCTGGAACTGCTTAGTAACTCATGATATTTTCTGTCTGCGAAACGTGCGTCATAACGATACTTATGGGCAATTGTACAATGATTAATCCTCTTGTCACAGCCGTTGCAGACATAGGGAGCTTTATCCAGCCGGGTGCAGCGCTCTTTAACGAATTCTTTGCAGGTCTGATTACAGGTTGGGCAGGAAGTACATTTAATACCACAGAGAATGATCTTATTACAGGCATTCGTTTTTTTACAGTGATAACGTTGGATGCAAAAGTTGTGCGCATTATAAAATGTGCCCTTATGATACCAATCGCTTAATCGGTGCAACTTTACTTCCTTTGAGATCGTAGTCGGATCCTTGCATAGGTAGCGGGCGATATCCTTAAAGCTTCGTCCTTCATTCAAAGACTTTTCAATAAACATGCGGTCATTAAACCCTAGGTGTTTCTGGTTACCTGGTATGAGATTACTCATAAAATCTCCTTCTACTGCCGTCAGAAGGTATGAAAATCATATCACTAACGTATGAAGGAGTAAACTCTACTTGTGCGAAGGTAAACTCCACAGGATAAAAGAGAAGTGGAATTAAACTTTTCAATTTTCATGGTTTAAATCATAAAGGTATCCTTATTTACAAAAAACGATAGTAAGGGTATAATTGCTTATAAGTTCTGCATTCTATATACTGAAAAGAGGTACTTCATGAGCAATAAGATTCTGAAAGAAATCATCAGCTGGGTTCTGGTATTTGTATTTGCCATTATTGCTGCAACTCTGATTAAGACCTTTATCATCTACAATGTAGAGGTACCGACCGGTTCTATGGAAGATACCATCATGATCGGTGACCGGGCTGTCACATTTCGGTTGTCTTATTTATTCCAGGATCCCAAAAGAGGTGATATCATCGTCTTCCCCTTCCCGGATGATGAGAAGGTAGATTATATCAAACGAATTATTGGATTACCAGGCGAGACGATAGAGGGGAAAGACGGTTATGTATATATCAACGGAAAACCGCTGGAGGAGCCCTATGTTACCGCGCCGATCGACAGTGATTTCGGTCCGTACGAGGTACCTGAGGATAGTTATTTCATGATGGGTGATAACCGCAATAATTCGGCTGACTCAAGATTCTGGGATAACAAATTTGTATCAAGGAATAAGATTGAGGGTAAAGCGTTATTAAAATATCCGGACTTCACCTGGTTTGGGGACGTTGATTATGATTAAGAAATACATCAGTCAACTTAGGATGTTTTATAATTATCTATACATGAATTACTTGATAAGGGGATGAAACGATGAAAAATAAAGTTGTGAAAGAGATTCTAAGCTGGCTTCTGGTCATTGCGGCTGCGGTTATACTGGCGTTGGTGATTAACAAATGGGTTTATTATCCCATCAGTTCGCCGACTCCTTCGATGGAGAAAACATTTTTGGTTGATGAGAAGGTGGGAGTATTCCGCCTGGCCTATCTCTTTAGTAAGCCTGAACGTGGAGATATCGTAGTCTTTGCCAATCCTGAGGATCCTACCGGTTATGATTACATTAAGCGAATTATCGGTTTGCCCGGAGAGACAGTAGAGGGCAAGGATGGTAAGGTATACATTAACGGTCAACCCCTTAAGGAGGATTATCTTTGGGAGTATATGGAGGGCTCCTTCGGTCCGTATGAGATTCCGGAAGGAACCTACTGGATGATGGGAGATAACCGCAACGAGTCCGGAGATGCGAGATATTGGGCCGATAAATATGTTCCTTTAAAAGATATCCGAGGAAAAGCATTATTCAAATATCCGAAGTTCAAATGGTTTAAAAAGATTGAGTATTAATTGAAATAAATAATTTTAATAACGAGGCTGTTGCAAATGCAACAGCCTCGTAGATTCTATTTTTTGTTAATATTCATATAAGGGGCGATGGCACTGGTGATCGTTTTTTCCAGAGCTTCTTTGCCATAATTATCAACCTCATTCTTATTTCTCTCGCCATGAGTCAGACAGCCGGCACCGCCGATACATCCACCTACACATGCCATACCTTCGATGAAGTTATTTGGCAGTGCATTCTTCGATGCCTTCAAAAGAGCGGTACGACAGGCTTCAATACCGTCACAGGTGATCGGCTTAAGATCAAAATCGGTGATATTTTTTTCAAGCAAGGCTTCCTTAACTGCCTCTGTAAGTCCTCCGCTTCGCGCAAAGATTCTTCCGAAATAAGAAGCGTTATCAAGCGTATCCACAGGCAGGGAAGCAAGATCAATTTCTTTGCTGTCGATCAATGCCTGAAGCTCCTCAAAAGTGATTACGCTATCGATATACGGAGCAACCTCAGGACGCTTCATCTCCATCTTCTTTGCTGTACAGGGACCCATGAACACAACCTTAGCAGTCGGATCTGTTTTCTTGATATGCTTCGCAATGACAGCCATCGGGGATAAGTTATGCGAAATATGAGGTACAACGGCAGGAAATTGCTTCTTAATATAATCTACAAAGGCAGGGCAGCAGGAACTCGTTAAAAAGCCTTTTTCTACTAATTCCTCCGCTTCCATGCTGGCTACCATATCTGCACCGAGAGCTGCTTCCACAATTGTATGGAAACCAAGCTTCTTGATTCCGCTGATAACCTGGCCCAGCTGGGCATAGCTGAATTGGCTGGAGATAGAGGGGGCAATCACGGCATACAGCTTATATTTTTTATTATTATCACTTTCCCTAATCATATCAATTACATCAACGATATAGGATTTATCCATGATAGCTCCAAAGGGACACTGATATACGCAGGCACCGCAGGAGATACATTTGCTGTTATCAATGATCGCCTTCTTGTCCTCATCCATACTGATTGCTTTTACTTTGCAGGAATTCTGGCAGGGACGCTTATAATTCTTAATTGCACTGAAGGGACAAACAGAAGCACATTTACCACATTCCACACATTTATCCTTGTCAATAACCGCCTTCTGATTCACATCAAAGGAAATGGCCCCAAGTCTGCATACATCCTCACAACGATGTGCGATACAACCTCTGCAGGCATCCGAAACCTCATAGCCGCCTACGGGACATTCATCACAGGCCGCATCCAGAACCTCAATTACATTAGGGTTCTCAGCATTGCCGCCCATCGCAAGATTGATACGTTCTCCGACAATAGCACGCTCCTTATAGATACAGCAGCGCATGGTTGCCTTCGGGCCTTCCACGATTTTCTGGGGGATACTGTATACAGCATGATGCAGGTCGTTTTGGAAAGCACTTTTTGCGACCTCACGAAGAACGGTATATTTTAAATGCTGGACTTTTGTATCAAATTTTCTCATGTTTTCACCTTTCTCTGGGTTACACCCTATTACTAAAAATAACTTACATTAATTCGCTTTCCTACCTTACGAAGACACTCTGCCAGCTGGTCCACCAGACGCATCTTGATACTGAAATTAATCGGAAGGTTCGGATTCTGGTGGGCTGGATTGATCGCCCGTCCAACATAAAAATTAATGTCGGTTGCTTCTTCAAATAATAGCTGGGTGATGAGGGAAGCACCGTCTTTTTTGCTGCTCCACTTAATATAATAGGCATTGTCTTCGAGATAGCTCATAGCATATTGCAATACGCGATTGATGGTTATAACTCCTTCGGTCACGAGTTCGATTCCCTCCACCTTTGAGATGGGAGGGATCTCCGGATCAGGATAATCGATACTGGTAATCATATCTTTACCTAAGAATTGCGCGGCAAGAGTTGACGTTGTGCCACCGCAGACGATATGCTTTCCTTCCTTTCCAAAGAAGAGGGAGAGCATCTTATGTAAATCCTTATGATCGGATGGAGGTCCGATCATAAGATTAATTGGTTGACGATTACGAATCTTGACCGCAGCGATGGTAGTATCGTCTCCGGGTTGACCGCCATAGAGCTGGGCACATTGATCAAGCAGTATAGTTGAGATCGTCTTCGAGGAATTGCCACTTTCATAAACAGCCTCCAGGAATTCTATAATATTGTCACGCTGCCAACCAAAGTTCAGAGTTTTTCCTACTCCTGCATAAACAGCACCATCACTCATTGCAACCAGAACATCTCCCGGAGAGAGCTCAATTTTTGATTTATAGATATTCTTATCACCGATTTGCATGCTGATTTTATCATAGTCACAATTGATACCATTACGCAGCAAAACGACATGCGGATTGTCGTATTGTATCACTTCCGCCATCTTATTGTCAACCACTTGAATGATGGTAAAGGTAGAATAAGCGATGCCCCGCTTCTCACAGACGGGTAGGGTAGACGCTACTGTAGTAACACAATCCTCCAGTGGCATATGATTTGCCATCATGGTTGAGATAATCTTAGAAGTTAAGGTGGATAGAATATTGGCCTTTACACCACTTCCCAGTCCATCGGCAAGAACCATGACTATAGAGCCATCATCGCTTTCCACAACCTCAATATGGTCGCCGCAGAGCTGCTCACCCTGCTTATTAATACTGTGATATCCGATATCTGTACATAAATTATTCATTGCCAAGTGTCTCCTTTAAATTGGTAAGAGCTATCTTGGTCTCTGCAGTGGTCTCGCCTAGCAAGGAAGCAATCTCCTGAACAACTCTCATCTGTTTCTCGATTACTTTATCGGTTATCTCCATGGTCTGCTTACTGATCTGTTCTTTCTTAAGACGTGCTTTTTCCTCGGCAGTGATATCCCGCATGATGCTGATAATAATGTGATAAGTACGGTCATAGATGATTGTCTCTTCCACGTATCTCTGATAATCGGCGAGATAGCTTAATTTATCATGGATGTTGTGTCCGCTGGTCATTACCTCCAGATAAGAGGAAGGATTGAGAATGCGGATTACCGGAGCGCCAAGGATATCACTCTTGTGAGCAATATTCAGGATTTGTCTTGCAGCGCGATTGATCTGCTGCACCTCCAGCTCTTCATTGAGTACTAGAACTCCATTCGGCATGTTATATATGATATTATCGGAGAAATTCTCTGCTTTTTCCTTCAGGTAGGGAAGGCACATGGTGAGATCCGCTTTCCCCTGCAGCACAGCGACCGCTTTCTCCCGACAGGTGTTATAACCACAGCTGCCACAGTTTAACTCATGCTCGGGACGCGACTTGCCCATCTTATGTAAGATCTCCTCGATGGCACTGCTTCCAGGCATCTGATTATGACAGCCGATAAAAGTAAATGTTTTAGTCAGCTGTTCGGAAGCTGGAGAAGCAATCGGAAAGTCCTTCTCCCCGGCATAACGGTTCACACGGATATAGTCGGAGAGAGGCGTCCTACGTTCCTTATCCATAGCCGGACCACCGATACAGCTTCCGGAGCAGCCACTCATCTCTATGAAGCAGTTGCTCAATTCTCCCTTTATGATGTTATCGAGTGCATTCATGCAGTTATCTAAACCATCCACGGTAATAAAATCATAATCCAGATCTTCGGTGAACATGGAACGGATAATTCCACCGGGAATGGGAAATAATCTGGCTCGGCCGTCATCAGCAGGTATCGGATCCGTAGTCGGAATAATCGTAATACCTTCCTCCTTCAACCAGTAAGACAGTTCCTCGAAGGTTAAGGCACAATCCACGATACCGGGATATAGCTCCGCCTCCTCTTTTTTCGAGATACAAGGACCGAGAAAAACAGTATAAGCACCGGGATGCTCCTCCTTCAACTTACTGCAGTGAGCCTGCATCGGTGAAAGAACATTGGCCAGGTAGGGAAGAGCCTCAGGGTAATGCTTTTGAATGAGGCTATTCACGGTATGACAGCAGGAGGAGATAATCGCTTTCCCATTTCCTGAACGAATCATTGATTCATACTCCTGCTTTACGATAGTCGCACCAAGTGCAGTTTCCTCTACTCCGGCGAAGCCGAGATGGGAGAGCGCGTTAGCTAATCCGCTAAGGTCGACACCTTCATAGTTCGCTATGAAGGAAGGTGCAACGCTGGCATAGACTTGTTTACCCGAGGCGATCATGTCCTTGACGATACTGATATCGCTACGAATCTGTTTTGCATTCTGTGGACAGGCCACAAAGCATTCTCCGCAGAGAATACATTGCTCCTTAACGATATTAGCCTGATGATCGGAAAAACGAATCGATTTGACCGGACAATGTCGGATACATTTATAGCAGTTTTTACAATTGGATTTTTTTAATTGTATGTAATAGTTCATAGGATCACACCCTTTGACTTTTTATGTAGTTTAATCTGGTGAGAACTTGATTTTCGAAAAAGTCAGGAAAACTTTCCTTTGATACTCCGCAGATCAATTCTTCGTCTATCTTGACTGTGACACCGTCGGTACAGTGACCGAGACAAAAAGCAGCTGATAGATTTATTTTACCCTCCAGTTGATGTACAGCAACTGCCTCCTTCATTAATTGGATGATGTCATAGGAACCTTTGATGTGGCAGGAACTGCCAACGCAGATATAAATATTCATGATGAACCCCTTTCCTAGTGCATTATATTTTCCTTCATAATGCTTCTTCTGTGTATACTTACCTGGCTTTGGTGACCTAGGTGCAATGCTTTCGAAAACGAATCGATATTCGCTTGGTGAATTATTCACTGTAGTACTTCAATAAATTTGAAAGATTGTTAATGAATTAACAATCTCAAATAGTATAATACATTGTTAAAAATGTGTCAATGTATAAAGCGATAGAATTTTAGACGATAAACTCTTAATAATTGGAGAATACGACACTGGTAAATGATTGAAATATTACGGGGTAAGGCATATAATAGAAAACAGAGCAGGCTGAGAGGATGCTATATAACATTAGAGGGAAGGATGAGAAGAAGTTGAAGCAATTTAAGAATTACAGCTATCCAATATTGCATGGATTAGGCTTATTAATCACAATTGCCTTTGATGCAGTGATGTATCCGAGGCTACCGAATAAAATTGCGACTCAGATCAGCACCCATGGTGAGATGGACAATATTATGCCAAAGTGGATCTATATGCTAATTATGCTTGGTATTCTGGTGGTCCTTTATATCTTGGGAAATAAGAGAGATAAGACAACCCAGATAAAAAACACCATAGTAAGTGCAGTCATAATAATTGCTAATATTGTTATACTATTAATTCAGTAAAATAATGATATACAAGTTTCAAAAATATCAGTGTTGCAATAAAAGACCCGGTTTGTCAGATGTCATCGGTATTACTCGATGCATTCGCTTATCCGGGTCTTTCCTTATTCGTGACAATAGAAAGTTCGCAAAGCGTACTTTCTATCGGTTACATTTTATAAAATGATTTTATGGAAGTGCAAGATACTGTTCATTCAAAGCAATCACCTTTTCCATGGCTTCTTTACCGGGAGCTCCTATGGTATTACGCTTATTGACACACGTTGTTAAGCTGATTGCATCATAGATATCCTCTTCAAATACAGGACTGATCTGCTTAAATTCATCAATATTCATCTGCTCCAGCGCAATATCCTTGCCGATGCAATAAAGGACCAGTTGACCGACTATGCCATGAGCATCTCGAAATGGAACCCCTTTATTAACAAGATAATCAGCTGCATCGGTAGCATTGGTAAAACCATTTTTAGCGCTTGAGGCCATTGCTTCCGTATGAAAACGCATGGTAGAGATCATACCGTTAAACAATGCGAGGCAGCCTTTGACTGTATCAATTGCATCGAAGGTAAATTCTTTGTCCTCCTGCATATCCTTATTATAAGCCAGAGGAAGACCCTTCATGACCGTAAGCAGTGAAAGCAAGGCACCATAGATGCGTCCGGTCTTACCGCGAACTAATTCGGCAATATCCGGATTCTTTTTCTGTGGCATGATACTGGAACCGGTGGAGTATGCATCATCTAACTCAACAAAGCGGTATTCATTTGTATTCCAGATGATTATCTCTTCACTGAAGCGGCTTAGGTGCATCATTATGGTAGAAAGAGCACTTAACAATTCAATCAGATAATCTCGATCCGATACGCTGTCCATACTATTTAAGGTCGGTCCGTCAAAGCCAAGCAGAGCTGCGGTATATTCACGGTCCAGAGGATAGGTTGTTCCTGCCAGAGCACCTGAGCCGATAGGAGAGAGGTTCATGCGTTCTGTGATATCGGACAGACGACCGCGATCGCGTTTGAACATCTCAAAATAAGCTCCGAGATGGTGGGCCAGAGTAACCGGCTGAGCTTTTTGCAGATGAGTAAAGCCAGGCATAAAGGTCTCAGTATGCTCCTTCATTATCGTATGAAGTGATGTCATGAGCTCCTTTATCAAAGAGTCGATTACTCCAATCTCATCCCGGGTATAGAGCTTCATGTCCAGAGCTACCTGATCATTCCGGCTTCTGCCGGTATGCAGCTTCTTCCCAGCATCACCGATGCGTTCAATCAGGTGAGCCTCTACAAAGCTGTGAATATCCTCATGTTTACCGTCAATCTCCAACTTCCCGCTCTGGATATCCTCCAATATGCCGGATAGACCATCGATAATCTGATATTTTTCTTCTTCATTTATGATCCCTTGCTTTGCTAACATCGTAACATGAGCTATACTTCCCTCAATATCCTGTTTAAAGAATTTTTGGTCAAAGGAAATGGATGCATTGAAATTATGCACCAATTGATTCGTTTCCTTCGTAAATCGTCCGCCCCAAAGCTTCATTTTTACCTCCATTATAATCGGATATGCATAAGTATTATATAATCAAATACCTCTGCAAACTGATATCTTTCTGAATGATATGATCCATCCCTTCACGAAGGGTGACTTTCTTCGGGAAGGGATGGGGGTTGTTTTTGCTATTATATTACAACGTTTTCATAAAGAATGCAATATAAAATTTATAAATATGCATTAAAGTGAATATATAATCCTTGAAAAATGAAAATTCACCTTACCAAGGGAAAACTTTATTTTCAAAAACTATGGATTAAAGATGATACAGATTCTCGTATTTTTCCTTCAGATAGGCTACATAATAATCTGCATTGAATTCCTCACCGCACACATCCTTCAGGAGCTGATTTGTGTTTTTCACCGCACCGTGTTTGTGGATATTATCTCGTAAAAATTCGCGTATCGGTGTTAAATTACTCTCTTTCAAATATTGATCGACAGGCATCTTTTCCTTCATACAGGCAAAAAGCTGAGAGGCAACTGCCGTTCCGATAGCATAGGAGGGAAAATACCCGAATTCACCACAGGACCAATGGGTATCCTGCAGGATTCCGTCTGCGTCGGAGGATGGCGAGATCCCCATATATTCCTGATATTTCTGATTCCATATCTTCGGAAGCTCTTCGACGTCCACTTCATCTTGGAAGATCATCTTCTCAATTTCATACCGAATTATAATATGAATACAGTAGGAAAGCTCGTCTGCTTCGGTACGAATGAGATTTGGCGCCGCTTTATTGATTCCACGAATAAAGTGATCCAGTGTGATGTTACTCAGATTCTCCGGAAATACACTCACCAGCTTATCGTAGATCGGCTCCCAGAAGGCTGTGCTTCGACCAAGAACATTCTCGTAAAAGCGGGACTGGGATTCATGCATCCCCATAGACGCGCCACCGCCTACCAGTGTCTGGGTAATCGCGTCATCAATATTCATCTCATAAAGAGCATGGCCGCTCTCATGTATGATAGAGAACATGGCACTCTCCAGATTATTTTCTATATAACGGTCTGTAATTCTCACGTCATGATTATGAAGCTGTAGGGTAAAGGGGTGAGCACTCTCCGCAATAACACCACGATTAAAGTCAAAGCCGACATATCCGGCTAAAAAGCGGCAGAACTCCTTCTGTTTATCTACTGGGTAGGATAGATAATTATAGCTTTTATCAATTGTCTCTGCTTTCTTTGCTACTTCCTTCAGAAGAGGAATAATCTCTTCCTTTACCTTATGAAAGAAGGTATCCAATTCCTTGATCATAAAGCATTCGTCATAGTCGCTCAGAAGAACCTCATAGGGATTCTTTTTACCTTTTGCACGATAGCCTGCAAAGCTTTTTTTATATTCGATGATTTTCTTGAGATAAGGAGCGAAGTCCTCATATTTATTGTTCTTCTTTGCTTTTGCCCATATTCGGTTCGCAACGGAGGTATATTCATTAAATGCGCGATATTCTTCGGGAGGAATACTTTCCAATTGCTCATAGGTCTTTGTAAGTTCCTTAACAATGGCTTTCTCAGTCTGAGTCAATTCCTCCTGCTCCTTATCCTCCTGCAACTTCTTCAGTAGCTTTCGAACATCGTCATTGATCATACTTTTCATATATTCATCCGATAGAATTCCGATTACCTTGGATGTATATTCTGCAGCCTCAAAGGGTGCACTGGTCTGGTCATCCCACTCAAATAGATTGCGTGCAGTCTGTAAGGCCATGGATTTTTCTAATAATGGCTTTAATTTCTCAAAGGTTTTACTCATATATTTGATCCTCTCTGTTAATCATGATTTAAATAATATACGCTGTAGTTAGTATATCAATTTTTTGACGGTATAACAATCGAATACTTGCCCAAAACTAGAAAATCAGGTAAAATATAGAAAGATACTACCATTATAAACCTTCTAATGTGATTCAAATCACAGAATTTCACTTTTTGACTGGTATACTTAAATCAAAGTATAACAGTAAAACAAAGTGAACTGATTTGTACTTCATGATTGGAATAGTTTCCAGAGATGCGTGAATAATAAAATAGAATATCTTAGAATAAACATGAATCGGAAAGGATGGATTGATAATGAAAAATTTGATCATTGAGAAAATAATTGGAAGAGAAATTCTGGATTCCAGAGGCAATCCAACAGTAGAAGCAGAAGTTACTCTGGCAGATGGCAGTGTTGGCAGGGCAGCAGTTCCCTCCGGTGCCTCCACAGGAGCTTTCGAAGCTGTTGAATTAAGAGACGGTGATAAGAGCAGATATCTTGGAACCGGTGTGAAGAAGGCAGTAGAAAACGTGAATGGAGCGATTGCTTCCGCAATTATTGGCATGAACGCACTGGAACAGGGCGACATCGATGCCAAGATGATCGCTTTAGACGGTACTCCGAATAAGGGAAAGCTTGGTGCAAATGCAATTCTTGGAGTATCCCTTGCAGTTGCCAAGGCCGCAGCCGCTTCCTTACATTTACCTTTGTATCGATACCTTGGCGGCGTAAATGCGAAGACTCTTCCTGTGCCGATGATGAACATAATCAATGGCGGAAAGCATGCAGACTCCAGCCTCAATATCCAGGAATTCATGATCATGCCGGTCGGTGCCAAGAGCTTTTCAGAGGCTCTGGAACACAGTGCTACCGTATTTCATACCTTAAAGAAACTATTAAAAAATGATGGTTATGTAACCGCAGTTGGTGATGAAGGCGGATTTGCACCCAAATTCAGCAGTGATACCCAGGCATTGGATTATATTGTGAAAGCGATAGAGACAGCAGGCTATCGTCCCGGTGAAGATTTCTATATAGCGATTGACGCAGCAGCAACTGAGATGTATGACGAAGCGGAGAAAGCAGGTAGAAAGGGAGATTATCTCTTCTGGAAAGCTGGCGAATATAAGACAGTAGAAGAGATGGTGGACTTCTGGGAAGAGATCTGCAATAAATACCCGGTAATTTCTTTGGAGGATGGTCTGGCAGAAGAAGACTGGAAGGGTTGGAAGCTCTTGACCGAGCGTCTTGGTAAGAAGATCCAGCTGGTTGGAGATGACTTGTTCGTTACGAATACCAATCGAATTACGGAGGGTATCACACAGGGCGTATCTAACTCAGTATTGATCAAGTTTAATCAAATCGGTTCTCTGACTGAGACCTTGGATGCAATCGAGATGGCGAAGAACAACCGTTGGACGGCAGTAGTATCCCATCGCTCCGGAGAGACAGAGGATGTCACTCTGGCAGATATTGCTGTAGCAACGAATGCAGGACAGATTAAGACCGGTGCACCTTCCAGAACGGACCGTGTGGCGAAGTATAATCAGCTTCTTCGGATTGAGCAGGAGCTCGGAAGCTCAGCAAGATATCTCGGTAAGGATGCATTCCGTGTATTTTAGTACAGAATAAATGAAACGACGATAGTTATGTCGTAAATATATTACTATTGGAGGCTAGATGGATTAGCTCCCCTCAATATACAGGTTGCCGGACAGATTTCTGATCTTGTAGGATTAAAAGCGAACATTAGGTTCTCTTTCAGTATACAATACAGGAAAATGTCCGGCAACCAGTGTGTGAGGGGAGCTACTTCATCCATGACAAGAGAAAGTTTGCAAAGCGTACTTTCTCTTGTATAGCCTCCCAGAATAGATCTTAATGCGACAGCCCTTTAATAATGATTTGAGAAATTTAATTCTATAATACTTCTATTTGTGCCTGCCTCCTATAAGGAAGGTATCTCATACGCATCTCCATGACCAGGATAGATCGTCTTAACCTGATATTTTTTGATTACTTCCCAACTATCATCGAGCACCATGTCATTATAAGCTTCCAGAAGATTGAGCGAGGGAAGATCACCGATAAAAGCGCAGTTGTTATCAAGTACCAGACTTACACTGTCATCACTATGGCCCGGAGTTGATATAATTTCCCCCTCGAGTCCGATGGAATGCAGAAATTCTCTACTCTCTGCCTCTGTCAGGACCATATTGTTGTTCGGCGTGATATCCTTAAAATAAGCTTTTGGGTTCTTTTTAAATAAGAGATTTAACTTACTTATATAAGGAACCTGGTATTGATGAAGCAGTAAGGTGGTTCCAAGGTCCTTCAGGTTCTGAACCAGTCCGGCATGATCGGGATGAAAATGGGTTATCACCAGATAATTCACTTCATTGATCGAGATATTATTCTGGTTCAGCATCTGCAAAAGCTGTGCAAAGGTATCCGGCCATCCGGTATCAACCATGAGCCAGCCACTATCGGTTTGAACTAAATAACTGTTTGTTTCTTTATGTACTAAAGTAATGATATTCAAAATACTCACCTCTGTGCTTTCATTCATGCTTTATCTCATATGGATCATCCATTTGGATGCGATATGCTTTGATAATATTGCCGCTAATGCTTTTCAATACCTTTTCGACATTCAGATCAGGATCCCAGATATACGGCATTTTATCATACATTGCCCAGTGTTCCCACATTGTTTCATCATAGGGTTTCATCTTTGACGTATTCATTGAATTCTTGGTATCCACGCCAGTTCCTCTCATTTAACAGGGTCCTCAGAAAGAATGATAGACATACTCTCTAATGTGTCCTCTTAACTATATAACGAATTTTAAGGGATTTCAAGTAGGCGCATGGACTTATGTGAAATTATACGATATTTTTTTTCCAAAAATTCACACGATATCGGAATACATAAAAGTTACACTTCTTCAGCTATTTATTTCTTGGTTTTTTTGCAGCAGGAAGATGGGAATTAATCTTTTTCTGTAGTTCGACAGCAATAATCGGTACAAAGGCGAGAAGAATAGTAATAGCCCATTGTCTCATTGTCAGTGGTACCACTTGAAATACTTTTGCTAAGGTGGGTACCGTAATGACGATAATCTGTAAAAAGGCGCAAATGATAAAGGAATATACCAGCTTGCGGTTCGTAAAAATCCCGATCTCAGATAAGGAATGTTCACTTCTCATATTAAAGGAATGGAAGAGCTGGGATAGGCTGAGTACAGCAAAAGCCATCGTTCTTCCTACCCAGGGTACATAGGTTACCGGAGCGGAGTTCCCATTCGGCAATAAGGAGCGGAACAGACCTGGAGTATCATAGTAATGAAAGCCGATGACAAAGGCCAATAGAGCCAAGGAGCCAATCAAAATACCTTCCAGAATAATCTGTATTGCGAGACCGTCCGCAAACATGCCCTTGTTTGGGGAGATTGGCTTTTTCTTCATGATATCTCTGGCTGCAGGTTCCACACCCAGTGCAATCGCAGGCAGGGAATCAGTAATCAGGTTTACCCATAATAGCTGTACTGCCACTAAAGGAGTGGGTAGACCGAGAAGGATAGCTACAAATATAGTCAGGATCTCACCAATATTACTGGACAAAAGAAAATGCACTGCTTTCTTTATGTTCTCGTAGATACCGCGACCTTCCTTTACCGCGGAAACAATCGTTGCAAAATTATCATCGGTTAAAATCATATCAGCAGCATTCTTTGCTACATCAGTGCCGGTGATACCCATAGCACAGCCTATGTCTGCTGCATTCAACGCAGGAGCATCATTCACACCATCTCCCGTCATGGCGACAACTTCGCCTCTTGCCTGGAAGGCTTTCACTATACGTACCTTATGCTCCGGTGATACTCTTGCAAATACACTGAAACGGTAGATATTATCCTGCAGAGCTTCATTACTCATACCCGAGAGTATTTCCCCTGTGATGGCTTCCTCACCCTCTGCCAGAATACCAAGTTCTCGTGCAATCGCCTGTGCGGTAAGAACATGATCGCCGGTAATCATTACTGGTTTTATTCCTGCCTGACGGCAGATAGCAACGGCTTCCCTCACTTCTTCTCTGGGTGGATCGATCATGCCGATCAAGCCGATAAAGGTAAGCTCCTCTTCCAAAGCATCTTTCTTAATATTATTAAAGCTTTCCGGAAGATTTTTATATGCCACAGCAATGACCCGGAGCGCTTTTTCGGTCATGGAATTATTTACAGAGACTAGCTTCTTCCGGTCACGACTTGTCATCGGATACTGTTTACCGTCGCGGTAATAGTAGCTGCAACGGTCCAACATAAAGTCAAAAGCACCCTTAGTCACACTGCGATAGCCCGAATCGGGTGAACTATGAACCGTAGTCATCCGTTTTCTTGTCGAGTCAAAGGGTATCTCGAAAACTCTGGGATAGTCGATATCAAGCTCATTTTTATTCCTTCCGGCTTGGTAAGCAGCAAGAACCAGTGCCTTCTCTGTAGGTTCGCCACTTAAGGAGAGCATGCTGTTATCTATGCTTAAGATGGCATCATTGCATAAGGCTGCATGAGATAATAAAAAGTCAGCGAAGCTTCCGTCTGCCTTCTCTTTCCCATCAAGTGAGCAGATCTGAGTAACGGTCATAACATTTTGAGTCAGAGTACCGGTCTTATCGGAGCAGATAACAGTAGCACTACCCAGTGTCTCTACAGCGGGAAGCTTCCGGATGACGGCATTCTTACGAGCCATTCTCTGGACGCCCAGAGACAACATAATTGTAACGATTGCAGGCAGACCCTCCGGAATAGCTGCCACAGCCAGACTGACGGAGGTCATGAACATGTCAAATACCGGAAGATGCTTCAGTAAGCCCATAAAAAAGATAACTCCGCAGATTACAAGGGCAGCTGTACCGAGGATCTTTCCCGTACCTGCAAGTCGTTTCTGAAGAGGAGTCATGGGGGTCTCATCCTCCATAATCAGGCGTGCAATATGCCCAACCTGTGTATTCATACCGGTTTCTGTTACTACAGCTAAACCTCTACCATAGGTTATTGTACTGGTTGCCAGAACCATGTTGATCCTATCGCCAAGGGTAGTCTCCGGCCTCAGAACGATCTCAGCTGTCTTATCCACGGCATTAGATTCTCCGGTTAAGGAGGCCTCCTCTGCCTTCAGGTTCACAGCGGTGATCAATCTGGCATCAGCAGGAACGAAGCAACCGGTCTCGAGCAGTATGATGTCACCGGGAACCAACTCCTTAGAATCAATGATACTGATTTTTCCGTCTCTCAGTACGTGGGCAGTAGGAGCGGACATCTTCTTCAATGCTTCCAAAGCTTTTTCGGCTCTTGCCTCCTGTAACAGTCCTAAGGTCGCATTAATCATTATAATACAAAGGATAATGATCGGATCAACATAATCCGGTGCTCCGTCAAAATAAGAGACGGCGAAGGAGACGATCGCAGCCAGGATCAAGATGATAATCATAAAATCAGAAAACTGGGATAAAAACTTAAATATTATACTTTTTGATTTTTTCGCCTCAAGGATATTGGTACCAAAGTTTTGCTGCCGCTTTTTTACCTCGTCTGCGGATAAGCCTTGATTATGTGTAACCCCGAGTTGCCCGAGGACTTCGCTGATAGGTAAACTATGCCACTGCATCAATGTATTCACTCCTGATGTGGTAAATCTTCTTTTAATTATATGAATACAGCTTGGGAATATGAGTATATTCATGCCAAGTCTTCTCAGATGTCATTTCATAGGAAAAAGCAAGTGAAACCTTGCTCAAATGGTAAATATTATTATATAACACATTTACATCCAGTCCAAGGTCAGAGTATAATATATCTGGTATTGAAGGTTATAATGAAAACAGCTACATAATTTTGATAAGATGACAGAATGGAGTAAGTTATGCAAAATAATATTACGCGGGATATGACCCATGGATCACCGGCCGGGTTAATTATAAAGTTCTCAATACCGATGCTGATCGGCAATCTGTTCCAACAGTTTTATAACATGGTAGATTCTATTGTAGTCGGTAAATTTGTTGACAGTAATGCCTTGGCAGCAGTAGGAGCTACCGGTTCTATGGTGTTTTTAATCATCGGCCTATGCTTTGGATTATCTGCCGGGATATCGATCGTAATATCTCAATATTTTGGAGCAAAGGATTATGACAACGTAAGAAGAAGCTTTGCTACGGCAACCTATATTGTTCTAGGAGCAGCGATTATTCTTGGTATCGTTGGCTTTTGTTCCAGCCGATGGCTGCTGGAATTATTAAACACTCCGGATTCAATCATTGATCAGTCCGACATTTATATGAAGATTACTTTTGCGGGAATTCTGGGCACCGCCTGTTACAACGGGATGTCAGCAGTACTAAGAGCACTGGGTGATTCGGTCACACCGTTGATCTTCCTGATTGTTGCAAGCGTACTCAATGTGGTATTAGATCTGTTATTCGTAATCGTATTTCACTGGGATGTAGCAGGCGTTGCAACAGCGACAATTATATCCCAATTTGTATCGGCTGCCGGCTGTATCATCTACGCCATGATCAAAGTAAAAATTATAAGAATGCCATTAAAACAGTTCAAACCCAGCCGAGAAATTTTCTTGAAATGTATTCGGCTCGGAATACCGGTTGCTCTCCAGAATGCATTGGTATCCGTATCCTTGATGGTTTTGCAGGGTGTAATTAACCGCTTTGATGAGACGATTATCGCTGCGCACACAGTGGTAACCAGAATTGAACAACTGGTACTTCAGCCGGGCATGTCCGTCGGTGCTGCTTTATCTGCCTTCGCTGGGCAGAATGTTGGTGCGGGAAGAATAGACCGTGCTAAGAAGGGATATAAAGCAGCCTCGATCATCATTATTGCCTTTAGCTTATTGATGCTTCCTGCGATGTATTTCGGTGGAAGATATATTATGATGCTTTTTACAAAGAGGGAAAATTATGAGGTAGTAACGACTGGTGTGATGGCAATCCGTATCACCTGCTTCTTCTATGTCCCGGTTGGGATGATTTTTGTAAGCCGTAATTTCTTAAGCGGAACAGGCGATATCAATGTAACGATGATAATGGGATTTACGGAAGTTCTTTGCAGGGTACTGCTGGCGAATGTTCTTACCATGCTGATCGGCTTTACCGGAATCTGGTGGGCGACTGGCCTTAATTGGTTTATTACCTCACTCGTCGGAATTTTTAGGGTGGCAAGCGGAAGATGGGAAACAAAATCCATTGTCCGTTCCTCATAACGCTTTACTACGACGTTTTTTGCTCCTTTTGGTAATGAGATTGATAATGAATGCAATGACGCAGAGGCCGAGTATTGGAAGGAGGTTGTGCTTATACCTCTCATAATAACCGGCTACCTTTGTATAATTCTCCGAAAGAGTATACCCTAGTCCGATTAACAAGGTATTCCAGATGGTTATCCCAAGTAAAGAGTAGGTAAAGTAGGTAATCGGGGACAGTTTAGCCGCACCGGCAACAAGTGCAATATAGGTGCGAATAAGCGGAATAACCCGGCTGATGCATACGGCGATTCCTCCATGCTTTTGGAATTTCTCATTGGCATGAGCAATTCCGTTCGCTGCTTTCGGAAATCGTCCGATGATTGCCTGTAAAATTGCGCCTCCTCCAAACCACCCGACACCGTAACAGATTCCGGTTCCAATTAGTCCGGCGAGGATACTAAGAGG
Organism: Bacillota bacterium; assembly: GCA_023415055.1. GTDB lineage: Bacteria > Bacillota > Clostridia > Lachnospirales > Lachnospiraceae > Mobilitalea. The sequence continues at coordinate 95,748 of JAEZLZ010000020.1, read as the reverse complement.
AAGAATAACGAGAAAACCGGTTTGACTAGCAAAAGCGAAGGCCCCGCAGAAGGGAAGGACGATTTCACTGGAAACCGGAAAGCAGGCATATTCCATCATTATAATGATAAACATGGCGAGAACGCCATACTCAGAGATAAAGTTTTGAAAGAGATTCATGAATTCACCTTATACTTATATTTATTCAATGTATATGCCGGAATAAGGAAAAACTTTCAATTTATCATTGACACCTGTTTTTTTCTAAGCAATTTCTAATTTAAAATTGGAAAAATAATCTATGCTTTATGAATTACTTGTGATAGAATTGTTTTAATATCATGCAAGAAATTTGAAATATATCTATATCCGGAATGTATTATCTTCATTACTATTGATGGTATACAGGCTGATATTGATACCAAATACTTGTATAATTTTTATCCGAGAGGAGAAAAGGAATGAAAATACTGACTAAATTTTCAAAAAAAGATCTTTGGAGTATTCCGAATATTTTATGCTATATTCGTTTTCTTCTGATTCCTGTATTTGTAATCACATATATCAGAGCCGATCATCCAAGGCAGTATATCCAAGCGGCAGCTGTTGTGTTTTTATCCGGACTGACCGACTTCTTTGACGGATTTATTGCACGCAGATTTGATATGGTGACCGAGCTTGGTAAGATCATTGATCCCCTGGCGGATAAGCTTACACAGGCTTCTTTGATCTTTGTATTGGTTGTAAAAATCAAATGGATGTTCCTGCTTTTAATCCTATTTGTGATAATGCAGCTGTTTTTATTGATAGCCGGTCTGGTGATGCTGAGAAAAGGTACTAAGCTGAATGGAGCCAAGTGGTTTGGGAAGGTCTCGACAACGGTGTTTTATGCTACGATGCTGGTGTTGGTAGCGGTACCTGCATTGAATATGCGATTAACTAATATACTTATGCTGGTATGTGGAGCGTTCTTACTCTTATCCTTCCTGCTATATATTAACGAGTATATTCTCATGTATCACAGCTTAAAGAAAACAAAGGAGTAGAAGATGGATTTAAATAAGAATAACATTAAAAAAATAATCGGAGTTACTACCTTTGCTATCCTGTTGTATGTAGGTCTGCAGCACCTTGACGTGGTGTTGGTGACATTAGCCTTTGGCTTTAATTTAATCTTTCCTTTTATACTGGGAGCTGCTATCGCTTTTATTATTAATGTCCCCATGCGTGCAATCGAGATACGGCTATTCCAGAAGGGAAAGAGGCAAAGTACTGTTATAGTGAAACTAAAACGACCGGTCAGCCTGATTATTACCCTGATTATTGTGATCGGAGTTATCATGACAGTCGTATTTTTAGTAGTACCGGAAATCATGAATACATTCCGAACACTGGGCTTATATCTGCCTAGTTTTTTTACACGCGCGGAATATAATTATCAAAGTTTGGTCGAGCGATTTCCAATCTTAAAGGATTACCTGAATCTTGACAGTCTGAATTGGCAGGAAGTCTTACGTGATATCTATACCTTTATTCTGGACAGCGGAGCAGAGATGTTAGAATCCACAGTTAATGTTGCCGGAAGTATCTTTGGAGGAATGTTTGATTTCTTCTTAGGGTTTATTTTTGCCATTTATATTCTTGTACAGAAGGAGAAGCTCGGACAACAAGTCCGGAAGCTTTTGTATGCTTATCTTTCTGAGAAAATGGTTGATAGGATTCTCTCCATAAGCACCCTTGCAGAAGGCATCTTCTCCCGATTTTTATCTGGGCAATGTCTGGAAGCGGCGATCCTTGGGTTGTTATTCTTTATTGCTATGAGTATATTTAAGTTCCCCTATGCATTAATGATCAGTGTGACGATTGGCTTCACTGCTTTAATACCGATCTTCGGTGCATTAATTGGATGCTTTATCGGAACCTTCTTAATTTTGATTGTTAATCCGATAACTGCATTGTTGTTTATCGTTATGTTTATCATCATTCAACAGATCGAAGGTAACTTTATCTATCCGCATGTTGTAGGAGGATCCGTAGGGCTGCCTTCCATGTGGGTTCTTGTAGCCGTAACGATTGGCGGAAGTGCATTCGGGGTAACCGGGATGTTGATCTTTATCCCGTTGACCTCGGTTCTCTATACCTTATTAAGGGAGGCTATGAATCGAAGGCTGAGGATTCGAAATATATCCTCTGCAAAATACAAATAATCCGAAGTTGAGATGAAAAAAAGGGCTTTCGTTCCTTATGCTACCAGAGGGAAATTTTCAGTAGTACAGGAATGAAAGCCCTTTTATTAGTATCGGCGGGCGAACGCTATATTGGATTCAATGTAAAAGTAAATGAAAATGCCGAGTAAGAAAAATCTGTAATCACGAAACCCTCGGTTTGCAGGGAGCGGTACTTTCCCGTTGAATGAACTTAGCCCGAAGTAATAGTTTACTGATGGTCACATTATGAATGAGTCCGTCCAACAGAAGAAATGCGCTTTTACCAATATCGGTTCGATCCTGACGTATCGTAGTCAGAGAAGGAGAGAGGGTGGCTGCAATCGGCAGATCGTCAAAGCCGATGACACTGATATCCTCAGGCACCTTTAAACCGTGCTTCTGAACCTCGGTGATCACACCAGAGGCGATTAAGTCGCTGGCACACATGATCGCGGTAGCACCATTTTGAAGAAAGCCGGGGACATGATCCTTGGCACAATCCGGTACATAATAACCGTATTCGATCAGATTCTCCTCTACTATCAGACCATGCTTTTCCATACTGGTGATGAAGGATTGATGACGCTGTTCGGAAACCATGGAATTCTTTGAACCGTTGAGAAAAGCAATTTTCTTATGACCAAGATTATTCAAATGATCCACAGCAAGATCAATACCTTCGGAATTGTCTGTACCTACATAGCCGACATGATTATTGCGCTCAATATAATTATCCAATAAGACGGTGGGCACGGTCGTTTTGCTCAACTGCCAAACCCAATCATCATGGAGAGTAAAACCTAATAGGAAAGCACCGCTATACCCGTTCTTTAGCATATAGGTATCAAATTTTTCGGCAGTCTGCATGTTCAGGTTGGTTGGTACCACAGCAACATCCCAGTGACGTCTGGCGGCGGATAACTTAAAACCAACGACAATTTCATAACCGAATTGTTCGATGTTCTCATAATCCATATTCTCAATGAAAATACATACCTTCCTGGTACCGGTCGCTTTCATTTTTTTGGAAGCATAGCCCATCTCGACCGCTGTATCGAGTACCAACTGTCTCATCTCGGCACTGATATCACTTGCACCGTTTAATCCCTTTGATACAGTACTAACTGCGATACCGAGTCTATCTGCAATTTCTTTAATCGTTGCCATGGACATACCTCCTTATCAGTATATCAAGATGATATTCTTATTGAAACATTTTTTAGTATAAACCCAACTTATTTCATTTTCAATATGTCTTTATGAATTTGCCTATTCTTACAGCTTTTTCGGATTAATCATTTCACTATTTTGTGTATTTTGTCTTCTGCTATTTCGACATAATTTTTAAAAACCCAATTTATATGAATTTTTATTTAATTTTTTTCGAAAAAATGATTCAAATACATGATTTAAGGGCGTTTTTTGAACAAAACAAATGCTTAAATTTTATATCGAAATTGAAAGAAAATTCGAACATATGTAAAAATAGACAAATAAATGAATAATAACATATACATAAATATATATAATTACTATAATGTTGAGAAATTTATTGACAAAGCCTTATTGGGATGGTATTGTAGGTATATAGTTTCGAAAGTTTCCGAAAATATATAAAAATAGTTTATTGCTTTAGGTAATTTATTTTAACGGGAATATAGCATAATAATACATCACATACATATTTGTAATGAATTGGTCGTAAAATAAAAAGTGGGGATAGTTTCTGTCAATAAAGAACCCTTAAGGGATTAGGAGGAAAAATGGATAGCACTTTTAAAACAAATTTGGCAACAATACTTGATCTGGATTATGGAAAGACGATTAAAGAAGCGTCTACTATCCAGTTATACAACGCGGTCTCCAAGGCTGCGATGAAGAACCTGGATAAGGACTGGGGACTCGATGCAACTGGTAAAAAGGTTTGCTATTTATCTGCTGAATTCTTGGTAGGGCGTCTAGTGTACAGTAATTTACATAATATGGGCTTGTTCAATCAGTTCACTGAGCTGATGAGTGAGAACAACGTGGATATCCGTGTTTTTGAGGACATTGAAGATGCTGCTCTCGGTAACGGAGGTCTTGGCCGTCTGGCAGCATGTTTCCTGGATTCTGGTGCAACACTCGGAATTACACTGAATGGCTATGGTATCCGTTATAAGTACGGTCTCTTCAAGCAGTACTTTGAGGATGGCTTCCAGAAGGAGATCCCGGATGATTGGCAACGTTTTGGTGATCCTTGGTCCGTGCGTAGGGAAGAAGAGAAGATACAAATTAATTACAAAAACCAATCATTATATGCAGTTCCCTACGATACTCCGGTAATCGGTTACGGGGATAGGAAGGTGAACACACTGCGTTTATGGCAGGCAGAACCGTTAGAGAACTTTAACTTTGACCTGTTCAATGAACAGAAATATGATAAAGCTAATAAAAACAAGAATGAAGCAGAAGCAATCAGCAGCCTTCTATATCCAAACGATAATACGGATGAAGGTAAGAAGCTTCGTTTGAAGCAGGAATATTTCTTCTCCTCAGCTACACTTCAGGATGTGATAGCAAGATATAAGAAGAAATTTGGTGAGGACTTCAATCATTTCTCGTCGGAATATGCTATTCAATTGAATGATACTCATCCTGTGGTAGCAATCCCGGAATTTATTCGTCTGATGATGGAAAACGAGAAAATGACCTTTACCAGAGCATTACGAATTGCAAAGGAGACCTTTGCTTATACAAACCATACCGTTATGAGTGAGGCTCTGGAAAAATGGAATGCAGGCTTATTTAAGTCGGTAATCCCGAATGTATACAAATATATAGTTATGCTTCAAAAGGCGCTACTTAAGGAACTGAAAGGCTTCGGTAAAGCAACCCCGGAAGAGCAAAAACAATACCTGATCATTGATAATGATACGATTCATATGGCAAGATTAGCAATCTTTGCAAGCCATTCTACCAATGGTGTAGCAAAGCTTCACACCGAGATACTCAAACACGACGCATTAAAGGAATGGTATGAGTTATATCCGGAACGTTTCAATAATAAGACGAATGGAATTACGCAGCGTCGATGGCTGGCACAAGCGAACATGGAGCTCTCAGGCTTTATCTCCGATAAGATTGGCGGTTCCTGGATTACTGATCTGGATCGATTGAAGGAACTGGAGAGATTCGCAAATGACAAGACGATAATCAAGCAATTTAATGATATCAAGAGAATTAAGAAGAGACAATTAGCGGATTATATATTTAAAGTGGAAAATATCCGAATAAACCCGGAATTCATCTTCGATATCCAGGTGAAGAGACTTCATGAATATAAACGTCAGCTGCTCAATGCATTCTCAATTTTGGACATTTACTTCGGACTGAAGGATGGCAGAATCAAAGACTTTCATCCAACCGTTTTTATCTTCGGAGCAAAGGCAGCACCGGGATACTTCAGAGCGAAGGGTATTATCAAATTTATCAATGAAATCGCAAAGCTAGTAGACAACGATGATGAGGTGAAGGATAAACTTAAGGTGGTATTTGTATCAAACTACAATGTCTCCTATGCAGAAAAGCTGACACCTGCTGCTGATATCTCTGAGCAGATCTCAACCGCAGGAACGGAAGCCTCCGGAACCGGCAATATGAAGTTTATGCTAAACGGTGCAGTTACCTTGGGTACTTATGACGGAGCTAATGTTGAAATCGTAGAACAGGCCGGAGAAGAGAATAATTACATCTTTGGAGCAAGAGTTGAGGATATCGAGAAAGTCAAAAATACTTACAGCGCTAAGGAGCTTTATGAGCAGAACCCCCGAATAAAGAGGGTTGTGGATACCTTAGTGGATGGGACCTTAAGCGATGGTGGTACCGGTATGTTTTTAGAATTATATAACAGCTTGCTCTACGGAGCTCACTGGCATAAACCGGATCATTACTTCTTATTATTAGATTTTATTTCTTATTGCGATGCAAAGCTTAGGTGAATAAGGACTTTTCCGATACCTATGCCTTCCGTAGAAAGTGTTTCATTAATACGGCAAATGCCGGTAAATTCTCAAGCGATAGAACCATACGGGACTATGCAAATGAAATCTGGAATTAATAGAAATAATGAATGTAGTGATCATACCACGAACTTGTTCCTTGGTATGTGACTGGGATAACGATCAGGAACATTCATGACAAAATACAAGGGCTGTTGCAGAATATACCTCAGGAAGAAGCTCATTTCGTCTCCTTCCGAGGTACATTTCGTTTTCAACAGCCCTTTCTCATATCGTCATCTGTTCTCCAGCCTAATTCAGCTGAATTGTAATCTGTTTATATTATCACATAAATACTCTGTTAATTATTTCCTGGTCGCCATCATCTTTCGTATCATCTCGAATTGTTGTTTTTCCTTCGGGGTCATATTTTTGGTCAGGATCTCAATCATCATATCACTTTCATCCTTGGTAAAGGTAAGATTCTGTTCCTGTAATCTCTTATTGGTGTTCATCAATAAAGGCAACAATTTATCCATCGATTTTCCTTCAGCTTCTCTCATCAATTCTAAGAGAATGGCAAGCTTTCTGGGGTCAACGTTGTTTAGCTTAGGGTTATTGGTCCAAGAGGTATCAGCCATGTTCATACTCCTTACTATCATCCGATTTGCTATTATTATCATATGACATCGTGCTCAAAAGCATTCTTAGGTTTTCAAAGGTACTCTGTTGTTCCGGCGGTATCATCGTCTTTAGCATGTCAAACATTGGATTATCATTTGCAGTGTAATTCTGATTGCTATGAGTATGGTCGTCGCTGTCCTGGGATGCGGTATCTTCGGACGTTGATCCCGGTGAACTATATTCCCGAAAGATGGACTCAAAATTCGATCCGGTAAAATTACCTGTGACGTTGTCCGTATCATCCTTATTATCTTCCCCGGTGAAATTAAATCCGCCGAATTCCTGCATGGTTTTCATCGAGTTCATTAGGTTGTTATACATTTCGAACATTCTTTTCATATTAAATATATTAAGAATGCGATCTATGATATCCCGCTCTCTACCTACACATAGAGGCCGGATACCGTTTAGAAGACCTTCCATATCAATGTTTTTATTTTCATAGCCACAGGCAACCATGCTATTACGACCGGACAGGGTATTTAGACTTCCCATTAGATCCAGGGCCTTAGTATAGAATTCCAGGCGGATTCTGGTCATGGAATCGAAATAGGGCAGGGCGGCTTTCATTATCTCAGCAGTGTGCAAATAGTCTAGGTTTGCCATAGCTTCTTCCTTTATTCATACTCAATACAGTATATTCATGGAACCACGAAAAATGCACTTAACTGGCGAGAGTTCCAGTAATCATGTATTATGGATTCGATAAGGAGGGATTACAGGTTAATTCAAAGGTCTCTGTTCTGTCATCGATTTTAACCGTAACAGTATAGATTGTATCTATATTTGGTAGGAAGCAGAAGCTTATCAATCTTTAAACAGAAACTAAGAGTGACAATGAATATAAGCAAAAATAAAATAGGCTGCCCTTTCATCAGGAGCAGCCTAAGCTTTGATTAGTTAATATATGAAATTAGACATAGAATATCTTAGCGAAAACTCAGTTAGGGTAGGTCAGGTTAGCATCGGTTGCTTGGTAGAGTACCTCCTCCAGATAACTCTTGGCGAAATGCTTTGCCATATCTAGGTTCATATCGGAGTAGTTGCCGCAGTTCTCGGGAGTTGCGCCAGGAATAGCTCCGGTGAAGTCGCGTATGAATTCATAGGTTTCGGTAAGCAGGGGAAGGATCTCTTTTGATTCGTAATCTCCGCCTAATAATAGGTAGAAACCGGTACGACAGCCCATGGGGCCAAAGTATATGACCTTATCCGCATAGACCGGATGATTACGCAGGTAGGTTGCTGCGAGGTGTTCAATAGTATGCATCTCACCGGTCATCATCACCGGATCAAAGTTCGGACGGGTCATACGGATATCAAAGGTAGTGATTGTTTCGTTGCCGATCGTATCTTTTCGGGAGACATAAAAGCCTCGAAGTAACTTCATATGATCAATGGTAAAGCTTGCGATTTGCTTCATGGTTTCCTTCTTTCTATTCTTTAGAATATCTCAAAAAATTTTCGTTAGACAGTATCCTAGGTACTATAAATTGAACCTCGTTCATGGTCATCAGCTCCGATCGTATGCCTTCAAGCAAGCTTGAGGCATTCTCACTACGCCTTATTATATCATAGTCGGGGATGCGATGTCATCCCCAAGATTTATTCCTATATTTAAGATGAGAGAAACCACTAAGACCTGCACACCGGGATAAAGCTGTTCCTATCCTTGAAACCTGGGATGATAAATGTATTATGGGTTGACATTGAGGGTGAAATTAGGCATTATATTAATAATGATGCTTTATAATTCATTATTATTAGGGCATCGTAATACAAAAGGATTAAGGGACATGACAAGATGATAGATAGTATAATTTTTGATATGGATGGAACCTTATGGGATTCTACAAAAGAAGTGGCTATGGCTTTTAATCAGGTGCTGGTCGAACGACATCCGGAGGTGAAGGAGATTGTGACTCACGATCGTCTGCAGGGATTGTTTGGGTTGCCGCTAGATGAGATTGCCGTAAAGCTTTATCAGAGTGTACCTGCAGAGCATGCAATTCAGGTAATGAAGGAATGCTGTGATTATGAATGTGTATATCTCGCAGAACATGGTGCTACACTTTATGAGCATCTGGAGCAAGTTCTTGAAGAGCTGACAAAAAAATATAAGCTGTTCATTGTAAGCAACTGCCAGGAGGGCTATATCCAATGCTTCTTTCAGGCATACCCGCAATTAGAAAGGTATTTTCTTGACTATGAATATCCGGGCCGTTCCGGCAAGCTGAAAGCGGATAATATCCGTCTGATCGTAGAACGTAACGGTTTGAAGCATCCGGTCTATGTAGGAGATACGAAGGGAGATGCTACAGCTTCCAAGGAAGCAGGAGTTCCCTTTATCTTTGCCAGATATGGCTTTGGTGATGTGAAGGAGTATGACGGAGTGATTGATTCTCTTTTTGAACTGTCGAAATTAATTGATGGTTTGCATTGACATTTACCGGCATTCTTTATATATTGGAAGATATAGATTTAATAGAAATTTGCAGGACTCCAAAGGAAAGATTTTAGACCGGAGACTTGACTAATGAATAGGAAGTGAAAGATATGCTGGATGGAAAAAAATCATTATTTAGCGGAATGCAGGCTACCGGTACTCTTACTTTAGGTAATTATCTGGGAGCGTTGAAGAATTGGGTGGAGTTTGAGGATGAATATGAAACCTTCTACTGTGTAGTTGATATGCATTCTATTACGGTTCGTCAGGATCCGGCAGAGCTTAGAAAGAGAGCAAGAGCTCTTTTGACACTCTATATTGCAGCGGGACTGAATCCGGAGAAGAACTGTATCTATTATCAGTCCCATGTTTCGGCACATGCAGAACTAAGTTGGATATTAAATTGCTTTACTTATATGGGTGAACTCAATCGTATGACCCAGTTTAAGGATAAATCGGCAAAGCATGCGGATAATATCAACTCCGGTTTATATACTTATCCGGTATTAATGGCAGTAGATATCTTACTGTTCCAGTCTGATATCGTTCCGGTCGGTATAGATCAGAAGCAGCACATCGAGATAACCCGAGATATTGCGGAACGCTTTAATGGCATCTATGGAGATGTATTTACAATACCGGAGCCTTACCTTGGTAAGCAGGGTGCGAAGATCATGAGCCTTCAGGAGCCGGATAAGAAGATGTCCAAATCGGATGAGAATCAGAATGCGAGCATCTATCTTATGGATGACCCGGATACCATTATTCGTAAGTTTAAGAGAGCGGTAACCGATTCGGATAACAGCATCCGCTATAGCGACGATAAGCCGGGAATAAAGAACCTGATTGAGATCTATTGCATCGCTACAGGTAAGACAGTTGCGGAAGCAGAGAAGGAATTTGAAGGCACCGGCTATGGTGACTTTAAGCTTGCCGTAGGAGAGTCTGTGGCAGATATGCTTAAGCCGATACAGGATCGCTTCCACAGTCTTGAGAAGGATAAGACTTATATCGACGGAATTATTAAGGCAAATGCGGAGAAGGCCAATTACTTCGCAACAAAGACCCTTCGCAAGGTACAGAAGAAGGTAGGCTTCCCGGAGAGAATAAGATAGAGAAATAGAATGATTAAAGTTCAGCTTCTCATACATCTTTAGATTAAATTAGTATTGATGAAATCAGAATGAGAATGTTACACTTTATTAAAGAATTAAATAAGAGTAATAAAATTGTTCGTTTCAGGAAAACTCATTGTCATACTGATACGGACAATTTTCATGTATACTGCTTTAATTCAAACCTATTGAAGTTGATAGATTGTAGCAGCTTGAAAATGAGCATGAACAATTTAAACTGATGATTTACGGAAAGGAAGATTACTATGAAGATTGTATTTCTTGAGACTGATACATTAGGGAATGATGTAGATTTATCTATGTTTGACCGTTTGGGAGAGGTGATTAAATATTCCTGCTCTAAGCCGGAGGAGAATGCGAAACGGTGTGAAGAGGCAGATATCATCATCGTGAATAAAGTACCGATGAATGAGGAGACCTTACATCTGGCGCAGAATTTGAAGCTGATCTGTATCACCGGAACCGGAACGAATATTGTGGATTTTCCTTATACCAATTCCCGCAACATCACAGTTGCCAATGTGAAGGGATATTCAACCCGATCAGTTGTACAACATACCTTTGCGTTATTCTTCTTCCTTTATGAGAAGATGAGTTATTACGATCGTTTTGTAAAAAGCGGAGAGTATATCCGTTCGGATATTTTCAGTCATTTTATTGAGAAGTTTCATGAAATGGCTGGTAAGACCTGGGGTATCATCGGTCTCGGGGAGATCGGCAGGGGAGTGGCTGAAGTGGCATCTGCCTTTGGCTGCGATATTATCTATTACTCCACCACCGGTAAGAACTCAAATCCATCCTTTCGTCAGGTGGACTTAGATACCTTGCTTCGCGAGTCCGATATCCTATCCATCCATGCACCGCTCAATGACCGAACTAGGGATTTAATCGGTGAGAAAGAGCTTGCAAAGATGAAGAAGACAGCATTCTTATTGAATCTAGGCAGAGGTCCGATCGTGAATGAACAGGCATTAGCTGATGCGTTGCTTACGGATAAGATTGCCGGAGCGGGACTGGATGTATTGACCGTGGAACCTATGGCAGCAAGCAATCCGTTGATTAAGGTGCAGGATAGCACGAAGCTGATTATTACACCTCATATCGCTTGGGCTACGATAGAAGCAAGACAGAGAGTAACGGAGGAGGTTTTTCAGAATATTATCGCATTCAATGAAGGAAAAGAGAGAAATGTAGTTCGTGAATAATTTGATTATGATAAAGCATAAATCATAATACAGGTTATGCACCTGTAATATATCCATGAATTGATAAATTAAGGGCTGTCGCATTAAGTGATATCCATCGGACTTCCAATGGTTTATTACTTTGCGACAGCCTCTTTAGTAATATTTATATAATCTAAACTTATTGTCTACCTATATTATTTCTAGTTCGACTTAACTTCATTCCATTTATCATTATATAAAGATTCCAATTCCTCACCGAGATAACGATAGGTTCGGCAACGGTCTAAAACGGACTGATCAGGGAAAGCAACCTTGCTGTTCTTGATGTCCTCATCCGTAATCAGCTCTCTTGCAGCTGCATTTGGTGTTGAGTAGGTGATGAATTCAAAGTTCTTCAGTGCTATTTTTGCATCACACATGTAATTAATGAAGGCTTCTGCATTTTCTTTATCTCTACAGTTCTTAGGGATTACCCAACCATCAATCCATACATTGGAGCCTTCGTTCGGAACGACGTATTCTAAGTCCGGATTTTCTCTCTGGGTGAAAATTGCTTCACCGGAATAGATTACACCGAGCGCGGCTTCCCCACCGATCATCTTATCTCGGACCTGATCTACGACGTAAGCCTGTACCAGCGGATATTGCTCTTTCAGGAGCTCACGTGCCTCGTTCAGCTGAGCTTCGTCGGTGCTGTTCAGATCATAGCCCAGATAACTGAGTGCTATGCCAAAGGCATCACGTACACTGTCAATCATCAGGATATTGCCGGAATATTTCTTATCAAAGATGGCACCCCAGCTGTCGATGGGTCCGTCCACCATGGTCTTATTATAGAGTATGCCGACGGTGCCCCAGCAGTAAGGTACGCTGTATTTGTTCTCGGGATCAAAGTCTCTGGAGCTTTCCAGATATGCGGGGTCGATATTTTTAATATTTGGTACATTATCAAAATTAATCTCAGCAAGCAGCCCTTCTTCTCTCATTTTTTGGATCATGTAGTCGGAGGGACATACGACGTCGTATTGGACAGCGCCGGCTTTGATTTTGGGATACATCTCCTCATTCTGCTCAAAATAATCATATACGACCTTAATTCCAGTTTCCTCCTCAAACATATCAATTACATCAGGATCGATATATTCACCCCAGTTATATACATAGACCTTCTCCCCGGTGTCCTTGCTGCAGCCGGTCATAAGTCCGAATGCGATCGTACACATGGAAAGATAAAATAATATTTTTTTCATTTTTATTCTCCTTCTATTTATTCAAGGACATAACAGCCCTTCAATCTCGTAATTTCAGCACACATCCGGACGAGATCAAACTTTACGGAACAGTGCATTTTTGTCTGCTTTTCTTCGGTTAATGAAGACCAGTAACAGAAGCACAGTTATGAACATAAGCGTTGATAAAGCATAGATCTCCGGTTTAATCCCTTTACGAACCTCGGTATAGATCTTGGTGGACAGGGTATTGATCTCGGGACCCTTGGTAAAATGAGTAATTACGAAATCATCCAGGGACATCGTGAAGGCCAAAAAGAAGCCGGACATTACTCCAGGAAAGATATCCGGTAGGATAACCTTAAAAAATGCGTAAACCGGAGAGGCTCCGAGATCCTGCGCCGCTTCAAAGGTATGCGGGTTCAGTTGCTTCAGCTTTGGCATAACACTAAGTATGACATAGGGAATGTTAAACGTAATATGTGCCAGCAATACACTGGTAAAGCCAAGAGTAAAGTTAAGTGCGACAAAAATCAACATCAGTGAAATACCGGTTACGATATCCGCGTTCAGCATCGGAATATTCGTAATAGCGAGCAGTATCGTTCTTGGCGTTTTCTTCATACTGTTCATGGCGATCGCCGCAGCAGTACCAAGAAGAGTAGCAATCAGAGCAGACGAGATAGCTATGATTAAGGTCGTTGATAGGGCGGCCATGATATCCTCGTTATGAATGAGCTCCTGATACCATTTGAGGGTAAATCCACCCCATTTTGCTCTTGACTTCGAAGCATTAAAGGATAACACGATCAAAATAGCGATTGGTGCATACAAAAACAATAATATTATACCGATATAAAAGCGGCTGAAGAATTTCTTTACCATATATTACTTCCCTCGCCTTCTTTATCATATTTTGAAATAACAGCCATACTGAACAGGATAAAAATCATCAGCACCAGCGACAGGCCGGAACCTGTGTTCCAGTTACCGAGACGGAACTGCTGTTCAATCACATTACCAATCAATACGATCTTGCTACCGCCCAGAATGGTAGAAATAACAAAGGTAGTCAGAGAAGGTACGAATACCATAGTAATACCGCTTACGACGCCGGGAAGACTTAAAGGAAATATAATCTTTCGAAAGGTTTGCCGGTTATTCGCACCCAGATCTCTTGCGGCATTTATGACGTCTTTATCGATCTTAATCAATACATTATAGATCGGGAGCACCATAAAGGGAAGAAAGTTATAAACCATACCCAACACGATTGCTGCCGGAGTATTGATGATATTGAGGGTTGGAAGGTGAAGAAATTTTAACATTGTATTCAACACACCGGTCTTCTCAAGAATATTCTGCCATGCAATTGTGCGCAACAGGAAATTCATCCACATGGGAAGAATAATGATTAAGACGATGAAGCTGTTGCTTTCCAGCTTGGTATTGTTCAATATCATTGCCAGGGGATAAGCAAGTAATAAGCACAGTAAGGTGCTTACGATGGAAAGCTCCAATGCGAGCAGCAGCGCATCCCGGTTGATGGGGTCGGTTATCAAGGAGATATTCGCTGTAGTGAAGACACCGTTTCCGTTTGTCAGTCCATAATACAATATCATGATCAACGGTATTAGGATAAAGCCGATCATCCAAACAAGGTAAGGGAAGGAAAGCCATTTTACCTTATTCATCCTGGTAAATTGCAGACCGTTATCCGACTTTTTCTCTGCAATTTTTTTAAATTTATCTGAAACTGTCATGGGATCATCTCCTGCTTGTACTATTCTTCGATTATGGTAGCCTCTTCGTCTTCCGATTCCGGTTTATTCATAATCTGGATATCATAAGGGTCAACCTGTATTCCAACTTCACTTCCGACGGGGAAGAGATCGGTGGAATGAACCAGCCATTCTCGTCCGTTTGCTGTAACCTCCATCTCATAATGCACTCCCTTGAAGAGAAGAGAGGTTACCCGGCCAGATATAATACCATTCTCCGGTTTCACCAGATCAATGTCCTCCGGACGGATTACTACATCTACAGGCCTATTTTTGCCAAAACCGGTATCGACACAGGGGAAGTTTGCACCCAGGATATTTACCAGCTTATCTTCGATCATAACTGAGGGGATGATATTGCTGTCACCAATGAAGTCTGCCACAAAGGCGTTCTTAGGCTCGTTGTAAATATCCTCCGGTGAGCCTACCTGCTGAATGTAACCTTGATTCATTACCACGATTGTATCGGACATTGTTAATGCTTCCTCCTGGTCATGGGTGACATAGACGAAGGTGATACCTAATTCGTTCTTTAACCGGATCAGCTCATACTGCATGTCCTGACGAAGTTTTAGATCCAGTGCACCAAGGGGCTCGTCGAGCAATAGCACCTTCGGCTCATTTACGATAGCCCTGGCGATGGCGATACGCTGCTGTTGACCACCGCTTAAGGAATCCGGCATGCGATTCTCATAGCCATCCAGATTCACCAGTTTTAAAGCATATTTGATTTTATCCTGAATATAAAGTTTACTTTTCTTTTTAATCTTAAGCCCAAAGGCTATGTTCTCGGAGATAGTCATATGATTGAAGAGAGCATACTTCTGAAATACCGTGTTAAGCTGACGTTCGTTCGGAGGCAGCTTAGTGATGTCCTTACCCTCAAAAATTACCTGTCCCTTGTTCGGAGTCTCAAAGCCACCAATAATTCGTAGAGTAGTAGTCTTACCACAACCGGAAGGGCCGAGCAGAGTAAGAAATTCGTTTTCACGAATGTATAGATTAAGTTCATCAAGTACGACGGTGTCACCGAAGGACTTGGTTATGTTCACAAGATCGATTAATTTATTATCTGTCATCTGGAGTTCCTCCTATCTGCTAAAAGCTCGGCGGGGTAGACACCCATAGAAGAGTAGCACCGGTTTTCTCTGAAGCAGTAATATAATGTTGTTTGTTGGCAGTAAAGTAAAAGGATTCACCTTTCTTTAACTTAAAGGTTCGATTGCCGATATGAAGTGTGATACTGCCGTTAAGAATATAACCGAATTCTTCTCCCTCATGTGGATTGTCCGGATACGTGGAACCACCGGCATCCAAGGTAAGGTGTATAGGCTCCATAATATTCTTCTGTGCATTGGGGATGATCCATTTAACTTCATTTCTTAATTCGGTATCATATTTTTCAAAATAATCTGATTTTTTAAATACAACCTGTTCTGCTGTTGTTCCGCTGAAAAACTCCTCAAGATTCGTCCCAAGACACTGCAAGATATCCATCAGAGTAGCAATCGAGGGCGAAGTCAGGTCTCTCTCTAATTGTGAGATGAAGCCCTTCGACAGCTCCGCTCGGTCAGCCAGCTCTTCCTGTGTCAGACTTTTTTGGATTCGTAGTTCTTTGATTTTTGATCCGATATTCATGAGGCGCTTCCTTTCAAAATTCTTACTGAGAATAAACTAAAAGTTTAGTTACGCTAAACAGCAACAATATAAATTATACTAGCATAATTTGTCTTGTCAATAACTTTCATAAAAAATGCCGGTATAAATATAAATAAAAATGATTATTTGTATTACTGCCAGAAAACAAGTGGTTTGTCAAACTTTGATAGTATCAAAGGTTACTTTAGTCTGAGACGAAAATTGTATAAAAATGCGATAATAACATGAATGCAGAGGTGTAGTGTAAGCAAAGAGCTGTCACAGTATGTATTACTATTGTGACAGCTCCATTATAGAATCTATTTTTACGAAAATTCTATCTTTGAGGGCTTTGCTGTGGCAGACATACAAATTCTTATCGGTGATAGAACTCCTTTACCTTATCCAACCGAGAAGTCATTCCAAGAAATAGTTGATCTACAAGTGTGATGGCAACCATAGCCTCCACTACAACAACTGCACGGGGAACGATAATCGGATCATGACGGCCCTTAATCTGTATCTCCAGATTCTCCTTCTCATGATTAACTGTCTTCTGAGAGCGGAAGATGGAAGGTGTCGGTTTAATGGCTGCACGTAACACTAAATCAGAACCATCGCTGATTCCTCCGAGTATTCCGCCAGCATGATTGCTGGTCTTCAGGATACCCGTCTGCTCATGATAAAAGAACGGATCATTATTCACGGCACCGGTTACGGCTGCAGCACCGAAACCGTCACCGATTTCTACTCCTTTGACGGCGCCGATTGACATAATGGCCTTCGCTAAAGCAGAATCCAGTTTATCAAATACGGGCTCACCGATTCCTGCAGGCATTCCAGTTACGATACATTCGATGATTCCTCCGGCTGAATCATGATCCTCCAATAGCTTGAGAAGATAGTCCTCCGCAAGTCTGGAAGCCTCTAGATCGGGCATGGATAGTGGGCTTTTGTTGATATTCTCCAGATTGCTTTTCGCGGGATCAATGTAGATGGGACCGATGGCTTTGGTGTAAGCCCGGACAGAAATACCCAGGTCCTCCAGAATGGAAGCAGCAATTGCGCCGGCGGCTACACGTCCGATGGTCTCTCTGCCGGAGGAGCGGCCACCGCCACGATAATCGCGAAAGCCAAACTTTTGATCAAAAGTATAATCAGCATGACCTGGACGATAATAGGATGCGATCTGTGTATAGTCACCGGAACGCTGGTTTTCATTCATGACAACGAGCGAGATTGGTGTGCCGGTGGTCCTGCCCTCGAAGAAACCGGACAAGATAGCAACCTTATCCTCTTCTTTACGAGGTGTGGAGTATTTGGTCTGCCCCGGCTTTCTGCGGTTTAGGTAAGCTTGGATATCGGCTTCCTGTAGTTTTAATCCGGCAGGGCAGCCGTCCACAACCACTCCGATACCGTCTCCGTGGGATTCTCCCCAGGTTGTAATTGAGAATATGGTTCCATATGTTGATCCTGACATAATTTCCTCGTTTCTGCGCTGCTTTTAATCTCGATAGCAAGACGATACACACCTCAAGCTTGTGTGTTCAGCGCAGACACAAGCTTGAGGTGTGAAGTTGTTTTTTCTTCACACTTACCTTCAGCATTCCTAAAAATTTATGAATAGTATATAGGAAAGTAGTTGGAGATTCAATCACTTTACGGACATTTATGTAAAATAATCATATATTAAAATGACAATATAAAATGAGGCATTACATGAACGGAAAGTTTTATTCGTCCGGAACCCCTTCCGGATTCCGATATGATATACAAAAGAAATCATCTCAGCTAAATAAAGATGTACCAATCACGGATTATAGTAGTTTAGAGAAGGAGGACGACTTAATTTTTGAAGACAACACCGTTTATGAAATTGATCGGGAGTGTTATGAACGGCTGAAGCGACAGAAAAAGCGAAATGAGAGATCAGGTAAGTAGGATAGAATTAATAATTGGAAAAAACAAAATAATATAGATATTCACAATTCATGAAAAGATTGAATTTGACAGAATAAAGAAATAAGAAGGCCGTAAACGCGGCCTTCTTACTTCTTCTAAATTAGAAGTTAATATCTGTGTAAAGCGTTTTGCTTCTAGAAGAAGCCATTGCCTCCACAGCAGCAGCAGAGAATAAGGATGATCCAGATAATACTGCCACAGCCATCTCCTCCAAAACCGCCTCCTAAGAAACCATTGTTGCCTCCACAACAGCATAATAAGAGAATGATAATCAGACACATACTATTATTATTCTCGCATCCTCTGTTTTCGCCGCAACCTGTTGCTGCTAAATCACTCATGATTGTTCCTCCTAATATTAATTACAATGTATCATATGTAAGAATGCTTGACTGATTTCCTATTTTTAGAAATTATAATAGAAATTCTTGTAGATTTTACGACAAATATACTCAGGAGAATTGCTGCTTTTCATTGTTTGTTGTATGGACAGGTCAAAATGTCAGCTTAAAAAGAGAATTGTTGCTACAGCTACATAGCCTCTTACAAATAATGATATAATGAAAGCGTAGTGAGAATACTTCAAGCTTGCTTGAAAGTATGCGATCGGAGCTGATGATCATGAATACGCTTTTATTCATGATATAATGAAAGCGTAGTGAGAATACTTCAAGCTTGCTTGAAAGTATGCGATCGGAGCTGATGATCATGAATACGAAACATTCCATGCAGTATACGGGAAGAGTAGTTTAAGATGCTGCTTACTGTTGTGTTCTGATATTAAATATATTCTTACGTTTTTTAGTACATCTGTAAGGGGTGTTTCATAACTAATTAATTATTTAGTTGAGAAACAGGCCTTTTTCCGTTATAATATTTCTAAATTAGAACGGATGGTAGGTGCTTTTAATGTTATATCATACGATAGGCTTTAACCATTATACCGGATATATTTTTCCTGTCGCTGTTACCGAAGGCTTGACAGGTTTAACAGGTAAGAAAGCAGGAGAGTACTATAAAATAATCTACATTAAATCTGGAACCTGCCATTTTGTCATGAATGGTCGGGAATTTATTCTGACCGGAGCATCAACCATCTGTATGAATGAGAAGGATGAGATCAGTTTCTATAAGATTTCTGAGGACGCAGTTAGAATACTGTGGTTTCAACCTCGGGTTATAAACACTGATTTCACTCTGGAAGTGATGAATGATCCCGGTAGAAAGCTATCCAGAACAGAGCAGCAGGATCTCTATTATATGCTTCAATTCCTGCCATCAGCAGAACCCACGCTGAAGCTCCTGTCTTTACATACGATTGATTCAGCTCTGATCGAGCACAAGCTGACCTTACTGAGAGACCTGCTTGCAAAGCAAGATACGGGATACTGGCCTTGTAGGAGCAGGTCCTATCTATTTGAGATATTATTCTGCCTGGCAAGACAGGAAGAGGAGGAAGAGATGAACGATCTCTTATCCTGTGATTCATTTTCGAGGCTTGCGGTTGATGTTATCTATTATCTTCAGTCGAGCTATGGTCAGAAGATCACGATTGAACGACTGGCAGAGGAATTTCATACCAATCGAACCACATTATTAAATGAATTTAAAAAATATACCGGACAGTCAGTGAATCAGTACTTAATCCAGCTTCGACTTACCATGGCTTCTACACTCCTACGTGATACTGAGCTGTCAGTGGATGAGATTTGCGAGCGCACCGGCTTCAGCGATATCAGCTATTTCAGTAAAGTATTCAAAAAGAAACTAAACCACACACCCTCGGAGTATAGGAAGCTTTATAATAAGCTGATAAAGTAATTCTTGGCCGTATGGAACTGCTCCTAAGCTATGCGATGAAATATCGTTTTAAATCAATTTCGTTATATTACAGACTCTATTGTGATGTATATTGGTTAAGCCTGACGAATAGGATGATACAAACGGCAATGGAGCAGAGAAATGGTCAAAAAGCATCGAATTCAAATAATTGTTACCTGTGCGGAATATGAAAAGCGTCAGCAGACCATAGAGAAGCTGGGCCTTGTCAAATATAGACTCCCGATGATTGGTGCCTGTGTCATGGAGGTGGAAGAGGAGAGGCTTGAGAATATCAAAGCTATGGAGGGTATGATCAGCTATGAGCTGGATACCCATATCACGGCGCAGATGAATCGGGTCAGTGATATCATCGAAAGCGGCTGGGCACATGAGCGAAGGTACTTTGGACGTGGAGTCGGCGTTGCAGTAGTGGATACTGGTATTGCTCTGCATAAAGATTTTGTGGAAGGCGGAAATCGGGTTGTCGGTTTTGCTGATTTTATTAATCACAGGACGGAGCCATACGACGATAACGGACATGGCACTCATGTAGCCGGAATTATTGGTGGCAACGGTTTTTCCTCCAAGGGCAAGTATAAGGGAGTTGCTCCGGAATGTAATTTTATCGGAGTCAAGGTGTTAGATAAGAGGGGAGATGGTAACATCTCCGATGTTTTGGCTGGATTACAATGGATTATCGATAACAAGAAGAGATATAATATTCGGATTGTTAATATATCGGTCGGAACTGCCTCCAAGGACAGCTTGGATGAGAATTCTCTATTGGTGCAGGGGGTCAACGCAGTTTGGGACAATGGAATCGTAGTTGTTGTTGCCGCGGGGAACAATGGACCGGGACCGATGTCTATCTCAACCCCAGGCATCAGTCGTAAGGTGATAACGGTAGGTTCCTCGGATGATAATGTTGCTGTTGAGGTATACGGGAGTGGAAGATCAAAGGATTATTCGGGCAGAGGGCCAACCCCCTTCTGCATCAAGAAGCCGGATATTGTAGCGCCGGGTTCTAATATTATATCTTGCAATATCGGCAGATATCCGCCCAGATCAAAGTCCGGCGTAGTGAGAGCATCTTATTCGGAAGCTCCAATGATGTATACCATAAAAAGCGGAACCTCTATGGCAACACCGGTGGTTACCGGAGCGATTGCTTTATTGCTTTCAGCTCATCCGGAATTATCGAACCGTGAAGTGAAATTACGATTGCGCAGTTGCGCAGTTAATCTCGGACAGCATTGGGAAAAGCAAGGCTGGGGACTTTTGAATGTGCGCAAATTATTAGAACAGTGAATGATATGAGTAAGTAACACATTAATATAGGCTTTTACGTTACAATCCGAAATAGAAATTGTAACGCAAAAGCCTTTTTGGTCATCTTTGGCGGTTGCTATGCTGTTCTATTGACTTTACATAATGAAGGAAATCAAAATGATTATTATATTTTATCGCTTTTACAATAATTGTGATAGTCTCCAGAAGATAGATTACAACAAGAAAAGCAACAAAATTGTTAGTGATCAGATCCCAGGCAGAAATCGCGGAGGGGGCAAAATTTAGATGGAAGCCTGAATTGATCTGCTTAACGAAATTCACATTCCAGATATCAAAGCGGGTAAAAATGATAATCGTAAGTATGGTGCTGATGGTATTGGTGATAAAGATAAAGATTGCATAGGGGATAGAGTATCTGCGGTCAATCAGCTCCCAAATGTTTTTCAGCAGGCCGAGTCCCATCGTGATGAAAAACAGAGGAAGTACAACTCTTAAGGTATCTAAATTAAATACTGGAATATTGATCAACCCATGATCAAAATAATAAGCGCCGATTAATTGAGGCGCAAAAGTGAACAGCACCATTCCTAAGATTGTAAAAATGATTCCGACAATCGGTTCTCCAATGGGGATCACTGCTTCCTTTACGGGTACGGGAGGAAGCTCCTCCACATCCCATTCCGGAATGAGCTCCTTCAGATTCATACCTTTACGCTCAAAAATGGCGAACAGTATCGTTACGAAAGCAAAGGCCATTCCTGCACTGCTGATCATATTGGAGATCCAGGTTCCGATATAACTGTACCATAGATTCTGATAGGAGGTGATCAAGTCTAGTACGGTAGCGATGCACATGCCAAATAAAGTTGCACCGATTACTATTTTAAGGACAAACAGGTAAGCGGGAAAAAGCTCTGGGCTGATCAGGTAGCCTCGAGTATCCTGATATTCCTTTGCAAGAATGGAAGGATTGCCCAATTCTTTTAATGCAGTGATTATATCCTCCTTCGTTGCAGTATTTCCCTGAGATTTTTCTTCCAGCATATCATAGATCAAGGTTCTAAGTTCATTTTCGATATCCTTCCTGGTCACGGGATTTAAATGTTTCGTTACCTGATAGATGTAACGGTTTATCATATCCTCAATGTAATCATATGATTGATCCATCATGGTTCTTATCCTCCTTCATTAATTGATTCATATTCTCCACCATCGTATTCCATTCCTGCTTTAACTGCCGGTACACTTCTGTACCTAACTCGGTCAACATATAGTACTTTCTTGGCTTGGTTCCCGAAGTCTCCCATTCACTTTTTAACAGCTCCTGCTTCTCCAAACGCCGAAGTAGCGGGTATAGGGTATTGGCCTCAATCATAATCTCGTTATCACTTAGCTCCTGCACTAAGGAATACCCATAAGTCGGTGATGACAACCGGCTCAGGACACTGAGTACAATCGTTCCGCGTCTTAATTCGAGCAGAAGGCCGGATATTATTTCTTCCTGTTTTGCCATGAAATCCTCCTAACTATGTTAATCAGATTTAGTAATCTGTTATTGTTGATTTTATTATACTGTATGGCACACAACAATGTCAATAGAAAAGTAATATAAATTATAAACTATAAATATAATTGCATCAGAGTTTTATCATAAACTTCTGAATATTATGATCGGAATTAATTATAATAAGCGTAGTGAATATAGCTTAAGCTTGCTTAAAGCTATATGATCGGAGCTGACGATCATGAAGATGAACTTACTTCATGATATATAATAAGCGTAGTGAATATAGTTTAAGCTTGTTTAAAGCTAACCGATTTTAAGTTAGTTTAATTAATTTACAAATTATTATTGTCAAAATCACAAAAAGGCATTATAATAAAAAAAGGAATTAGGTTCCTGTTCTTTCAGGCAGGAATGGTGAAAGCCTTTCTGCTTCAAACATAAAAGGAAAGAGATATATTTATAAAGGAGGATATTAAAATGTCTTATTTTAAAGTTGGTAAAATTCAATATGAAGGACCTCAGAGCAAGAATTCGCTTGCATTTAAGTACTACAATCCCGAGGAAGTAGTGATGGGCAAGACGATGAAGGAGCAGCTTCGCTTTGCAATGTCTTACTGGCATACATTGACTTATATGGGTAATGATCCTTTCGGCGGAGCTACTATGCACCGCGACTGGGATAGCACAGAAGATGCTATGAATAAGGCAAAAGAAAGAGTTCATTCTGCATTTGAATTTATGGAGAAGATGCAGATTCCCTTCTTCTGCTTCCATGATCAGGATATCGCACCAAGAGCAGCTACTCTGGAAGAGACAAATAGAAGATTAGATGAAATCGTTGCTGTTATTAAAGAAGAAATGGCTCGCACAGGAATCAAATGCTTATGGGGTACAACCAATGCATTCGGTGATGACAAGTTTGTTCATGGCGCTGGAACCTCTTGTAATGCAACTGTTTTCGCTTATGCTGCAGCCCAGATCAAGAAGGCAATGGAGATCACCAAGGAATTAGGCGGTGAGAACTATGTATTCTGGGGTGGTCGCGAAGGCTATGAGACCTTACTCAATACGGATACCGGTCTGGAATTAGATAATCTTGCAAGACTGCTTCAGATGGCTGTGGATTATGCTAAGGAGATCGGCTTTACCGGTCAGTTCTTAATCGAGCCCAAGCCGAAGGAGCCTACAAAGCATCAGTATGATTTCGATGCAGCTACCGTACTTGCATTCTTAAGAAAGTACAATTTGCAGGATTACTTCAAGATGAACATTGAAGCAAACCATGCTACCTTAGCACAGCATACCTTCCAGCACGAGTTGAACATATCCAGAATCAACGGTGTGCTTGGTAGTGTAGATGCGAATACCGGTGATCCGATGCTTGGATGGGATACCGACCAATTCCCTACCAACCTCTATGATACAACCTTGGCAATGTATGAAATCTTATTAAACGATGGCCTGCATAAGGGCGGTTTAAACTTTGACTCCAAGGTTCGCCGTGCTTCCTTTGAGGATGACGATTTATTCTATGCTTATATTGCAGGTATGGATGCTTTTGCTAAGGGTCTGAAGGTTGCAGCAAAGCTTCTTGAGGATGGTGTATTGGAGAATTTCAAGGCAGAGCGTTATGCAAGCTATAAGGAGGGCCTTGGTAAGGATATCGTGGAAGGCAAGGTAGGCTTCAAGGAATTAGAGGCTTATGCATTAAAGAATGGCACAACACCTAATAAGTCCGGCAGACAGGAAATGTTAGAGAGCCTTCTGAACCAGTATATCTTAGAAACAAAATAATAATGAAATGTTTATGAACGTGATTCGCTAGTATATCAAATACGTCGGATCACGTTCTTTTTTTATGTTTCTTTTTGGTTAAATGTTTTCTTTAATTAAGGGGAAATTATTAATCGAAATAAGCAATGCCATATACTGCTATCTTAATAATTCTTAACATTTACTATATCAAATCTAAATAAAGCTCAGCTATGATGAAAGAAAGAAGAATTTGTGAGGTGAGATAATGAGAATTGATATATTAACCGGTAAGTTCGGAATGGGGCATATGGTAGCAGCAAGGGCGATAAAGGAGCAGATCCAAGCTAGTGGGGTGGATACAGAAATCGAAATAGTTGATTGGTTCGATTATGTCTCGCCCAAGATGGCAAAACAATACTATAGTTTTTTTGAGATTATAGTAAAGAAGGGTTTTAAAATATATAACACAAGATATCGGCTGATGGAAAATATGAAAACGGATCAAAAGCCTGAACTATACCGATATTTTAGTCGGTATTTTGAAAAATATGTTGAAGAGAAAAAATCAGACTTGATCATTTCAACCCTACCATTGTGTTCACAAATCGTGTCAGTCTACAAAGAAAAAAATAACTCCGATCTACTCCTAATTACCTGTGTGACGGATATTACCGGTCATTCTGAATGGATAAATAAGAATACGGACATCTATCTGGTTGGTTCGGATACAGTCAAAGCTAAATTTATCGAGAAGGGTGTTATTCCTGACAAGATTTTTGTCACAGGCATTCCGGTAAGATCAGAATTTATGACAGGCGCAAAGGAGTGGAAGGGTACTGATCAACATTATAAGAAAAAGATTCTACTTATGGGTGGCGGTTTAGGAATGCTACCAATCGAGGATAGTTTTTATCATGATTTAAATAAACTGCCAAATTTAGAGTTTACGGTAATAACAGGAAAGAATCAATTGCTATACAATTACTTAAGAGGAAGATATCAAAATATTCGGGTGTTAGGTTATGTAAACAATATCTTTGATTATATGGTACAAGCGGATGCCATAATTACAAAGCCTGGAGGTGTTACAACCTTTGAAGCGATTTTTAGTGATCTACCAATTTTAGTATTGAAACCCATGTTACAACAGGAAAAGTATAATGCTCAATTCATTCAGGATATGAAGATAGGTACGGTAATCAATTATGAGGGTAGGATTAATGCAGCATCCATTATGGATTTATTACAGCAAGATCAATTAGACTTTTATAAACGAAATATTCAAAAAATAAAAGGAAGATTGAATATTAATATACTGAATGACATCTTAAATGAATTATATAAGCTGTATAGTGATAATCAGAAGAGAAATATTGCCGAAATATCATAGAAAGGGGAAGTTTTTATGAAACGTTTGATATTAACCTTTGACGATGGCCCTAATCCGGTATACACACAAAAGGTACTGGATTTATTAAAGGATACAAGAACAAAAGCTACATTTTTTGTGGTTGTGGAACAAGCAGTTCAATATCCAAAATTAATAAAACGTATGCAGGTGGAAGGGCATAATGTTGAACTACATTCATTCGAACACAGGCATGCCTATTTGTGCAGCTATTCTTATATGAAAAGAGATTTTTACGAGAGCTTGACACATCTGAAAGATCTTGAATGCGAGGTTCACTTTTACCGTCCGCCATGGGGGGCAAGAAATATTTTTACCAGAAGGTTGGTTAGGAAGAATCATCTCAAAATGATATTATGGGATATCATGGTTGGTGATTGGAAAAAAAATAAGGCTCCGGACATGATTGCCAAGCAGTTACTTAAAAAGGTGTTTGATGGAGCTATCATATGTCTGCATGACGGCGGAGAAAATTACGGAGGTGATGAGGGTGCACCCTTCAATACGATAGATGCGCTAAAGATAATAATCCCAAAATTGAAAGAAGAAGGTTACGAATTTGTAACTGTTGAGGAATATTATCATAATGCATAATCAAGAGAATAAACTCAAAAAGCAGATCATTGAGATTCTTTTTTTGGTCGTACTTATTGGAGTTACTTTTTACTGTTATATGAGAGGATATTCCTTTGATAATTTATGGACTGTATTAAAGAACGCAAATGTCTTTTATCTTACTGCAGGAGTATCAATGATGTTACTTTTTATATGTTGTGAGGCGGTTAATATTCATTTGATCATGAAGACACTCGGACAGAATATTCCATTACATAGATGCATTCAATATTCAGGTATCGGGTTCTATTTTAGCTCAATTACTCCTTCCGCCAGTGGCGGTCAACCAGCACAAATTTATTATATGAGAAAGGACAAAATATCGGTACCGATGTCTTCTCTTACGATATTTTATATAGTATTTGTGTATCAAATCAGTATGATATTGATAGGAATTGTAATGTCCTGCATGCGTTTTTCAATATTTCTTTATTTCCTTCATCGAATACCTTATTTATTTGTATTTGGTTTCGTTGTTAACACAACTGTTATATTTTTACTATCCTTATTGATGTTTTCTAATAATTGGCCTCCGCGCATAATTCATTTTATTACTATACTGCTGAGTAAACTTCACTTTAATAATAGGACTAATAAGTTTGAAGATAAAATGGAAAAGGGGATTAGCTCTTACCGTGAAAAAGTGATGATATTGAAGCAATATCCGGTATTGTTTTTTAAAGTATTATTCGTTACAATGATACAAATGCTTTCTTTAACACTGATCCCAGCTCTTGTTTATCGATGTATGGGATATAATACTTTTCATATAATTGATTTAATTACATGCCAATCTTTATTAACTATTTCGGTCTCTGCGATTCCTCTACCAGGTGCAGAAGGAATATCACAAGGAGGCTTTTTACAGATCTATGATATGTTTTTTCAGAAAAATGCTATAATATCAGCTATGTTGATTCATAGAGTTTTAAGCTTTTATCTGCCTTTAATTTTATGCTTTTTATTAACAATGGCAACACATATACGAATTGCAAAGCAGGATAGCAGAGGTGATAACTGTGAAAGAAAATAAGATAAAAATCTTAGTTGCGGATGATGAAGAAGATATTCGTGAGATTCTGGAGATTCTCCTTAAGGCAGAAGGATTTGATGTTATTATGGCCTCCGATGGGGTACAAGCAATCGAATTAGCTAAGGAAGATATTGACCTGATTATACTTGATGTAAGTATGCCATTAAAAAATGGCTTTCAAGCATGTAATGAAATCCGTAATAATTCCGTCGTACCGATTCTTTTTTTAACTGCAAAGACGCTGGAATCTGATAAAGCGATTGGTTTTTCTGCCGGTGGAGATGACTATTTAGTGAAACCCTTTTCGAATGCCGAATTACTATTTCGAGTGAAAGCCTTACTTAGGCGATGCTATCAATACCAAATAAAGAGTAGAGCTGAGAGCAATATTTACAAAATTGACAACATTATATTAAATGAAAATACGAAAGCTGTAACAGTGGACAATAATGTAATCACACTTACTCCGATTGAATATGAACTACTAAGATTAATGATGAAATATCCAAATAAGGTTTTTTCGGTTCAAAATCTGTATGAATCTATTTGGGATCAAGAGTATACCTATATTGATAACAACACAATAGTAGTACACATCAGCAATTTAAGAAAAAAGATTGAGAAAGACCCAAAAAATCCACAAAATCTGAAAAGTATGTGGGGAAGAGGTTATTATGTGGGTGAGACGAATAAGATTTTCTAAGCTTGAGTTAAAACTGCTGTTTCGGGTGATATCAGCTGGTCTCATAAGTATTTTTATTTATGTAATATTAATTAATAGTACAGTTTTTTATATTGATCATATGAGTGTAGAAATCAATCAATATAAAGAGCAAATAGATGCGACTGCAGCAGATTTTCAAGAATATGTTACGGAAAATAATATATCGATTAGAGATGTTAATTCGATTAAGTCTTGGGATAAAAAACAGAACTTAATGCATATGAAACTGGTCGAGAATAACCGGGTAATTTACGATTCTCTTGATTACATTGTACGAATCACTCCGAAGGTGTCCTATATTTATTATGAACCGGTTAAGGATTTTTTTAATACAATTGAGTTTAACGATGGAGAGGCTACCATGTATATTACAATTCTTTATATTCAGAGAATTGAGCAAAAAGTAGATTACTTAATCGGGCTTATCTGTATACTGATATTCGTCATAGCGATATTACGAGAATTTAAGAAACTGGTTACTGATATCTTAGATATAAAAAAGGGAATTCAGATTTTGGAGGGAGGAAATCTTACTTATGTCATACAATCAAAAAGAAATGATGAGATTACTGAATTAGCAGATTCGATAAATCGCATGAGTAAAGAGTTGAATAACCAACGAAAAGAAGATGAAAATCTTTTTAATAAAAATTATGAACTAGTAACTTCAATCTCCCATGATATTAAAACACCATTAACAATTGTAAATAGTTATATTGATCTGATTATGGAAGGTAAATACTCCGGCTCAGATGAGCTGAAACGATATCTTGGAAAAATCAAGGGCAGAACAATCCTTATCAATGGGCTGGTAGACAATTTATTTACTCACTTTCTCAAAAAGAATATAAATTATCAATATAATTATGAAATTGTGATAGGGAATGATTTTATTCGATATATCCTTGATGGCATGGAAGAAGGGTTAAGGGATAAGGGGTACCAGATTATACTGGTTTATGATTTAAAGGAAGAGTTCTTCCTTAAGGTTGATACAATGCAGATACACCGAGTTTTTAATAACCTGGAGGGAAATGTAATAAAATATGCTGTTAAAAGCCTTCCATTAAAATATACAGTGATTTTGACTGATAAAACCGTAAACATATCCGGAGAGAATTATGTACTAAGTAATGAGCATTTTGATAGTCATGGTGTGGGATTGATTAATTGTCAAGAAATAATTAAACAACATTCAGGTGAAATGAAAACATATTATGAAGATGACCTATACCATGTGTTTATCTCTCTGCCAATTTATCTTGTCAATACTTTGGATGGATAGTATTTTTGGTCGTGATAATCATAAGGAAGTGATTGCTTTTGATTTGGATCTTAGGCGTTGTCCTAAGGATTGTAATCTTATTAGACGAATATAGAGTTCAATGAAAAGAGGATATTCCCCATGGATATCCTCTTTTATGATAATAATGAAACTCGAAATTGATAAATATTATAAGAATGTGGAATTTGTGCAATTGAGAAAACCATTGTTAAGATATATAATTTATCTATGAATCAGTGCATTTGAGCATACGACCTCAATGTTCAACAAGTTCCGTATGAATTACATAATTATAGAAAGCAGGAAAAAAATGAATAAAATTTTGAACCGGCTAAATCGTTTTGATACTATTTTTAATCGTTTAATACTATCCTTTGTTTGCCTTGTATTAGTCGTAGCGCTTTTTATCGGGGGGATATTAACGGTTCAATTCTCTGTAATGCCGGGCAGCTCCTGATCATTACTATGGTATCTATACCAACAAGAGAAAATAATCAATGCTATAATACAAGGGAAGGTGCGGTATACATACGTGCCTTCATCTCATTATCCAGCATGTATAAGCCCTTGGGATCACCTGCAAACAGGTCATATTTCTTAATGTTCTCGTCGGAATTCTTTTCCTCTTCACCCTGCTCCTTAATAAACCAATCCAAAAACTGCATGGTACGAAAATCCTTGTTACGATAGGCAGCTTCATAAATTGTATTAATGGAAGCGGTTACGAACTGCTCATGCTCAAAAGCAAGCACCAGCGGATCACGGAAATTAGTATAAGTTTTATCCGGGGCAGCGATGGCATCCAGCTTCACAACCTCACCGTTGTTTAATAAGTATTGGCGGAATAATAAAGCATGATCTCTTTCCTCCTGCATTTGAACAAAGAACCAATGTTCAAAACCGTTCAGACTATGATCTGCGTAATAATTTGCCATATCCATATAAAGATAAGCAGAGTAGAATTCTTTGTTAATCTGTTCGTTAAGTAGTCTAACGACTTCCTGATTTAGCATATTATCGCTTCCTTTCTGGTGTCCAATGTATTTAAGCTTCAATCATGATGACAGATACAGGGCAATTTTCTTCTGCTTCTTTCGCAGCTGCCTCAGCATCAGCGGGAACCGGAGTAGTATAAACCTCAGCAAGGCCATCTGCATCCATACGAAATACTGCAGGGCAGGTATCGGAGCATAGTCCGCAGCCAATACATCCATTACGTTCTACAAATGCTTTCATAAAATACCTCCATTTCTCAAAGATTGATTTTTATAAAAAATATAACGTTCATTCCTATATTGAATGATACAGTAATTATATCATACAATATGGCATTTGTAATGGTTAATTTTTCTTTTTATCCTTGAGATTTTAAATAGATTATGTTATGATTCAGATGTGTACGTAGCTTATGTTGCAAGCATAAGAAGATACATATTATTGCAAAGACATGTCTAAACTACTTATTGAAATGGAGGTCATAATATGAAAAAATACGAATGCACAGCTTGCGGCTATATTTATGATGAGGCTTTAGGAGATCCGGATGGCGGTATCGCACCTGGAACAAAGTGGGAAGATGTACCTGAGGATTGGGTATGCCCTGTTTGTGGTGTCGGCAAGGATAGTTTTGAAGAGGTTTAATAAATAAAGAATGGAAGCTGCCTCATACTACCTCTGAACGAGAGTGGGTGAGGTAGCTTTTTTATACTTATTAAAAAATCCCATACAATTCTTCCATATCAAAGGATGCTGCGCATATCTTTACAGTAATCAGGTGCGGTTATTGCAAGCGAGCATTCTCCCATACAATTCTTCCATATCAAAAGATGCTGCGCATATCTTTACAGTAATCAGGTGTGGTTATTGCAAGCGAGCTTGCATAACCGCACCTGATTACTGTAAACACCTGCGGTGCTTTTGATACGGAAGTATTGTATGGGAGTTATATATAAATTCCATTGACATACTAGGAATAACAAATTATGATAGACAAAGAAAATGGTTTGTAGGATAATGATGAAAAGCAAACAGAAGGGTGTGATATAGATTGAACCAATTTTCAAGAACGGAGCTTCTGCTTGGCAAGGAAGGAATCGATCTGCTGAGAAATGCAAGAGTGGCAGTCTTTGGTATCGGAGGAGTGGGTGGATATACCGTGGAGGCATTGGCCAGGAGCGGAGTCGGAAGTTTCGACCTGATTGATGATGATAAGGTGTGCCTCACAAATATAAACCGTCAGATTATTGCTACTATTAAAACGGTTGGAAAATATAAGGTTGATGTGATGAAGGAACGAATTCTGGAGATTAATCCGAGGGCTCAGGTTACGGTACACCAGTGCTTTTATTTACCAGACACAGCAGAACAGTTCGACTTCTCTAAGTATGATTATGTAGTAGATGCGGTCGATACAGTATCCGCGAAGATTGATCTGGTTCTTAAGGCACAGGAGAAAAATGTACCGATCATCAGCTGTATGGGAGCCGGCAACAAATTAGACCCCACACGGTTTGAAGTGACGGATATCTATAAGACCTTAGTCTGCCCGTTAGCAAAGGTAATGCGCAGAGAGCTTAAGAACAGAGGAGTAAAAAAGCTCAAAGTGGTATATTCCAAGGAACCGGCAAGAAAGCCTTTGGAGGATATGTCGCTTAGTTGTAAGAATAATTGTATCTGCCCGCCCGGATCAGAAGGAAGATGCACTGCAAAGCGACAGATTCCCGGAAGTATTTCTTTTGTACCGTCGGTAGCAGGTTTGATTATCGCAGGAGAAGTCATCAAGGATTTAACAGGTATCAAATAGGCATCAAACAGAATACTTTGTAGACAATTTGATTTGCTAAACAGAAATAGGTTTAACATTATTCGTGTTAGAAGAGCAGGATAATTTATTATAAAGAACTTAATATGGAGGGAAGAAAGCCATGGGGAGCATACCGACGAGAGAGGAAGCATGGGCACTGCTTACAGAATATAATGACGATGAATTTCAATTAAAGCATGCCCGTATCGTAGAGAGCGTGATGAGACACTTTGCATTAAGGCTTGGTTTTGAACAGGAAGCAGATTTCTGGGGAATCGTAGGGTTGCTGCATGATCTGGATTTTGGAAGGTATCCGCAGGAGCATTGCAGAAAAAGCCAGGAAATTATGCGTGAAAGGCAAATCGATGAGCGAATCATTCATTCGACTGCAAGTCATGGCTATGGCATCTGTGTTGATATCAAACCGGAGCATCTCATGGAGAAGGTTCTTTTCGCAGTCGATGAATTAACCGGACTCATCGGTGCGGTAGTAATCATGAGACCCTCCCACAGTACGATGGACCTGGAAGTAAGTTCGGTAATCAAGAAGTTCAAGACCCCTAAATTTGCGGCGGGATGCTCCAGAGAGGTAATAATGCAAGGTGCACAGATGCTTGGCTGGGAGTTACAGGAGCTAATCTCGCAGACGATTGATGCTCTGAGAGAAGTAGAAGAGACAACGGGCCTGGTATAGATACATAACCTAGGACCTCAATATATAACAGCCGCTGATCAGCGGCAGAACGGGAGAAACTATGATAGGCTTAGGTACAATTGTAAATATGGTGTTGATTCTGATTGGCTCGGGTATCGGACTTTTACTCAAAGGTGGGCTGAAACAAAGGTTTCAGATTACCATTATGAATGCACTGGGATTAGCAGTCATGTTTATCGGTATCAGTGGCGCCTTGCAAGGTTTATTTGTAGTCCGGGAAGAGGGACTCGAAACCGCCAATGTTATGCTGATGATTATGTCCCTTGCAATCGGTGCCTTCTTCGGTGAATGGATTGATATCGAAGCACGTCTTGATTACATAGGGGAATGGATTAAGAGAAAGCTTAAGGTGAAGGGAGAAAAGGGTCAAAACTTTGTGGAAGGTTTTGTGAACAGCTCCTTGTTATTCTGTATCGGTGCGATGGCTATCATAGGCTCATTACAGGATGGCATATCCGGGGATGCATCCATGCTTTATGCAAAGGGGATTATTGACGGAACCGTAGCCATTTTCTTTGCTTCCACCCTTGGACTTGGAGTGTTCTTTTCCATTATTCCACTGGGGATTTATCAGGGAGGAATTACACTATCCGCAAAATACATTGAACCTTATCTTAGTGAACAGATGATTGCAAACCTTTCTTTCATTGGCTCGATCTTAATCTTTGGAATAGGTATCAATATGATTTTCGGAAAGAAGATAAAATGCGGTAATCTGCTTCCCGCCGTACTTGTTCCGATCATATATGAATTGATTATGAAAAATTTTTGATAGGAAAGTGGGTAAGACCCTTACATTGCTAGAACGCAATGTAAGGGTCTTTTTTTGTATATTTATGCGATAAAAGCGCATGGCCATAATATGTAAAATTATGGTATTTCTATTGACATATGCCTTGTCTAATTTATAATAAATGTTAAAATATGTAAATTGGAAAGAGGGATTTATTATGTTTCGAAGGTTGGTCGGTAAAATAACAAGGGGAATAAAGCTTCTGTTCATAAGCTCTGTATTGATATTCATCATACTGTTATCATCTAAAAATCTGATATCTGAGGCCAGTGGATCGAATTTTGACCTTAATTGTGCTCTGATTATTTCCCTAGGTTTTGCCATAAGCTTTCGCGTGATGCTGTGCTGCAGAAAAAAAGTGTAATATCCTATTGACAATACAAGTATAATTGTATACAATAAAACAAATTTAAATCCAAAGAGATTGGAGAGTATAAATATGAATGAAAGAAAAGTCTATATTAACCCTCACAATAACCTACTGCAATTAGAGGAACCGATTTATACCCTGGTAGATGTGAATGAGCCGAATACCTTCCGAAACCTGTTTCCTTATAACGAGATTCCAAAGATTGCATTCAATGATCGTATTGTACCCCATAATCTTCCGGATGAAATATTTATTACGGATACTACCTTCCGTGACGGACAGCAGTCAAGAGCGCCTTACACAACAGAACAGATTGTGACGATGTTTGATTATTTCCATCGTTTAGGAGGACCGAAGGGACTGATTCGTCAGAGTGAATTCTTCTTATATAGCAAGAAGGACCGGGATGCGGTTTATAAATGTATGGAACGCGGCTATGAGTTTCCGGAGGTTACCTCCTGGATCAGAGCCAGCAAGAGTGATTTCCAGTTAGTGAAGGATATTGGTATGAAAGAGACCGGTATTTTGGTCAGCTGTTCGGATTACCATATTTTCTATAAGATGAAGATGACCAGAAAGGAAGCAATGAACCACTATCTGAGTGTGGTGAGAGAATGCCTCGACACTGGCATCGCTGCAAGATGCCACCTGGAGGATATCACCCGTTCTGACATTCACGGATTTGTTATTCCTTTCTGCTATGAGCTTATGAAGCTGAGCAAGGAATATAATATTCCGGTAAAGATCAGAGCTTGCGATACGATGGGTTATGGAGTGAACTTCTCCGGCGCTGTAATTCCAAGATCCGTACAGGGTATTATCTATGGCATCATGACCCATGCGGGTGTTCCGTCCAAATGGCTGGAGTGGCATGGACATAATGATTTCTATAAGGCAGTATCTAATTCGACGACTGCTTGGTTATACGGTGCAAGCGGTGTCAACTGCTCCTTATTCGGTATCGGTGAGAGAACCGGTAATACACCTTTGGAGGCGATGGTATTCGAGTATGCTCAGCTGAAGGGTACACTGGACGGAATGGATACTACTGTCATTACCGAGCTGGCGCAGTATTATGAGAAAGAGATCGGCTATCGTGTTCCCTCCAGAACTCCCTTTGTTGGAAAAAACTTTAATGTAACTCGTGCCGGCATCCATGCGGATGGATTACTGAAAAATGAAGAGATCTATAATATCTTTGATACGGAGAAGTTCCTGAATCGTCCGGTTCTCGTCGCTGTATCCAATACTTCCGGTCTTGCTGGAATCGCTCATTGGATCAATACGTACTATAAGTTAAAGGGTGAGAAGGCAGTCGGTAAAGATAATCCGGTAGTTCAAAAGATCAAGGAATGGGTTGACAAGGAATATGACGAAGGCCGCGTGACTGTAATAACGGATGATGAATTAATTGAAATTATTCATATAACAGAACAGGAACTGGGAACGAAAATTATTGATGATTCACTTATAAATTGACAAGCATTTGAAAGCGGAATAGAATAGAGATTGCTACGATCAAAAAGATAGCTTATATGGAGGTTACTATGATATCAGCAGAGAAAATTGAAGCAGCGAAGGAACGTTTCGGTCAACTGCTCCTGGAACAGTTGAAAAGAGTAGAAGTAATGAAGGCACAGGGCGATTTTATCGATTACAAAGCTCTGGATAAGATAATCATCGGTGTATGTGGCGGAGACGGTATCGGTCCCGCGATTACCGGTCAGGCGCAAAGAATACTGGAATATCTGTTACAGGAAGAGATCAAGGCAGGAAAGATAGAATTTCGTGTAATTGAAGGCCTTACAATCGAACGGAGAGCGCAGGAGCATGCTGCGATACCTCCGACAGTACTTGAAGAGTTGAAGAAGTGCCATGTTATACTAAAGGGACCTACCACAACACCAAGAAAAGGTGATCCGTGGCCGAATGTGGAAAGTGCAAATGTAGCAATGAGAAAAGAACTTGATCTGTTTGCAAATGTCAGACCGGTTCGAATTCCGGAGCAGGGGATCGATTGGACCTTCTACCGTGAGAATACGGAAGGCGCTTATGCGGTTGGAAGCAAAGGTGTTCATGTTACCGAGGATCTTGGTGTGGACTTCACCATTGCAACTACACAGGGAACGCAGAGAATCATCCGTGCAGCATTTGAATTCGCTAAGGCGAACGGCAAGACAAGGGTTACCGCAGTTACAAAGGCAAATATCATAAAGACTACGGACGGTAAATTCTTAGATATCTTCCGTGAGATCGCAAAGGATTATCCGGAGATTACCGCAGACGATTGGTACATTGATATTATGACTGCAAAGCTGGTTGACGAAAAGAGAAGGAAAGACTTCCAGGTTGTGGTTCTTCCCAATCTGTACGGAGATATTATTACCGATGAGGCTGCTGAGTTCCAGGGTGGTGTTGGTACGGCAGGCAGTGCCAATATTGGCAAGCGATATGCGATGTTTGAAGCGATCCATGGCTCTGCACCTCGTATGGTGGAAGAAGGAAGAGATATCTATGCAGATCCCTGCAGTATGATCCGTGCAGGTGCGATGCTGCTGTCACACATCGGCTATAAGAAGGAAGCGGATAAATTGTACCGAGCGCTCGATATCTGTACGATTGTAGAGAGAAAGGTATTTACTACCGGCAGATCCAACGGTGCTACCGGAGCACAATTTGCAGACTATCTTATGGAGACTATAGAGGCAATGCATATCTAAGAGTATTCCCTAACGAATCATTCGATGGGGAGATCATGGAAACTAAAAGTGACAAAAGCACCATAGGTGCTTTCTGTAGGAATAAGATTTCTATACAAGCTTGATTGTGATAGTAATCTTATTCCTATTAGAATGTACTTGGCACCTTTTGTCACTTAATCTTTGAAATGATATATAACTGTTCCTGAACGTGTTTTATTAAGGAGGGAATTTTTTGGAAGATTTTGATCTTCACAAAGAGGTGACAGATAAATATTCCTTGCGAGGGCGTGTGTTTAACAAGCTTAGAGAGGACATACTGTCCGGAGTTTATCAAGAGAATGAAGAATTGAAGGAGAATACCATTGGTATTGAGCTTGGTGTCAGTCGAACCCCGGTCCGGGAAGCATTAAGACAGCTTGAGCTTGAGGGGCTAGTGACCATGATACCGAACAAGGGTGCCTATGTCACCGGAATTACCAAGCAGGATATGCATGATATCTATGTGATTCGTTCTTATCTGGAGGGACTTTGTGCCAGATGGGCTTGTGAACATATAACGGAAGCTCAGATTGAGGCTCTCGATGAGGTCTTGTACTTATCGGAATTTCATGCAAGAAGAAGCCATTATGAGCAGCTCGTGGAATTGGATAATAAATTCCATGATTTGATCTATAAGGCTTCCGGCAGTAAAATATTAGAGCATGTACTCTCTGATTTTCATCATTATGTTGAAAGAGTGCGTAAGATTACTCTTGCCGCTCCGGATCGTGCAAAAAAATCAAGTCAGGAGCATGCGGCTATTCTTGATGCTATTCGTAAACGCGACGGAGAACTGGCAGAAGCCTTGGCGCATGAGCACATCATCAATACTATAAAAAATATCAGTGAAAAGGGGCTGTAATTTCAGCCCTTTTATTAATGTGCGCCTGGAAGGCGCACATTTCCTAGAAAGTGCGTCCTATGAACTCTATTATTCTTCAGCAGCTAGGAGCTCCCATTGCTCTAATAGTTCCTCCAGGCGGTTTTCGATGGATTTCTTTTCTTCGTTTAGCTGAAGTAGCTTTTCTACATTGGTAAAAATCTCTTCCTTCGTAAGCAAATCATCGATTTCTTCATTTCTTTGTTCCAGTTCCTGAATCTCATCCTCGGTTTTCTTAAGATCGTTCTTGCGTTTTCTTATCCTGGCCTGCTCCTCCTTTTGTTGCTGCCAGCTTTGTTTGTTCTCACTATCACTGTCAGAACCAGCCTGGGAGGACAGTGAAGTAGGAAATGAGGCAGGAAATGCACCGGGTTTGCCATTCGGTACAGTGATTGTACTGCCTGCCTTTTTTAGATAAGCAGCCTCCACCTCCGGCTTTTTCTCCAGATAGTAATCATAGTTGCCGATATAATTTAATAATGTCTGCTCCGTCAGATCAAGAATTCGGGTTGCCGTCTTATTGATAAAATAACGGTCATGGGATACATAAAGGACAGTTCCGCTATAATGGTTAATTGCATTCTCGAGGATTTCCTTCGAGGTAATATCCAAATGGTTCGTCGGCTCATCTAAAATCAGGAGATTCGCCTCGGACAGCATCAGCTTAGCCAAGGATACACGTCCCCGCTCTCCACCGCTGATATCCTTGATACGTTTAAACACATCATCTTCAGTAAATAGAAATGCGGCAAGTATATTGCGGACGGCGGTATTATCAAGATGAGGATAGGCATCCTGTAATTCGTCAAATAAGGTCTTATCCGGATTAAGTACCTGATGCTCCTGATCATAATAACCAACCTTAACCTTAGTTCCAAGCTTCACTTCGCCACCGTCAGGAGTTACCTGTTCGTTGATGATCTTTAAGATGGTTGTCTTACCAGTGCCGTTATTCCCGATGATTGCTACCTTCTCGCCACGTTTTATTTCAAAATTAAGGTCTGTGAACAGTGTGAGGCTGCCATAAGCTTTACTTAGCTCATTTACCGTTAATACATCATTACCGCTTACAATCTGAGGCTCCAGGTTAAAATGCATCTGTGTATGCTCCATCGGACGTTCGACACGTTCAATCTTATCCAGCATCTTCTCACGACTTTCTGCTCGTTTGATCGATTTTTCACGATTAAAGGAGCGGAGCTTTGCAATTACCTCCTCTTGATGCTTGATTTCCTGCTGTTGATTGAGATATTGCTTCAAAAGAGCGTTCTGCAGCATATCCTTTTTTGTTGCATAAGCAGAATAATTTCCTTCGAAGGTGGTACACTTGGTATTATCAAGTTCAACAACCTTAGATACGACTTTATCCAAGAAATAGCGGTCATGGGCTACGACAATAACCGCTCCGTTATAATTTAATAAGAAGGTTTCCAGCCAGGCGATAGAGATCAGATCCAGATGATTCGTAGGCTCATCGAGGAGAATGAGATCCGGTTTAGACAACAAAAGTTTACCAAGTGCGATACGGGTTTTCTGCCCTCCGGACAAGGTGTTGACTTTCTTATCGAATTCTTCTTCACAAAAGCCAAGGCCTTTCAGAATACCGACAACCTCACTCCGGTAAGCATAACCGTTTTTAATCTCAAACTCATGCGTCAGCCTGGTGTAGGTGCTGAGCATCTGGTTGAGGGTATCTCCATTGGCGTGTTTCATTTCCTGTTCGAGAGTTCGAATATTTGTATCCAAATCGATAATATCCTGCTTGACCGTCAGCATTTCCGCCAGGATGGAATTATCCGAGGACAGATTCTGGTGCTGGGCTAAGTATCCGATGGTGCTCCCCTTGGACAGGATGACTTCTCCCTCGTCGGGATACATTTCTTTCAT
Organism: Bacillota bacterium; assembly: GCA_023415055.1. Classification (GTDB taxonomy): domain Bacteria; phylum Bacillota; class Clostridia; order Lachnospirales; family Lachnospiraceae; genus Mobilitalea. The sequence continues at coordinate 55,895 of JAEZLZ010000020.1, read as the reverse complement.
TATTATTTTTAATAAAGTAGACTTTCCGGCACCATTGATACCGACAATTGCCGCCTTTTCCTTCTCGTTGATATGAAAGGAAACCCCGGACAGAATCTGTGCGGTACCGAAAGCCTTACTTATATTATTGCATGCAAGTATCATACTTATTTCCGTGCCTTTCTTAGTGTCCGCAGAAATGACATAATAAATCAATAAGCTAACCTCTGCAGGACATAAATTTCCATATGAATGTGTGGTTTATTTTATCATAGGAACGCTGACAAGTAAAGTTTTGCTTTGTAGTAAAAAACGGATGCGATTGACTTATTCTTAACAATCAAATATAATTAGGATAAGTGGAAGAGAATAGGAGGAAAGTCATTGTATAAGAAAGAAATTTCCAAAGCAGTTATCAATAGATTACCTAGATATTATCGTTATTTGGGAGATCTACTAGAAAAAGATGTAGTAAGAATCTCATCCAAAGAATTAAGTGAAAAGATGAAGGTGACCGCCTCCCAGATCAGACAGGATTTGAATAACTTCGGTGGTTTCGGTCAGCAGGGCTACGGATATAATGTTGAATATCTTCACTCAGAGATCGGAAAGATCCTGGGACTGGATACAAAATATAATGTGATTATAATCGGCGCAGGTAATTTAGGACAAGCTCTTGCAAACTATGTTGATTTTGAACGCAGAGGCTTTTTTGTTAAGGCTATCTTCGATATCAGCCCAAAGCTGATCGGTACGCAGATTCGCGGGAATATCGTAAGATCCTCGGAGGAGCTGGAGGAGTATATCAAGCATAATTCGGTTGATATTGCAGCTATTACGGTTCCGAAGACAAAAGCACCTCAGATTGCAGCAGACTTGGCAAGATGGGGCATTAAGGGTATCTGGAACTTTGCACCGACCGATTTAAATCTGCCAAAGGATGTAACAGTAGAAAATGTTCATCTTGCGGAAAGCCTGATGAAATTATCGTATCGATTATCCGGTAAGGATGATATGAAGGTATAAGCTTGCATAGTAAGAAGGGTTGATTTTAACATGGGGAAAAAAGGGAAGAAAATTGATTTTACAAATATTGTAAGGGATAAGAAATTACCGATACTTACCCTGGACGCACGCTGGCATGAGTTATTTCCTGAGGATAAGAAAACTGCTGCGATTCGGGACCTGGAACAAAACGTCAATCAACTTCTCAAAAAGCAGGGGAAACTGGTGAACGATATCAAGGATATGAAACGCCTGAAAAGTAACCTACTTAAGGATATCGTTGATAATATGAATATTGGTAAGCATCCGTCAGAAAAAGCGAAGGAAAAGAAACTGGACCAGAACAAGCAGTTTGTAAACGAACTGAATGAGAAAATAAATCAGTCCATGGATGAATTGGCAGATATACCGTACCAGATTAAGTTAGTGAATGAAGAGCTGTTAGCTGAGAGCATACAGGTCTTTTATTCTGAACTGGAAGAAAACAAGATCGAGATCAAAGAGGTTACGGAATGGATTGCCGCTATTCGGGAAGAACTGAAGAATAAGATATTGATCAAACAGGATCTGGAATCAAAAAATTCACTGATTTATACATACATGCATGACATCCTCGGGGCAGAGATCATGGAATTGTTCGACCGCGAGCATACACCAGGATAATATGCTCCTTGGAGATACTATTCCTGAAGCGGAGGATATGAGATGATTACCGGAATCGGTACTGATTTAATTGAAATCGCCCGTGTCAGTAAAGCCTGTGAGAAGAAAAGCTTTCTTGAGAGGTATTTTACCAGTGCGGAGCTTACATTGATAACGAAGGATTTGAAGAAGGCTGCAGATAATTTTGCAGCGAAGGAAGCGGTTGCAAAGGCACTCGGAACCGGTTTTCGTACCTTCTTCCCGATTGATATCGAGGTACTTAGGGATGAACAGGGAAAGCCGTTTGTCAACCTGTACGGTAAGGCAAAGGAGCTTACAAAGGAGATAGGTATTAACGCAATTCATATATCTATTACAAATACAAGAGAATACGCGAATGCATTCGCGATCTGTGAAAAGCTGCCATAGTTTTTGTTTATCAAGGAGGGTGTGATTAACATGAAGTATGCTGTTGATTCAAAGAAAATGAAGCAAATTGATGATTTTACAGTAGAAAACATGAAAATTCCGGCTATGGAGTTGATGGAACGTGCTGCGAATAAATTAGTGGAAGTGATGCAGCAGCATATCACAAAAAGAGACCGTATCTTAGCGGTCTGCGGACCGGGAAATAATGGTGGAGATGGAGTTGCAGCTGGTAGAATACTGTTTATGCAGGGCTATCATGTTGCAATTCTTTTTGTTGGAGAGGAAGTAAAATGCTCCGAACAGATGAAAGCACAGCTTTCCATGGCAGAGAAAATGGGTGTTCCGCTAGAAAACAGTGACAGGCTTACTGAATATAATATTATTATTGATGCTCTTTTTGGAGTTGGCTTATCAAAGCCTGTCGGCGGTTTGTATAAAGAAATCATTAATAGGATGAATGAGCATACTTGCTATACCTATGCAGTAGATATACCCTCGGGGATCTCAGCAGATGATGGTAAAATTATGAATGCTGCTGTCATGGCAGATGAGACAATTACCTTCGGTCATAATAAAATTGGTCTTCTGCTTTATCCCGGTGCAGAGAATGCCGGTAAGATTACGGTTACTGATATCGGCTTTCCTGAGGAGGCAACAAAACAGGCAAAGCCGGATACCTTCTTCTACGAAACGGAGGATCTGTCACGACTTCCAAAGAGAAGTAATTACAGCCATAAGGGTACTTACGGTAAGGTATTGATTATTGCCGGAAGTAAGGGTATGGCAGGTGCGGCTGTACTCAGTGCCAGAGCAGCTTATCGAAGCGGAGCAGGATTAGTGAAGGTTCTTTCTTCCGAATTCAACCGTATCATTCTTCAGACACAGCTTCCGGAAGCCCTATTTGCTGCATATGATATCGAGGGGCAGGATGCGGATGAGAGGCAACAGCAATTATTATCCGATATCGCCTGGGCTACAGCAATCGTAATCGGACCGGGTCTGGGCCAAATGGGTACCTCTTATGAACTTCTGGAGACGGTGATAAGAAAAGCGAAAGTTCCGGTTATCATAGATGCAGATGCGATTACCTTATTAAGCAAGAGGATCGGAGAGCATAAAGACTCGTTCCATCTCAGTGATCAGGAGGTTACACAACGGTTGAAAATACTATCGGAACTACTTCCCGAGAAAACGATTCTTACACCACATCTTATGGAATTAGCCAGACTAACGGGGATGACGATTACAGAGATATCGGATAATCTGATTGACACTGCCAGAAATTGTTCTTATAATAATAAGTTGATATATGTGGTTAAGGATGCGCGTAGTATTGTTGCGGAAGATGGCAGATATTACATCAATGTATCCGGTAATCATGGAATGGCTACCGGAGGCAGCGGAGATGTATTGACCGGTATTATGGCTGCCTTTACGGCGCAAGGAATGGAGCCCTATGATGCAGCCTGTCTGGCAGTTTATATTCACGGTCTGGCCGGAGATGAAGCTGCAAAAGAGAGGGGAGCTTATTCCATGATGGCAAGTGATATTGTGAGTTCCATCGAAAAGGTGCTCATAAGACTTGGATAGTTGGGAGTGACTTAAAGTAATGATGAATGTAGAACATGGAATAAATGAAGAAAAGAAATATTACAGAGTCCAGGCGAAGGTAAACCTGGATGCAATCAGACATAATCTTCTGGAGGTCAGGAAGAAATTAAGCGGCGATACAAAGCTGATGGCTATTATAAAAGCGGACGCCTATGGACACGGAGCGGTTCCTTTGGCAAAATCCATTGGTGAAAGCGGTAAAATAGATTATTACGGTGTTGCTATCATCGAAGAGGCAGTCGAATTAAGAGAAGCCGGAATCGCTACACCGGTTCTTATTCTGGGCTATACACCGAAAGAACAGTACGATCTGGTGGTAAGTTATGATGTAGCACAGACGGTTTTCCAGTATGAAATGGCAGAAGCTTTATCGAAAGAGGCGAAACGCCAGGGTAAGACAGCAAAGATACATATTAAAGTGGATACCGGTATGACCAGAATCGGGTATACAGATACGATAGAAAGTGTAGAAGATATCAAGAGAATAGCGGCACTTGAGAATATTGAAATAGAGGGGCTATTTTCCCATTTTGCAAGAGCGGATGAAACCGACAAGACCAGTACCGAACTACAGCTTCAAAGGTACATCGCTTTTGTTGATCTTCTGGAAAGAGAAGGCATCCACATTCCTGTGAAGCACATTGCGAACAGTGCCGGAATCATTGAATTTCCTCAAGCATACTTTAATATGGTAAGGTGTGGTATAGTAACCTATGGTATCTATCCCTCCGATATGGTGAAGCAAGAGGAGATAAAACTGATCCCAGCGATGGAGATTAAAACTCATGTTATCTTTGTAAAAGAGGTTGAGCGTGGAGTCAGTGTCAGCTATGGTGGTACCTATGTCACTGATCGAAGAACAAAGATCGCGACCATACCGGTTGGCTATGCGGACGGCTACAGCAGAAATCTCTCTAATTATGGCAAGGTGATTATTCATGGACAATACGCACCTATTCTGGGGCGAATCTGCATGGATCAATTTATGGTGGATGTTACGGATATAAAAGATGTGAAGCAGGGAGATATCGTAACTCTGCTGGGAAGAGATGGCGATGCCTTTTTATCAGCGGAGCAGGTTGCAGAGTGGTCTCATTCCTTTGCTTACGAGCTTGTATGCACCGTTGGTAAACGAATTCCCCGGGTATATACACAATCTCTTTAAATAATCTGAAAACTCTACACTTTATGGAATACACACGAAGAAAATGGTAATAATAAGGGTATACAAAGGGCAGACGAATTACCCTAATTTTGGAGTGTGAATAAAGTGGTTATCAAACGAGGCGATATATTTTATGCTGATTTACGGCCGGTTGTAGGCTCTGAGCAGGGTGGGGTAAGACCCGTTCTGATCATACAAAATGATACAGGAAACAAACATAGTCCTACCGTAATTTGCGCGGCAATTACATCAAAAATGAATAAGGCAAAGCTACCCACTCATGTGGAATTGGATGCTGAAAAATATGGAATTGTTAAGGATTCTGTAATCTTATTGGAACAAGTCAGAACCATTGACAAATCAAGACTGAAGGAAAAGGTATGTCATTTGGACCGGGATGTATTAAAGAAAATCGATAAAGCATTAATCATAAGCTTTTCTTTAGATACATATTTTAGATAGAACGAAAAAGGGAACCCAGGTGGGTTCCCTTTTTGTTATACAGCAGGGGAGCTGTATAACCATAGCGTATAATAGGGTGGGAGTAGAAAGTGTTTTATCACTGTCTATGAAAGATATTATAGTGTGTAAATGTGTACACATTGTGACGTTTTTATAAAATTAAACTAAAAAGGGAAAATATTATATGAAACATTTGAGAGCAACATTACTTAGAAGGATACGATTCCCATGATTGGGTCTGGTTTACTGTGATGATTAAAACAAAGAATAGGGAAGGGCGCGCCGCAGTTAACTTAGGTAAGTTATTCTGCGGCGCGCCTTTAGTTCTAATCTATTATAATGTAGGGAGGAGAAGGTGATATGGATCACTTTCCAGTTTTAAGTATAGCCTGAAGATATGATCCCACTATGGATAGAATAAAGATATTTTGTAAACAAACTGGCACATAAATATGTCATTGGAGGATAATCGAAGCAAAGTTATAAATAATTACATAGCGTAGGATAAAGATGTAAAATTAATTGTTGACGTCTATCGCCACAGGAAACGTCTGATGATCTACTTGCATTAATTGTAAATATTGTGTAATATGATGATATATGCAGCATAAAGGATTCAAGTTTCAAATAGTGCAGTGCTTCCTTTCAGAAACCCTATACTGCTGTTGCAAGCAAGCTTGCTGCAACAGTAGTATAGGGTTTCTAGAAGGAAGCTTTGGTAATTTTGGAGCTTTAACTCCTTAGGACAAATTATGGGGGAAGCTATGAAACGATCATTCAATAATCTAAAAATCAGAAGCAAACTTCTGCTTTTGTATGCATTTTGTGTGTTGCTTCCGATCATCTTGACGGATTCGATTATCCTTTATACGGTTAACATGAACTACAAAGAGAGCCAGCAAAGAGACCTTCGGCATGCTATGGAGCGTGTTGAATATAATCTAGGGGAGAATATTGAAGCCTGTACCTTATTTACAAATAATATGTATACGGATCGACTGCTGGATAAGTTCCTAAATAAACAATATTCTAGCTATAATGATTATTATGACGAGTATAACAAAATGTTGGATAATAACAGTTTAAGCTATAATTACAATGCAGGTTTGTTATACAAGATAGAGATCCTTGCGGATAATGATACTATGTTAGGTGGTGGAAAGATTTCAACGATCAAGTCGGTGAAGAATCTGAACTGGTATCAGGAATTTGAGAAAAGCGGGAAAGATATTTTCCTATACACCTACTATGATGAAGCCAAGAAATTCATACCGGGAAGCGGTTCCTGCCGTACCATCAGCATTATACGAAGGCTGGATAACTTCGGGAAGAAGAATATAGAGAAGTTGTTAAAAATCGATGTGGATTATAATATGTTGCTGATGGATGTATTGAATGAAAAGATTGATGGTGCCCTTTATGTAAGAAACCGGGATTACATATTGTTCTCTAATCTTCCGAATACGGGTGGTATGAAAGTGTTTGATGCAGCCGATGACCTGAATGGCAGAACGCCTTCCATGACCAGGACCTTTCAATGCGGAACGGAGGAATGGGAAATTGTCATCTTTGCTAAGAATACACCATTCTGGAGTGTTTTGTTTCAGAACAAAGGACTACTTTATTTGATTATTCTAGATATTATATTACCTACGATACTAATCTATCTGATTGGCAAATCGATAACACATCGATTAACTATGGTATCTGCCTATTTGGGAAAAGTAGAACAGGAACAGTTTGAGGTAATTGACTGCACTGAGGGGCAGGATGAGATTGGCAAGGTGATCCGAAGCTACAATATGATGGTTGTGCGTATCAAGGAACTGATTGAGGTTGTATTCAAGGGAAATGCCGAAAAGCAAGCTTTGGAGCTATCAAAGAAGCAGGCAGAGCTGCAGGCAATCCAAAGCCAGGTGAATCCTCACTTTCTATTTAACACCTTAGAGACGATACGAATGAGGAGTCTGATTAAAAAGGAAGATGAGACCGCGAATATCATCGAAGAGCTGGCGATATTATTTCGCAAGAGCATGACCTGGGGAAAAGACTGTATCCCGATTGAGGAAGAGATGAACTTCATAGAGAAGTATATCAACATACAGAAATACCGTTACGGGGATAAGATTAAGTTCTATCATTATATCATGAAGGAGTGTGAAGCCTATCTGATACCGAAGCTGACAATCAGCAGCTTTGTTGAGAATGCCTGTGTACATGGTTTGGAGGCTACGGAAAATGAAGGTGTGATTTCCTTAACCGTTACAAAGAATGAAGAGTATCTGTTTATCGAAATCTCGGACAATGGCAAAGGCTTTGATGACGATCGTTTGGAGGAGATCCGGTATATGATAGCCCATGCGGATCATCAGATGCTGAATGAGTCAAAGAGTACCGGTATGCTGAATGCTTATTTAAGACTGAAAATGCATTTTGATAATCAGATTACCTTTGATATAGACAGTAAGAGTGAAAACGGTACGGATATTATGATACAAATACCCTTACATGCTGTAGAGAATAAAGCGATTACAGACGGGAGAGAAGTTAACAGGGAGGAAGTCTTGGATGATAAAAGTAATGATTGTTGATGATGAGCCTTTCATTCGACAGGGACTTAGAATATTGATAAATTGGGAGCAACTTGGGTTTAGTATATGTTCTGAGGCTGCGAATGGCAAGGAAGCCTTGGAATTGATGTCAGACTTGGAATATGACCTGATTATTACGGATATCAAAATGCCGAATATGAATGGACTGGAATTGATTGAACATACCTGGGAGAAAATCTCGAAGCATACCAGGTTTATCCTCCTGAGCGGCTTCTATGAATTTGAGTATGCAAGAAAGGCGATCAAATACGGAGTGGTTGATTATGTACTGAAACCGGTGCAAAAGGAGGAACTGATCCGAGCTCTCGAGAACTATAAGGAACAGTATTTTAAGAGAATTGCTGAACGAAAGAAGCTGGAATATACGGACAAGGTGGTGTTTGATCGAAATCTTGCCTATCTGATCTCAGATAAATATGAGGATGAAAATCTTGAATATGTAAGGAATGCCATATCGGGCAGCGATGAAGTCAGATATATAAGTATTGAATATGACCCGTCCGAACCAAAGTTCAAAGCTTTAACGAAGGAAGGAAAAATCAAAGCCAAAGTAATGCTTTATAATACCTTAAGAGCATATCTCGCAGATCACTGGTATCATGCTTATATGGAAAGCCATCCGTACGAAGATGTCTATGGAGTAGGTGTCATCTTTGTGAAGAAGTTTGCAGAAGAAGCAGGTATCAGTGAGAAGGAATATATACAGAAGCTCTATAACCGCCTGAACGAAGTAATCAATTATAAACTAACTCTTTATATTGGACAGAGGGTGGGAGATATCAGCCAGATCTCTGATTCCTACAAATCCACTGCCATAGCCCGAACCTTTCAGCTATTCTCCAGGGAGAGGGACATTGCTTATTATGATGAGATCAGCAAAAAGCAGGGAATTATCCGCCATCCGGTAGATAAGGAATTGATGGATGAGTTGATTCGTTGCATTGAAGAGAATGATGAGGAGGGAATCTCTGCAAAAATTGATGTGATCTATGAGCACTTTAAGGAGCTGGTGACCGAACCGGATATAATTAAAATTAATATGGATTATCTTTTGTTTAATCTGATCAGTATAGCAAAGGATCTGGATCCGGATTTTGACCAGGAGGACATCAATCGTATGATCAGTCAAGCTGGTTATGAACAGATTGCTGTCCGCGGTAGTGTGAAGCACTTTAAGGATTTTGCAAATAATTTCTCGAATTATCTTCTGGAGGTACGTCAACAAGCCTTTGGCGGTGTCTTATCTGAGATTGAAAAGGAGATTACCGGACACTATATGGATAACCTCAGCCTGAAATATCTCAGTGAGAAATATTTTATTAATAGTGCTTATCTGGGACAGATTTTTAAAAGGCAATTCGGCAGCACTTTTAAAGATTACCTGAATAATTACCGTATCGACCGGGCAGCCGAGCTTCTTATACGCACGGATGAAAAGGTATATCTGATTGCCAACGCGGTTGGTTTTAACAATACCGATTATTTTATATCAAAGTTTGTCCAAATCAAAGGAATTACCCCATTACAGTATCGTAAGCAATCCATAAATCGAAAGAACTGATCAGTGAGGGCTGCTTCAAAATGTGCAAATAAGATCTCCATGGGAAATGACAGAACTCATTTGAACTTAGTTTGTACGTTTTGAAGCAGTCTCTTTTTGTGAAAAAGGAAAGTTCTTGGGAAGTTTGGTTGTCGCTAATTCATTCCCGACGTACAAAATATTATGCATATTATACAAAATACTATATATTTTAGTATTGGAATTAAGAAAATATAATTATTAGTATTTTGACTATACTTTATCTGTTGGAAAAACTGCTGAAGAATGGTATTATTTTATTAGCTGATAATTGCACAATGCATATACAAGTTTGATAGGTCTTGGGCGATTCAGTAAATTATTATAGGGAGGATTAATATGAAAAAAATCAAATCATTGATTGCTGTTTTTATGGTAATCACAATGTTTGGAACCCTTTTTATCGGCTGTAAGAAAGAAGAGAACGCAGCAGATGATCAGGCAGCGCAGGCAACGGAAGCACCGGCAGCAGATACTGAGGAAGCTGCTGAAAGCACAGAAGCTCCGGCAAAAGAAATTAAAATGTTTACAATGTTTAATGCTGTTCCCGGAACTGAAATTCCGGATGATAACCGTGTTATGAAGAAAATAGCTGAGAAGACCGGTGCTTGGGCAAAGATTACCTGGCTGACCGGACAGACTGCAGATGAGAGAATTGGTGTTATGATCGCTGGCGGTGATTATCCTGACTTCATCACAGGTTCTACCGGAACTGCTGCATTATTAGAAGCAGGTGCATTAATTCCGATCGATGAGTACTGGGATGATTATCCGAATATAAAGAACTACTTATCCGAATCTGACTGGAATAAGGTTAGAGCAGAGGATGGACACGTTTATATGGTACCTCAGTTTGGTATTATTCAAGGTGCAGATATGGCTACCTATCATTGGGATGAAGCTTTCTGGATTCAGAAAGACGTTTTGATCTGGGCTAACTATCCTAAGATCACAACAATGGATCAGTATTTTGATACGATTAAGGCTTATATGGAAGCGAACCCTACCACAGCAGATGGTCAGGAAACCGTTGGTTTCACTATGAGTACGGAAGACTGGAGATACTTTGGTATTGAGAATCCTCCTTACTTCTTAATGGGCTATCCGAATGATGGTGCTTGTATCGTAGATCCCAAGACAGAGACAGCAATTGACTACAATACCTTACCGGAAGCAAAGACCTATTATCAGAGAATTAACAAAGCATTTAACGAAGGCTTAGTACATCCTGAGACCTTTACAATGTCATATGATCAATATATCGCATTATTATCCACAGGTAGAGTATGTGGTACTTTGGATCAGCTGTGGAACTTCAATACAGCAAATGAAGCATTAGTAACCCAGGGCTTGGTTGGTAAGACCTATGTTCCGCTTCCGATCTCTTACTCAGGTGATGGCGTTCAGCAGTGGCACAGCCCTTCCGCTCTTGACGTATCCAACGGCTTAGCCGTTACAACCAGCTGTAAGGATGTCCCCGGCGCATTACAGTTTATGAATGATCTTCTTTCTCCTGAGATTATGACCTTAAGATCCTGGGGTGAGAAAGGCATCGACTATATGGTAGGCGATGACGGCGTATTCTACAAGACAGAAGAGCAGAGAGCAAATTACAACAATCAGGATTTCGTTACTGATAACCTGGTAAGCTCCGCTTACTCCTATTTCCCTCATTTTGAAGGTATGCTGGCAGATGGCAAGAATGCACAGGATCCGAAAAATCAGCCAAACGAGTTCTATGATGGCTTATACGATGTGGAGAAACAGCTTCTGGATGGCTACGGTTACAAGACCTTCCTTGATTTCTTAGGTGAGACTAAGACAAATAACGAGCCTTGGTATCCTATGTGGTCGTTCACAAACAACTGGACTGCTGATACACCGGAAGGCCAGGCTAAGAACAAGATTACAGAACTTAAACATTCTTGGCTTCCCAAGGCTATGATGGCTTCTGAGAAAGAATTCGATGCTATCTGGGATGAATATCAGGCAACTTACAAAGAGGAAGTTGATATAGATGCCTATCTGGATTCATTAACAACTGAGATTCAGAGAAGAGCAGCTGTTGCACGTGGTGAGCAGTAATTAGCCAATATTTTGTAAGGTAACGTATTATATGGGGTGTCTTAAATTATTCTTTAAGGCACCCCATTATTAAAGAATACCCGGTATTTCAATTAGTAAAGCTAGTATAAAGACGAATACTATTATATAAATGTACGATGTGGATGGTATGAGAAGGGGAATCATTCTGGAACAAATGGGTGCCTCCGCCAGGTGTCAAGCATTCTATCATTTATGGAGCATTTATAAGCTATGGGCACGAAACGTGGATTTATATATTCTTATATATGTATTGATTATGGGTTATCTAGGTATTTCGATCAAAAACACCAAAGAAAATAATTTGAATGAGTAAGACTGGAGGCACATATATGCAAAAGCGCAAACCTTATTATATTATTATAGCTGTACTTTGCTTTGCATCTATAATTAATATATTCCTTCCTTATCTAAAGCTTCCGGAGAGAAAGCCAACAGCGGATGGGATTGTACTTGATGTAAAACAGGCAGCATTGGAAAGTAATAGCATCAAGAAGATTGCCGGTGATACCGGCCTGTCCCGAAAAGAGGTTAAAAATGTAGCTAAGGATATCCTGAGAGGTAAGGACTTTGAGGTTATTGTGGAGGACCTCAGTGAAGATGAATATTATGTCGTTGATATAGTTACCGATGAGCTGAATAAGAAGATGGCCGAGATTAAGACAATTGAATACTTTAATGAAAAAGACTATAACTATTTTGGCTTGATCAAATTATCATCCTATGTTATAAAATATCTGGAACAGGATGTCATTGATGCAGTGCTTGTTATCCTGACATTGTTCCTGACGATTCTGATTCCCTTGCTCTCTGGATGCTATATGCTGGTCACAAGAGGTATCAAGAACTATGGCTTTGTTAGAAAACTGGCTCTTGCGACTGTGTTATTATCCCTTCTCGGTCTGTTAAGTTCCAACTCCATCAGTATTGGAGCAATGCAGGTAGAGAAATTTTACACTAAGAATTGGGGTATCGGATTTTTTGTATTGATCTTTACGCAGCTTGCTGTGTGGTTGTTAGGAACCGTTGCCTCCTATCATGAACAGGTCTCGGGATTTGTTACCTGGAGAATGGTTGTTCGACAGAAACAGCTTATTTTAATGTCAATTCCATTTCTGATTTATGCATTCATTTTTAATTATTACCCTTTGGCGGGATGGACTATGGCATTTCAGAAGTTTAAGCCGGCCGCTGCAGAGCAGATGTGGATTGCTTGGGATAAGTTTAAGTTCCTGTTCAACAGCAGTGTATTCTTAAACGTATTTCGTAATACCGTAGCGATGAGTATCTTGAACCTGATTTTCAGTTTTGTGTTCGCTATTTTGTTTGCTTTATTATTAAATGAGGTAAAGAGCATTAAGGGTAAGAAATTTGTTCAGACTGTATCGTATCTTCCGCATTTCCTTTCCTGGATTATCGTAGCCGGTATTGTGAAGGACGTGTTATCCATGGAAACAGGTATTGTAAATGAGATACTGATAAAGTCTAATATGATTGATATTGCAATTAATTTCTTCGCGGATCCGAAATATTTCTGGTGGATTATCGCTTTTGCGGTTGTATGGAAGGAGACAGGCTGGAACAGTATCATCTATCTTGCGACCATGACCTCGATTAATCCGGACCTTTATGAGGCGGCTGCAATTGACGGTGCCGGAAGACTTAGAAAGATGTTACATATTACCCTTCCGGGAATCAGATCAACCGTATTCGTACTGCTCATTATCAATTTGGGCATGATTATGAATTCCGGTTTTGAAGCACAGTACCTATTAGGCGGTGATTTAAACAGAGCATCCTCTTATGTTATCGATGTCTTCGTTCTTGATTATTCCTTTGGTGCCGGTATTGATTTCTCTCTTGGTACTGCAGCCGGTATTTTTAAGAGTGTGGTAAGTATCCTGTTAATATTCGTCGCTAACCGTGCTGCGAAAGCTGCCGGTCAAGAGCGATTATTCTAGGGGGGAGGGAATAAGAATGAAAAAGAAGAAAAGAAGCAGGGCAGATATTACCTTTAATATAGTGAACTTTATTGTACTAGGATTATTCTGTGCACTAACCTTGTATCCAATTCTGAATACACTTGCGATATCGTTAAATGACGGTATGGATGCGATTCGAGGCGGGATTTATCTGATACCTCGTAAGTTCACATGGCAGAATTTCTACACCGTAGTAACGCAGGATAATATGCTGATTGCGATTCGGATAACCGTACTCAGAACCGTAATCGCAACATTCCTTAGTATGTTTGTTACTGCATTATTAGCTTATGTCTTATCAAGAAAGGAATTCTTGTTTGCAAAACAGGTTTCATTAATCTTTGTTTTAACCATGTATGTAAGCGGTGGCTTAGTACCTACCTTGCTGTTAATGAAAGGCTTAGGGCTGACAAATAATTTCCTGGTATATATTATTCCGGGTGCGATCAGTGCTTTTAATATGATAGTAATCAGAACCTTCATGAATGGTCTCCCGGATAGCTTTGTCGAATCGGCACAGGTGGACGGTGCAGGCCATCTAAAGATATTCTTCCGGATCGTGCTTCCTCTTTGTAAGCCGGTTATGGCTACGGTCGCCTTGTTTATAGCGGTTGGTCAGTGGAATTCCTGGTTTGATGCAATGCTATACAATCAGAACAGACCTGATCTGACAACCTTACAATATGAGTTAATGAAGCTGTTATCCTCCGTATCTCAGCAGCAGGGTAGTGCCAGCTTGATGAAGCATGCGGCCAGCCAGGTTACTCCGGTTTCGATTCGTTCCGCTACAGCGATATTTACCGCGGCTCCGATTGTTATGCTGTATCCATTCCTGCAGAGATACTTTATCAGCGGTATGATGATCGGTGGTGTAAAGGAATAACTGGAATTTTTGATTACTAAAATATGAAAATGTTGGGGCTGTGCAAAATGTATTTACTATGGAGGTAAGGCGATCCATCTTCCTTCCTTAGTCATATCATTTTGCAGCAGCCCCGATTTCTAATATAGCTAAGATGAACCTTTTACTTGAAAAATGTCAAGAAAATAGGTAAAATAGACATGGAGTTCTGTTACCGAAGGAAAGGGTCTTAGGACTCCTGGTTACATACTTATGACACTAAAGCGGGAGAAAGCTATGCGTATTGGATTATTAAGACACTTTAAGGTGAACTGTCCCCACAAACGAATGATGACCTCAGAAGAATTCCGTGAATGGTCGGAAAAATATGAGGTTTCTAAGGTAATAAAGAAAAAGGTAGAGATGTACGGGATTGAATGGGACATCTGCTATGTTAGTGATCTTCCCAGAGCCATTACCACCGCACAGGAGGTATATAGCGGAAATCTTAAAATTGATAAGCTGCTCAGAGAAGTGGATAATGCTCCCTTTATTCATACAGAACGATTTCGGTTGCCTTTTGAGATATGGCATATCTGTGGACGATTGGCATGGTATTTTAAGTCAAAGAGCCAACCGGAGACTATCATAGGCACGAAACGAAGAATCAATGCCTTCCTGGATCGCATAGACTGGTCACAGGAGAATATATTAATTGTATTTCATGGATTTATGTTGTATAACTTCCAAAAGGAGCTCCGCAAACGAGGCTTTGTAGGAGAAAAACTGAAAATTGTGAAGAACGGTGTACTCTATGAATATCTCAAAGAAGAGCAGAAGGATGTAGTTGAGGATGAAAGTAACGCTGATCTGTGTGGGTAAATTAAAGGAAAAATACCTGTCTCAGGGTGTGGAGGAGTACGTAAAACGGCTTAGCAGATATTGCAGCCTGGAGATCATCGAATTGGCGGATGAAAAAACTCCGGATAATGCAAGCACGGCATTGGAGGATATCATCAAGAAAAAGGAAGGAGAACGGATTCTCAAATCTCTGAAGGAGGATGCTTACTGTATCGCTCTTGCAATTGAAGGAACGATGTTAACCTCCGAAGAGTTGGCAGATAAGATAGATAATTTGGGTATATCCGGTATCAGTCACATCAGCTTTATCATCGGCGGCTCCCTTGGACTGTCAGAAGAAGTATTAAGACGAGCAGATTATAAGTTGAGTTTTTCTAAGATGACATTTCCCCATCAATTGATGCGCATGATATTATTGGAACAGATATATCGATCCTATCGAATCATCAGTAATCAGCCCTACCATAAATAGAGGTTGATCTATATACTTCCGCAAGAAATTGAATCTGGTTTTGTAAAATACTTATAGTAACTTGATATTACCAGGAAGAGGAGGAAAGGTTATGAATACGATTGATTTTGCAATTAACATGGAACATGAAGGACGAAAGTATTACCTGGATCTCGCACAATTGAATAAAGAGAATGAATTACATGCGGTTTTCCTTATGTTAGCGGATTCGGAAAAGCAGCATGCTGAGCTTCTCAAGAAGTATAAGAAAAAGGAAGCCTTACACTTGAAAGAACAATTTGCTCGGACGGAATTCAAATCCGTTTTTAAAGATCTGAAGCGTTTTCATAAGGAACACTCCGCAAAACAACTGGATGCTTACCGAATTGCCAGCGAGCAAGAGGAGAAAAGTATTGAACTTTATAAGAATATGAAGAGTAAGGCAGAGGACGTCCTTGAGGAGGAGATTTATGCTTATCTGATTCGTCAGGAAGAGGAGCATCTTATACTGTTCGAGGAATTGGTGAAGCTTGTGACTCGCCCGGAGGAATGGGTCGAATCTGCTGAATTTGGAATTCGTGAAGATTATTAATAAAATGCGAGGCAAACTTATAATTTAGGCTGTTGCAAGACAAAAAATGTCCTGCAACAGCCTTTCATTGTATCTGTTCTACTTGTTTTTCTCTTTTAAGAGAATTCGCTGTATGCTTTTAACCGATAAATAATATTCCATGGCCAGATTCTCTGCACGACAGCCTTCTCTGTATCTGCGATAAATTTCTTCATCTCGTTGCTGAAGAAGATTCTTGGAATTCGTATTCGATCCCCACTCTTTACGGTCTTCTGATTTTTTTGGAATATAAAGATACTGACCCTGTGCATATTCCTGGATTATCTCAAGCAACTCCTTGGGTAATAATAATTCTGCCTTTATATAGCTCATTTTGCTCCTCCTAATTTATTTTTTTAGGATTGGGCAAAGGCTATGTTCATTTTACATTTACTTTATAAAACTGCGATAGCCTTTGCTACGCATTCTTAACTAATTTCATCATATAGGACGATGCTCCTTTCATCAATTGTATCATAGGGCGAAAATCCCTTTGAAACGATAGAAAGCACGCTTCGCGAACTTTCTATTGTCATGAATAAAAAAAGATGTGATATCATCAGCTAAAAGCTTCTGTATCACATCTTCATGGTTAATCCGCTAGGATAAAATTCGCTTAATTACATTATGCAACAGTTACGTTAACTGCCTGCATGCCACGCTGACCTTTTTCTAAGTCAAATGTAACCTTCTGGCCTTCTTCTAATGTCTTGAAGCCGTTGGAAGCGATACCGGAGAAATGTACGAATACATCCTCGCCACCATTATCGTTAGTGATGAAGCCAAAACCCTTTTGTGCGTTAAACCATTTTACTGTACCCTTGTTCATAAGAGATACCTCCTAAATAATATTTATTAATGTATTTCATGTTTAAAAAAATCACATATTTTTGTAAGTCATCAAAGGTGTAATGACTTACAAAAATATGTGAGATCATACATGACTATTTAATACTTTTATAGCTTACCATAAAAAAATAGTTTTGTAAAGCATTGTTTTTAAAATTGTAAAAAATATTCAAATAATATAGGAGTATCACAAAAATAAGAAAGCAAGGAGAGACTGTCGCATCATATTTAATGATTGGAAGTCAGGTGGGAATGAACTCATTTGTCTTCTAAGGAAAAACCTTAATGCGACAGTTCCTTGACAATCAGTTAGGCAAATCCGAAATATTTGAGAATACCTTGATAGATGCCATAAGCAAATTGATACTGGTCATCTCGAAGCTTCTGGGCGTCAGAGGCATTGGTCAGATAGCCAAGTTCGATCAACAGAGAAGGCATTTGTGTTCGTCTTAATACGAAGAGTCCCGGATTAAGACGAATTCCATTATTACTGGTACCGACTGCCTGTGTGATTCCTTCCATGATATGCTGCGCCAGCCACTGAGCCTGAGTGCCGAACTTGTAGAGATAAATCTCTGTTCCGTTAACAGCGGGATTGGGATTGGAATTACCGTGAATACTGATAAAATAGTCAGCGGGCCAGGAATTGGCCATCTGTACTCTTTCAGCAAGGCTGGAGGCATTGCTGGTACCGAGTACGGTGGTAGGAGTAGGTCTCGATAAACGAGCCTCGAAGCGGGAATCATTATTCAGAAGATCGGCAAGGTATTTACCTACCTGATAATTAATATCCTGTTCCATCAGTCCGTTACCGGTAGCACCTGTGTTATGATATCCGGTAGGATTATGACCCTGGTCTATAAAAATACGAATAGGCAAGAAAACACTTCCTTTCCATATTACTATTATACTATATTCTATTCGGAAAAAGTTGTTACATATTTTGTATAGCAATCATACATTCTCCATGCTATAATTAATTATACTATTGAAAGTATGCATCCGGGACTTTCGATTATCATTGATTTAAACGAGGACAAGGATATGCTTAAGAAACTTAATAATATGAAGAACAGCCGGGTAATCTCAATCGCTTCCATCAGCAGTATCGTTGTAGGAATTCTTTTGATTGTACTTGGCATGACTTATTATAAATATCAGATCTCCGAGCTTGGAATTACAGACACGACACAGAATCAGGAGTACAAATACCATTATGCGCTGATTTCAGAGGAAGAGGACGCACAGTTTTGGGAGGCGATCTATCAGGGAGCTCTGTCTAAGGGGAAGGAAGAGGATGCTTATGTTGAACGACTGGGAAAGAATCTGTCCATCCATTATTCACTGGAGGATCTGATGAAGATTGCCATTGCCTCAAAGGTAGATGGAATCATTCTTGAACCGAACGGTGAGGAGAAGATTAATGACCTGGTAAATGTTGCTTATGATGCAGGAATTCCTGTGGTTACAGTATTAAAGGATACGTACCAAAGTAACAGTACCTCACAGTATCATAATAACATCAATCCCAGCAAACGAATCAGCTTTGTAGATATTAACAGCTACAGTCAAGGCCAGGCCTATGGTAAGCAGGTTGCAGAAATTACAGCAGCAGGGAAACGAAATGTTGTGGTCCTGATGAATGACGATGAGAAGGATTCCAGCCAGAACGTGATCTATACCAGTATCTTAGAGATGATCAATCCGCGAAAGGTAACCGTGAAGGCCGTTAAGATCAATACACAGAGTGCCTTTAGTTCTGAGGAGGATATCCGAAATATTATTATGAATAAGGATAATCCCCCGGAGGTATTGGTTTGCCTTACCTCAAACGATACCTTGAGTGCTTATCAGGCAGTAGTGGATTACAATAAGGTGGGACAGATCGATATCATCGGCTATTACAATTCGGATTATATATTAAAAGCAATCGAGAAGAATATTATTCACTCCTCCATGACAACGGATGCTGATCTGATGGGGGCATATTGTGTAGAAGCTTTGACTGAATACCGGAGGACCAACAAGGTAAATGACTATTATTCTGTTGGCATTACAGTGATTAATAAAGACAATGTGGATCAGTATATCGAGCAAAATGCTTCTGACGAATTGAATGAAAAATAAATGAGGGTACAGCGATGAAAGCAAACAAGAAAAACGGCTCTATCCGAAGAAGATTGGTATTGGTATTTGCATTTTCCTCCATTGTGGTTTTCTTTGCAAATATGTTTATGTACTCCAATATCAATGAATCCATCGGGACAATCGATGAAGTATATAAGAGCAATGTGGAATTTAACGAGCTCTTAGAGGCGCTGACTGATGTTCATGAATATGTTTATGAATATCTGAATACCAAGACCTCGAATTCATTGGAGAACTATTACCGCAGTGATGAAAATTACCGAAGACTGATTGATGAACTGAGTGATAAGGTCTATGACAGTGATATTATTCTCATGCAGAAGAACATCAAGAATATGAGTGAAACTTATCTGGACATTATGGCTGAAACAGTCGATTATAAGCGTGGTCGTAAAATTGAGAAGTACATGGTGAATTATGAGAAGGGTACAGAGATGTATAACTATATCAGTACCTATATCAACAGTCTGAATAATCAGCAGTTTATGTACAATTCAGTCAATTATGACAGACTTCTTCTGGCGCTGCGTTATCTGGAGATTATCAGTACGGTGGTACTGCTTGTGATCACCTCTTATAATGTATTTTTGATTGTTATTGTGACCAGAAGTATCACGGGACCCTTGATGAAACTGACGAAGGTTGCTCATGAGGTGGCGGGCGGTAATTTTGAGGTAGATCTGGTACAGGTGGATTCTTCGGATGAAGTGGAGGTTGTAACCAAGGCTTTCAATAACATGATTGTAAGTATTCATCAGTACATTATACAGATCAAAGAGAGCATGGAGCTGGAAAGCAAGATGATGGAGAAGGAGCTTATGATGACTAACCATCTAAAGGATGCACAGCTAAAATACCTTCAGGCGCAGATTAATCCTCATTTTCTGTTCAATACACTCAATGCCGGAGCCCAGCTAGCCATGATGGAGGGAGCCGATAAGACCTGTCTTTTTATAGAGAATATGGCAGATTTCTTTCGCTCCAATATGAAGAGCTTTGATCAGGATTCTACCATTCGAGATGAGATAAAACTGGTGGATAGTTATATCTATATCCTGAACGTGCGATTTTCCGGCGGGATACATTTCTTTAAGGATGTGGATGAAAGTCTTCTGGATATCCGTGTTCCAAGTATGATTCTGCAGCCAGTGGTAGAGAATGCCGTTAATTACGGTATTCGGGATATTGAGTATGAAGGAAAGATATTTCTCTCCGTCTACCAAACCGAAAGTAATATTGAGATTATGATAGAAGATAATGGTACAGGTGTAAAGCAAAGCATCATTGACCGAATTATGAACGCTAAGCTGGAGGACAGAGCTGCGCTGAAGGAACGAAATATTACCAAGGATTCGAATGGCATCGGTCTCGACAATGTAATTAATCGATTACGTTTATATTATGATTTGGAAGATGTATTTTCGATTGAAAGTGAAGGGAAGAATAAAGGTACCAAGGTGACGATTTATATCCCTTTGGACTATCATAAAGTAGAAGCGATATGAAACTTGATATTCAATTCTCTGGCAGCATGGATGAAGTGGGTGGAAAACAATGTTTTATGCAAAGAGAATTATTATGACATTTCACATTGTTAGGGCAGAATGGAGTTTATTATGTATAAAATAATGTTGGCGGATGATGAAGGAATTGTAATTGATTCTTTGCGTTTTATTATTGAAAAGAATTTCAGCAATACCTGTATAGTAGAACATGCTATTACCGGCAGAAGTGTTATTGAGCTGGCAGAGAAATTTAAGCCGGACATTGCGATCATGGATATTCAAATGCCTGGTATTAACGGAATCGAGGCAATGAAGGAGATAAGAAAGACGAATTCCTCTGTCGTATTTATTGTTATGACGGCATACGATAAATTTAATTATGCAAAGGAATCGATTAATCTAGGTGTTTTAGAGTATCTGACCAAGCCGGTAAATCATTCTGTGATTGTGAGTGTCCTTCAAAAAGCAATGGATATCATCGAGGAGGATCGTAAGAAACGAAGCAATGATCTTTTGATACGGGAGAAGTTGGAGATTGTAGTTCCGATTATCGAAAGTGATTTTGTCTATGCTGCTATCTCCGGAGATGATCTATCCAACACGGAGACGAATTTCCGAGATCTTCTTGGCATAAATGAGGATTATGGAATGATGCTGGTGATGGAGTTCGGTGATTCTATAGAAGACGGTATACTTACGAATCCTGTCGGAGTCAGCGTGAAGGCGCAGTCCTTCTATTCGGTTATTCGTGAGAATTTGAAGGAGGAGTTTTCCTGCATCGTCGGACCGATCATGGTGAATAAGATTGGTATCTTTCTGCCTAGTGAAAAGGCAACGCAGGAATATGATGATAGAATTTTATTGATAGAGACCATGCGAAGAGTGATTCGTGATCTTACAAAACGTATTGATGTTCAGTTTAAGGTAGGTATTGGTTCAGTCACTCTGTTATCCAGATTGGGTGACTCTTATAGGGAAGCTTTGAATGCAATTCGAAATAGTAAGGGAAGAGTCGTTCATATCAAGGATCTTCCGATCGGATGTGAGTATGAGGATGATTACCCGATTGAGATCGAGAAAACCTTATTTGAAAAGATTGAAAAGGGAGACCTGGAAGGAACGAAGGTAGAGGCAAACCGCTTTTTTGACTGGATGGTGGAGCACTACCCGGATTGTGAGATGGATATCAAGCTGAAGGTTCTGGAGTTCATTCTGTTTGCAGAGCAGAGGGCGTTCTTAAGCGGCGGTATGACTTATTATTTCCGATACCGCAAGGATTATCTTGCGACATTGATTCGGCTTGATAATTATGATCACCTTAGAAAATGGTTCCTTGATAAGGTAATGGAAGCATGCCGTAATATCATTTCCAAACGGGAGGAACAGACAAACGGGGTCATCACCAGAGCAAAAGCCTTCATCGCTGAGAATTACAGTAAAGATATCTCGCTTGATGATGTATCGAGATTTGTAGACATTAGTCCCTATTATTTCAGTAAGCTGTTTAAAGAAGAGACCGGCGAAAATTTTATCGAATATCTTACCAATATAAGAATTGAGAGAGCAAAACAGCTGTTACAGAGCAAAGAGGTCAGCATAAAGAATATTTGTGTGGAGACCGGCTACAGCGACCCAAATTATTTCAGCCGTATATTTAAAAAGCAGGTAGGCATCACGCCGACAGAATACCGTGACAAAATCATATAAGGAAGAGATAGGATAAAAAAAAATATTTTGGGGGAACGGGTATGTTGAAAAAATGGATGGTTATCCTGGTGATCCTGATAACCGCAATCTTATCTACGACCGGATGCAGCGCCAAACATGAAGACACAAGGGATGCCAATGTGACCGAAAATAAAATTCAAATCGGCTTATCCTTTGACTCCTATGTAATTGAGCGCTGGCAGAGAGACAGAGAGGTATTTGTTTCAACTGCACAGGATTTGGGAGCAGAGGTAACAGTTCAGAATGCCAACGGCGATGTGGAGGAGCAGATCTCACAGATTGAATATCTGATTGATAAGAAGATGGATGTCATTGTGATCATCGCAGTTGATTCGGAAGCCTTGAGTGATGTAATGATTAAAGCGAAAGATGCAGGAATTATCTGTGTGGCTTATGATCGCCTTGTGCGGAATGCAAATGTTGATCTCTATATCTCCTTTGACAACGAGCAGGTTGGAAGGTTAATGGCAGAGGCTCTGGTCGAGGGAGTCCCGGAGGGAGGTAATATTGTTACGATCTTCGGACCGAAGTCAGACCATAATGTGACTTTAGTCGAGCAAGGTTTTCAGGATGTCATGAAGGAGAAAGATATTAATATTATCTATGCTGTCTATGCAAAAGGATGGCTTGCTGAGGAGGCATATGATGCAATCAATGCTGCCCTTGAGATCAATGATAAGATAGATGGAGTACTGTGTGGTAATGATAATTTGGCTACACAGGCAGTTCTTGCTCTTTCTGAAAATCGAATGGCAGGAAAGGTCATCGTAACCGGACAGGATGCAGATCTGGTTGCGTGTCAGAGAATCGTTGAAGGGACACAGACTATGACGGTATATAAGCCGGTAGATAAACTGGCGAAGGCTGCAGCGGAGTACGTTGTGAAGATGGCAAAAGGAGAAGAGATCAACGTTACCTCAACGATTGATGACGGTTCGAATAAAGTTCCTTATGTTAAGCTTGAGCCAATCGCAGTAACACAGGATAATATCCGAGAAGTAATCATCGATGGAGGTTTCCAACAGGAAGAGGATGTCTATTTAAATGTCACGACAGAAGAAACGGAATAACGGATATCCTGGTTTTGCTTTTAACTGTATTATATAAGAAATGATAGAGAGTCTGATGCATATCCAAAGGGATAAGCTATCCGGCTCTCTTATTATGTGTAACAGTTTCTTTTTTGTTAATGTTGTCGGTTTTTAAGCGACTCCAGGACTGTAGAATAGGATATATTTGCTTTTTGAATAGCATTTTATTGCTATGTTATACAAAAATACTATAAGTATATCCATTTAAAATCAAAAATATACAGTTCTTCGCAAGTTAATCCTATTTTATCTATGTTATTATCTAAGTGTAGTAATTAAACAAATATATTTTATGGGAGGATTGAATTATGAAGAAAAAGTTAATCGGTTTATTGATGTGCCTCGTTCTTGTTTCCTCAATGTTCGTAGGATGCCAGGGTGGAGACGGCGGCAAGAAAGTCGGCGTAGCAATGCCTACAAAGGATTTACAGAGATGGAACCAGGATGGCTCTAACATGAAGGCAGCACTAGAGAAGGCTGGCTTTAGCGTAGACTTACAGTATGCTAACAACGATATCGCTACTCAGGTATCTCAGATTGAGAACATGATCACCGGCGGATGTGACGTTTTAGTTATCGCTTCGATCGATGGTGGATCCTTAGGAACAGTTCTTGCAGAAGCTAAGGAAAAGAAAATTCCGGTTATTGCTTATGACCGTTTGATCATGGGAACCGACGCTGTTTCCTACTATGCTACCTTTGATAACTACAAGGTAGGTACTATTCAGGGTCAGTATATCGTTGATACCTTAGATCTTAACAATCAGGCAGGTCCCTTCAATATCGAGTTATTTACAGGTTCCCCTGATGATAACAATGCTCGTTTCTTCTTTGGTGGTGCTATGGATATCTTAACACCTTTCATCGAGAGCGGTAAGTTGAATGTTATTTCCGGTCAGAAGGCATTTGAAGAAGTTGCAACTCTGAACTGGTCTACAGAAGAAGCTCAGAAGAGAATGGAAAACTTAATCACAGCTTATTATGCAGATGGAACTAAGCTGGATGTTGTTTACTCCTCCAATGACTCTTGTGCAATCGGTATCACCAATGCATTAGTTAACGCTGGTTACACCAAAGACAACTTCCCGATCTTAACCGGTCAGGATTGTGATATTACTTCTGTTAAAAACATTCTTGCAGGTACACAGTCCATGTCTATCTTCAAGGATACTCGTACCTTAGCTGATAAGGTAGTTGAGATGGTTAATGCTATCTTGGATGGTAAAGAAGTTCCGGTTAATGATACAAAGACCTATGACAATGGAACAGGTGTTATTCCTTCCTTCCTTTGCGATCCCGTATTTGCTGATATCAACAACTACAAGCAGTTATTAATCGACTCTAAGTACTACACAGAGGATCAGTTAAAGTAATCAACACACAAAGATAAGGGTGTTGTGGCTAGTGAAAAAAACTGCAGCACCCTTTTATTAATCTCATAGGTGGATAGCCTATGAGATTAAAAAATGCTCTAAACAGAAACAGGCAGGAAGCAGGTGTTGTTACGGCTTGCCGGATATATAAATTATGAATTAATAATGATTACAAATAAGAATATGTGGTTAAGGTCTTGGCTTAGCTCGCTTAATGTTAGACAGAATAACCAAATATATATAGGAGGGGTCAAATTGGCAGCAATATTGTTGGAAATGAGAAATATTACCAAACGCTTCCCCGGAGTCAAAGCATTAGATAATGTTAACCTTCAAGTAGAAGAAGGCGAAATTCATGCACTTGTTGGCGAAAATGGAGCTGGTAAATCAACGCTTATGAACGTGCTGAGCGGAATTTATCCTCATGGAAGCTATGAAGGAGAGATCCTTTATCAAGGTCAGGAATGCAAATTCAATGTGATAAAGGACAGTGAAGAAAAAGGTATCGTAATAATACATCAAGAGCTCGCTCTTGTTCCATATATGACGATAGGCGAGAATATGTTCCTCGGTAACGAACGCGGAAAAACGGTTCGAATCGATTGGGAAGAAACCTATCGTAAGGCAGATGAATTACTTGCAACCGTAGGACTTAACGAATCCTCTAAGACTCTGATCAAGGATATCGGTGTCGGAAAGCAGCAATTGGTAGAAATTGCAAAAGCTCTGGCAAAGAATGTTAAGCTTTTAATTCTTGATGAACCTACGGCATCTTTAAACGAAGCAGATTCTCGAAAATTATTGGATTTATTGCTTCGGTTTAAGAAAGAAGGACTTACTTCGATTATTATTTCTCATAAGTTAAATGAGATTTCATATGTTGCAGACAAGATTACGATTATTCGTGATGGATCAACGATTGAAACCCTGAATAACAGGGAAGAAGAAATCAGTGAAGAGCGAATTATCAAAGGAATGGTTGGGCGTACCTTAACCGATCGTTTCCCGAAACGAGAAAATGTTCCGATTGGTGATACGAATCTTGAGGTTAAGAATTGGACCGTATTTCATCCTCAGTATGCAGGACGTAAAGTGGTTGATAATGTTTCCCTTCATGTACGTAAAGGTGAGGTGGTCGGTATCGCCGGCCTTATGGGCGCTGGACGAACTGAGCTGGCTCTTTCCATCTTCGGCAGAAGCTATGGTGTAGATATCTCCGGTACGTTATTATTAAATGGACAAGAAGCAAAGCTGCACAGCTCCCGTCAGGCAATTGATAATAAGCTTGCTTACATCACAGAGGACCAGAAGGGCGATGGCTTGGTTCTCAGTAATCCAATCCGTGTGAATACGACCCTGGCGAATATGAGCGGTGTCAGCAAGAATGGCGTAATTGACCATCATCTCGAAGTGGATGCAACGAATAAATTTATTGAAAAATTAAGAACAAAATGTACTTCCGGTGAGCAGATGGTTGGTAACCTGAGTGGTGGTAATCAACAAAAGGTATTGATCAGTAAATGGATGTTTGCAAATCCCGATATTATGATACTTGATGAACCGACACGTGGTATTGATGTCGGCGCGAAATACGAGATTTATTGTATTATTAATCAATTAGTTGCTGAGGGTAAATCAATCCTTATGATTTCATCTGAATTACCCGAGCTTCTCGGTATGTGCGACCGTATCTATATCATGAATGAAGGTAGAATGGTTGGCGAGGTTAACAAGGAAGAAGCTACTCAGGAGCTTATCATGGGACAAATATTAAAATCAAGTAAAGGAGTATAGCGATGGATAAAGCAAAAGAACTTTTAAAAAAGAATACGATGATTATCGCGCTTATCGTAGTTACTATATTTTTCACAATAACAACAAACGGAACCTTACTAGTTCCTCAAAACGTAACGAACCTGATTGCACAGAATGGTTATGTTGTTATTCTTGCTGTAGGTATGTTGATTTGTATCTTGACCGGTGGTAACATCGATCTATCCGTTGGATCGATCGTATGCTTAATCGGATCCATTGCCGGTACTTTGATTGTGAATAAAGGAATGAATAATTGGGTTGCAATTGTTATCTGTCTGGCAATCGGTATTGTAATCGGTGTGATACAGGGGTATTGGATTGCATATTTAAGAATTCCGGCATTCATTGTTACCCTGGCAGGTATGCTATTATGGCGTGGTGTTGCCTTAATCGTTCTGGATGGACTTACGGTTTCTCCTTTCCCGGACAGCTATTTGAATCTGTTCAACAGCTATGTCCCTGATATTTTCCACGGAAGTATTAATATCCTCGCAATTGTATTAGGTGTAGTAGTATGTATCATCTATGTACTGGCACAGGGTATCTCCAGAATTAACAGAAGAAAGAAAGGCTATCAGCTGAATTCTTTTGTATCCGAGGTAAGCCAGGTAGTTATTATCTGCATTATTATCATGGCACTGGCACTATCCCTTTCTAATCATAAGGGTATTCCGATGATCCTGGTTTTATTAGCAGTTATCGTATTTGCATATACTTATTATACAACCAAGACGGTACCCGGACGCTATCTTTATGCAATGGGCGGTAATGAGAAAGCAGCAAAATTAAGTGGTATCAATACAAACCGTGTTCTTTTCTTTGCTTATGTAAATATGGCATTCTTAAGTGCTGTTGCAGCATTAGTATGTGTAGCTCGTTTTAATTCCGCAGCTCCTACTGCCGGTATGAACTATGAAATGGATGCAATCGGTTCCTGCTATATCGGTGGTGCAAGTGCTTACGGCGGTATCGGTTCCGTCCCTAGAGTTGTAATCGGTGCTATCTTCATGGGTGTTCTTAATAACGGTATGTCTATTATGGGTATCGATAGTAATGTCCAGAAGCTCGTAAAGGGTGTTGTATTACTTGCAGCGGTTACCTTTGATGTTCTTTCTAAGAAGAGAGGTAAAATAGCGTAAAAAGCGTAGGGAACAATGCGAGAAAAGCTCTCGCATGGCAAGCTTGCTTGCAAGTATGTGATCGGAGCAAAAGATCATGAACAGGATTTATGTTCATGATATAAAAAAGCAGACAAGGTTTTGACTTAGACTCCTATATAATTCTTAAGAACAAGGGGCTTGGAAAGGTATGAATTTTCATCTTTTCCAGGTCTCTTGTTCTTTTCATTCATGACAAGAGAATTAATTTATTAATTCATCTTGTTTAATTTATATATGTAGTATTTTTTTATTACTTTATGGTAATAATTCTATCAATGTAATAAGTTCACTATTTAAGGAGGAATTTTATGAAATTAAAGGCTACTATGATAGTTTTATTATTATTTACAATGGTATTAACCGGATGTGGAAAGAAAAACAATAGTGCTACAGATCCGTCAGCCTCTCCAGCCCCGACCTCGGCAGCCACAACTGCACCGACAACTGCACCGACTACTGCACCGACAACCGCACCGACTACTGCTCCTACCACAGCAGCTACCCCCACCACGACTGGGAACAATACCCCCGACGTGGTAACTACCGCATCGATTGTTGATAAGGAGGATGCTTTTTTGAAAGCTATCAGCAAGGATGGTACATGGATCATTGCTCTAACAAAGGATCTTAAGGTAGATAAGGATCTTCTGATGGAGGGAGAATTTAAGAATGGTAAGAAGGACGAAGCCGGTAATGAGCAGATACAGCGTAAGCTGGCTCTCTATGCTCAGGATGAGAACAGAAATATTACGGCGCGCTATACGTTGACCGCACCAAAATTAACAGTAACCAGCCCGATGGCCAGTATTCAGAAGGGTACCTTCAAGGGTGATTTATATGTTTCTGTAAAAGACTTTGAACTAGTAGATGCAACGATTGACGGAAATGTATATTTTACTTCGGAAGAAGCAAAGAATACGTTCAAAATGGATGCTACCAGTAAGGTGACTGGAAAAACAGAATTAAAAAAATAATATAATAGAAGATGGATATAAGGGGTGACACAGTCGCCCCTTTCTTTTTGCTTGCGGTGCGTTAAGCGAAGCTGGACCACACTTCCCGGTGGGCGCACGATTTAAGTAATTCGTACTACGGAAACCAGGTTGGTTTTCTATATACTACTTTCTTTGGACATTTAGTAATGCCCGTGATAAAATAGGAGAAGCGAAGAGATAGATTTTCTTAAGGAGGTATCGGAGGATGAATGAAGAACTTGGACAATTAGATCTTGAACTCAAGGGTTTATTTATAGAATCTAAGCTGGATGAGCTGGTTGAGATTATGAATCAGCAGCCAGAGGCAATTGTAAAGGAGCTATGTGATTACAACTGGAATATTGTAAAGAAATATTATGATACAGAGCGTTTTGATCTATTGCTGCAGCATCTGAAGTTTGTTGCATATACCTGTTTTGTTGTAGAGTATGCGCACCAGATCGGAGTCATTAGTGAGGAAGCATTTCGTATTATGATGATGATCTATAACGATATTTACGAATTAAAAAAGCAGCAATAGTACCAGATTCGACCAGATTGTATTCTTATTCAAATCATTGACAAAGTATGAATAAAAATGTAAAATGTGCTACATAGCACGATCGAGTTTATTAGGAGGATAACCATGAGATTAATAATACCGGAAGGGTATAATGCAGATATCGATATCAAAGAAACCGAGATCGGAATTAAGTATTGTAAAGATTTTTTTGAGAGAGAATTAGCAAAACAGTTAAATCTAACCCGTGTCTCCGCACCGCTTTTTGTTAAGCCCGAGACAGGTTTGAATGATAATCTGAATGGAATTGAAAGACCGGTTAGCTTTGGAGTGAAGGAGCAGGAGGATGCTCAGGTAGAAATCGTACATTCCTTAGCGAAATGGAAGAGACTTGCATTAAAAAGATACGGTTTTCAACAGGGCGAGGGCCTCTATACAGATATGAGTGCTATCCGCAGAGATGAAGACACGGACAATATTCACTCTATTTATGTGGATCAGTGGGATTGGGAGAAAATTATCGATAAAAGCGAGAGAAACCTGGATACCCTTCAGGCAGTGGTTTGTAAGGTTTATGCTGCTCTTAAGAATACAGAAAGCTACATGGCATCAAAATATGACTATATTAAAGAAATCCTGCCGGAGGAGATTACCTTTATTTCATCACAGGAATTAGAAGACAGATTTCCGGAGCTTACAGCAAAGGAACGTGAGAATGTCATCGCACGTGAAAAAGGTGCTGTGTTTATTATGCAGATCGGCGGAGCTTTAAAATCCGGTGAGCGTCATGATGGAAGAGCTCCCGACTATGATGACTGGCAGTTGAATGGTGATATTATTGTTTATTACCCCATTCTTGATATTGCATTGGAACTTTCTTCTATGGGTATTCGTGTAGATGAGGATTCCTTGGTTCGTCAGCTTCAAATCAGTGGTTGTATGGAACGGTCTGAATTACCCTTCCAGAAGGCTTTGATTAATAAGGAGCTTCCTTACACAATCGGCGGAGGCATCGGTCAGTCAAGAATCTGTATGTTCTATCTGCGTAAAGCACACATTGGAGAAGTACAGTCCTCAATCTGGCCTCAGAATGTTCTCGACGAGGCTGAGAGTAAGAATCTTCATTTGCTGTAATTAAGATGCAACAGGTTAGAATTTGCTATACCATCCTAAAGGAATAAGGCGGAGATAAGCGAAATGGTGAATTTATATCTTATTCGGCACGGAAGACAAAACAGTACTCTATGCAATGTAGATGTTGAGCTTTCAGAGGAAGGTCGGCTACAGGCTGGATTGCTTCGTGATCGTCTGCAAAGTTATTCAATTGATGCCCTATACTCAAGTCAATTGGTTCGTGCGACACAAACAGCAGAGATACTGAATGAAGCCTTATGCCTCCCGCATATTATTCGGGAGGGGCTTTGTGAGATATCCTTCGGCTTATTGACAGGTCAGACGGAAAACTATATTGAAGAACATTTTGCTGATTTCAAAGCAGAGCAAAGGATGCTCACACAGGATGTTCCTTATCCAGGCGGAGAAAATGGTACCTCGGTTTATGAACGTGCGATGCCAGTGATACAGGAGATTGTACAGAGCGGTAAGCAAAATATTGTAGTAGTAACACATGGTGGTACGATACGCGTTTTGTTGGCGGCTTTATTCGGGAAAAATCAAGCAAGACGTTTTTTATTCGGTGTTTCTTTGGAGAATACCGGAATCACTCAGTTAGTCTATCATCCTCAGTATGACAGATTCTATTTGGAGCGTTTTAATGATTATGCTCACCTGGAAGGTCATTCCCGGTTACACAGGAAGAACTGGAACTGACATTGCAGTTTCAATGGATAATTGAAGAAAAATATTATGGATACAACAAACCGGAGGATCAAAATGTGAATCCGGTTTTTGATTTGGCTTCACAATGAGATAATTAGAAGGAGGTCATGATGTACAAACATATTATTTGGGATTTTGACGGAACGCTTTTTGATACTTATGAGGTGATGGGTAAGGCGCTGTTGCAGTGCTTTCAGAATATTGGGGTGAATGAGCCTTTGAAGGATATCATTTCATTAATGAAGATATCTATCTCCGAAGCATTACGATATTATACAGACAAGTATCGCATTGATGATGATTTTATTAAAGAATATGAGAAGGTGCGAAGAGAGATGGAGCTTTCCGAGTGCCAGCCATATCCGGGAGTATTGGATTTGTTGCAGGAGATTAAAGAATCACATCGATATAATTATCTTTTCACGCATCGTGGGATATCAGCCATCGCATTCTTGCAAAAGCACTGTATCTATGAATACTTTACCGATTGTATTACTTCGCAGCATTCCTTTGAACGAAAGCCAAGTCCGGCTGCAATCCTTCACTTGGTAGAGAAATACCATATGACCCCACAGGAGGCAATTATGATCGGTGATCGTGATCTTGACATCTTATCTGCGAAGAATGCTGGTATCAAATCGTGTTTCTTCGATGAGACGGGAATCACATGTGGAATGGCAGACTATAACATCAAGCATATTATTCAGGTACAGGAACTTATCTGATTATAATATAGTAGGTAGAACAAAATATTATGTAACTGAAAGAAGAATAACGTCATCTTTTCATGTACTATTTCACGGGATTCTGACAAAACAGTGAATAACCCGTTAATCAGTGCATGAGAAATGACGTTATCCTTCTTTTCGATGATTCTATGTTCTTTGTCGACCAAGCTATACCAATATATTATTATCATTAGAATGGGATAGAATCCGGATGTGGTCCGGTGAGACCGTAAGCTTCTAAGGATTTTAGAATTTCAATATCATCTGTGGTGAGCTCAAAGTCAAAGATATCTGCATTCTCTAGCATACGCTCTCTTGAAGTGGTCTTCGGCAAGGGCAAAAATCCATGCTGGATACTCCATCGAAGCAACACCTGAGCAGTAGTTTTGTTATATTTTGCTGCCATATTCTTTAATACCGGATGATCCATCTGACCCTTGAGCAGTGGACTCCAGGCTTCTACAATGATTCTCTTTTCTTTGCAGTAATTTACTGCTTCACGTTGAGTATATTGAGGGTGCAGTTCCAGCTGATCTACCATGGGAGCAGTTTTCGCAGTCTCTAGTAAGGCATCGATATGATGCTCCAGAAAGTTACTAACACCGATTGCCTTAATCTTACCCTCCTGATACAGCTCCTCAAAAGCACGCCAGGTTCCTTCGTTGACTTCCTTCCAACAATCCCGGTATGAAATGGGGATTGGCCAATGAATAAGATATAAATCCAAATAATCAATCCCGAGATTATCCATCGTCATTTGAAAACCTTTTAAGGTCTTTTCGTAACCGTGATCCGGATTATCAAGCTTACTGGTCACGAACAGTTCACTTCGTTTCAAACCACATTCCCGAATTCCCTTTCCAACGAACTTTTCATTCTGATAAGCAAAAGCAGTATCAATATGTCGATACCCGCAATCAATCGCGGTTTTTACGATATCTGCTGTAGTATCATCTTTGGGCAGCTGCCAGGTTCCGAAGCCTACACAGGGGATTTTTATCCCGTTTGAGAGTACGTAACAATCTTGTATGTTGTCCATTTTGAATACTCCTTCCGTTAGATCAACCATATTTTTATTCTTTGTAATTCTATTCGAATCAATTCATGTTAAGCTGTCAAAGTACAGGAAACTGCTTGTATACGTCTGATTAATATAATATAATACAATACTGAAGTAACCACAATAGACAAGTGAGTTCAGGAGGATGGATAGTTTGGAAAAGATAAAGGCTCTGATTTTTGATGTCGATGGTACTCTCGTAGATCGAAAGAAAGCATTCCTACGATTATGTGACTATCTGATCGACCGATACGGGGAGGAATACCCCTATATAGGAACAAGGGAAGAATTAATCAATCGGATGATTGAGATCGATGCCAACGGATATGGTGGCCTGCAGAAATTCATACCCAAACTAAGTCAATATTGGAAGCTGCCCCATTCAGTAGAGGAATTTATTGCTGAGCGGAACAAGGTATTCGGTTCGCTGACTACCTCCTATCCTGATGTCAGGGAGGTGCTGGAGGCAGTCAGAGGAAGATACAAGCTTGGCATTATCACCAATGGATATTCCTCAGTACAGAGGGATAAGATCAAAGCAGTTAACATTGAGGACTATTTTGATGATATTATTGTATCCGGAGAAGAGCGGTTTGAAAAACCGGATGCCAGAATCTTTTGGCTGTCCTGCGAGCATCTTGGGGTGACACCGCAGGAAGCAGCCTATATCGGTGATTATTATCCGAATGATATCGTCGGTGCAGCAGGTGCAGAACTCTTACCAATCTGGATTAATACTAATCCTAAGGAGCATGAAGAGTACGACGGGATTCGAGTGAAGCAACTAAAGGATATACTAAATTATTTTTAATTGTTTTCTGTTCCGATCTGATTCTTCAGCCAGACTGCCACACCATCCTCGGCATTGGAACCGATCACTTGATCGGCCTTTGTTAAAAGATCCGGAACAGCATTCTTAACTGCGATACGGTGATCACTTGCTTCAAAAAGCGGGAAATCATTGCGGTTATCTCCAAAGCATACGACTTTGTCCAGATTAAGATAGGAGCGAAGAAATTGCACTCCATGATATTTGGAAGCGGTCTTATGATAGGTTTCCAGATACCACAGATCAGGAGAGTAGTTATCCTTGTAGAAGACACAGTTCAGATCGGGAATCGCTTTTACCTTGTTATAAATATGCTCTAACTTTTCATAGTGGTCGAGTAATGAAAAATAGATTAATGGCTCATCGGATAATAACGTAAAATCATCGATCTGAGTGAAACGCTTCTGATACAAGTCAACCCGTTCCTGATAGAAGGATCTCAGAGCGGGAGAATCCAGGTCCTCATAATAAGTGGACATGACACCGTTTTTAATGGTATAGGCAAAGCCCTTTAGGTTAAATTCACGTATAACCTCCATCAGCTTAAGGATACTGCTTTGCGGCAGCGTCTCTACCTTGATGTATTCCTCTTTCTTTAGATCATAGATACATACTCCGTTCATCAAAATCACTGGAACCGTGACATTAACTTCTTGAAGTATCGGTTTTACTGAGGCAATTGATCTGGCGGTTGCCACACTGAAGAGCATTCCTTTGCCGATGAGCTGATTCAGGATTTTGACTGTGTTGCCTGATAGCGTGACATTTGGTTGCAAAAGAGTACCGTCCAGATCAGAAATATATAATGTTTTCATGTTAATACCTTATCCCTTCCAGTTTTCTTTCCATCTCCTCATATCTTTCAATTAGCCGGTCGGTCCAGGCATCAAATTCCGGATCCATTTTCTGCAATGCAGGATGATTTTCAATATAATCAAGAGTCATTTTGATTCCCTGATCAAAACGTACTGTCGCTGTAAAGCCAGGAACAAGTCGTTTTATTTTGGTATTATCAAAAATTACGGTATTCGATTTATCACCAAGCAATCCTCCGATATGCTCCGGGTCCGCTTTCACGATGGTATCAGTTGGGATATGAATTAAATTTGGCTTAACACCAAGTGTGCTGCCAATGATTTCGTATATCTGATTCCAGGTCAGGCTTTCATCCGAGGTGATATGAACCGCTTCCCCAATTGCGTGAATATTACCCATGAGACCTACGAAGGCTTTCGCAAAATCAGTATTGTGAGTCGCTGTCCAGAGGGAACTTCCGTCTCCGGGAACAAGAACTTTTTTGCCCTGCTTCATTCGATTAATGATACTATAGCTGCCATTTTTACCATGGATAGAGAGCGGAACGTCAAAGTCGCCGTAAGTATGGCTGGGACGAACGATGGTAATCGGGAAGCCGTTCTTTCGATATTCTTCCATCAGATACTCTTCACAGGCGATTTTCTTTCTGGAGTATTCCCAGTACGGATTGCTTAATGGTGTGCTTTCCGTAATCAATGGACTGGAAAGCGGCTTTTGATAAGCGGAAGCGGAGCTAATGAAGATATACTGTTTTGTCTTTCCGGCAAATAGTCTTACATCACGTCTCAAAGCTTCTGTATCATAGGCGATGAATTGTGCCACTACATCAAAGGTCATATTCTTAAGCTTTTCTTTTACATCATCTTCGTTATTAATATCCGCTTCTATGATCTTTACACCTTCCGGTACTAGCTCTGAGCGGTTACCGCGGTTTAAAAGATACAAATCGAAACCGCAGCTTGGTGCCAGTTGTGTAATAGCAGTACTGATTCTTCCGGTTCCTCCGATAAACAGTGCTTTCATATGATACCTCCTTTTACTTATCTACACGATTCTTTTTTTTCGTATATACCATAACTATGGCTGAATGATCACACTATTCTTATCGGTTCGTTTATCATAATCCTCTTTCAACAAACCGAAGATATAGTAATTTGTCATAACATTCAGAATGGCTCCTTGCTTAATGAAACCTTCTTGTGTGAAACCAAGTTTATTCGCAACTCGGATGGAACCATGGTTGTCCGCAAAGCAGCGAAGCTGTATTCTGGTTAGTCCCAAATAATCAAAGGCTACCTTAAGCATAGCCTGCCCTGCTTCCGGAGCGAAGCCTTGACCCCAATAATCTTTATTGATACGATACCCAATATCTGCCTGACGCTTCAGCCGGAAATCATATAATACGATCTCACCGATTACCTTATGAGTATCCTTTTGCTCCAACAGCCAGGTAAGCTCACGGCCGGAACGATATTCCTTCATGGTTGCATTATAATGATAGTCCAGCTTAATCTTCTTCTTGGGGCGCCGTCGGCCGTTCGTATCCTTTGACTCATCATAGATACCCCAAAAACGGTATACACTATAATCATTGATAAACTCCAGACTATCCCTTCCATCGGATGGACTATCGGTAATCTGGCGAAGAATTAACCGGCTGGTGGTAAGTACGGGAAGCTTTTCAAAGCATGCTTCATAACTCATCTAAATTCTCCTCTCGTCTTGTAAGACACATTTCCATCTCTATTATCTATCATATTATGGTAATTATCAAGCCTTCCTATTAAGGTTTCGCAGGATTGATTTCGTGTTGTCCGTGTCGTTCTAGATAAATTGATTCTCAACGAAAATTTTCACACCTATCAATATTATGACGATACCTCCAAGTAGCTTTACACGAAGTTCTAACATGGAACCAAATTTCTTACCGATATATACACCGATGATACATAAAACAAAAGTGATGATACCGATCATAAGGGCAGCAGAAAAAACATTGATATTCAATACGGCAATGCTTACTCCGGCAGCGAAAGCATCAATGCTTGTTGCAATTCCCTGTGGAATCAGATTTTTTGCCCTGAATATATTATGATTAGTACAGACAAGCGCATTGCTTTTCCATTCCTTATAGGTATCAGCCAACATATTAGCACCGATTGCACCAAGCAGCAGAAGAGCAATCCAATGCTGATAACGGCAGACAATGTCGGAGAAAGTTTTACCTAAGAAAAAACCAAGTGTCGGCATCAAAGCCTGAAAGAACCCGAAGGTAAAGGCAGTTAACACCGCATTCCTTCTGGTGACTTTATCGCTGCACAACCCGTCCGTCACTGCAACAGCAAAGGCATCTGCAGACAATCCAAGAGCGAGTAAGACTAGTGTTATTAGATCCATATTCTTTCCCTTTCCTATGGCATAAACGATAGAAAGTACGCTTCGCGAACTTTCTATTGTCATGAATAAAACTCATGTAAAGCCGTATCACGGCCATACATGAGTCTCGTTCATTAAGGTAAGCCAGATTTCATACAACATCATACAAAATCATGCTGTTGACTTGCCGCATACTTAATGGTATGCAAATGACTCCCCCAAATAGACCTTTTGTGCAACAAGTTTATCATGCACTTTTTCAAGAAATAAATAGTTTTAAGATGTATATCGCTTTATAAATGAGGAAGCAAGAAAATACTACTTGCGACGGTGGGGAAAAAAGTGCATAATATTATATCGACTGTATTGTATCAGACACCTTCATCATAAGATAAAAATTTAGAAAGTGGGTTTTTCTATGACTCTTGCGGCCACCGCCTTCAATCAGATTATGATTATGTTCTTTATTATAATAATCGGTATCTTCTGTTACCGTATTAATCTGATTGATAAGATTACAAACAAAAAGCTCTCGGATGTAGTATTATTATTGGTTAGTCCGGTTGTAATCATCATTTCTTACCAGAGAGAATTCAAAGACACTTTATTGACCGGACTACTCATATCCCTAGTACTGGCTGTTATAACACATATCTTTGGAATTGTCATTGGGTATGTGATTATTCGTGGGAATAAACACAAAGCAGACCTCGCAATTGAGCGATTTGCAGTGGTGTATTCGAACTGTGGCTTTATCGGCATCCCAATGGCCGGAGGGCTCTTCGGTAGCGAAGGTGTATTTTACATCACCGCATATATAACAGTCTTCAATCTTTTGGTTTGGACTCACGGTGTTATTCTTATGACAGGAAAGGCTAATGTCAGATCTATAACCAAGGCCTTACTGTCTCCGTCCGTAGTAGCCACCTTTATCGGCTTTCTACTGTTTGTTACACGTATTATATTGCCGGATGTGATCTTGGAGTCCCTTACTTACATTGGAGACATGAATACGCCCCTGGCTATGCTGGTAGCAGGTATCACAATTGCGCAGACGGATCTGAAAAAACTTTTCTTCAAGTATCGTATCTATTATATATCGTTTCTGAAGTTGCTATTCGTTCCGGTCATGATGTTACTTTTGTTTCATCTTTTTCATCTGCCCGAAGTTGTGCTGTTAACCTCGGTCCTGGCAGCTGCCTGTCCGACGGCAGCAACCGTTAACTTATTTGCCTTACGTTATGAGAAGAACTATCTCTATGCATCGGAGATCTTTGCAAT
This sequence comes from Bacillota bacterium, assembly GCA_023415055.1. GTDB lineage: Bacteria > Bacillota > Clostridia > Lachnospirales > Lachnospiraceae > Mobilitalea. The sequence goes on along the minus strand of JAEZLZ010000020.1, from coordinate 17,471 downwards.
ATCCACATTACTGTCCCTCATAACAATTCCGACAGTAATGTTGATCGCCAATCTGCTTCTTTAGGAACAAGTCGGAGGATTCTCCATAAAATATATATGAAATATCATGTATTGAAGCTTGCTTCCTATAGCAGTGTCGTAGTAAAATAGCCTAGAGTAAAAATGAAACAATAAAGGAGTTATTAAGAATGAACGATTTTGTAATCGTGAGCGATGCAACTTTGGATTTACCGGTGAGTGTAATCGAAGAATATGATATTAGAGTAATTCCCATGGGAGTAAATATAGAAGGTGTGGAGTACAATCATTATCCGGACGAACGGGAATTGTCCGTCGAGGATTTCTATCTTAAGCTAAAGAACGGTGCTGTGTCTCATACAACCCAGATTACTCCGGTGATCTTCCTGGATTATTTCGAGGAGCTGCTTAAGCAGGGGAAGGATATACTATACATATCTTTTTCGTCAGGTCTGAGTGGCACATATAATACTTCACAAATCGTCATACGAGATTTAGCTCTTGATTACCCGGAGAGAAAAATCTATGGTATTGATTCCCTTTGCGCATCCATAGGAGAAGGGCTGCTTGTGCTGCAGGCTGCGATGCAAAAGCAGCAGGGAATGACGATTGAGCAATTAAGAGACTGGGTGGAAGATAATAAAAAGCGTTCCCGTCACTGGTTTACCGTGAAGGATCTGTTCTTTCTAAAGCGCGGCGGCAGAATAAGCTCAATTGAAGCTGTGGTCGGAACTGCACTGAAGATTCGTCCGGTACTCAGCACGGATAAGGCAGGGAAACTAACGGTGGTTTCCAAGATCCGTGGAAGCCGTGCCGAGCTTGATTTTATGCTGTCAAAGCTGGAAGAGGAGAGCATAGATCTGGCCTCTCAGACAATCATCATCGGACACGGAGATGATCTGCCCCAGGCACAGGAATTAGAGAAGCTGATACGAACGAGGCACGAGGTGAAAAATATCATAATCTCAAAGATCGGTCCGGTGATCGGGACCCATACGGGGCCGGGCATGCTTGCACTTGTATTTATGGGAGAGCTAGAAGGATAAGTACTTCAATAAAATTGAAAAATGTATGTAAATTCAAGGAAATGATTTGATTTCAGTTTTTGAATTAAGTATAATTAGTTTATGGTCGTATCGTACTTCAATATGATACGACTTTCTACATCCAAAAGCGGACTATGTTCGTTTGAGAGGCTGTCATGTTCTCATGCAGTATTATATTTATAGTGATTCACGTGAAATCATGATGGGAATTTGATGATTAGCTATGATAGTATGAAATGTTTCGTGGAGGAAAAATACGTGAAGAATGAGAAAGTTGCAAATAGCAGCGAACTAAGTCAGATTAAACCGTATAAGAAGGATGCGGACTACTCCTATACCCTGGGAGCCTTTCCAACCTATGAGCTGATTAAGACCAAACCGGAGTATGTTCGAAAGGTATTAGTCGATACCAGCTTCACCGATCAGGATAATTTGAAGAGGCTATGTGAAGAGAAGGCTATTCCTCTGGAATTTAATAATAAATTAATTGCGAAAATCAGCGATAAGGAAAATTGTTATGTCGCCGGTATTTTCGATAAATATACTTGTAAGCTTTCTGCTGACCGGCCACATATTGTTCTCGTGAATCCAAGTAATATGGGCAATCTAGGAACGATCCTGCGTACCGCGGTAGGTTTTGGTATTTATGATGTCGCAATTATTCTACCCGGAGCCGACATCTATAACCCGAAAACAGTCCGTTCCTCGATGGGAGCTTTATTCCGATTGAATTTTTGTCACTATGAGAACTTCGAGAATTACCATAGTGAGTTTAGCAAGCATGAGATATTTACCTTTATGTTGAATGGAGAGAATACCCTGACTCTGAAGGATTGCCCGAAAGCCGAGCTGTATTCGCTGGTCTTTGGAAATGAAGCCACGGGTCTTGACGATTCTTATCTAAAGGTTGGAACCAGTATCTTTATTCCCCAGTCGCCAGATGTAGATTCCCTGAATCTGACGATTGCAGTGGGAATTGGAGCATACACTTTTACTAATCAAAAATAAAATATGGGGTTGCCTGCGAGGGCAGGCAGAAGGAGGAAGTATGAGACTAAACTATAGGCGGACTTTCTTTGTGGGACTTGCATTCATGTCAATTTGCTGCTTTTGGCAATTGTACGACAACATTATTCCATTGATGCTAAAGAATACCTTCGGCCTTGGGGAGACCGTGACCGGTGTACTGATGGCACTGGATAATGTTCTTGCTTTATTCTTGCTACCTTTGTTTGGTTCTTTATCGGATAGAATTGATACACGGCTTGGAAAAAGAACACCGTTTATCATTGTCGGAACGATAGTGGCAGTATTTTCTATGACATTTATTCCTATTGCAAATCAAGCTGGAAGTATGGTATGGTTTCTGATTTTTCTCGGGATAGTATTAATTGCGATGGGCTCCTATCGCTCCCCTGCGGTTGCCTTAATGCCGGATCTGACTCCAAAACCGCTTCGCAGTAAGGCCAATTCCATTATTAACCTGATGGGTGCGATTGGCGGTGTATATACGCTGGTCATGATTAAGCTGCTAGTAGAAAAGGGCACTAATTATCAGGCGGTATTCTTATCCGTATCGGCAATTATGATAATTGCTGTACTTCTGCTGGTGGTTACCGTTCGTGAGAAAAAACTTGCTGCTTCCATTGATTTGGAAGAAGGAGCAGTACATAAACCCTCTGCAGAGAACAATGCTGACAAATCCGTATCTCCGGCGGAGGATACGAAGATGCCGAAGGAGGTAAGGCGAAGCTTTATTCTGTTGCTGGCTTCCATCTTCCTATGGTTTACCGCATACAACGCAGTTACAACTGCTTATTCCAGATATGTGGAACAAATCTGGCATCTGAAGGAGGGTGGTTTTGCAGATTCCTTACTGATCGCAACCATCGCTGCGATTGTCAGCTATATTCCGATCGGTATTATTGCGAGCCACATCGGCCGTAAGAAGACAATCATCGCAGGTATCCTGATGATGACAGCTTCCTACTTTTGTGGTGCATTATTTGCTGAATATTCGGTATGGATCAATGTTGTCTTTGCTTTCACCGGCATCGGCTGGGCTGCAATCAATGTGAACTCTTATCCGATGGTTGTAGAGATGTGTAAGGGCTCGGATATCGGTAAATATACGGGACTCTATTATACCTTCTCGATGTCAGCTCAGATTCTTACTCCGATCGTATCCGGAGCATTATTAGAATATGTGTCATACCGGACACTGTTTCCCTATGCAGTTGTATTCTCCGTCGCGTCTCTTTGCACCATGCTGCTGGTTATGCATGGGGATTCGAGACCGATGAGAAAGAAGGATCTGATCGAAAACTTTGATACACCTGACTAATCGATATCCATCCTAAGGGGTAAAAAACGGATAGGTTGGAACATCTGGAGGCTATTATGATACTTAAGGTTATTCTGATTTTATTTATAGTGATTATATTATATCTGTTAATGATCATGCCAAAGCTTGGACGGAATAGGAATATTTCTTTGATGGAGGGGTGGCTCTATGCACATCGGGGAATCCATGATAATGAAACTGAGGCTCCGGAGAATTCGCTGAGAGCATTTTCCAAAGCGGTTGAGAGTGGGTATGGAATTGAACTAGATGTCCAACTTACCAAGGATCTTGTACCGGTGGTACTTCATGATTATAATCTGAAACGGGCGTGTAACGTCGATGTCAAGGTAGCAGCACTGACCTATGAAGAGCTTCAGGAATATCATCTATTCCAATCAACGGAGAAGATTCCAACCCTGAAGGAGGTACTTGATTTAGTAGATGGTAAGGTTCCGCTTATCATAGAACTAAAAATTGTGTGGAAAGCCGAGCCGACTTGCTCTGTTGTAGCCAACCTGCTTAAGGATTATCCCGGCTTCTATGTCATTGAATCCTTTAACCCCTTCGGACTTATGTGGTATCGAAAGCATGCTCCACAGGTAATCCGCGGGCAGCTGTCTACCGATTTTATTAAGGAGAAGATAGAAGGAAATACTTTGCAATATTTCTTGCTGAAATATCTCTTAACGAACTTTCTGACGAAGCCGGACTTCATAGCTTATCATCATATCTATAAAAGCTCGTTATCCTTTATGTTATGCCGGAAACTTTTTCATACGATTCCGGTAGCCTGGACGATCCAATCTGAGGAACAGCTACAGGAAAGCAAGGATGATTATAAGCTTTTTATCTTTGACAGCTTCCTTCCGAAGGAAAAAATGAATGAATAAGAATAAGCTCTCTGCCGATCCTAGGGTATGCATTACCTGAGGAGTTGCAGAGAGTTTTCTGATTCATAGACTAATTACGTCATATAAACTAAAAAACCTCCGTAAGGCAAACGTAGGTCGATTTGAAAAGAATAATGTGAACAGAATTGGAGATGATGAATGGAAACAAGTATCCGGAGGAAGCTGTATGATCGTAATAATTGGAATATGGATGTTTGAATGGCTCTGGTGTCTCTCCAATATGATTGTTAAACCGAGAATGTTGCCTTATGGAAAGGGATATCAGAGAGAAGTGAACTGCAATAGGGTAAATTCGGAAGAGTATTATTCCTGGGATAAGGAGATATTTACTCTGGAATCCGATTATGGATATCGACTATCCTGCGAACGGTTGGATGGCAGAGAGGATATGGTTAAAAATAAAAAAGAGAACAAAAAGAAGATAGCAATTTTGAGCCATGGGCTTGGATATGCAAAATACAGCGGTATCAAATATGCAAAAATGTTCTTCCGGCTTGGTTTTCAGGTGATAATCTACGATCACAGAAACCATGGCTATAGTGGGAAAGCTCATACCTCGATGGGTTTTTATGAGAGATATGATTTAAAAAAGATTGTCGATTGGTGTTTTGAACGATACGGAAAGGACTGTTTTATTGTAACCCATGGGGAATCAATGGGAGCTGCCACAGTGTTATTGCATCTGGGGATTGATCATAGAATAAAAGGAGCAATTGCGGATTGTGCTTACTCGGATCTGACTCAGCTGCTGTGCCATCAATTGAAGCAATATTATCATCTGCCATGCTTACTTATTCCTGTGGAAAGCTTTCTGACTTACCTTAGGGCAGGCTTTTGGTACAATGAAGTATCTCCGATCCGCGTGGTTCGTCATACTCTGACCCCGGTTCTGTTTATCCACGGTAAGATTGATAATCTTGTCCCGGCGGATATGTCAAGGCTGATGTATCATAGTAAGAAGAAGAATAAAGCAATTTATCTGGTTGCTAAAGCAAAACATGCCGAGAGTTATTGTAAAAATAAGAAAGGATACGAGAGGGCAGTAGGAAACTTTCTATCCGGTTACTGCAATAACGGATCAATATCTACGTAGGAATGCAAAGGGTAAAACCAAAAGAAGAGGGACTTTCGCTAAGGCATTAAATTTACCTTTACCTTGAAAGCCCCTCTTACTATATGATTGGATATGATTTATTATTCTTTCTCTATCGATGCCATCTTCATAGCACGAACCTTTAAGGAAAGACCAAAGAGATTAATGAAGCCTTCAGCGTCATGATGATTGTACAGATCCCCGGTGGTAAAGGAAGCAATGCTCTCATTATATAAGGAATACGGGGAAGTGGTACCCTGCTTGATGATATTTCCCTTATACAGCTTTAGTTTTACTTCTCCGGTTACATATTCCTGAGTTACATCGATGAAAGCCTGATAAGCCTCACGAAGAGGGGTGAACCACTTTCCTTCATATACGATATCGGCAAAACGGTTACCGATTTCTTTCTTTGCAGTCATGGTAGCGCGGTCAAGAATTAATTCCTCAAGCTGCATATGAGCTTCCATTAAGATTGTACCGCCGGGTGTCTCATATACGCCACGGGACTTCATACCAACGACACGATTCTCAACAATATCGACGATACCGATACCGTGCTTGCCGCCGATGGTGTTCAGCTCCTTAATAATATCGGTAGCGGACATTTTCACGCCGTTCAGTGCAGTCGGAATACCTTTTTCAAAGGATAAGCTTAAGGTTACGCCTTCCTCCGGCGCCTTCTCGGGTGATACGCCAAGAACCAGAAGATGATCATAGTTGGGTGCATTCGCAGGGGACTCTAACTCAAGACCTTCATGGCTGATGTGCCAGAGGTTACGGTCACGGGAATAGCTGTTATCTGCGGAGAAGGGAAGATCAATTCCATGCTTGTTACAATATTCGATTTCCTCCTCGCGGGAAGCCATGGTCCAGATTCTCCAGGGTGCGATAATCTTGAGATCCGGTGCAAGTGCTTTAATCGTCAACTCAAAACGAACCTGGTCGTTACCTTTTCCGGTTGCACCATGACAGATTGCAGTAGCACCCTCCAGTCTCGCAATTTCCACTAATCTCTTAGCAATCACAGGACGAGCCATAGAGGTTCCGAGCAGATACTTATTTTCATATACTGCATTGGCTTTCACACAGGGCATAACATAATCATCGACAAACTCATCGACCACATTTTCGATATAAAGCTTGGTTGCTCCGGACAGCTTTGCTCTTTCCTCGAGACCGTCCAGTTCATTTCCCTGTCCTACATCGATGCATACACAGACTACATCATAATCATAATTCTCCTTTAACCAAGGAATGATTGCGGTAGTATCGAGACCACCGGAATAGGCTAAAATTACTTTTTCCTTCATACGATTACCTCCATTTGGATAAATTCTATTGTTTTGATAGCTTATTTTGCACTCATCTTATTGTTTTAATAAATATACAACATATTTTATTATTATGCAATAGTTAATTTAAGAAAAGTATAAAAATACAATAGCTTTACATATGCTTCAGATTTATTATAATGATAGAAGAGAACAATTTCGTGTATCAGGAGAATGTTTTGATTAGTTAAGTTTACTCTTATTAAATAAGGAAAGCAGGGAGATCAAGAAGCAGGACGCCATCCCCTGGGAAAGGACAAATATGTATCAGATTATTTTAGCATCCGAATCACCGAGACGTAAGGAAATCATGGAGACGATGGGAATCCCTTATATTGTGATACCAAGCAAAGTTAAGGAGGAAGTGGAGGAGTCAGTGCCGGATAAAATGGTACAAGCTCTGGCAAGATTAAAGACGGAAGCAATTAAGGCACAAGCAAGGAAGCAGATACCGGAGGATCGGGATCTGATTATTCTGGGGGCAGACACGATGGTATTCTATCAAGAGCATGCACTCGGAAAACCGAAGGATGAGGAGGATGCAGCCAGGATGCTGCGTATGCTTTCTGATGATGTTCATGAGGTGTGCACTGGGGTTAGTATTCATATAGTAAAGCATTCCGGAGAAGAGGAGAGCTTTACCTTCGCTGCGTGTACCAAGGTTGTAGTAAATCCGCTTTCCGAGGAGCAGATCAGAGATTATATTGCAACCGGAGAACCGATGGATAAGGCGGGGGCATATGCGATTCAAGGCAAATTCGGAATCTTTATTAAGGAAATAGACGGAGATTATTATAATATCGTGGGATTTCCGATTGCCGAAATTTATGCTTCTTTACTTCGTCATGGTATTGATATAAAAAAATTAAAATAAGTATTGCATAAATTTTAATCCGGATGTATAATTATAAATATTTTATACAGGGATAACTGATTTATCCTATGGAGGTGAGGTTGCATGATAAGACTTTTCACGATCGATGATTATGATAAGGTTTATCAGCTCTGGAAGAGAACACCCGGTGTTGGGTTAAGATCTATGGATGATTCGCTGGAAGGAATCAAAAGGTTTCTTCACAGAAACCCAAATACGAATTTCGTTGCAGAAGAGGACGGACATATCGTAGGAACTGCACTTGGCGGTCATGACGGCAGACGGGGTTATCTATATCATTTATGTGTGGATGAGACATACCGAAGACACTCTTTAGGAAGAAAACTGTTAGAACGAATGACTGAGGCTATGAGAAATGAAGGAATATCGAAGTTGGGACTTGTATGCTTTGCAAGTAATCAAACTGGCAACGAATTCTGGCATTGCCTAGGCTGGGAACGTCGTTCAGATCTTAATTATTATTCAATCAGTATCGACGAGAATAATCTCTGATTTATAATTATAATACGGAAAGGTAAGGTATTCATATGAAGATAATAGATGGCGGAGTAACAGCTGCAAAGGGATTTCAGGCAGCAGGAGTATATGCGGGAATTAAGAAGAAGAGAAAAGATATGGCTCTGGTATATTCAACCGTACCTGCGAAGGGAGCGGGTACCTTCACGACGAATGTTGTGAAAGCGGCTCCGGTAAAGTGGGATATGAAGGTGACGAAGGAAAGTCCCTTCGTACAGGCAGTAGTACTAAACAGCGGCGTAGCAAATGCCTGCACCGGCATAGAAGGCGAGATGAACAATGAACGGATGGCAAAAGCCGTCGCCGATGTTCTGAACATCCCTGTAAACGCTGTATACACAGCTTCGACCGGTGTCATCGGCAAGCAGCTCCCTATTACCGTCATTGAAGAAGGAGCTAAGCTCCTGGCAGCGGAGCTTAGGGAGGGGCAGGAAGCTGCCGCCCTGGCTGCAGAAGCAATCATGACAACGGATACCTATGCAAAGGAATGTGCGGTCAGTTTTCTGATCGACGGTAAAGAAGTAAAGCTCGGGGGTATGGCGAAGGGCTCAGGAATGATCCATCCGAATATGGCAACCATGTTGGGTGTAGTCACAACCGATCTGAATATCAGTAAGGAACTTCTTCAGGAGGCACTGAGCGCAGATGTAAAGGTGTCCTTTAATATGATCAGTGTTGATCGTGATACCTCGACCAATGACTCTTTATTGGTACTTGCGAACGGACTAGCAGAGAATAAAGAAATAACAGAGAAAAATGCAGATTATGAGACCTTCTGCAAAGCATTAAATTATGTTACTACTGTTCTTGCCAAGCAGATGGCAGCAGACGGAGAAGGGGCTACCAAACTGTTCGAAGTAAAGGTATTAGGTGCCGCAACTTGGGAGGAAGCAGCGACAATCAGTAAATCGATTATCACCTCCAATCTGGTAAAAACTGCAGTATTTGGCAATGATGCAAACTGGGGCAGAATCTTATGTGCCATGGGTTATTCCGGTGTAGACTTCGACCCGGATAAGGTGGACCTTTTCATTGAAAGTGCGGATGGTAAGCTTCAGCTGGTGGAAAGCGGAATGGCCACTGATTATTCTGAGGAGGTAGCAACCAAGATACTCTCCGGCAAGGAGGTGACAGCAATCGCTGATCTCAAATACGGTACGGAGACTGCGACGGCCTGGGGCTGCGACTTTTCCTACGATTATGTAAAGATTAACGCGGACTACCGCTCTTAAATTCAGATTGCATCAGGAAAGGATAACGGACATGGAACAGATGGATCAGATATTAATGAAGGCGCAGATCTTGATTGAAGCGCTTCCCTACATACAAAAGTTCAATAATAAGAAGGTCGTTGTAAAGTACGGCGGAAGTGCAATGCTGGATGAAAATCTGCAGCTTAACGTAATCAAGGATGTCGCTTTGCTGAAGTTGGTTGGTATGCAGCCCATCATCGTGCATGGAGGCGGTAAAGAGATTACAAAATGGCTCGGTTTATTAGGGCATGAATCAAAATTTGTTGAAGGTCTCCGTGTAACCGATGAGCAGACGATGGAGGTTGCGGAAATGGTTCTTGGTAAAGTGAATAAGAACCTGGTGCAGATGGTGGAAAAGCTCGGAGTCAAAGCAGTTGGTATCAGCGGCAAGGACGGAGGTACCATAAAGGTCGATAAGAAGACGGTAAACGGTCAGGATATCGGTTTTGTCGGAAATATCAAGGAAGTAAATACAGAACTCATTAATACACTGATTGATAATAATTTTGTACCTGTCATTGCACCTATTGGTCTGGATGATGAGTATCAGAATTACAATATCAATGCGGATGATGCAGCTTGTGCTGTAGCTACTGCAATTGGAGCGGAGAAATTAGTGTTTTTAACAGATATCGAGGGTGTGTATGCGGATCCAAAGGATAAAGACAGCCTGATCTCGGTGCTGACTCTGGATAATGCGGATGCGCTTTTGGACAGTGGATTTATCGGAGGAGGAATGCTTCCCAAGCTGAAAAATTGTGTAGATGCCGTAAGAAACGGCGTATCCAGAGTGCATATTCTGGATGGTAGAATAGAACATTGTCTGTTACTTGAGTTCTTTACCAATAAAGGTATCGGAACAGCAATCATTGATCAAAAAAGTATCTATGAGAATGAGACCATCATTGAAAATAAATAGATTATTTAAAAGAAAAAATGACATACTGTCTACACACAAGCCTGATTTATGATGTGTCACCATTATCCATTATATTAAGGTAGGAAAGGATTCGATATAGAATGCAGGAGTATATAGAAAAAGCGGAGAAGGTTCTGATGCATACCTATAGCCGATATCAGATTGTTCTTGATCGCGGCGAGGGAGTTTATCTCTTTGATATAAATAACAAGAAATATCTTGATTTTGCTGCAGGAATCGCTGTATTTGCACTTGGCTACGGGAACAGACAATTCAATGATGCATTAAAAGCACAGATTGATAAGCTGCTTCATACCTCCAATCTGTATTATAATGTCCCAGCGATCGAGGCAGCAGAAAAGCTGACCAGAGCATCCGGCATGGACCGTGTATTTTTTACCAGCAGCGGAACTGAAGCAATCGAGGGTGCAGTCAAGTTGGCCAGAAAGTATTATTATAAGAAGCATAAAGTCGCTGACAGCGAGATCATCTCCATGGATCATTCCTTTCACGGCAGGAGCATGGGGGCACTCAGTGTTACGGGAAATGCAAAATACAGGGAAGCCTTCGGTCCATTAATCGGTGGTGTCGTATTTGCCGAGTTCAATAATCTGGACAGTGTGAAAGCTTTAATCAATGAAAGAACCAGTGTCATTATTCTCGAACCGATTCAGGGAGAAGGAGGTTTGCATCCCGCAGATCAGGAATTTCTTCAAGGGGTACGAAGGCTATGCGATGAGCATGATATTTTACTGATTCTGGATGAGATTCAGTGTGGTATGGGCAGGACCGGAACTATGTTTGCCAACGAGTATTATAAGGTAAAACCGGATATACTAACCTGCGCAAAAGCCTTGGGATGCGGAGTTCCTGTAGGTGCCTTCGCAGCGAGGGAGGAAGTTGCTTCGGCCTTTGAACCGGGGGATCACGGTACGACTTACGGTGGCAATCCTTTTGTAACTGCAGCGGTAAGTAAGGTGTTTGATTTGTTTGAGAGTGAGGATATTTTGGTTCACGTACAGAAGATAGCACCGTATCTTTGTGAACAATTGGATCAGCTTGTTACAAAATATGATTTTATCAAGGAACGTCGCGGCATGGGATTAATGCAGGGCCTGGAATTTACGATACCGGTAAAGGACATTATTCCAAAAGTAATGGAGTCCGGATTGATTTTAATCAGCGCAGGAGCAAATGTGATCCGTTTTGTTCCCCCTTTGATTATCGAAGAGAAACATGTGGATGAAATGATTGCAATTCTCAGTGATGTATTAAATAAACTATAATAATTGGGTTGCCGCTTTACTTTCAGTGGCAGCCTTTTCCTTTACAGCTATAGTATATCGAACACCAAAAATGGAAATCTTAGATAATAAATATTATGTGGAAAGGTTCGGTGTAGTGGTATGTGGGGATTTTTGATTGCCATCCTGTCAGGAGCGCTAATGAGTACACAGGGGGTATTTAATACAGGAGTTACAAAGCAGACAGGGATCTGGGTATCCGCAACCTTTGTTCAATTCACCGCAATGCTCGTTTGCTTTGCAGCCTGGCTGGTCACGGGGAGAGAGGGAACCTTCTCCGGTTTATTCAAGATAGAAGGCAAGTATATGCTTTTCGGAGGAGTACTGGGTGCCTTTATCACCTACACTGTAATCAAAAGTGTGGATGCCTTAGGACCTGCGATGGCGAATATGTTTATCATCATTGCACAGCTTCTGGTAGCATATCTGATTGAACTGTTCGGAGTATTCGGAACTAAGAGAATAGAATTTGAATGGCATAAGCTAATAGGAGTTGCTTTGGTCATAGCAGGAATTGCCATATTTCAATGTAATTGGAAAAAATGTTGAGTTTTTTCTAGTTTTATGGATGAAATACCTATTGTAAATGATGTGCAGATTATGTAAAATGATAATGTCTTATCAAAAAAGTATAGAGGGTACTTTTTAAGTCATCTTTTTCAACATAAGGAAGAGGATAGACAATGAATAAGAAATATATTATGATTGGACTTACCTGTATCTTGTTATTGATTACAGGTGTTTGCTATAGTTGTGCATATCAATCGAAGAATTCCTCCGATACATTAATCACTGATTTGTCAGGTGAAGGGGGAGTATCTGAAAATGATCTAAATCAAGCAGATATGACCATAGATAAGATTACCGGACCGACTGTTGCACCGCTTAATATAACGACCGGGACGGTAACGAAAGAAGAAGATCAGAAATCGAGTACCTCTATCTATGTTCATCTATGTGGAGCAGTCAAGAAACCGGGAGTTTACCGGGTTGACGAGGGTACCAGAGTAATTGATGTGATTGAACTGGCAGGCGGACTGACAGAGGAGGCAGCTGGTGATTACATTAATCAAGCTTTTAAAGTGGCGGATGGACAGAAGATCTATGTTCCGAATGCCAAGGAGGTTGAAGGGCAAACAGTGGAAGACTATTCTGCGCAGGAACCTACGATGCCTGCAGATGCTGCTTCTTCCGAACAACGGATTAATATAAATACAGCGGATGCAATGGCGCTGATGGAACTACCGGGAGTCGGAGAGGCGAAAGCGGCCAGTATTATTGAATACAGAACGACAAACGGAAGCTTTCAGACGATTGAGGAGCTTATGAAGATACCCGGAATCAAAGAAGGGTTATTCCAGAAGATTTCCTCCTTAATCACAGTGAAATAGGATAACAAACGAAATGTTTACTATATTTTGATGAGGTGAAAAAATGGCTAAAAGAGTATTGGTAGTGGATGATGAGAAGTTGATTGTTAAGGGGATCCGGTTCAGTCTTGAGCAGGATGGCATGGAAGTGGATTGTGCCTATGACGGGGAAGAAGCCCTGGAAGCTGCCAAGAAGAAGGAATATGATGTAGTACTTTTGGATGTTATGCTTCCGAAGTTGTCCGGTTTCGAGGTATGCCAGCAAATCAGAGAGTTCTCCATGATGCCAATCATTATGCTGACAGCTAAGGGTGATGATATGGATAAGATCCTCGGTCTTGAATATGGGGCGGACGATTATATCACAAAACCCTTTAATATCCTTGAGGTAAAGGCCAGAATTAAGGCGATCATGCGCCGCAGCAATAAGAATACAAATACCGCAAGCTCAGATTCAAAGACGGTAACCTTTGGTGACATGAAGATAGACTGTGAGAACAGAAGAGTATATATCTCTGGTAAAGAGGTCAATCTGACTGCAAAGGAGTTTGATTTATTAGAACTTCTGGTATTTAATCCTAATAAAGTATATAGCCGGGAAAACCTTTTAAATATTGTATGGGGCTATGATTATCCGGGGGATGTAAGAACCGTTGATGTTCACATTCGAAGATTGAGAGAAAAGATTGAGAGCAATCCAAGTGAACCAAAATTTATACATACAAAATGGGGTGTAGGTTATTTTTTCCAAAATCAAGAGTAAGTTTCGGTTCTTAAACAGCATGAGAATCTATCTGCTGGTAGTGTTTATTATATTAGGCATTGTACCTTTGACTTTTTTTTCCTATGTTTTGCTAAATACTTATGAAGAAAAGGCAATGGGAAACCGAAGAGCAGAACTTGAAAATCAAGGCTTAATGCTTTCTGACATGCTTTATTCTAGAGGTTACCTGGCAACCGGAGAGGATCCGGAGGTGGATTCCGAGGTTTCCAGGATCTCTGATATTTATAACGGAAGAATTATTATCGTAAATAGTAATCTAAATATTGTAAAGGATACCTACTCACTGGAGGAAGGAAAGTACCTTATCTCAGAGGATGTTATTGAATGTCTCCAGGGAGGTCAGACGGGGTCCTTTCATGACCAAAAAACACATTATATAAAAATGACATATCCCATCACCCATGACGATAGTAAGGAAGCTATGGGTGTTATTGTTATGAATTTTTCTACTAAAGATATTCAGAATATTCGGGATAGCTTGGAACAGAGAGTGGTATTATTCGCGATCATTCTTGGAGTACTGATCGTTGCCTTTTCCTTCTATTTTACCGGTGTGCTCACAAAACCATTAACCAGTGTCGTTAATTCCATCGATCGGATTACAGAAGGATATATGAATGAAGGCATTGCCATAAAAGGCTACAATGAGATTGAGAAAATATCCGATTCCTTTAATCACATGATGAATCGAATGCAGAAGCTGGAAAACTCCAGGCAGGAATTCGTATCTAATGTGTCTCATGAGCTGAAGACTCCGATTACCTCAATCAAGGTTCTGGCAGATTCCTTACTGATGCAGGAAGATACACCGATTGAGCTATACCGCGAATTTCTGATAGACATTACCGATGAGATTGAACGTGAAAATAAGATCATCAATGATCTTCTCTCCCTAGTGAAACTGGATAAAACTGCCGGTGATATGAACATCGCTCCGATTAATATCAACGAGCTTCTGGAGCTGATTCTGAAGAGGTTGACTCCGATTGCGAAGAAGCAGAACATTGAAATGATCTACGAGAGTTTTCGTCCTGTAATTGCGGAGGTGGACGAGGTGAAGCTATCCTTGGCTATATCGAATCTGATTGAAAATGCGATCAAGTATAATACAGAAGATGGTTGGGTTCGCGTGTCGTTGAATGCGGATCATAAATATTTCTTTATTAAGGTATCCGACTCTGGGATCGGTATACCCTTAGAAGCACAGGATTCTATCTTCGAACGTTTTTACCGTGTGGATAAGGCAAGATCGAGAGAGACCGGAGGTACCGGTCTGGGTCTTGCAATCACCAAGAACGTGATTCAGATGCACCGGGGGGCTATCAAGGTGTACAGTAAGGAAGGTGAGGGAACGACCTTTAATGTTCGTATTCCCTTGAACTACATTGTCTAGTCGGAGGAAACCATGAAGAGATTAGGTATCGTATTTACGATGCTTCTAATAGTATTAGTATTAGGAGCCTGCAATAATAAGAAAAATTCAGCTGATTCCGGAACTGAGGTTTCCATCTATTATCTGGACTCGAAAACCTCTGCGCTGGTAAGCGAACCTTATCAGATGATCAGTAAAGACCGCGATGAACAAATTGAGGAGCTTTTGTATATGCTAAAGCTCAATCCCGAGAATCTACTGTATAAAAGCGCCATGACGGATACGGTATCGGTAAAGGATTTTACCTTTAATGAAGACAGCAGTCTGACGATTAATTTCGATACCGGCTATAGTGAACTGCCCGAAATCGGTGAAGTACTTTGCCGGGCAGCAGTGGTTAAGACCTTAAGTCAGATTAAGGATGTGGAATATATCCAGTTCTCGGTGAATGGACAGCCCTTGATCGATTCGAACGGAAATCTGGTAGGGATTATGACCAAGGAAGATTTTATCGATAGTACGGGTACAGAGACAAAAGTGAAGCTTTATTTTGCTAATGAAGCAGGAGATGCGTTAAAGGAATTTGTAACTGATATCACTTATACCGGCACCGGGTCTCTGGAGGAACAGGTCCTAAGGGAACTGTTGAGCGGTCCATCTCAGATTGGTATGTATCGTACTATTCCAGAAGGGACGGACATACTGAAGGTGGAGATGAAGGAAGGCGTATGCTACGTTGATTTCAGTAATAAATTTATGGAGAAGATACCGAAGATGGAGGATGAAGTGGTAATCTATTCTATCGTCAATACTCTGGTGGAATTACCCTATATCACAAAGGTTCAGTTTCTTGTCAACGGAGAAGTACAGCCTGTATTCGGCGATGGAACGGCTCTGGATGGTTTCTTTGAAAGAGATCTGTCGATGTTAGAAGAAGGTTAGACAGGAGGGGAGAAGAATTGATCAAACGCCCGCTGGTGTGGATCCTGGGGGCTTATCTGTTGGGAACTATCTTTGCCTGGCAGTATATTTCAATTGGTATTCTAATTGGTATGGTGGGTCTTTGGCTGGCCGCCATTTATTGTCTTCGAAACCGAAACAGAAAGCTGCAGCATCTATTTACAAGACGTTTGATGTACAGCCTGCCGCTTTTTTTTATCCTCGGTTTTATGGTGATGAGAGACCAGCTTAAGCTTCCGGACCTTTATTATACCTTTGAGCAAAAAGCACCTTGTGAACTAACAGGTCAGATTAAATCGATTGTTATGAAACCAACCGGATTGACACTGTATGTTGAAAATAATCAGATCTCTTTATCAAAAGGAGATTCTTATCTATGTGAAAATGTCATTCTATATACTTCAGAGATGCAAGATTATCGAATCGGTAATAAAATCCTTGCCGTCGGTACGCTCGAGAAGTTCAAAAAGGCCTCCAATCCCGGCCAATTCAACGAAGAACTCTACTACCAAATAGAAAACATTGATTTTAAGCTGATTGCGGACAGAGTAACCATCCGTGATAGAAAATATCTTAGGTATTCCCAATTTCTATATGACAAAAAGGAAAGGCTGATCAAAGTCTATCGTAGCATCCTTGAAAATAGAGAAGCGGGTACCCTGATTGCTATGCTGTTAGGAGAAAAGTATCTGTTAGAGGAAGATGTCAGGCAGCTGTATCAGGAGAATGGAATCTCTCATATCCTTGCAATCTCCGGCCTTCACATAACTTTGATTGGAATGAGTATTTTTTGGGTGCTAAATAAGTGCAGGTTACCGAAAATTGCTTCTACGATCATTACAATAGCATTTATCTACAGCTATGGTGTATTAACTAATTTCAGTGTATCGACGAACCGTGCCGTTGTTATGACGGTAATCCTCCTTCTGGCATCCTTGCTCGGAAAGACTTATGATATGCTGTCTGCAACTGCACTTAGTGCTCTTTTGATCTTACTTCAGAATCCCCTGCAGCTGTTTAGTGCAGGTTTTCTCTTATCCTTTTTGGCCGTCTTGGGTATCGCTTTATTGCTTCCGGAACTTAAGCGACTCTTTCCCGCAAAGAATATCCTTAAAGACAATCTGTTGATCAGCTATAGTGCAACAGCTGCGACCGCTCCGGTCATTCTTTATTACTTCTATCAATTCCCACTATACAGTATCATAACGAATCTGATTATCCTTCCGTTTGTCACGGTGCTTACTCTTACCTCACTTCTCGCCGGTATGATTGGGCTGCTTCATTTCGGGATCGGTATATTTTTGATCGGCGGAGCCAATTACATCCTCAAGCTTTATGACGTTATCTGCCGA
>JAEZLZ010000012.1 GCA_023415055.1 Bacillota bacterium | reverse complement strand
TGATCCAGTCAGATAAACTTTGGCTTTACTAATTGCTTGCAATTAGTTATCCTGTTATCTTTACTGTTTTTGTGGTTGTATCTGTTTCCAGATACGAGTTCGTATGAACTGGTTAAACCAATTCATTCATGAAAATCTATTTTTGAGACTCATGTGTAAGTCTCAAGTTTTTTAGAATTTTCAGGGTTGTTTCACTGTTCAATTATCAAGGTTCAATCGCTTGTGATGCTCATGTTTGCTGTGTTTCTCAACGTCAGCTTTGATATCTTATCACGCATCCACTCACTTGTCAACCACTTTTTTAATTTATTTTTTATTGATTTTTTTACCAATAATTTGTTAAAAAAGCAGAACGGAGAATCAGGGATTTGAACCCTGGCGCCGCTATTAACGACCTACTCCCTTTCCAGGGGAGCCCCTTCAGCCACTTGGGTAATTCTCCATAGGATGATTATAAAAACGATGTTAAATTACTATCTATATTATCTAACAATTTCTGAACAACTACATTTAGTCAGATAACTCGTAACGGAGAGAGTGGGATTCGAACCCACGGTTCCTTTCGGAATCACTGGTTTTCAAGACCAGCCCCTTAAGCCGCTCGGGCATCTCTCCATTTGTGCTCTCCAAACGTCGCTTAGCTATTGTATCACCTCAAATAGCTTGTGTCAAGAGGTTTTCTTTTATTCTTGAAAGAAATTGTTTGTTTTTTTGATTCTTTTCACACAATAATATTTACCAATTCTCTATACATCAGAAAACAAGGGGCTATTCTTCATTCCGCCCAGTTCTGATTGGATTATGTCCGGTGTCTCAACAGCTCCTCTGCTAAGATCAAATCCTCCGGAGTTGTAATCTTAATATTGTTATAATCCCCGGGAAGCATTCGAACTGGTTGTTTTAAAAAGGTTTCATATACCATAGCATCATCGGTAACAGCAATGCTTGTCCTATCCTTCTCACCATAGAAGCTCTCGTAAGCCTTAAGGATAGAAGCGTAATCGAATGCCTGAGGCGTCTGTGCAGCCCACAAAGTATTACGGTTCGGCGTTGCAGTGATGTATCCCTGATCATCTACAATTTTAATTGTCTCTTTCACCGGCATTCCAAGGATACAAGCCTTCCATTCCTTAACACTCTCAATGATCCCATTGATTAATTGTGAGGAGATAAATGGTCTTGCCCCATCATGAATCAGTACGTAATCTGTCTTACCGGCATTAATCAGCGCTTGGAAGACGGAATCATACCGTTCCTTGCCTCCTTCCACTACTTTAACCACTTTCGAGAAATGATACTTGCCAACAATCTCATTCAGGCAGTAGCCCACCTGCCCATCACCTGTAACAAGGATAATCTCGTCAACAAGACTTTCCTCAAATGCCTTTAAACTATAGTAAATTACCGGTTTGTCCCTAAGCATAAGAAATTGCTTTGCTACGGCGCTGTTCATACGTTTGCCCTGCCCTGCTGCCAGTACAATTGCAGTTACTCTATTCATATCCACCTCCGCCGATACCCAAATTTGACAAAAAGCATGTAATTGTGCTTTTAAATAAAACTCAATACTTGTCTGTTTTATCGTTCTCCGATTCGCAGATTGGGAACCGCATTCAGATCGAGCCCCGCTCTTGCTCCATGTTGATATTCATAATAAGCAGCAGCACCTATCATCGCTGCATTATCCGTACACAATATAGTGGAGGGATGGTAGAAGGACAGCTTATGCTCAGCGCAGGCTTTTTGCATCGCTGCTGACAGAGAGGAATTTGCTGCAACACCACCGGCGATCGCCACCTGTTTCATGCCATAATCCTTTGCCGCCTGTATCGTCTTTGTAACCAGCACATCAATGACTGCCTCCTGAAAAGAAGCAGCGACATCAGCACGGTTTATCTCCTCCTGTTTCATCTCACAGGAATTGATATGGTTAAGAACCGCCGATTTCAATCCGCTAAAGCTGAAATCATACGGAGCTCCTTCAATATGTGCTCTGGGGAAAGCAATGGCCGACTTATTTCCCTCTTTCGCCAGTTTATCGATCTTCGGTCCGCCCGGATACCCGAGCCCAATCGCTCTGGCCACCTTGTCAAAAGCCTCACCGGCCGCATCATCTCTGGTCCTGCCGATGATCTCATATACTCCATACTCCTTAACAAGTACCAGATGTGTATGTCCGCCGGATACAATCAGACATAAAAACGGAGGCTCCAGCTCTTTATTGTCGATATAGTTTGCTGAGACATGTCCCTCAATATGATGCACACCTACTAATGGTTTGCCGGAAGCAAAGCTGATTGCTTTTGCTTCGGCGACCCCGACTAAAAGAGCACCCACCAGTCCCGGTCCATACGTAACTCCTATGGCGTCCAGATCCTGTAAGGTTACTCCTGCCGTAGCCAGCGCCTCTTCTATCACCTGATTAATCTTTTCAATGTGCTTTCTGGAAGCAATCTCAGGAACTACTCCTCCATATAGCTTGTGTAATTCAATCTGTGAAAAAATTATATTGGAAAGAACCTCTCTTCCATTTCTTACCACTGCTGCCGCAGTCTCATCGCATGAGGTCTCGATTGCCAATATCAAAACATCCTTTGTCATAAAATCTCCTATCTCCTACTCAGTCTGTAACTCAGAAGGTACCACCTGCCAGCCAAGGATCTTCCACTTTTTTTGCGTGTCCTGTCGCAGCATGATCTTCCAGGTCTCGGTGAATTTACCGTTCTCCTGAATCGTGAAGGATAGGTAGATAACGGCATACTTTACGCCATTAAGTTCCTGTTCCTCATCCATATCCTCTTTTACCAGATTGTAATTTGCAATTCTACGGTTTGCTTCCTTCCATGAGGCTATATCGGAATACAAATTCTTAAGATAAGCTTCCTCCGGATTCGCATTCAGGAACTCCTCATCATACAGATCCCGGATCTTGAGAGCCAATGCTTCTACCTCATCATCCGGATTATTATTATATAGATTCTTCATCATATTTCCGAACAGTTTCGTTACTTCTCTTGGTGTCTCAGGATAATTCTGAACCAGATCCTTATTCAGAAGCTTCTGAATATCCGTCATATTCTCTACTGCAGTTTCCTCCAGTGGTTTTGTACGATAAGACCAGTAAAAATAAAAGGACAGGATAGCCAATGCCAGTACCATCATAGATATTATTGTAACCGCCGTTCGGTTTTTCGCTTTCTGCATATCGAAACCTCCTTAAGGACACTGTTACTCATTCTTATCGAACTCTAACGTTACACTTTTACGATCTTTACCTACCTTCGTATAAGCGAATATACATCTTGCTTCATCCAAATAATCCTCCGGCCGAGTCAGGGATGGGCTATAATGGGTAAGCCATAGTTCCTTCACCTGGGCTGTCTTTGCCAGCATTGCTGCTTCTTTAAAGGTCATGTGCTTGTATTCTTTCGCCTTGCTATCCTTGTCCTGCTCGCCATACATGCCTTCACATATGAAAAGGTCCGATTTTTCTGCATGGTCTGAGATCGTCTTAACCGGTCTTGAGTCTGTACAGTAAGTAATCTTAATGCCTCTTCGCTCCGGCCCGATAACCATATCCGGCGTATATACTGTATCGCCTTCAATAATGGTATCACCCTTCTGTAGCCGGTTCCAGTATTTCTGAGGAACACTGTTTTCCAACGCCTTTTCCGTATAAAATCTACCACCGCGTTTTATATAGATACTGTATCCATAGCACATCACATTGTGTTTGACCTGAAATGCTTTAATCTGATAGCCGTTAATCTCTATCATTTCTTCTACTGAAGCTAGCTCAATAAAATTCAGTGAAAAAGGAAGCTCTGGAGCAATGACACGCAATGCATTTACCACTCTTTCCAGTCCTTTCGGTCCGATTAAGGTCACCGGCTCTGTGCGATCTGCATTACCCATGGACAGTAGCAACCCCGGCAAACCACTGATGTGGTCTCCATGATAATGTGTAAAGCATATCGTATCGATGGAATGGAAACTCCACCCCTTCTCCCTGATTGCTACCTGCGTTCCTTCTCCGCAATCAATTAATAAACTGCTTCCATTATATCTCGTCATCAGCGCTGTCAGCCATCTTCCTGGCAGTGGCATCATACCGCTGGTACCTAACAAACATACATCTAGCATTCTTTAGCCTTTCTTTTTTTATTTTACCACAGAATTCAATTCTCTGATACAATTATACCTGTATTTTAACAGTATATCCAAACTTTTGTCCAGATAATTGTGTTTGATTACAACTACATTTCAATGTAGTTCTTCTTACTTTATATCGGAGAATACTGCTTACGTCAATAGAACAATCGGAGGATAAAATCGCGCCCATGCTGGGCGTGCGATAAAAAAGCTATGACGCTCCAAAATGTAGGATCATCATAGCCTGCTTATTCTCCTTATGCCCTGCCCCCTAGCAGTATCCTATAATCATCTGCGGATTATAGTACCTCCAGCTTTTTGCGAATCTCGATCGGTATTACAAATGCAGCAGTAATTTTATCATAGCATTCCTCACAAAGATTAAAATGGTGCACTTCCATATCTCTACCAGAGAAGTACCCCCATTCCTTCGTAGCTTCAAATGCATCCTCCATCAGGATTCCATTCTCAATCTTCAACACTTTACCGCAAGAATTACAACAAATCGGAATCTCACCGTTCTTATTTGTAATATTTATTCTCTTCACGACTTATCCCTCCTGAAATGATACATGCATCGCTCTTAGGTCTATTATAATACGAGCCTGCGACTTTTTACAGTGGGAATTACTGTATCGTATTCAGCCACATTATGACAGCATCCTCTTTGGGCTTTGAATAAAAATCCTTCCTTATTCCTGCACTGGTAAAACCAAGAGTTTCATATAGCCGTATCGCTGGTTCATTGGAGCAGCGAACCTCCAGGGTAAAGGAGGTGATACCCCTTGAAAGCCCTATTTCAAGCAGCGCTTTCAGCATCGTTTCACCGATATGCTGTCTTCGATACTCCTTTTTCACTGCTACGTTGAAGATATCTCCTTCCTCCAGCACGCCCCAGAAGCCGCAATAGCCGGCAATTTTGCCATCGATATCCACTACCAGATAATCATTCTTATCATCCAACAGCGAATTTCTGAAATCATCTTTACTCCAGGGATCTGAGAAGGTCTCATTTTCTATTGCCAAGACCTGGTCTAAATCCGCCTCGGTCATCTTTCGAATCACCATTCTCCTTACCTCCCCTCCCTTTAAGGATTTGATTCACTTCTGATTGATACGACCTTTACTGTCTACTTCGCAGAGTTTATTCTCTCAGCTCTTTCTCTCTCCGCCTGTGAGACTCTAAGATATACGGGCTCATGTTCTGCGGCTTTTTCAAAATGATTCTTGCGATACAATTCTATTCCAAGGGCTCCGATTGCTCCCGCTCTTTGCCGGTTCAGATGAATCGGAGCAAAAGAAAAGTCTACCTCGATCTTCTCTTCGATTAATTCCTTATATACTGCGATTCCGTCGCCCAGAAAGATGACTTCTCTGCCGATCGCATTAATCTCCACCAACAGCTCCTCAACTGCAGCTGCCATCTGTTCCTTTACAATTTGAAACTCCCCTTTTACGAATTCATATAGACCGGTATATACCTGATTCCTTCTCGCATCCATAAGCGGGCAGATCAGCTTATCCGTCCCATAGAGATTGTAGGCAAGTCCATCCAGCGTCGGTACCGCAATAATCGGTTTGTTGAGTGCCAGTCCTAAACCCTTCGCAGTTGCACTTCCGATTCGAAGTCCGGTAAAGGAACCGGGTCCTGCTGCCACAGCGATCGCATCTACTTCTTCCATATTGATTTCCACCATCTTTACAATTTCATTTAACATAGGAAGGAGCGTCTGTGAGTGAGTCTTCTTATAATTAACGGTATATTCCGCAAGAATTGTGTCTTCCGTTACGATAGCGACCGAGGCTACCAAGCCCGAGCTGTCCATTGCTAATATTTTCATATTCTCTACGTCCCCAATAAAAAGGGACATATCCTCCTTTCCATCTAATCAACTGATATTTCACGATAGTCAAAACCACGATTCAGTTTCTTTTTTATCGTAATGACCTTACGTTCTCTCGGAAGCAGTTCTTCAATCAATTCTGCCCATTCGATCAGACATACACCATTGCCGAAGAAATAATCCTCGTATCCGATCTCCTCCATCTCATCAGGATCGGAGATTCGGTACACATCGAAATGATAAAGGGGGAGTCTTCCGCTGTCATACTCCTGAATAATCGTGAAGGTCGGGCTGTTAACAGCCTCGTCGATCCCAAGTCCCTTTGCAAAGCCTTGTGTAAAAACCGTCTTACCGACACCCAGATCTCCGCTGAGACAATAAATCTCACCTTTTTTGGCTTCCGAACCCATTTTGTACCCAACCTGATAGGTATCCTGTGCACTAAAACTATCTATAATCATGTTATCCTAACCTTTCATGTACCTGTATGCCAACGATACACCTTTGTTCCCGAAGGACCGTTCATCCTGTTCTAAACGGCATCATTATAGCAGATATAGTTAAAAAAAGATAGAGTTTAATTGTTTCTCAGCGTTATTAAGCTTACGGATGATTCAATCATTGACTTTAATTATGAATTTGCTATGATAAAAGCATGAAATCGAACGAGGGCTCAAGGCCGAGGATTATTTTGCTTACTGCGAAGAGATTGGTTCGGTGAAAAAGTCCGGTAAATAATTCATAACCTTACAGCCGGTAGGAATTCGCTATTCAGAGTTATTGAAGCGACCATACCTGCTATACCAAAACGAAAAGGCTGTTTCCAATGTACCTAATCAGCACTGGAAGAAATTACATCATCCTTATCTGTGCTAATATCGGTTCCTCGAAACAGCCTCTGAATTACATTTGTCTTTAATTCATGACAATAGAAAGTTCGCGAAGCGTGCTTTCTATCGTTTTTATCTATTACTTCTTTTCTTCGTCTATGATATCCTTGCTTGAGATTATTCGCCCAGTCTTCCTTTGAGGAAACGGTAGGTATAGTAACCAAGAACGGATATACCAATTCCTTTTACAATATTATAGGGTGTAATTCCGATGATGACCAAGCTTGCCAGATCCTTCACTGCCGAGACATTGCTGGATGCAATACCAACGATGACATCCATTCCGCCAAAGAGCTTTGCATATAACGGCAGCATAACATAATAATTAAGAAGTGCGCCGGTAGCTGCCATCGCTATTGTACCTACGGTAAAAATGAAAAACATATACAGAATACCGCTGCTCTTAGTTTTACTATTGCTTACGGTTACTTCCTGAAGCTTCTTCTTCATACGGAGCTTATATAACGCACCAACCGGAATGATATAAGCACTGCTGATCAGAAAATTCGCCAGTTCTCCGACCATACCCGTGGTGGAAGCAGTCGTAGCTTTAATCAGATTCTTCACCAACTCCACAAAAACACCGGCAAAGGGCCCATAGATCAGCGCTGCAATCACAGCAGGGATGTCGCTGAACTCAAACTCCAAAAATCCCAAATACTTAAAAGGAAGGTGGACCAGCATCAATACGTAAGCCAAAGCAGATAATAGACCAATGGTTACCATTTGTTTCGTTGAAAATAAGCTTCTTCTTTGAGTTGTTACTACATTTGTTTTCATATCGTTCTCTCCTTTTAATTGAAAAGGAAAAATTCTTGGTGGTGCAAACGTTTTTGCAATAAAAAAACCCCGATTTTAAATACATCAAAATCGGGGCGAATCATCGCAAAATAATCTGCTTTTCTTCTCTCATCCAGACTTTACTGTCGGTTTTGGAATTGCACCAAATCAATCACTGATGGCTATCAGGCCTCAATGAGTCGCGGACTTTACCGCCGGTCGGGAATTTCACCCTGCCCCGAAGAATTTACCTTTATTCATTTTTTACAGCTTCATCATACAACAGTATCATGATATTGTCAATACAGGGTCACAATAATTTTCGATGGAAATTCTGCTATAGGTTACCTTTGAGCCAATCCTTTATGACACCGACGGCTTCACGGACATAATAATGAAGACTCAGTACAGGCTCGGTAGGAGCGACCAGTGCATAAAGCCTGGATATCTCCTGCTTTTTTGCTAATTTTACCGATCGATAAATATGAAATCCATTAGTTACAATAGCAACCGATGCATTTTGTCCGATCAACCTTCTACTAAATCGAAGGTTTTCCGTCGTATTGGAGGATTGGTCTTCCGTCAGGATTCGCTCTGACTCAATACCCTGATCCAGTAGATACGCTCTCATTGCTGCAGCCTCTGAATTAAGCTCGTTTGTACCTCTTCCTCCACTCACAATTACCTGTGTTCTTTTATTCTGTATCAGATAAATCAAGGCTGTATCGAGCCGCTTTTTGAGATTCTTGCTTACTTTATTTTCTTTGATTTGCGCACCGAGTACCAGAAGATAATCTAGGTTTGCCCCTGCTTTCTGATGAGAGTAAAACACAAGCAAACTTTCCAAGGCCAGAAAAGCAATCACCGAAACAGCAATGATTAAAAAAACCAGATTCACAAGCCAGAACGGTAGGTATAGCTGTCTACGAAGGATATATCTTATAATCAGGCTGAAACCAAGACCACTGATTCCCCCGAAGCACCAGATCCAAGAGAAATTGATTCCCATTCCGGCATATAGAAGGATAACAATATAGTATCCCGTGCATAAAACGCCTAAGAATAAGGCACACCAATACAGTGTTTCCAAACGATCCTTCCCTTCTATTTATTGTATTCTATCCTTTCCATTAGCTCGAGTTAAAGCTTCATGGATAATTGTATTCTTTTCTTGGCAGCGTCTACTCCGATTACTTTTACATCCACGATATCACCGACACTGACTACATCCAGAGGATGCTTAACAAACTTCTTATCAGATAACTGAGAGATATGGACCAGACCATCCTGATGAACACCGATATCAACAAAGGCTCCAAAATCAATTACATTTCGTACTGTACCCTTTAATATCATCCCTTCGGTCAGATCCTTAATCTCAAGTACGTCAGTGCGAAGGATCGGCTTAGGCATCTCATCTCTTGGATCTCTGCCCGGCTTCTCAAGCTCTTTGATAATGTCCGTCAAGGTGATCTCTCCAACCCCGAGTTCCTGGGCAAGCTTGTGCTTATCCTTAATCTTCTTTCCGATGGTGATAATATCCTCGGATTGATCTTCATGCGCATTCTTAGTATTGGACGGATTTTCCTGCGCAGGAATTGTACTATTTCCTACCGCTGCTGCCAAAGCCTTTCCGAACGCTGTGTCCTGTGACTTTACCATAATTGTCTTCGGCTTCTTCTCCTGCTTCGGTTCTGCCTTTTTTGCCGGCTCAGATGATTTCTGCTTCATCGCCTTAGCCTGAAGCTCCTTCACATCCTCAAGTGAAAGACCCAGTTTTGTGAGCAAAGCCTTCGTTGCCTCATAGGATTCCGGGTGAACGCCGGTGGCATCCAGAGGGTTGTCCCCACCTTGAATACGCATGAAGCCTGCACATTGCTCAAAGGCTTTCGGTCCAAGCTTTGCTACCTTTAAAAGCTCTGCACGGCTGCGAAAACGCCCGTTAGCTTCTCGGTATGCCACGATATTCTTAGCAATCATCTTGCTGATGCCGGATACATGCTCAAGCAAGGATACACTGGCTGTATTCAGATCAACACCTACCTTATTTACGCAGTCCTCAACTACACCGGAAAGTACCTCGCCAAGCTTCTTCTGATTCATATCATGCTGATACTGTCCGACACCGATGCTTTGAGGATCGATCTTAACCAACTCTGCTAACGGATCCTGAAGTCTTCTGGCGATGGAAGCAGCACTTCTCTGTCCGACATCAAAATTCGGGAATTCTTCGGTAGCCAGTTTACTTGCAGAATATACGGATGCTCCGGCTTCATTTACGATAATATATTTTACCGGTTTATGGAGCTCCTTCAGTAATTCTACAATTACCATCTCTGATTCTCTGGAGGCAGTACCATTGCCTACTGAGATGAGAGTAATATTATATTTATCGATCAGCTTCTTTACTACCTGCTTTGCTTCCTCCACCTTGTTCTGAGGTGCGGTAGGGTAGATGACAACCGTATCCAGAACTTTCCCGGTACTGTCAACTACTGCGAGCTTACAACCGGTACGGAAGGCCGGATCCCAACCCAATACTACCTGATCAGCGATCGGAGGCTGCATCAGAAGCTGTACCAGGTTCTTACCAAATACTTTAATTGCTCCGTCCTCTGCCTTCTCGGTAAGTTCATTTCGAATCTCACGCTCGATAGCAGGTGCAATCAGACGCTTATAACTATCCTCAATGGCAGTTCTTAAGAGTTCATTGGTATAAGGATTATCCTTAATGATCACCTTTGTTTCCAGATAGCGAAGTATTCTCTCCTGTGGTGCCAATATCTTTACTGTAAGAATCTTCTCATTTTCACCACGGTTAATGGCAAGGATTCTATGTCCTGCTAACTTTTGCAGCCCTTCATCAAAATTATAATACATCTCATAGACGGACTCCTGCTTTGCATCCTTTGCCGAGGCAGAAAGAGAACCTTCCTTCATAGTCACATCACGAATATAGCTTCGGTGCTCCGCCTCATCGGAGATATCTTCTGCGATAATATCCAGAGCTCCGGCAATGGCTTCTTCAATCGTACGGACCTCCTTCTCCTCGGATAGATACTCCTTAGCAACGATTTCAATCGGTTCCTTGGTCTCTTGTGCCGTAATAACTGCTGCCAGCCCCTCCAGTCCCTTTTCTTTCGCGATTGTAGCTTTGGTTCTCCTCTTCGGACGATAAGGACGATACAGATCCTCTACTACAACCAATGTAGTCGCGGCTAGAATCTGCGCCTTCAGCTCCTCGGTAAGTTTCCCTTGTTCTTCTATGCTGCCAAGCACCTGGCTCTTCTTCTCCTCGAGATTTCTAAGATACTGCAGTCTCTCATGCAGATTTCTTAACTGCTCATCATCCAAAGAACCGGTTGCTTCCTTACGATATCGTGCGATAAAAGGGATAGTATTACCCTCATCAATCAATTTGACTGCGGCTTCCACCTGCTCTATACGAATGCCGAGTTCTTCCTTTATTTGCTTTAAAATATCCATTGTCTTACTCCTTATATACATTTTCATTCAATGAAGTTCTTCCATACATTTTTACCATTTTTAATCATAACATCCGCTATCTCGAAAAGCAACTGAAATTGCTTAAAAACCTGCTATCCGGGACTATTGACCAGTTCTAAAATTCGTACTATAATTACGCTAGAGTAAGTATATTCAGCGTGAGACGATTCCCGTCGGATATAGACTTGGGAACTCTTAAATCAAAAGGAGGGCTGACATGATCGGTTCTATCGGTTACACAAATTATTCGATACCGATTGCAGGTACAAACATAATTGGCAGCCCAGCTGCTGTCACTAAGGTAAGCAATATCAAACCACTTGGCCCGAAGGGCACTCTGAATGTCGAGAAAACACAGCCTTCCGAATGTCAGACCTGTAAAAATCGTAAATACATGGATGTCTCTAACGAATCAAATGTATCCTTTCAATCACCGACTCATGTATCACCGCAATCATCCTTCGCTGCTGTTTCCTCACACGAGCAGGAGCATGTATCCAATGCCACAGCAGAAGGAGGTCAACCCGGTAATCAATTAGTCTCTGCATCCGTGACATATAAGATGGCAGTTTGTCCCGAATGCGGAACCCCATACATCGCCGGCGGCACGACCAGAACCCAGATACGATATAACGAAGGCAACCCCTATGAAAGTTCCAGAAAATCCTTAGAGGGGAGTCTTCTTCGCGGAATGAATTTTAATGCCGTAGCATAAATCAATAGGAAACGTGTGCCTGCCAGGGGCACCAAACAATAGAAGTACGCTTCGCGAACTTTCTATTATATGAATAAAAAGAGGTGCCTTAGGCACCTCTTTTCGAATAAAACCATATATTTCATACAATAGCATCAAATTAACTAAGTTATTAAATTTGAGATAATGCAAATTTTTCGTGTATCGCATTCATTGCCTTCTCCACATGAGCTTCATCGATAAGAACGGTAACTCTGATCTCGGAGGTACTAATCATCTTAATGTTGACACCGACATCATATAAAGCTTCAAACATTTTTGCAGCTACGCCGGAATTTGACATCATACCTGCACCTACGATGGATACCTTAGCCACCTCATGTTCTACATCAATCTTCAGACACTTGAGACTACCACCACGATGTCTCTCCAGAATTGCTACCGCTTCCTCCAGATCATCTTCCTTTACAGTAAAGCTGATATCCTTCGTTCCGTCTCTGCCAACCGACTGTAATATGATATCTACATTAACATTATGATTAGCTAAATGATTGAAAAGTTTAAAAGCAACGCCCGGCTGATCCTCTAATCCGATTACCGCAATCCGTGCCGTATTCTTATCACAAGCTACACCACTTACAAGCATCTTTTCCATCTTAACTTCCTCCTTAACAACAGTGCCTTCTGAATAATTTAGACTGGAACGGACTACTAACTGCACCCCGTATTTCTTTGCCATTTCTACTGAGCGGTTATGCAGGACTCCGGCGCCGAGACTTGCCAGCTCCAGCATCTCATCATAGGTGATTTCACTCAGCTTACTTGCACTGGGGACAATTCTTGGATCAGCAGTAAATACTCCATCCACATCCGTATAGATCTCACACGCATCTGCATGAAGAGCTGCTGCCAGGGCCACTGCTGTTGTATCGGAGCCTCCTCTTCCCAGCGTAGTATAATCATCGAATTTATTCACACCTTGGAATCCGGTGACGATTACGACACGTTTGCTCTCCAACTCATTTTGTATTCTCTCCGTATCAATTCGTTTTAGCCTGGCATTTCCATAGACGCTGGTGGTATGCATTGCTACCTGATAGGCGTTAAGTGATACAGAGGGGACTCCCATGGTGTCTAAAGCCATTGCCATGAATGCTACCGATACCTGTTCCCCGGTTACCATCAGCATGTCGAGCTCTCTCTTCGATGCATTCGGGTTGATCTCCTTCGCCTGAGCCAGCAACACGTCGGTTGTTTTACCCATTGCAGACAGGACAACCACTACCTCATTGCCTTTCTTATGCTCCTCTGTAATTCTTCTGGCAACATTGAATATTCTTTCTTTATCACCGACGGATGTGCCTCCGAACTTCTTAACTATTAACATAGCTGCCTCCTAATCACTCGCTTATTTCGCAAACAATTTGCTAATAACAGTATATCCTTCTAAGACCTCATTGCCACTTTTTCTTGCTTCTTCCTCATTATAGAGCCAGCTATGGTTCTGTTCCTTTTCACTGTCATATAGCAGATATGGTACAGGCTCACTGGTATGCGTTCTACAGCGAATCGGTGTCGGATGATCCGGCATAATCAGCATGCGGTAAGCTGCTCCGGCCTTTGTCATCTCCTCCATCACTATCTTAATCACCCTTTGATCCAAATATTCTATGGACTTTACTTTATTCGTTATATTACCCTGATGCCCCATCTCATCAGGAGCTTCGACATGAATATATACGAAATCATAGTTCTCTTCCAGAAGGACCTTCACTGAAGCCATCGCTTTCCCTTCATAATTGGTATGCAGTGTTCCGTCAGCTCCGGGCACCTCGACTACCTTCATTCCTGCGCCTACCGCGATACCCTTTAAAAGATCCACCGCAGATATCATTGCGCCACGTTTCTGATTCTTCTCTTTAAAGGAAGTAAGCGCCGGTTTCGTACCTGCTCCCCAGAACCAGAGTGAATTTGCTTTATTTAAACCTTTTGCCTGTCGAGCTATGTTGATCGGATGCTCATTTAATATGTCAAAACTGCGAACCATCATATTACGGAAGTCGGGTTCCTTAGGTAAGTATTCACCGATCACTTTACCAAGAATATCATGCGGTTGAGCTAAATTGATTACCTCTCCCCTCTCCCAAATGGTCAAGTGCCGATAACTGGTTCCCACATAGAACTTAAAAATATCATTTTCAAACTCTTTTCTTACTGCTTCGATTAATACAGCAGCCTCTTCTGTTGAGATTTCTCCTGCACTGTGATCAAGAATCGTTCTTTGCTCATAGGGTCCCTCTTCTTCTGATAAGGTTACGACATTACAACGCAGAGCTATGTCTGTCGGCTTCATATCAACTCCGATACTAAGCGCCTCAAGCGGCGAGCGTCCGGAATAATATACCTTAGGGTTATAACCAAGGACAGCCAGATTGGCTGTATCGCTGCCGGGCTTCATCCCCTGCGGTATCGTATGTGCTATACCGATCTCGGATCGCTTGGCCAGGTAATCAAGGCAGGGTGTATTCGCCGCCATCAATGGTGTCCTGTTGTCCAACATGGCTAGCGGTTCGTCGGCCATACCATCGCCAAGAACAACAATGTATTTCATATCATCAAGTCCTTTCCTGTTTATAATTATATTAAAACATCTGTCTTTCCTTTAAAATCGGACTCGGATGATACTTACGATCCCGTTTAGCAATTCTTTCTTTTCTTTCAGCTCCTGCTCGGAGATACTTTCTGTGATAAAGGCATATTCTCCGTTGATCTCCGGAATGGATACTTCCTCAACCTCTCCAAACAGCTGAGTCACTTCTTCCTTTGCTTCCCGCAAGTCCTTCGCAACACGAATAAAAAAACGGTTCTGTACCTGATTAATATCGGTAAGCTCCAGCTTCTTGCTGCTCCATATCGTCCAAATATTCTTACCAATATGCTTTGCAGCATCTACTACGTCCGCCACGACTGCGCTTGCAGTCGGCAGTTTACCTGCGCCGCTTCCGTAGAACATAACATCTCCGATGACATTACCTCTTACAAAAATTCCGTTAAATACATCGTTTACGCTGAAAAGTGGATGATTTGCTTTAATCATTACCGGTGCCACCATCGCATGAACATGAGAATTATTCCCTCGGATACTGGAAGCAAATAGCTTTACTCTTGCACCCAGTGCCTTGGCATACTTGATGTCGGTATCGGTAATCTTCGTAATTCCTTCTGTATAAATATCTTCAAAATCCACCTGCATGCCAAAAGCAAGAGAGGATAATATTGCGATTTTACGACAAGCATCATGCCCTTCCACATCTGCTGCCGGGTTACGTTCCGCATATCCCATTTTCTGAGCATTTGCCAGTGCTGTATCAAAATCCAGACCATCTTCGCTCATTTTTGACAGTATATAGTTTGTTGTACCATTTAGGATACCGGTTATTTCCACTATTTCATCTGCAGTCAGAGATTGGTTGAGCGGTCTTATGATCGGTATTCCTCCACCGACACTTGCTTCAAACAGGAAATTTAAACTGCGCTCCTTGGCCAGATCCAAGAGTTCCGCTCCATGCTTAGCGACTAATTCTTTATTGGAGGTAACCACGCTCTTTCCCTTTAATAGTGCCTGCTTAACGAAGGTGTAAGCCGGTTCCACACCACCCATGACCTCGACAACAACTTTAATCTCAGGATCTTCTAAGATAACATTAATATCATGAACAAGCTTTTCCATGATCGGATCACCCGGAAATTCTCTAAGATCCAGCACATATTTAATATTAATTTGATCTCCTGCTCTTTTCTTAATGCTTTCTCCATTGATTCCAAGCACCTCTACTACTCCGGAACCAATTGTACCATATCCCAAGACCGCAATATTAATCATGACTGCTCCTCCTATTCTGCTGCAACTATCGTCTCTTTTGTAAAATTCTGTTTATTATCCGGCACACCACAATACTTTGAAGTTCTTCCCATGTGAATAAAGATTTATCTTAATTCACATTATTCTCTGGAAACCAGCTTCACATAATGAACCCCATCCATAACTTCAATCGAATCAATCATGGATGAGGTACTATCCGTCTGTGGTAATATTTCAATACTTAAGGTCAACAAAGCAATCCCGTTAACCGGAATACTCTGGTGTATGGTAAGTATATTTGCTTCACATTTCGCTACCTGATTGAGAACCTTAGACAGCAGTCCCGGCTTATCGTCCATCTGAAGCATAATAGTAATCGTCTTTCCTCTGGTATTCTCGTAAAACGGGAAAATGTCATCACGATATTTATAGAAGGAACTTCTACTGATTTCAACCGCATCCGTTGCCTCCTGAACCGTCATCACTCTTTCGGAATCAAGAAGTCTTTTTGCTTCCACAACCTTCAACAATACCTCCGGTACTGCTTTTTTCTTTACAATAAAATATTGATCTTCATTCATTAGTTTAACACCTCCTGAGGTTTTCCAGGGTAGTATAGGTACGAAACCTTCCAACTGTATGTATATCGGATACAATTGTCTTTCTAAGAAAGATATACTACCATATATTTATTCATAATGCAATAGCATTTTACCATCTTCCGTTGAAAAAATAAAGATTTGTAACATATGCTTGAAAGACAAGTATAATTACAAATCTTTTTGTATAAAAATAAATAATCATTCCACAGTACAAATGATAGCATTGTTACGTACAAAAAGCTGTCGATCGTAAAATGAAGAATTAGGGATTCATCTGCTTTCCCTGATCAAACATTTTGCAATAATCAACAGCTTTTTCAACTATCTGAAGTGCCTAAAGCAGCTTTTTACACTTTAAATCAATTACTTCTTTATAATATTTTTGATAAAAATTCCTGAAGTCTGGGATGTGTCGGATGATCAAAGAACTTATCCGGTGTATTCTGCTCTACAATCTTTCCTTCATCCATGAAAAGAATACGTGTTGCAACCTTCTTCGCAAAGCGCATCTCATGAGTAACTACAACCATGGTCATCCCCTCATCCGCCAGCTGAGCCATCAGATCGAGAACTTCTCCAACCATCTCCGGATCCAGAGCAGAGGTCGGCTCATCAAAGAGCATCACATCCGGGCTCATTGCAAGGGCACGAACAATAGCTATTCTTTGCTTCTGTCCACCTGACAGCTGATTCGGATATGCATTTGCCTTCTCCGTTAGACCGATACGCTGCAGCAATTCATATGCCTTGCTTTCTGCCTGCTCCTTGGTCATCATACCATGCTGCACCGGCGCTAATGTAATATTCTCCAATACGGACAGATGCGGAAAAAGATTAAACTGTTGAAAAACCATCCCCATCTTGCAGCGAATCTTGTTGATATCCGATTTCTTATCGGTAATATTCACACCTTCAAACCAAATCTCACCATCCGTCGGAACCTCTAATAGATTTAAGCAACGAAGAAAGGTTGATTTTCCTGATCCGGAGGGGCCAATTACAACCACTTTTTCACCTTTCTTAATTGTTTCAGTGATACCGTCCAGTACCATATGATTTCCAAACGCTTTTTTTAAGTTCTTAGTGACGATCACCCTTAGCCAGCCTCCTTTCAAATACACTTAATACCTTTGATAATCCCATAACCATAACCAGATAGCAGGCAGCTGCTATTACTAACGGCGGCAGGATATCCCAGGTACGTGAGCCTACATATTGTGCTGCTTTCGTTAAATCGGTAACTGCAATTACACCTGCTACTGAAGTCTCTTTAATAAGAACGATAAATTCATTGCCGAGAGCGGGAAGTATATTTCTTATCGCTTGAGGTAAAATGATCAGCTTCATCGTCTGAAGATAATTCAATCCCAGGGAACGTCCCGCTTCCATCTGTCCACGGTCGATGGACTCAATACCTGCACGGATAATCTCGGAAACATAAGCACCGGAGTTGATACCAAAGCAGACTGCACCAACGACTAATTCGTTTGTGCTCCTCGATGTAAATATGAGATTGTAGATGATCAGCAGCTGAACCATCAAGGGTGTACCACGTATGATATTAATGTACACATTACATATTGCTACCAGCCACCGCATCTTTGAGTTCATCGCCGTTACTTTTACAACGGCTACCAACACACCAATCATGATACCCAATAAGATCGCAAAGAAGGATATCAGAAGGGTTACCTTTAAGCCGTCCAGATATGCCAGATAACGTTGATCCGGAATGAGCGCATTATAAAAGGAATCGCCTAATTTCGTTAACAATGTCCTACCTCCTGTTATTTTATACAATAAGAAAACTAAAACGAATAAGTTCACAATATAGAGTTCTTTTATTATGGGTGAAATTTACTTCGATAAAAAACAAGAGGCTGTTGATATAGATAACAGCCCCCATGTTCTTCTAGTCTTCAAGTTGTTATTACTTATTCGTATGATTTGCTGTGAATTCAGCAATCTTTCCGTTATCTTTTAAGTCCTGGATCACCTTATTAATTTCATCCAGTAATTCTTTGTTGTCTTTTTTCACTGCAATCGCATACTTATCCTGGAATAACGCTCCATCCAGGATTACTAAATTCGGATTGGACGCTACCAGCTCCTCCGCCGGGAATTGATCCATAACGATACAGTCAATCTTGCTATTCTTCAGATCCTCTGCTGCCTGTGCAAATTTAGTATATCTCTTTACTTCCTTCGCAGCAAGTCCTGACACATAGAAATCAGCGATGTTACCCTGCTGAACACCGACTACCTTATCTGTTAAATCGTCATCTGAAACAGCGCTAACTGCCGGTGTTGCCTTATTCACAACTACAACCTCGGTAGAATCTACATAATCAACAGAGAAATCCATTACCTTCTTACGTTCATCGTTTACCGATACACCGGCAGCGACGAAATCTACGGTGCCATTCTGAACGGCAAGTAAAGCACCATCAAAGTCCATATTCTTAATCTCAAGCTTTTTACCCATCGCATCTGCAATCGCTTGCGCAATATCCATATCAACACCAACTACCTTATCACCCTCCATATATTCATAGGGTGCAAAGCCTGCTTCGGTACCTACAATTAAAGTATCACTTTCTTTTTTACCACAACCGGCAAGCACAGATACCGTCATAGCCGTAATTACAGCCATACATATAAATTTTTTCTTCATAATATCTCCCTTTCTTTATAAGGGAGATATTTATCTCCCTTTCTTTTTATGAGAGATCATTATCTCCCTTGAGATATTTATCTCCCTTTTTGACCTATCATCGATAACTTATTTCTTAATGACCGCTTTTATCTTATCCTGCTCATCCTGGGTCAGAATTCCGTTATGGTCCAGAATAATCACCAGCCGGTCATCAATGCTTGTAACCTGTTTTATATAAGTGGTGTCCTTACTCTTAATTACTTCCGGAACATCAAAAATCTGTTCCTCTTCAAACAGAACAATTTCCGACATTCTATCCACCTCATATGCAATCTGGATATTATTCGAGGTGGTAATGATAAATCTCGTATCATCGGTCGGTGCGACGTCCTCTAAGCCAAATTTTCTACGAAGGCTATAGACAGGGATAACATCGCCCCTCAGCCTGATAATACCTTTTAGATTATTTGGAAGGCTGACTACCGGTTCAATGTTCATGAACTTCTCGATGATATTTACCTCCATAATGTCTATTCCATATTCTTTGTCTCCAAGCATGAATACTGCCTGCTTTGTGCTTTGCATAAGTACCCCTCCTTTAGAAATCTTTGCCCATATTGTTTTGAGCATTCCACTTTAGATATGAGTTGATAAATGGATCCAGGTTACCATCCAGTACACTGATTGCATTGCCCACCTCTTCATTGGTTCGGTGGTCTTTTACCAGAGTATAGGGCTGCATTACATAGGAACGTATCTGGTTTCCCCAGGCGATATCTTTTATCTCGCCGCGGATACCGGATATCTTCTCAAGGTTCTCCTGCTGTTTAAGAAGATACAGCTTAGCCTTCAACATCTTCATTGCTTTATCTTTATTCTGAAGCTGAGAACGTTCATTCTGGCATTGTACTACAATATTGGTAGGAATATGTGTAATTCGGATGGCCGATGAGGTCTTATTAACATGCTGACCGCCGGCACCGCTGGAACGATAGGTATCGATCCTCAGATCCTCATCATTGATCTCAATTCCGGTATCTTCCTCGATATCCGGCATGACATCGCAGGATACAAAGGAGGTTTGCCTCTTCCCTGCCGCATTAAAGGGGGAAATTCGGACAAGTCGATGTACACCGCGCTCCGATTTGAGATAGCCGTAAGCATTTATTCCGCTAACCTCTAAGGTTACTGATTTCAGTCCGGCTTCTTCTCCTTCCAGAAAATCAATCATCTCCGTAGTAAAGCCCTTCTTATCTGCCCATCTCTGGTACATTCTGCATAGCATGCTGGCCCAGTCGCAGCTTTCGGTACCACCTGCTCCGGCATGAAGAGTTATAATTGCATTATACTTATCATATTCACCGGACAACAGGGTTCGCAGCTTCAACTCCTCCAGGTCTTTGATAAAGATGTTCAGAGCATCTTCTATCTCAGGCGTAAGACTTGCATCGTTCTCTTCATAACCCATCTGAATTAAGGTCTGGACATCCTCGAAATCACGTTTCAGATGATTATATTCTTCGATGATGTCCTTCAGATTCTTTAATTCCTTCATATATACCTGGGCTTTGTCATTATCATCCCAAAACCCGGCTTCTTCCATGGTTTGTTCAATTTCATTGACTCTCAGGCTCTTATTCGCCAGGTCAAAGTGAATCCCCCACTTCGATTAATGGCTTTTCGTAAGTACTTAATGTATATTTATACTGATCTAACTCAACCACTAAAATCACCTCTTTCCTGTATTATATATTACTATTTATAAAATCTCAACATATTTTGCATATAAATGCAGAATTTCTTCATTTAACACAAATAATAATAAAAAATATGCTTAAAACAATACATAACTCACATTTCATCTGTGTAAAATGTGAGTTATGTTATACTTACTGTTCATGATTATGCGCAATTACTATTTTTATACATTACGGATTAGGCATTCCTGCCACAGCAATGTTTATACTTTCTTCCACTTCCGCAAGGGCAGGGATCGTTTGGCTGAACCTTCTTTGTAGT
Organism: Bacillota bacterium; assembly: GCA_023415055.1. Classification (GTDB taxonomy): domain Bacteria; phylum Bacillota; class Clostridia; order Lachnospirales; family Lachnospiraceae; genus Mobilitalea. The sequence goes on along the minus strand of JAEZLZ010000012.1, from coordinate 8,588 downwards.
GCGCTTAATCGGAGCATTTGCTACCGTGTCATCGCGGTTCGTTCCAGTAACCTTCGCTACCTGCTCTCTTTCGACCTTCTGCTCGATACGGACATGAAGCAGTGCTTTAATGGTATCCTCTCTGATCGCAGAGGTCATAGCATCAAACATCTCAAAGCCCTGGAACTTATATTCCACGATTGGCTGACGCTGTCCATATGCCTGTAAGCCGATACCCTGACGCAGCTGATCCATATCATCAATATGATCCATCCACTTACGATCAATTACCTTGAGAAGGATAACACGCTCAATCTCTCTGATCTGTTCTGTCTCAGGGAACTCTGCTTCCTTTGCCTCATACAGCTTCACAGCATCTTCCTTTAGCTGTTGTAAGAGATCGTTCTTTTTGCTGTCTCTTAATTGCTTCTCATCCAAGCGAACCGGAGCCAATGGAATGATGGGCAGGAGAAGATCATTCAATTCCTCCAGATCCCAATCTGCAGGCGCCTGATCATCACTGATCGTAGTGTTCACACACCCCTCGACTGTATCCATAATCATGCGGTAAATTGTATCACGCATGCTTTCACCATCCAGAACTCGTCTTCTTTCTGCATAGATAATTTCACGCTGTTCATTATTTACCTGATCATATTCCAACAGATTCTTTCTGATACCAAAGTTATTACTCTCGATTCTCTGCTGTGCCTTCTCAATTGCATTGGTAAGCATCTTATGCTCAATCTGCTCACCCTCTTGAAGCCCTAAAGAATTGAAGATCCCCATTAATCTCTCGGAACCGAATAAACGCATCAGATCATCTTCCAAGGAGATAAAGAAACGGGATTCACCAGGATCACCTTGTCTACCGGCACGTCCGCGCAACTGATTATCAATACGTCTTGCCTCATGACGTTCCGTACCGATGATCTTCAGACCACCAACCTCTACAACACCTTCACCCAGCTTAATATCGGTACCACGGCCAGCCATATTGGTAGCGATGGTTACTGCACCATACTGACCTGCATCCGCTACAATTTCCGCCTCGAGCTCATGGAACTTCGCGTTGAGCACTTTATGAGGAATATTATGCTTTTTAAGAATTGCACTGATTTCCTCCGAAGATTCGATTGTGATGGTACCTACCAGTACTGGCTGTCCCTTTTGATGAGCAGCGATAATCTCTTTGATAATCGCATTCAGTTTCTCTTTTCTGGTCTTATATACTGCATCCTGCAGATCCTTACGAGCGATCGGAACATTGGTAGGGACCTCGATAACGTCCATTCCGTAAATCTCCCGGAATTCTTTTTCTTCGGTCAACGCAGTACCGGTCATACCACATTTCTTTTTATATTTATTGAAGAAGTTCTGGAAGGTAATCGTAGCAAGGGTTTTGCTCTCACGTTTTACCTTTACATTTTCTTTTGCTTCAATTGCCTGATGCAGACCGTCGCTATAACGTCTGCCGGGCATAATACGTCCGGTAAATTCATCTACGATGAGTACCTCATCATCCTTAACAACATAATCCTTATCACGGAACATCAGGTTATGTGCTCTGAGGGCAAGGATGATATTGTGCTGTATCTCAAGATTTTCAGGATCAGCCAAATTCTCAAGATTAAAGAATCGTTCCACCTTCTTAACACCGTCTTCGGTAAGATGAACATTCTTCTCCTTTTCATTTACGATAAAATCGCCTGTTTCTTCAATGTCTTCCTTCATGATGGCAGCCATCTTGGTGAGTTCAGCGCTTGCTGTTCCCTTTGTCATCTGTCTGGCAAGAATATCGCATACACGGTATAGCTCTGTTGACTTTCCACTTTGACCGGAGATGATGAGCGGCGTTCTAGCCTCGTCAATCAGGATGGAGTCCACCTCATCGATGATTGCATAATGCAGATCCCTCTGAACAAGCTGTTCCTTATAGATAACCATATTATCTCTCAGATAATCAAAACCCAATTCATTATTGGTAGCATAGGTGATATCGCAGGCATAGGCTGCTCTGCGCTCTTCCTTCTCCATACTATTGAGAATTACTCCTACCTTTAATCCAAGGAATTCATGAATACGACCCATCCACTCGGAGTCACGTTTTGCCAGGTAATCGTTTACAGTAACAACATGTACACCTTTTCCTTCCAGAGCATTCAGATAGGAGGGCAAGGTTGCAACTAAGGTCTTACCTTCACCGGTACGCATCTCTGTGATACGTCCCTGATGGAGAATTACTCCACCGATCAGCTGTACTCTAAAGTGTCTGAGTCCGATTACTCTCTTGGAAGCTTCTCTGACTGTAGCATAAGCTTCTACCAATATATCATCTAAGGTTTCCCCGTTTTTCAGTCTATTTTTAAATTCTGTCGTTTTTGCTTTTAGTTCCTCGTCTGTTAGCTTTACATATTCTGGTTCCAGTGCTTCTATCTTGTCTACGATTGGTAATACACGCTTTACTTCCCGTTCACTGTGAGTACCAAAGACCTTTTCTAATAATCCCATTCTTGTTCACTCCTGTACTGTTCCAAATTTGATCCCAAAATAGTTCAAATAGTATTGTATCATTTACCTTGATACTATTCAACTTAATTTTATTTCCGCCTCCTGAAACGTGCGACAGGCATGGTCCAGCTTCGCTGGACACACGCGCATATCAGAAAGGAGCTGTCCCGGTCTTGCTCCGGAAGCAGCTCCTATCATTAGATTTCGCTATCTTTTATCTTAATATTCAGGCTCAATAAGACCGTAGGTGTTACCCTTTCTCTTATACACCACATTAACTTCATCTGTCTGTGCATTGCGGAATACATAGAAATTATGTCCCAGAAGTTCCATCTGAACACATGCTTCTTCTGCATCCATCGGTTTGATAGCAAACCTTTTTGTCTTAACAATTTTAATCGTATCATCCTCATAATAATCATCTTCCATAAAGGCCTGATTGAAGTTTGAGGCTGCTTGCTTGTGATCTATCAATTTATTCTTGTATTTTCTTAACTGACGTTCGATAATCTCTTCCACCAGATCGATGGATACATACATATCATTGCTAACTTGTTCCGCTCTAATTATATTTCCCTTTACAGGAATTGTTACTTCGATTTTCTGTCTTTCTTTTTCTACGCTGAGTGTCACATGAATTTCAGTGTCAGGAGTAAAGTATCTCTCAAGTTTACCAATCTTTTCATATACAGCCGTCTTTAAGCCTTCTGTTACATCAATATTCTTACCGCTGATAATATAACGCATAATGCCCAACTCCTTTTTGCTTTCTTGTTAGCATTAACACTTCTATGCTAGCCTTATTATACCATATGACACAGAAAGTGACAAGCTACTAAAATATTATTAACATAAGAGCCATTCTTATGAGTTAATAAGACTTCTCAGCCAGAGAAACAAAAGCAATATTCATAAATATTTGTATAATCTTTACTACTTTACCTAAATTGTCGAATTTATAACCAAATACTTCATTGTTATAACTATTGTCCGACAACTGTATTGTCAAGTAGAAAAATTTGAGTTTCCGGTCTTAAATAACGATTTATCATAAGTTACAAAACGCACTTTCGTTATTGACACCTTTTTCCCTGTGAGACAAGCGTAGTTTCTAAATGTGGATAATGTGGATAAATCGGTGTATAACTTTCTATCATCCAAAAATAAGGGTTCTTGGCTGTGGATAACTTTTTGATAAATTGTATAATTGGGCCCGGAATTACCCATTATTTTACATTTTTAATGCTTCCTTTGTGCATATTGTACATAACATGGTTTGTCAATAGGAATTTATGATAATTTTTATTCATTTTACAACTTGCAAAACGTAGCGTAAATTTAATCAATTTCAAGATTATTCTCAGAATTCCCTTTTATCCCTTCCGGTCACGATTTGAAACAAAGTATCAACTTTCTGACACTTCGATGCTTGCATGGCAAGCATTGCCTGACTGTGGGTTGTGAATCAATAAAAAAAGAGGTGTAAAAATACACCTCCTTGCTATGCTTCGCTTACAGATAATTATCTGGATGACCCTCCAGCTTATTCTCTCCTTTATTTAATTTCTTCTCATACTTATCAACCTTGTCTGCCAAGAAGGGAGCAAGTCCAATAAATTCTGCCCCGTAGATCTTAATGTTATTTTCAGAAATATGAGCACGTACTATCTGAATTACTACATAGAAGAAATCTCCATCGCCCAGATTGATCCGACCACGAAAATAAAATCCAAGCGGAAGACTAGCTTCACTGATAAATCCAATTCCATTTCTGGAGATATCGAATACCGAGACGGAAGCATTTAAATTCTTGATTACAATATGATCCTGTTTAAAAACCTCATCAATCTCCAAGTGAAGTTCAATCGGAAGTCTTTTATATCTTCTTCTGTCCTTGATCTCATTATCAGGCATAACTTTCACTCCTTATTATCAATGGTTGATTGCGTCCCGTGCATTATCTATCTTAGATCATCATAGCACATTCTTCTATCTTTTCCAATGAGATAATAGTTCGATGTTATTAAGGAAAAAGAAAGAACAAATAGGATTCTTAGATAAAATGATCCTTTCTGTTCTTTCTTTTAAACCCGAGTTATGTGGGTAGATTAATTTACAATTCTTCTCACGCAGTAGATATCTCTGTATTTCACATTAGATCTAATGATACCCTGTCTTGAGTTAGCGGCATGTACAATCATTCCATTACCGATGTACATCGCAACATGATTCACATTACCGCTGCTGTTGGTGTAGAATACCAGATCGCCCGGTAGCATGTCCGATTCACTCACTCTCTTACCTGCGTTTGCAGCCTGATCACGGGATACTCTCGGAAGGGAATATCCAAAGTCCGCATAAACCGCTTGTACAAATCCAGAGCAATCCGCACCCTGCGTTAAGCTCTCGCCACCCCATACATACCGGTTACCAACAAACTTTTGTGCATATTCAACAATCTCATTACGAACACTTGAATTCGAGCCTGAGCTCACATGATTCTCCGTCTTTTGAGGAGTGGAATTATTAGATTTCTTCTCTTCCCTAACTTTTCTCTCTGCTTCCTCACGCTCTGCCTTTTCCTGTGCTAATTTAGCCTTTCTCTCGGCCTCAGCTCTCTCTGCCTCTTGCTGTTCACGAAGAATTCTCTGCTCTTCTTCAACCGAAATCGCAAACTTAAACTCTACGGTCATATCGACGAATTCTTTGGATACAAAACCGGTAAAGTCCCCACCTGTCTCATCATCCGTACCTAATACGATCTCAACCCAATCACCTTTATCCTTGACTACAGGATAAGTCTCACCCTTCGGGATCAGGGTCAGAATCTGTGAATCGACACTCATATCTTTTCTAACCCTCAGTGTCTGAGTATTTACAGTGGCATACCGAGTAGCATACTCATCCACCATCGCCTCTGCGTCATGACCGATTGCAAGATAATTTGAAGCTATGTAACCTTTCACATCACCGGATTGGATCTTTACCCAATCACCTTCCAGATATTCCAATATGTCCGCAGCGCAGCCACGGTACAATTTTCCTACCACTTCGCTTTCTGTGGATGCCTCGCTTCTTACATTTACGTAATTGTCAGCAACGGATACACCCAGATTAGCATACGGTGATATTATCTCTGTCTTCAATATATTGATTAATGTCTTGTCAGCTTCTACTGTATCAGTCTCACAAGCAGAATAATAGTTATCCAATAAATAAGCAAAACCAGCCACACCCTGCTCGGTCGGAATTGTATCCGCTTTAGCAGATGCCGCTGGAATTGTAATATATAATGCAGCTGAAGCAATAAACATCGCCGTCTTTACAGCTTTAATTCTTCTCATGTATAATTACCTCCCACGTAACAAAGCACTCCATCCTGTCAAACATACAAGAATATATCATTCTTATTTGTTATCTGCCCTCATTCCTAATTTCATAATACGAATTATTACAAAATTATTAAATACGTTCGAGATAATTATAGCAAAAATGCCACATAGTGTCAATAATAAACAAATTAAAACGACATATAATTTTATAAAAATGCCGAATTTTATTCGTTTTGCACCGAATATGTTAATTTATGGTTATTCCAAATTATTCAAATATTTTTCTACTGCTGTAATAGCATTAGCACCGTCGGACGTAGCCGTAATAATTTGACGCAGCTCTTTTGTACGAACATCTCCTGCCGCAAATACACCGGGAATATTCGTCTCACAGTTCTCACCAGCTATGATATATCCTGCATCATCAACAGCAACTACCTTTTTGTAAACATCGGAATTCGGCATATAACCAACTGCAATAAAAATACCTGCGACCTCATAGCTGTTTGTTTCATTCGTTTTGACATTCTTTACATCGATTGTCTCAACATTTTCCTTGCCGTTTATCTTCTCCACAACACTGTCCCAAAGAATAGTAACATTCTCAAGGGCCATCAGTCTTGCGATGATACTCTTTGATGCACGGAACTGATCCCTTCTGTGAATTACGTACACCTGCTTGCTAATTCTTGCCAAGAATATAGCATCTTCAACTGCTACATCTCCGCCTCCGACAACTGCAACGATCTTGTTTCTAAAGAAGGCTCCGTCACAGGTTGCACAGTAAGAAACGCCCATTCCGGACAGCTTCTCTTCTCCCTCCACCGAAAGATGGCGGGGTGCCCCTCCGGTTGCAATGATTACAGTATGTGATTTATACTGTGTACCATTGTCAAGAGTAATCACCTTAATATTTCCTTCCAGGTTAAAATCGGTAACTTCACCGTTTACAAAGGTTGTTTCCAGCTTATCTGCATGCTCCCTGAACTTGGTGCTAAGTTCAAAGCCGCTGATGCCCGGTGTACCGGGATAATTATCAACCTCATAGGTATTAATAATCTGTCCTCCGCTCAAGCCTGCTTTCTCGATTACAATCACATTAAGTTGCGCTCTCTTTGCATATATTGCTGCTGCCAGTCCAGCAGGACCTGACCCTATAATTACGACATCATAAATCATTATAAATTCCTCCTTCGACTATTTATATTCCTATTACAGATTATTCATAAATACTTAACATTAACTTATTTGACTCCCACAAAAACTATGCTATAATGTAAGTATACGAGCGGAGCGCATAATCATGAATATACTTTTTATTCATGACTAAGTATACGAGCGGAGCATATAATCATGAAAATGCTATTTATTCATGATGAAGTGAACATAATTTAAACATATCATATAGCAAAATTTTATCAAGTTCAGTAACATTATTACTTATTGATTGCAGATTATACATTGCGGGCTACAAGAAAGGAGTACCTATGACAATCTCTTCCTTAACCCCAAGTCCTGTTACTATGTCGGGTAGCAACGCCGTAATCGGTACTGCTGTCCTCGCGAAAAGCCTTGACAATTATGAGCAGTCCGGCGAAGGTATCGTAAAGATGATGGAGCAATCCGTAAATCCTAACGTTGGCAGAAATTTTGACATGAAGGTTTGATACGGCATAATAATGTGGTAATTTTAAAATATGACAATGATTATATAATCATTGTCATATTTTTATGCCTGCTTTTATTTTGATTCAATTCTTCGAACCAATGCATAGATCCACTGGTCATCCGACTTATCCGTTGTATCTTCACATTTGTCTAATTCAATTATCTCCAGATTCTCAAATCTGCCAATTAACTCCTTCAGGTTCTTAGAGCGATAGTCCGTGTAATAACGGCCGTTCCGCTCTCCTTCGTACTCACCGTAACGGAATGACATATAGAGAATACCATTTATCTTTAAACTGTTAATTACCTTTGATAATATTGTATTTATCTCATCGCTAGGTACATGCAGCAAGGACGCACATGCCCATATTCCGTCAAACACCTCGTTAAAATCCATTTCAGCAAATGATAGATGTAATACATCCTGTCCGATATGTATACTTGCTAAATCGCACATTTCTTCAGATGCATCCATCGCAGTTACATCGAAACCACAGGAAATAAAATATGCACTGTCTCGTCCTGAGCCGCAGCCCAAATCCAAAACGCTTGCTCCCTCCGGTAATTGCTTTGTGAAAAGATCCCACATACTCTGCATATTAATGTCGACTGTTCTTTCGAAATATTCCACTGCGTTCTTATCATAATACTCTATCGAGTCCAATTAATTATCCCTCCTTCATAAACAAGCTTATTATAACAAATATAATATAATAATTCCAGCACTTTTCCGTGAAATCATAAATTCTTAATAATTAGAAAAAAAGCTATGGAAATGCATAAAGAAATGCTATAATAGGTAAATGATTACGAACGTTTTCCGATATATACTTTTTTTCATATCTCTTGACTTAGAAAGGCAGTGCTCAAATGTATAGCTTCAACAGCAGAGTCCGATATACCGAGTTAAATCATCAAAAGGGATGCATGGATCCCTCCGCAATTATAAATTATTTTCAAGATTGCAGTACCTTCCAATCTGAGGATATGAATCGAGGTCTGGAATACCTAAGCTCCAGAAATAGAGTCTGGTTATTGAACAGCTGGCAATTACAGCTAATTCATCCTATCCGGCTTGGTGATGAGATTATTATAGGT
>JAEZLZ010000086.1 GCA_023415055.1 Bacillota bacterium | reverse complement strand
TCGCTCAAAAATCACGAAAATCCACCTAGTCAGAAGGACACATCCCAGAGTGTCCTGTTTTTATGCCAAAAAAAAAGGCCGTGTTACAATCCTAACTAAAAATGTTAGTTTTGAAACACGGTCTTTTCCATTGGATAAAAAATATGTAAATTAATGTTTACGATTTGGTAGATCCGTAGCTTTAGTATCCATACGATAGATGCCTTCTTCCGATTTAATCCACTTGTCTACCGATTCACCTGCCTTTAATTTGGTGCAGACATCAAAGAATTGCGGTCCAAGTAATGGATTGTACAGTTCTCCTGCGATATTCTCAGCCGAAGAATAGATCAGATTATCCTCCCAGTGCTTTCGAAGATCTGTATTCTCAAGCTACGACGAAAAAATCTTTTCAATTATTTAAGAACATTTTACACTATTTTAGCATTCATTCCTTACTAATATAGATGACCCATTTTCTCCTTCTTTGTTTCAAAATATCTCTCATTGAAAGTATTTGTCTCCATGATCAAAGGTACTCTTACCACGATTTCTATTCCGTGCCCCTTAAGACCCACCAGCTTCTTCGGATTATTTGTCATCAACCGGATCTTTCTTACCTTCAGTTCACTTAGAATCTGAGCACCAATACCATAATCTCTCATATCAGCCGGGAAACCAAGTGCAATATTTGCTTCTTCCGTATCCATTCCTTCCTCCTGCAGTTTATACGCCTTGATTTTATTGATCAGTCCGATTCCTCGACCCTCCTGCCTCAGGTAAAGAAGCACACCCTTTCCTTCCTTTTCAATATTGCGTAGTGCAGCTGCAAGCTGTTCCCCACAGTCACATTTGAGGGAGTGAAATGCATCACCGGTTAAGCACTCGGAATGAACCCTTACCAGTACCTCATCCTCTTCTTCTATGATACCCTTGACCAAAGCCACATGATGTTCCCCGTTCAGTGTATTGACAAAACCAACCATACGAAACTGTCCATACTCTGTCGGCAGGGAAGCCTCTGCTTCTCTTACCACATAACAGTCCGTCTCCCGACGGTATGCTATCAGCTCTTCCATTGTAATCATGTTCAAACCTGACTGACCGGCATAAGCAATCAGAGCTTCTCCCTTCAATACCTCACCAGAATCGCTCATTACCTCCGTAAAACTTCCTGAAGGCTCGTAACCCGCCAATCTTGCCAGATCGGAAGCTGCTTCTGCATATCCGGCTTTTTTGAGGACACCACCCTTTGATGCTCTCATAAGAAATACATGGCCAGGTGTCCTAAAATGTTCCATATCAATCGGATTCATCAGCAAGCTTTGAATGGTTCTTACCCGATCCTCGGCATTCACTCCGTTACGATTATCAATGCTGTCCACAGACAGCAGATATGTGTTTGGATTATCCTGTCTGCCAAAGGAGCTCATTTGCGGAAGCGTTATCTCCTCCGTTATTTCCTCTGGAAGCGATGCACAAAGAAAGCCGGAGCCGTTCTTCATCATATAATTTACATTTTCCCTAGTTATGGTCTCACTTGGCGCAAAGAGGACTCCTCCACTATTTGCCATGTCATCATCTACAATGATTATGATTTGATTCTTCTTCATATCTTCTATTACTTTACGCAGTTTTTCTGTCATTTGTCCTTCCTCCTTTATATGTTGTAGTATCCGGTCTACCCGGACATAAATCTTCTTACGGGTCGATTAAATATCCCTTTACAATAACATCTTGCCCCACAATCTCATGAGATACTCGTTTTAGCACAATCGCATCCCTCATGTGTTCTATCCCTTCTCCTCCCACCGGTGTAAAGGCATTCTTTCCACCGATGATCTTTGGTGCAATCGCTGTATATACCTTGTGGACACAACCACACTCAAAAGCGGAAGCCAGGATTGCACTTCCTCCCTCTATGTATAGGGAATCAATCTGCATTCTTCCTAAGACACGCATCATTTCACGAAAATCAATCCGATCATTATACAGCTTTAGCTTCTCAATTCGGACACCTTTTCGAAGTAATTCTTCTTCCTTTTGCGGTGACAGACGATCCGAGGCAATAATCAGAGTCTTCGTAACTTCATCGATCTGAAGAACCTTGGAGTTCATCGAAATATCTCCATACCTTGATACGATGATCCGTAACGGATTGGAGATCTTAACACCCTCGAGCCTTGTGGTAAGCATCGGGTCATCCATCCTCACCGTATTCTCTCCCACCAGGATGGCTGCCACACGCTGCCGCAGCTGATGGACAAAATGCAGACTGTCTTCTGAGCTGATCCACTTGGAATCTCCGGTTTTTGTAGCAAGCTTGCCATCCAGTGTCATTGCCCATTTTACAAAAACAAAGGGCTCTTTATGCTTAATATAATAAGAATAGATTTCATTCTGCTCCTCACACTCCTCGAACCTGCATCCAAATTCGCAGGCAATGCCCCGCTTTTTCAGCTCTGAATAGAAATCAATCTTCTTCTCTGGATTAGGGTCACGCATACCAACTACAACTCTGCTAATTCCCTTTTCCTTCATCAGTTCCAGGCCTTCTAAGATCTTGTGTTCCGTTTGAAAAGGCTCGATATTCAGATACAACTCGGCACCGGTCAGATCTCCTTCCGCCATTCGTAATACTTTTATCTCAGCATTCTCCTCATGAAAAGCTTCATAGACGCCTTCACTTAAGATTCTACCGTCCCGAACCAATAATGCAGCAGATAAAGGGTCCGGATTGACGAAACCGCTGCCCTGATTGGCTAACTCAATTGCTCGCTTCATATATTCGATCGTCATAGGCTTCTCCTCTGCTGCATGAACTATTTTCTTCTTTACTATAGGGTATCAATTCCAAGGAGCTGCTTCGCAAGTAACCCGATTACAAAGGAGATTTACTGCGGCATGCTTTCTCTCATCCCTAGCCAACTGCAGCAAAAACTCTTTGTTTACCTGATTTTTCTCACGCTTTGCTATAAACGAATATAGCTCTGCTCCGTATTCTTCGTCCATCTGTGCCTTTTTTATTTGTGATATCACTTCGGCACTTAGTTTTTTATGTTCCATTATTTATTCCTCCCGTCACTTCTATTTTTCGAAGTCCCGAAACATCTTACATCACGAAATTGTATTACATCGATTCAGTCTTATTCTATTAAATATTATATGACTCTCTTCCATTATTTACAAGCTAACGTCTGTGAAAGGCTTTCGAATACCTCGATATTTCTTGAGCGTATTACACGTTTAGCCAAATTGTGCCATAAATTTTGTGTATTTTGCATTGTTTTGTATGAATTTATTGTTAATTTTTTATTTAAAACAAAATTGTCACTTTACTATTGCAATTTTGTTTTTCTTATGCAATAATGATATCACAAATAAATATTTAGTACAATCTAATTGTTTCAAATTTATAATTTTCTATACGAAAAGGAGTGTATCAATTATGTTTAAACAAATCGAACTTAATTATAATTTTAACGCATTGGAGCCTCACATTGATGAGCTCACTATGGTAACCCATTATACAAAGCATCATGCTGCTTATACCAACAACCTAAATGCAGCACTGGAAAAAGCACCGGAGTTGTCCCATTTAACCATCGAAGAACTATTCAGAAGCCTTGACAGCATCACTGATGATAGCTTACGGGCAGCATTAAGAAATAACGGGGGTGGTTATTATAACCATAACCTGTATTTTGCAACACTTCAGCCCGGTGGAAGCAGTGTGCCAACGGGTGAGCTGGCAGAACAGGTAACAAAAGTGTTCGGTGATTTTGCAGCCTTGAAGGAGAAATTAGCTGCTGCCGGAGCAACCAGATTTGGATCAGGCTGGTCATGGCTATCTGCCAATAAAAAGGGAGAGCTTAAAGTTTCCTCCAGCCCCAACCAGGATAATACCATCATAGAGAGGGACGAAGGCTGGTTACCCATCCTTGGTATTGATGTTTGGGAGCACGCTTATTATCTGAAATATAAGAATCTTCGTGCTGACTACATCAAGGCATTCTTAGAATTAGTAAACTGGGACGTGGTTGCGCAAAATTATTCGAAAGTAAAAGCAAATTAAGTATTAAGCTCATACAATAAAGGATGACCAGGCATCTCCGCATAGCAGTCGGGGGATGCTTGTCATCCTTTTCTTTCCTCTCATATTCTATGTTTTATATTTGTTCTCCGTGTTGTATGATATCAAGTATCTCAGGAAGCTCAAGCCATTAATTTCATTCGTTCCATGGGAATTCCCGTCTTTAAGATATTCCTTACCTGCAGGTATTCCTCCTTTCCGGTCATCTGATCCTTCGGAAATACATAAACATGCTCTGTGGTAACAAAAATATAAAATGCATGCTTCGTCTCACGAACTCCACGGATTTGATCATAGGTTAATTGCACCGAACCGTTCTCCGTTTTTGCATGAAGCCCACGGTCATTCAGCTCTATCTGCTGTTGGAAGGGCTTTATACTGCCTTTTCTGTAGAATAATGCTAATCTCAGTTTGACTAATAAGTAGTTAAAGGCGGTAAAAAATAATATGCCGGCGGCACCGTAACCGGAACCGCTCAAAACGGCATCGAGTAGTTGCCTGCCTCTGGTCAGCTGCGTAAGTGTAATCATGAAGGTAATCACAAGAAACACCATGCTGCTCATCCGGATAGTTTTACTCTTCATACTGTATAGATTAAAACGTTCATTGTCCTTCTTACCAACTTCAAAGCTCTTATGATAATCCATAGAATTCTCCTCATGAATAATCGCAGGCTCGTTTGTAGCTTCACAAACAAGCCTGCAGGCTATTCCTTCCTATGATCAAGTATCATGAAACTATAAATTCAGGTTGATTCTGCATCCAAACAAATTCTATCTTCTACAAGGGTTCTTCACTTATCCCCGACTTATTATTTTATTGTATTTCATCCATATTAAACTCATAATCTTTGCCCGGTAATATGGCATTGACTATAATCCCTATGATTGCTGCGGAAGCAAGACCCCCAAACTGAAGAGTAGCCGTGCCCAGAGGGATCTGAATCGGATAGGAATTAAATCCGAGGCCGCACACAAGAATCAGTGCCATAATAATGATATTTCTCATGTTCGTAAAATCAATATGATTCACAACAATAGTACGTACACCGGTTGCCGAAATCATTCCGTACAAAACAATTGATATACCTCCGATGATCGACCAGGGGATCGTATTAATAAATGCATCAAAAATAGAGATAAAGGAAACCAGAATCGCAATACAAGCAGCAATAAACATTACCTTAGGATCATAGACCTTCGTTAATGCAACAACACCGGTATTCTCCGAATAAGTAGTATTCGCAGGACCGCCGATGACACCTGCCATGGAGGTTCCAATACCATCACCCAATAAGGTTCTGGTAAGACCGGGATCTGCGATAAAATTCTTACCACAGGTAGCACCGATTGCAGCGATATCTCCGATATGCTCTACAATCGCAGCAACAGAAACTACCACGAAGGTTACTATTGCCGAGATCTCGAATTTCGGAAGCATGAACGGAGGAACACTAAGTATCGATACACCCTTCAGATTAGAGAAATCGATCCAGCTAAGTCCAAGGAAATTAGGATTGATCAAGGTAATAATACAACCAATCACATAAGCGCCTAGAATACCGCAAAGAATTGGTATTAGCTTCAACATTCCTTTTCCAAATAGATTTACACATATAACAATTGCAATTGCAATAATTGCAAGGATCCAATTCCCTGAGGCACTGCTCACCGCGGTCGGTGCCAAGATAAGTCCAATTAAGATAATGATCGGACCGGTTACCACAGGCGGAAATAGCTTCATAACCTTCTTGGGACCGAAGATCGCAAATAAGGCTGCCAAAACAACATAAACGAGACCGGCACAAACAACACCGCCGGTTGCATAAGGCAGTTTCTCCGGATCACCGTTTGCAACTGAGGCAAACGCACCTAAGAATGCAAAAGATGAGCCGAGGAAAATGGGAACTTTTCTTTTTGTAATGAAGAAGAACCAAATCGTTGCAATACCCGCTGCAAACAGCGTAACCGAAACACTTAGTCCGGTAAGCAGGGGTACGAGTACAGTTGCGCCAAACATAGCAAACACATGTTGGAGTCCTAGTATCATCATTTTACCGGTTCCAAGTTCCTTAAAACCATCATAGATACCTTCAACCTTTTTCTCCATAAGATAACCTGTATGAAGTCATTCTTATTCAGAATGCTCCAATACGCTCCTTTCCTCAACACATAATATTTTTGCATAGCACATCAGACAATAAATAAACTGCTCCCATAATAATATTGTCCATACATTTTTACCAAAGAAAATAACAACCTGAGTTTATAGCTATCGTAACCTTATCATCGGTCTATCACTCTCTACCTCCCTTTTCCTTCAGGGCTTTGAGTATATCTTCCGAAGTAATCGGCATCCTATGGAAACGTACTCCGATTGCATTATATATGGCATTTGCAATGCACGGTGCTCCCGGAACCATGAGCGGTTCCCCTACACCACGCGCACCATAAGGTCCTGTCGGCTCAGCATGTTCTACATATCGTACAATCAGCTCTGGAGCATCGTCCACCGTAGGAATCTTGTAGTCAACAAAGCTCTTATTCAGCACCTTACCATCCTTTAGCTTTAGCTCCTCTAAAAGCGCTGTACCCAGAGCCTGAACCATTGCGCCTTCACTCTGTGTCGCAAATAATGTCGGATTTATCACCTTTCCTGCATCAAAGCAGGATACCATCTTAAGCACCTTACAGGCTCCCGTATCGGTATCAATCTCAACCTCGCAGCCATTCACACCCATCGTCCAGAAGGCTGCCGGATGATGTACTGCAACACCGGTCTTCTTATCGGTCTTAATGTTGTTCTCCAATGTGAAGGATCCGACTCCAATGGCAGGACCACCGTAGCCGCTACCGTCATCAAAGGAAACCCCAAGTGCAAAATCAGAGATCGGAAGCTTTTTATCACGATAAATTTTATGTACTACATAGCCATCCATAAATTCAAGATCACGCTTTACCGCACCCATTTTGAGCTGCGCCAAATCCAGCACCTTGTCGATCAGGTCCTCCGCGGCCAATTTTACTGCATTGCCTGCACAATAGGTTGTACGGCTTGCAACAGTCTGCCATTCATAAGGAGTGACGTCGGTATCTCCTGAGCAGAAGGTAATCTTATCCGGGGATACCGACAGAACCTCTGCTGCGATCTGAACCAGAACTGTGGAAGACCCCTGTCCGATCTCCTGTGCACTGCTGAGAAGAAAGAAGGTACCATCTTCATTCATACGAATTATTGCAGAAGATCCCGCATTTGTTGGCATCGAAGGTGATTTCCATCCTGCTGCGATTCCCTTCGCCCTGATCTTATGTGGTCCGGCCGGTTCACTCGGCTTATCGTATTCAATTTCCTTTACTACCTGATCAATACAATCAAGAAGACCTGCTACCTCCATCTTCTCTCCCATACCGGTAAAGCCCCCCGGTTTTATTCCGTTCAATCGTCGTATCTCTACCGGTGATATTCCTAATTTCTCGGCAATCATATCCATATTCTGTTCGATTGCAAAATGGATCTCACACATACCAAAGCCACGATAAGGTCCTCCGACCGGATGATTGGTGTATACACAATAGCTGTCCGTCCAAACATGATCAATGTCATAGGGTCCGGCAGATGCCCATCCTCCGGCCTTAGTTATGTTAACACCATATTCGGTATAGGCTCCGCCATCCCAGATGAATTCATTGTGTAGGGCAGTGATCTTACCATCCTTACGTACTCCGGCCTTAATCTTGGCATGCATTCCCTGACGAACATAAGCATTCACAAATTCATCCTCTCGGGAATATACCAGTTTTACCGGACGTCCCTTACAGTGCTTCGCAAGCGGGATGACAATTCCCTCCAGTGTCGTTCCTGCCTTCGAGCCGAAACCACCACCAACCGTGGGAGAAACAACTCTTATTTTATTGAGGGGCATATCAAATGCTACGGACAAGGCCTGTCGTACTGCATAAGGTGACTGGCAGCTTGACCAGACTGTCAGCTTTCCATTGGCTTCATATTTTGCAATCGTTGCATGAGGTTCCAACGGAACATGCTGTACATGCGGAACATAGAAGGTATTCTCGAAGATATAATCCGCCTCTTCAAATGCCTTCTTGGCATCTCCCTTTCGTAAAACATAGTGATGAGAAATGTTCGTTCCCTTCTCCGGAAAAAAGATTGGAGCCACCTTATAGGTATGCAAATCAGGATGAATCAAAGGAGCCTCCGGTTTCATTCCTTCCACCGCATTTGTGACTGCCGGAAGCTCTTCGTATTCCACCTTAATCAGATCACATGCCTGTCTGGCAATCTCCGGTGTCTCCGCTGCAACCGCTGCAACTGCCTCACCCATATATTTGGCGGTATCGCCGACCTTAGCCATAAAATACCGGTCCTCCAGATAAAGTCCGGCACGATTTGGATACTCCTCACCGGTAATCACGCACCTTACCCCCGGTAGTCTCTCTGCCTCCGAGGTGTCTATGGATAGGATTCTGGCATGTGCATACGGACTTCTCACACACTGGGCATAGAGCATTCTTGGCAGCCGAATATCATCCACATATTCTGCCGCACCGGTGACTTTCATAATCGCATCTTTACGATCGTAGGATTTACCGACATGTTTTAATTCCATTCCTGCCCACCTCCCCCAAGTATCTCAGCCGTCTCTTCGATTGCTTCTATAATCCGGGTATAACCGGTACATCTGCAGAGATTGCCGACAATTGCCGTCTTGATATCTTCTCTGGTGGGATGCGGATTTTCCTGTAAAAGTGCAGTTCCGGACATAATAAAGCCGGGCGTACAAAAGCCGCACTGAAGAGCAGAATGCTTAATAAATTGTTTTTGCAGCTCCGACAACTCTCCATCCTTACTAAGCCCTTCAATCGTTGTAATATGCATTCCGTCAAGTTCAGGAGCTAACACCAGGCAGGCATTCAAAGGCTTACCGTCAACGATCACTGTACATGCGCCGCATTCACCGGCCCCACAACCTTCCTTCGTGCCGGTTAAGTTTAGTTCCTCACGCAGTACATTAAGCATGGTTCGGTTTGCGTCTACATAAAGCTCCACCGGGTCCTCGTTAATAAAGAAGTTCACCTTGTATTTCATGTTACGCACCTCCCTGCATAAAATGTTCCAGGCTGCGCCTTACGGTAACCTCAACCACATCGAAACGATACTCCTTGGAGGCTCTGACGTCAGTAATCGGTGACACTTCTGTCCGTGCAAGCTTTGCAGCCTCCTCGATCAACTCAGGTGTCAATAAATTATTGTTAAGCAGGTCTTCTGTCTTCTTCAGGCGAATTGGAGTAGGTGCGACCGCTCCGAAGGCGATCCGATAAGTGTCCTTAAGCTTCAGTACGGTAGCACAAATTGTGGAGAGGTCAACTTCCTTTCTTCTGGATACCTTGGTGAAGATACCCTCTGCTCCTTCGGTATAAGGGACCTTAATTCCAACAACAACTTCATCCGGTCGTATTACAGTTTTTCTAACAAAGGTGATAAATTCCGAAATGGGTATCTCCCGTACGCCTTCTTTTCCGGCGATACATACTTTTGCATCGCATACATAGAGAGGTGTCCCTGTATCGCATAATGGAGAGGCATTCACAATATTGCCTACTAAGGTTGCGCGATTACGGACTTGCTTACTTCCCACGGAGTATGCTGCTTCCTGGAGGAACGGATAGTATTTTTTGACGTCTTCATTGTCACCAAGTTCGTTCATTGTGACACAGGCCCCGATATAAAGTCCATCCTCTTTATGAAAGGTAAGACTTTTAAGCCCAGGGATGTGCTTAATATCAATCACAAACTCCGGTGAGATAAGGTGATCACGAAGCTGAATTACAATATCTGTTCCACCATTCAGCAAAACAGAACATCCTTCGTATTTTTCACGAAGGGCAACCGCTTCTTCTACTGTTTCCGGCCTCAAATACTCGAATTCTCTCATTTGACCCTCCTAACAGTTCTATCTAACCACTATGACGAAACCACATGCTGCATATAACATTCCAGCTTTGTTTAGTACAATCTATTTCACAAGTATTCAATTGTATCTGTTTTTTATCCTAAAATAGCACTCCTTTTTGCTTCCCTGCTCATGATTGATGCTAGGGTTGTATTACGTAGAAAATCCTGTTTTGAAAGAAAGAATTGAAAATTCTCCACATCTTCTATCGTCCGAATTACAGTGTAATTATTCAGGGCACTAAAGGATATGTTTGCGATATCATAGATACGGTTTAGTGCCGAATTATATTTCTTCTCAATCATATTAATCGAGGTGAGATAAAGTTGTGCGCCATCCCGCTTTATATGCATTGTCTGAAATCGTTCCAGTACATAAGCATCAATCCCGGTCTGAAATAGATTCCTGAAAACCTCCGGCTGTTCCTCCAACGGAGCAAGTCTTACCAGAAGCTTCTTTTTATCCTTGATTTCTCTTCCCTTACGATCCGCCATAGACTCTATCGTATAATTCAACCGTTCAACTACAGTCAGGGTACCTAATATATGATCCGATGCTTCGATAAATGCTTTCGCGAACTCATCGGTAAATTCCTGTACTTTTTTCTCACGGAGGGCTGACATCCAAAAGATCAGTACAACAATTCCCACAACCAGTAACATCGGCAATATCTTATCCATATTACCCCCATTCTTTTGGCGTGACTGCCGACCGACTGCTTCGAGCTCTGATCGGCAGCACGCTTATGAATTTAATTCTGACCTAATGCGTCTTGTACCGTATTACCAATATTATACATCTTCAAACCCATCAAAAGCTACTATTCTTGAAATACAACTTTCGCCATCAACCAACTTCCAAGGGAAGCAGCCAATCACTATGCGCTTATTGCTGAGCTTATCAATCTCTCCGCCAAGACATTCTGCATGAATAGCTTCATAAGGCTTGCAGAAGAGTTCGATGTGCATTGCCTGATAATGTTCCGGCCAGGGATAAACCTCATCGAGACTCTTTCCGTAGCGTTCCCGGAATAATTTATCGCATTTTGCAGCCTCCATCGGCTCCCAATCACGAATCTTTGTATTCATCGGATGATCAGCACTTCCGCAGTCAACTCCGAGCCAGCGAAGCTTCTTATCACGTACCCAGTTGATAAAATCTAAGCTGGGTCCGGGATGGCGGAGCATATAGCGCTTCTCATCTGCGTTGGGCTGATCCCAACCATATTTATGATAACCGGTATTGATGATGAGGATATCCCCCTCCTTAACCTCTACTCTCTTTTCAATATCCTCGGGTGTATAGATTCCGAAATCCTCTGCCTGATCAGACAAATCTACAACAACACCGGGATGGCAAAGCTTTGTCAATTCCAGAGAAGCCATATCACGCCCTGCGGTATCAAAATGCAGAGGACCGTCCAGATGGGTTCCGACATGATTACTGTGGGTAATCAGCTGACCGTTCGCTCCATTCGGAGAAAGGCGTTTGAAGAACTTCATCTGAAGCGGTTCATAGGTTGGCCACGGCGGTGTATTAATACCAATCGGGATCGACAACTCATACATGGTAATATCTGACCATTTACTCATAATTCATTCCTCCATCTTTTCTTATTATTTTATATAACTAATTCTACTGCTTCGATATGTTGAATCAAAATCCGGTCAACATAATAGATGTCATTCTATGACCACTGAGTGGCACAGGTCTGAAGAGCTTTCTTAAAGCATTCCTGTGGCGGATGTACTATACCTGCTCCAACCTGACCTACACCGGCATCCTTATGCGCAATCCCGGTATTGATGATCGGTCGGATTCCTGTCTCAAGCACCTTGATCAGGTCAATCGCGGTGGGACCGCCTCTGAAGTCAAGTACCGGAATCTTATAAGCGGATCCTTCTCCAACGGTTATCTCATACATCTGCTTTGTATAATTGATGGCATCGGATACCTGACCGCCGACAAATTGAACGATTGCGGGTGCTGCAGCCATACAGAAGCCTCCGATTCCTGCAGTCTCCGTAATACAGGAATCTCCCATATCCCTTGCCGCATCCGCTTCGGTAAAGCCGGGGAACAAAAGCCCCTCTACCTTTTCAGCAGGACCGGTGAACCATGCATCCTTTCCAAGACCTGCAATCCGTATACCAAAATCCGTCCCGTTGCGGCTCATGGTAGCCAGAACAGTGCTATATTCAATATCAAGAATCGGATCCATCGTACACTTGCAGGCCGGCATCGATATATTCAAGAAGGTGTGGTCATTGCTGTTAATAAACTTCAGTGCATCGATCTTCCACTCCTCCGGAAGCTTAGCTGCCATAATTGCCGGAGTCAGTTCACGGAACAGCAATGAGGTTCCTGCTTTATTCCGGTTATGCCCTTCATCTCCCATCTGAAGTATCTGGGCAAGGATAATCTTAATATCAATCTCACCTTTGATTTCCATTCCAGCTTTCAGTACCGGGTATAAAACCTCCTTCATCCATCGAAGCCTGGTTAATACCTCCTCATCAAAGGCACCAAAACGAAGAACCTTACCAAGCCCTTCGTTCAAGGTGCAATAAGCACGGTTACCGAAGGTCTTATTCTCCAGGATCCATACCGGCATGGAGTAGGTAATTACACCTGCCATTGGTCCAACTGCATCATGCATATGGCAGGGATCAAATTTAATTCTTCCGGAGGCTGCCAAAATTTCTGCTTCCGAAAGATCTGCTGCAAGTCCTTCGTATACCAGACCGCCTCGAACCGCACCCTTTTGAGGTCCGCACATGCGATCCCAGGTGATTGGCGGACCTGCATGAAGGATAGTTTCCTTCGTCATACCCGGAATGACTTCACCGGCGATTCCGAGTCCAACCAAAGTTGGCTGAGCCATAAGTATCCTGTGCAATGCTTCTTTGTTTGCCTTATCAATTTTAGTGGAAAGTTCCGGTTTATGTAGCATCCTGAGGTAAGCGGCTGCTTCCTTATCACCGCCGGCAATCGGCTTCCAATCAACATGAACCGCCGAATTCCCTTGTTTCTTTAAATCCTGATAAAATGACTCTATTCCGAAGTTAACTACATGCAGGTCCTTCCCGAATAATTCATTTAATTTATCCATCCTGATAACCATGCCTTTCTCATAGCCTGACGCTCTTACCAGCAGGCTAAATATTACCGTTTGAACTGCTTACTGCATATTGTCAAGTACAAGTTCAGCAAACCGGGTTGCCTGGGCATTGGAAGGAAAGACAAGGGCACCTGCCTCTTCTAACTGCTTCCTTGTCTTACTTAGACACTGAGGATCCCCTTCGGTTCCACATACCTCGGCTATGACAAGTAAATGTCTCCCCTCTGCCCCGGCCGACTCTTTTGCCCGAATAATCGCCTCTGACAGGTCCTTCGCCGGATCCTCATGGGAACCGTAACCAATCACGCAATCCACCATAATAATGGCACATTCCGGATCTCTTCCCTCGGATCTGACCCGTTCTGCACGAAGGGACGGATCAATCATAGGGTGAGGTCTTCCTACGGTGAATTCGTCATCTCCGAAGTCCAAGAAGGTATGCTGACAGCTCTTGCCGTTTCTTGCATCCTTCAGCTTATCCTCCGGCTGCAAGGGAATATTACTATAGATATGTTTCAGCTTTGGAAGCATTAATTTCATAGCTTCATCACACAAGGTCCCACCTGTATAAAATCCACGGACATACTTCTGACTCCTGGACATCTGATTCGCTTCTTCCTTTGCAAGCTTTAGCGCTGCCTCACTTCCCATCGTAAAATCTCTGTAATCACTGACCGGTTCACCTCTTGATAAAGCAACTGCTTTCTTCGCTGCATCTTCTAGAGAAATGGCGGCGGTCAGACCAAAGGCTTCAATTTCCTCACGATCACCGCCGATGAAACAAACAACCACCGGCTTTTTTGCCTCAGAAGCCTGTGTCAAGATCAAGGATGCGATCTCCTTTGCCGGAGGCTTACTGATCAGTGTAATTACTCTTGTCTGAGGGTCTTTTGTCAGGGCAGAGAGCCCAAGCTTCATCATCAGCCCCCCGATTTCCTTCTTTAGGTCACGTCCGCCGGTTCCTATCACCTGGGATACGCCACCGCCTAACTGGTCTATGATCGAGGATACCTCCTGCGTACCGGTGCCTGAGGCTGCGACAATTCCGATATCACCTGACCTTACCACATTGGCAAAGGCAAGCGGTACATGATTGATAATCGCTGTTCCGCAATCCGGCCCCATCACCAGCAATCCCTTTTGATATGCATATTCCTTCAATGTCCGTTCTTCTTCTATCGTAACATTATCCGAGAAAAGCATAACATTAATATCTTTGTCCAGACAGCTTTCTGCCACATCCGCTGCGTATTTACCGGGAACGGATATGACTGCCATATTGATATCCGGATCAAGTTTAATTGCCCCATCTAAAGTTGGAGTATAATAATCCGCTTCCCTTGCTTCCGATTTCTTATTGAGAAGCTCCTCCACCTTCTTACGGACAAGCTCAAAGATTAACTCATCTTTGCATTCCACTGCGACAAAAAGATCATTTGCCGTTACATCTGTAAATTCAGGTGTCGCAAGCCCGATGTTATGTGCGATCTCACAATTCAAGTCCGTTCCCATACCAACCAGTGCTTCCTTGACACCCTCTAACTTTTTTACCTCGTTGCTAATCAACATCAAGGTTACCGAATCATAATAAGCATTTTTTCTAATTTCAAGCTTTACCACAATATTGTCCTCCATTGATTGCGGATTGCTGTAAGTCTTCGTTTAGATTCAACAAGGCTAAGATAACACCGGTCAGTATATCCGTTCCGGATGTAGAACCAAACTCTAGAATACGCTCTCCACATAATCGGACTGCCTCTTCTTTCGAATCTGAATATAACGCAACAATTAGCTTTATCATATTCTCCGAAAGCAAGCCCCTTCCGCATTGTTTTAAAAAAGCCCCGCTTATTAAATTTGTATGCTTTGCAGCTTCTCTTCCCATCGCTTTTGTCAGTATCAGCGCGGTATCCAGAAAGCCGTAATCTGCAGCCAGAGTATGAGCAAGATATATGGACAGATAGCCGACCAACAAATCATCGGTAGAGGGGGTAAGTCCTAATCCTCCTCCAGCAAGTGCTCCTGCCAGCTCAACCGCTTGTATGTCTCCTGCTCTCATCGCTTTATTAAATTCCGGCAAACGTTTTTTGACAGCATCCGCACATGGGTTATAATATTTTTCTGTAACCAGGGCGCTCAGATCCTCCTTACATCCCTTCGCACGAACCAGTTCTTTCAGTATTGCTATCTTTGCCTGAAGCTTCTCCGGAATGGACAACCCAAGAAGATTACAAATGGACAGATCCACTACTATACTTCTACGTAAATCGATTGAAAACTCTGCCTGGGGAAGATAGATTCCTTCACCGGATGCGATAACACTCATACCAGCTCTTATTCCAGCCTCTGTCAGGGAAGCATCTTCTTCTATCCTACAGGACATCGGATAAAGACAATGCTGTTCTGTAACTACTGAGAAGAAGAAATCCTCCCCGATGAAATTAACCGCGGATGCAAATACCGAGTGAACCTGCAGTACCTTATCACAGGCTGATAAAGTGCTTTGAAGCTGCCGACAAATCTCAAGTGCATTCCGCTCCTTCATAGCATACCTCCATATTCCAAAAGGCCTAAGCCTTTTGGAATATGAAACCATACTGGGGAGCAGTTACTGTCTCTTTATATAGGATAGATTTTTCCCTTACGACTCCGACAGTTGCCTCTAGTTCCATTCCTGATTCAATTCCGTCATCAATACCAATCTGACCGGTTACCCGTACTCCGTTATCAAATTCAACGATACCAAAATTCAACCAAGGGCACATATAGCCTTCCGGTAAATTATAAACTCTGGTCCAGGTTAATAATTTGCATTTTCCTTCTAAAGGCAGCTTCTCAAACTCTCGTCCATCACATTCCGGGTTTTGGCAGACGATATAGCGAGGATGATGGAGCTTACCGCATTTAGTGCATTTATATGCATACATTTGTTCCATAATAATCACCCTGCCCTTCCCTTACTCCGTTGTCAGAACGGTTGATACGACGTTATTACCGAAACCACCGAAGTTGACTGCCAAGCCTGTCTTTGCACCGGCAACCTGTCTCTCTCCGGCCTCTCCGCGCAGCTGGCGAACCAGCTCTACCACCTGGGATACTCCGGTTGCTCCCAGAGGATGACCTTTCGCCTTAAGACCTCCGGAAGTATTAATCGGTTTCTTCCCGGTCAGTGCAGTCTCTCCGTTCCTTGCAGCAATATGACCTTCTCCACGTCCAAAGAACCCTACCTCTTCGGATTCGGCTATTTCAAGAATCTGAAAAGCATCATGCAACTCAGCAATGTCAATATCCTGCGGACCGACGCCTGCCATCTTATAAGCCATATCAGCGCTTAGGCGTACTGCCAGCAGATCCGTCGGCACTTCCCGATTAGCTACAACATGAGTGTCCGTAGCAGAGCCGATTCCAGCGATCTTAACAAACTTCTTGTTTGCAAATCCCAGGGCCTCCTGTTTATCCTCCGCAACCAATAAAACAGCTGCTGCTCCATCCGATACCGGACACATATCGTATTGACGAAGAGGGTCGGCAACGATAGGATTCGTTGCGTTAATATATGCCTTATTTGTTATACGCTCCAGAACAACGGGTGCCTGGATATGAGCGCAGGGATTCTTCATTGCATTCGCATGGTTCTTCACTGATACAATTGCCAGATCTTTGCTTTCCAGTCCATCTTGATCCATACGCAGCCTTGTAAATAATCCCGCAAAAGCCGGTAAAGTCAGACCATATCTATATTCGCCCTCCGGATGAAGCATGGTCGCGACAAAATCAGTTCCTTCCCATCCACTTACGACACGCATTCCCTCAGCACCGATGACAAGTACACAGTCGCACATACCGGACGCAATCGCCATATAACCCAGCTTAATTGCAGAAGCGCCGGAGGCCGGGCCATTCTCGATTGTCTCAGCCATAGCTGGTCGGATATTTAGCGTATCCACTACCGCAGAGGCAATTCCGCTGATACGACTAACCATTCCGGCACCCATGGTACCGACGAATACCTGATCGATTACATTCTTGTTTCCTGTCTTAGCTCCTGCATCATCCATCGCTTCCAGTGCTGCAGCACAGACCATATCGATAAAGGGAAGATCTGATTTACCGAACTTGGTATGCCCAACACCAACAATACCTACATTCCTCATAATAACCTCCATTCTGCCACTGACTATGAATTAGTGCGGCAGCATAAATTTATGATGATCTCCTCTCAGACACTGATCTTGGCAGGTTTATGTAATACCTTATTAGCCTCAACAACCTCCTCAAAGGCGGGACGAATACCAACGTTCTTATTCGACTTATGTTTCTCCCATAATGCACGTGTCAATACATAGGTAGGAACTCCGCCTAATTCATGAGGACACTCAGGGTGGGATTCTAACTCATATTCAATCATCCATCTCTTGAAACCATTCGGGCTTTCCGCAACGATCCAAACTTCATCCTGATTCATAAAGTCAAAATGATATTCCATTTTTGCTGCAAACAGCTGAGCACCGACACGAGCACCACGCTTTAATGTCATGGTATGGTAGGACATACCTACCTTTTCATTTACAAGGCGTCCATTCACAATTCCGGCAATTTCACCATTCACCGCGCCGACGAAGCAATATTCGTCCTGTACACGGAAGCGGTACATTCCGAGAAGTTCCGCATAGATGCGGGATGCAACGATATCATAGAAATCCTTCGGCTGTTTCATTAAAGGTTCAATCGTCTCCATTAACAAAGGAATCTCATCATAGGTTACCTCACGTACCAGCATATCCTCACCTGTGGTAAGCGGTATAACCTTTGCCTCATACGGCTTTAATCCGATTGACGGGGGTCTTAATTTACCTTCCATCTCATCAATAATAATACCCATACTATTTCCTCCTTCATTTTTTGCTTATTTTCACCCTGAAATCAGGGTCTTTGTTCAATAGCAAAATCCCCAGCCTTTCCTCTCAGACTGGCTTGTTTCCATGGTTTATAAAAAAATGAGCTCATACCTATATTATAGATATGAGCTATTTTTCTTTCAACTTGTTTGTAAATATTAGTAGAAATATCAAATTAAACTTTTACCCTTAAATATTCTGACAAATTCCGCTCTTGCATGCTTAAAGACACTATCTTCGTATTCGATATAGGCCTGAAGAAAATCGATTCCTTTTTGAGTTAGATGTGTCCTTCCAACCCGACTGCCCCCCTGGCGTCTCTGAATAATCTGATAGCCGAGCTCCGATTCCAGTTTATTAAGTACCTTCCAAGCTTTTGCATAGGACATTGACATAAGCTCACAAGCCTTACTGACCGACATCGTTTCCGAGATCAGATAAAGCAGCAGCTTCGCCCGGTTATCAAAAAACACGGTCTCCTTCTCGATGCACAGACCAACCGAGGCCTGCATCAGGGAACGATTATACTTCTCCAGAAGTCTCTGCAATTCTTCATAACTATGAATATCCTGAACCACACCTTCATCCTCAACTTCCACGCCGGCATGACGGTCCCCTACTGAAAAAATAGCCTGTCTGTATTCTTCCTCATCTTTATAATTCATGATATCAGGAATTGCCGCGGTGGTTATGAGAATCGGGTATCCTGTCCGACTTTGATAAATCGGAAAAGCCACCTCCTCCTGTGCATCATACAGCTTCATCAGCGTCTCCGGTGTAAACACAGGCGAGTTCACCGGTGCGATTGCTATGTAAGCACATTTGTCTTGAAGATAACTCAAACCAATTTTTAGCGATTCATACAATGTCGCATCCATACAGTTCTCATTCTTAATAAATACAACTCCAAATTCAGACAGTTCATGTCTTACTTCGTCTTCCTGTGTTCCGGTGATTACAACAATAGGAAATACTTCAGCCTGCTGAAATGTAAGAACAATCCGTTTAACAACTGGAATAGATCCAAGCTTAAGCATAGGTTTCGCTCTGCTTGTACTAGCTGCGATAATAATACCCCCAATATTACTTTTTCTCATAGCTATCTCCGATCTGTCTTGCATTTATACTGTTATCCTTGTTCAGATCTCATAAATAACTGTCTTTCCATCCACTCTATGCGCGTAAATATATTTTCTGACCTCCTCGTGAAAAGGATGCTTATCATAGACAGCAACCGCCTCCATATCATGAAAGGTACAAGTAAGTGCCAGATCATAGCTTCTCTCACCGTTATGCCAAAGATCGACTCCGGTCTCCATGGACAGAATCTCCGGTATCACACCTTCCATACTGTGAAGCTTTTCGATTACCGTAGGAATGCATTCCTCCGGATCCCTAAATTTGAACAAAACTATATATTTGAGCATGCTCACCCCTCCATTCTTTGTATTAATTATACAAAATTTTCTAGCAAATTTCAATTGCCTTTCCAGCGCAAATTGTTTCAACTACTAATTCATAAAAGAAACCCTTTTATACTACCCTGTCAGATAAACTAACCTGAAAAGGGCACCGCACATATAATACGGCACCCAATGATATCATCATATAAAATAAGTTTCATCCGGAAGATTTATTCTGCTACGATATGATACTGTATTCCAAATACTCATAACGCAGATGAACACCTTCTGCAATCTGCGGCGGGAGGATCGCCCTCGCTACCAGCTTCCGATCACCGTCCGGCTGATCAACTCTTTTAAGGTGTGCGTAATCTCCATCAATCGTTTCTACTATATATTCAAATGTTTCCATACTGACTCCTCTTGTCCTTGCTTCTATTCGATGAGTACTTCAAAGGGTACCTCACCCAGTTGCTCTTTGATTGCTTTTTGTTGCTCCGAATTACAATATACCTTCTTCAAGGTCTTAACACCAAGTAGTGGCTTATAATCGGAGCATTTTGAATCCCTCAGATGAATCTGCTCTATGCAGGGTAACTTCTCGATGCCGGTAAGCTCAAGCGTTTGCCAATACACAATATAGAGCTCGGTTAGCTTCGGATTCGACAATTCTCCCAGATCGCTGTTATTCCACATACCGCATAAATCAAGTAAATATAAAGATTTCAGCGTTGAGATCTTTGACAGATCAATTCGGTCGCTACCGAAAATCTTTAATACCTTCAGATTGGTCAGCTTACTCACTCGATCTATCGCATGATCAGTTATGGCATTATTAACACCGGTCAGAATCAGATTATCCAAAGTGGTAATCTCCTCCAAACCGATACAGTCGCCCACTTTGCACTCAAATAAGGATAAAAAATATAGCTTAAGTTCTTTTATACCATATACACTGGTAACCTTGGTAGCCCCCAGATCGAGCCCCCACAGATAGGGAAGCTCCTTCAGCTGCTCCAGATCATCATTCATGATCGGGTTACCTGAGACATCCAGGTAATTCAAGGTTTTTATCAATAAGATCTGAGACAGATCACTGATATTGTTGCTTCCCAACCCAAGATAGGATAAGTAATGTAAATCTTTCAACGGGGAAAGATCACTGATATTTTGATTATATAATGCCAGCTTCTCCAGATTCACCATATGGGAGATATCTTCAAGACTTGTAATCTCACCGTTGACGGTAAATAATTGTGTATCCATATATTGTGAGCCGATCATATATTGACTGACGCCATAAACAAAGTGTTCCTCCCAGCGGTCATAGCGTTGCCTGCCGCAGATAAACAACGAGGTGATCTGCTCCAGGTCACCGCAGGTTACTTTATCCTGATCTGACTTGCCCAGTATTTCCCGTACTGCTGCTTCAATCAAGGGGGACTGAAATTCATATATTTCATTATTCTTGACAAGTACAGGGGTAGCGGCAGGTTCAGATAACTGATCAGAATTCTCCTGTTTCTTTGGTATATCCTGTACATCCTGACCCGATTGTTGAGTTACACTTCTCTGCTCCTTCGTCCGAGTATCCTTTTCTTCTTTTACTGAAGACTCCTTATTTGAAGGCTCTTCTTCGAATATCAGTGGCTTTTGCATCTTATCTATCTCGTAAGTCGGGCCTGTAATATCTGCTGCCGGCAATTCTGTGGAATTATCTGCACCGGATAATGCCATATCCATTTTTTTCCCCTTGTCTGCAGAGGAGTTGGCTGTCTCCGGCAAAGAAGATACCGGAGTAAATTCTCTCGAATTTTCTGCTGAAACCGTACTGCTTTGGCTGGGACCAATCGTCGTTGTTATCATTGGAATCTCCTCATCCGCAACGGACGGTCTCGGAGTCAGTGTAGATAAGCCAAGTGCTAAAACAATAGCGGTAATTGCAATCATTCCTGCATAGAAAAATTTACGTTTTCGATATAGATATGGATAACTGTTCAATTTACTTTTTAATTGTTTCACTGACGAGTAACGATCTTTTGGCGAAAATTTGGTACACTTTCTAATAATTTCTCGTATATCTCCCGATATCGGATATTGCTTCAAATCTCTGATATCCAGATTACCGGTCGCCATATAGAACATGAGCACACCGATGGAATAAATATCGCTTCGTTCATTCGTCTGAGCAAACCCATACTGTTCCGGCGGTGCCGAAAATTGGGTTCCCATGATAAAGGTATCCGAATCAAGCTTTCCCTGATATCTTCTCGAGATACCAAAGTCAATGAGTTTGCATTCCTTTTGCTTTGTTACTATGAT
Organism: Bacillota bacterium; assembly: GCA_023415055.1. GTDB lineage: Bacteria > Bacillota > Clostridia > Lachnospirales > Lachnospiraceae > Mobilitalea. The sequence continues at coordinate 25,249 of JAEZLZ010000086.1, read as the reverse complement.
ATTATCCGGTTTGATGTCCCGGTGAATGATGGGCGGTTTCTGTGAGTGAAGATATTGCAGGATATCACAAAGAGCAATTGTAATCTGTAAAAGTTCCTCATGCTGAAGATGACCATCCTCTGTCATCTCAACCAACTCAGTAACAGTATAGCCTTCTACATACTCACGTATCAGATAATTATAATCTTTTCCCTCGATATACTCAACTGCAGCAACAATACCGGGATGGGACAACTCCTTCGAAAGCCGGAATTCTTCCATCAGGCTCTCGTGGCAATGTCTCGCGAGTGCCTTCAATATGTATTTCTTCCAATTTGTTTTTGAAGTCACCAAATAGACCTGTTTCTCTTCAGTCATTTTTAAACAGGCTTTTATCTCATAGCGATTTGTGATGTCTTCCAAAATGTCGTGGCCCATCCATTCACTATTGTTGTATTCCTTATAGAAATCCAATACTGTGCCCATAGAAACAATCCTTTGTTCAGGTTAAAGTGTCAAGTAAGCAACATTGATACTATTAGCACTTCAACCCTGTAAAATATAGTTAATAATTAAACATTATTATAAATCGGTAAAAAAAGTATAGCAACAAAATACTTTAAGTATTTTGTGCTATACCTTCTTATAGTGAGAAATATAGGACCAATGGACTAATTACCACTAAATCTTTTAATCTATTCCCGGAGTTACCGCTTCTGAGCAGCAGCTCCGGGCCCCCAATAGGAAAAGCTGCGAATTGTTATTGCTTTAAAACTGTTATTCCGTTTTATAAATATTGTATAGTAGTTTGGCAACCTCTGCTCTGGTCAGGTTGGCTTTCGCGTTTATCTTTTTACTGTCGATGCTTAGAATTCCTGATTTTATAAGCTTAGCCATACTGGTAACCGAACTGTCTGAAACCTCGGCAGCATCATCAAATTGAGATAAATCCTTTCTTGTAGCTAAATCAAGCGACTTCTGTGACAACTTCATGGCCTTTACTGTATATACTGCCATTTCTTCCTTCGTTATCAACTTATCAGCGTAGAATTTACTCTTACTGGTACCGGAAAGGATTCCAAGTTTCTTTGCTGCTCCTATTGCAATATAGTTCGGGTTAGTAGCTTTTACATCTGCAAAATTTGTAGTAACCTCTGCAGTCAGACTCAGGGTATTCAGAAGATATGCGATAAAATCTCCTCTGGTAACCTTACCCTTTGGATCAAATGTTGTATCGGTCTTGCCATTCATGATGCCCTTCGATGCAACAAACTCAATCTCAGTCCTTGTATCCAGCTTTGTAATGTCTTTAAAGCTCTTCTTTACATAAGCAACTGCGTAAGTACTAAAGTGGGTCGTCGTAAATGTAACTGTTCCGGTCTTCGCATCATATCTTCCATTTGGCACTGTTTGAACCTTACCCTTACCGTCAATGTACCATACAACGATATGATCCGGATTCTTAAGTTCCTTAGCCGTTGGCTTATATGGTATCGCAATAGTTACCGGTGCCTTTACATTGTTCCAGGATACTGCTTTTCCATCCAAAGAAGCTGACAATTGAATGATCGGTCTGCTTCCGATTACTTTTCTTATGCCCTCATCCAATTTACTGTTATCTGCTGCAGTAATTGAGATGCCAAGATTGCTCTTCTGCTTCATATCCTTTGAAGTAAACATGTCTCCCGGTAATGTCATTGTTCCAAGAGGGGTTACAATCTGAATATTCAGATTAGCACCACTAGATTTCATTTCACTTATCGGTAGGACCTCCGTATAGGTTTTCGCACCTTTTACCTTCTGGATCTCAATTTTTACTGTCTTGACTCCGTTTGCGTCTTCCTTTGTATCGGTAATCGCAGTGATTAATTCTTCCTTTGTAGTAGTTGCTGTTGCTATACTTCCTTTCTTAACCGGCTTTTCTGATATAGTTTGTGTCTTATTCTCCGGAACTGTTGTTTCAGAAGTATCCGGTTGTGTGGATGTTTCCGGTTTTGTCTCGTCATCCTTGTTGCCCTCGGAAGGTACTACACCACCGGGTGCTCCTCCGGGATATCCACCGCCAGGATAACCGCCGCCGGAATTACCGCCATTATTCACAGGTACTGTTCTTGTTACATTGATTGGTATTACTGTTTCATTCCCGACCTGATCCACTGCTTTCAACTCAAAGTAATTGGAGCCAAGGTTCAGGCTTTGTCCCGTGATGCTAAAGCTTCCGGTCGGATTGCCGGTAATTACCAATTTATTATTCAAATAGATATCTGCAATTTCATCAAGGGTTCCTGTCAGGTTGATCGTAGCATTTTCAGTCTGTGTACCGGTAGTAGATGTGATCACCGGTTTCTTTCTGTCAACAATCAGATTAATCGTTGAGCTTGCCCATCTCAGCTGTCCACCTACCGTCTTCTTTGCCGTGATCGCGATCTTATAACTATGCTGCTCACCTGCCACACCAAGGCTTACACTTGCACTTGCACCGGTTCCGTTCACTGCTGTATCGATATTTACCGGTGTCTGATTATCGGTAGCTTTTGTAACAATCAGCTCGTCTGCATTGTCTGCTGTGATGTTCAGTGTCTTATCTGTTGCATACTTACCATCGCTCGTTGCACCTGTTACAGTAATTTCAGGTACACTCTTGTCAATGGTAAATACTACCGTTTTTGATGCTGTATTGCCATAGGAGTCCGTTGATGTCACCACAAGGGTATGCTGTCCTTCCGTTGAATATACTCCCGGAGCATAAGTCTTTCCGTCCATTGTAATGCTAGTACTCGGTGTATGTAAATCAGTAACAGTAACCTCGATCTTAACATTATTTCCGGAAATATCACCGTCACTTACACCGGTTATACTGATGGCTGGTGCCGTAGAATCTCTTGTAACGATAATCTCCTTCGCTGCTGTTGTATTACCGAAGGCATCCGTTGCGGAAACTTTTATCGTATTGTCGGTATTATCGGTCAGGTTAACGACAAGAATTCCGCCACCATTGATATATCCCTTTGATTCACCATTGATAAAGATTTCTGCATGCTCTCCGGTATTGATTGAGATGTCAACAAAGTTCCGGTTTGTAGTTAAGGCAGCTGCCACAGCGGTCAAGGATGGCGATGTGGTATCCACCTGATAGCTTCTTGTCACTGTAGTTACATTTCCTGCCTTATCCGAAGCCTTGATTGTAACGTCATGTTTACCATCCGTCAAATTGAGCGGTATACTGAAGCTTTCATCAAGATCAGCACTACTGAGATCCATGGAAACGCCATCAATCAGTACCTGTGTGATTGCTACTTCGGGATCCGTATCTGTAATTGTTCCTGCGATCTTCATACCGCCTGCCGTCTTATCTGCTATGTTGATTATGTAATCTGAAGTATCAACATTAACAACCGGAGCGACATTATCCTGCGCAACCTGGTAGGAGGAGAAATTGGTTGTCTTGAAGATCAGATAACCCGTATCAATTACATAGTATGGATCATTCTCAGCCATATTGCTAATCGTTGTTTTATAGTCTGCATCCGTAGAACGAATGACCTTCGTTGTTAAGGTTGCATCCACTTTCCCATCTTTATCCACGTGCATCAATACGACACCATTTAATCCTACTCCGATATAATTCATGATCAATATCGGGGTAATTGGTTCAATTGATTTTCCCTGATCATTTTTAAAATCAAAGGAAATGGCTGCGCCTAAAGGCTTATAATTCGTTATTCCTTTTACATCTACCGTCTTCACTAGGATCTGTGTACCGGTACTAAATGCATCATCCGGAATATCCATAGAAGCATTATCGTTTAGTGGCAGACCATTCTGTGCAGTATTCGGAGGTATATAGGTGCTGGTAAAGGATCCTGTTCCGACATTGCCTAATTCATCCATGGCTGTTACATTCAGAACATTGGTGCCTTCTACCGGCGAAGTTGTTACAACCTGGTAGATCGTCTTTTGGCCTTCCGGTATTGCCGTAATATTCACCTCGGATACGACATCGCCGTTAAATTTGACAATCGGTTTCGTTATATTTTCATTTGAGGTGATTGTATAATGTGTATCATCTGTTTTTTCAAGTCTCAGAATCGGTGCTGTACTATCCAGAGTTCTGGTCAAAGTAACTGCATGCTGGCTCTGATTTCCTGCAAGATCAATTGCTGTGATGCTAAAGGTATTCTGTCCTTCCGACAATTTGATACCGCTGAACTCAAAGGCACCTCCCGCTTTCACACTGGTAGAGGTTACTATTTCTTCCGACTTTTTCAGCAGTACCATTGTACCGGTTGCTGAGCCTTCCCCGGATACGGTACCGTTGATTTTTAGATATTCTGCGGAAGTGGTTCCTGTTGCCGGTGAGCTTAAGGTTACATCTGCCGGTTGGATACTGTCATAAGTAAATACATAAGCTTTCTCATCGGATACATTTCCTGCAAGGTCTGTTACATAGTAGAACAGAACATTGGTCCCCTGGGAAGGTGCGAGCTCTTTACTGCCCATCGCAGAACCGTCGGTTCCGTTCAAATTCCAGTGAAGGGTATCCTTTGCTCCTGCTGTCAAGGTTAGCTTCATCGTCGGAGATTTGAATATTCCGTTATTTCCGTCTGCTACTGCAGGATTTGTATAAAGGCTTACCAAAGGCTTGGTATTATCAATGGTTAGAGTCTTGTTATAGGTTTGCGAAGCAGAGTTACCTGCTTTGTCCTTTGCACTTACCAAGATGATAAGGGCGTCGAAGCTGCCGCTTTCTACATTGAATCTACCTTCATAATAATCTCCGTCTTTGATATATTGCATCGGCACCTTATATTGCAGCGGTATCTTTGGATCTTCTATATTGAGATTGACCTCACCTACTCCGTTCAAATCGGTCACCTTTGCTCTTACAGTTATAATATCGCCTGCTTTGGCAATGATATGATCTGAGTTGACTACAGCATTTTTCAGTATAGCTGTCACCGAGACTGTCGGAGCAGTCTTATCAATTGTGAAATGTAAGGTCTTGGTATAGGTTGCTTCACCGCTGGTATACTGTGCGATCAGAGTATGTGTTCCTGCAACCGAGTAGCTTCCTCCGTGGAAGGCTGTACCATCAATGGTTACTTTGGTTCCCTGCTTCTCCTGGCTTCCTTCAAAGGTAGTGAAGGATATCTGAGGATAGGAGTTGACCACCATACCTTCGGTTACACCATTTACTATGATGTTAACAGCAAGACGGTCAATCGAAAAGCTCAGCTGCTGTTCCGTAGTGTTTTCGGCACTATCAACAGCCTTTGCTATGACCTTATAATTAACTATCTTATTTGCAGTTCCGGTAAAGGTATACTGACCATTGCTATTCAAAGCAAGTGTCTCATCGGCACCGTCAGTAACGGTCAGAGTTCCTTCATTTGTCTTAATTGTGAGTGTCACATTCTGATCTTTATAAGTAGCTCCACTCAAAGCACCGGAAAATGATATAACCGGTTTGGTCTGATCGATCGTGAAGCTCTTTGTCACTACATTAGAGCTATGCTTCATGGAATCTTTTGTCTTTGCGGTCAGTATATAATTACCGTCTAAGGATATGGTATCTCCCATCTGGTAGTCAGCCGGAGCTCCATTCCTTTTCAGGGTTACCTCTGCATTGGACAATAGAAGCTGTTGTGAGGTAACATCATCCGTAAAGCTTAAAATCGGAGTAACCGCATAATTATAAACCTTATTATCCGATACACCTCCAACCGTTGCAGTCGGAGCTGAATTATCAATGATAAAATCAACTACCTTACTGCTGGTTCTATCTGTATAGCTTGGATTCGTAGCTACGATCTCAAGACGGTATGCGCCAGGTCCCGTAAGAGCAGGCACTCCATTCTCTTTGGTCACTACGTTTCCGTTTGGCAGCTTTAGGCTCGAACGATAGCGATAATTAACCTGATTACTATCTTCTGATGGAGTACCCGAAGCCGTAGCCAGCGAAACCGATATGTTTGCAGTTTCATAGATACCGCCATTTTCGACCCCATTGACAGTAATTACCGGACTGCTGTTATCCCAGACAATATCAAAGGTATGGGTAACCGTCCTGACATTACCGGCTTCATCCTTGGCTGTAGCAGTTAAAACATAGTGACCTGCTTCACGGATCGCATCTCCGGTGTAGGTAAGTCCGTTATTACTTGCCGTGGTTGACATAGATCCTCCGTTGAAGGATATCATTCTGGTTGCTTCAACGGAATCCGCACTGAAGGTGATGACCGGAGTAATTCCATCCTGACTATTCTTCAGTTTTGTACCATCCTCCGGACTAGTAATGTCAATACTCGGTGCAGTTGTATCTATGATAAAGTTATAGGTTGTGTTTTGTTTTCTGCCGGCAATCGTAACTACGACTGTATGAGAGCCATCCTCGACTATTTCAGCGGAAGCTTTCCCTGTATCGCTAGCTATGCTCTTTCCGTTGTCCGTGATTGTAATGACTTCGCCTGCCGAGGTCACATTAATCACCGCTTTCTTATTCAAAAGCGTTCCGACAAAATTGGTCAATATACTAAATTCCTTGGTACTCTTATTTATTACGTCCTTATCGAAGGTCTCCAGCTTCATACCATCCACCGACTTGATATCGGCTGTGCCATCATAGATAACCTTGATGTCCTTGTAATCCTTGAATATCTTATAATCCTTAATGAGCAGTGTGAGCATAGTGCCCTTCTCATCCAAGGTAGCCTTGTCAACTTCATAGGAAGTCGATCCAACCTTAAGAGTAAAGCCGGTCAGGCTTGATGGCAGAGTAGCTGCATTCAGAGGCTTACTGAAGCTTAAATGGACCGATGTGCCATCTGTCGTAGTTTCCACCTGGCCGCAGACGGGATTCTTACGAAGGCTTACCATAAGATTGATGTCCGATACGGAAGTGATTGCATTTATGATTGTAGCCAAATCCTGATCCGATACGGTTCCCTGTGTACTGTAATAGCCATTATCTTCATAGAGATAATTCGGGTCTGCTATATAGCGAACCTGATAACCATCCTTAGCAGGTACATTAATCCTATAGTTGTCACTGGTCTGGCCTTCCTCAATCATCAACTTTGTCTCAGCAATAATATCGTCATTCTGAATCACGGTATTATTATTTCTAATTGCCTGTACAATGATAATTCTTCCACCCTGAGGTGCTGCAGAAGGTAAGGTAATCGTACCGGTGATTGATTTACCCTTTTGAAGAGTAAGATTGATATCGTCCCTCACACCAGAATCAAAGCTTACCGGAGTAGCAGCTTCCTGCGTAAATACATTGTCGCTATTGCTATAGTAAGTTGTGCAATTGACTAAACCGGGTGCATTGCAAATGAGACTAATGATCAGGTTGTTCCAGCTGACAGGAATAGTCATTGAGTATTCCGCTGTGTTCTCATCCTTGATCTCAAAATCAGTACGATACCAGTGATAGTCGGAGCTGCCCTCCGTCCAGTTTCCATTATAGACAGTAACTGATCCATACAGACCACCCTCCGGTATCGAATAATTCTCCGGAATAGAGATCGTACCTTTTAGCTTCTTAGCCGGGATCAGTGTCATGGATATATCCGTAGGATCAGCTGTTCCGTCGACACTTTCTGCCTGCTCGCGTATGTAGGTAGTATCACTGCTTGTTTTATAATAACCATAGTCCATATATTGATATTTTGAATCAATTTTGTATTCCACCCTGTAGCTGTCCGAGGGTGATACGATAATTGTATAGTCGACACTTGATTCATTCTCAGGAATAATTACCTCGATCTCTCCATTGATATCATCCAAAATATCCTCTGTACCCTTATCATTGTTCACCGAAACCTTTACCGCCATGCCGCCCTTCGGAGCAGTACCGGAAGGAAGGCTGATGGTACCAGAGATAGATTTACCTTGCCTCAACTTAAGGTCAATCTGATCCTGATTGCCGGATGTTATATCGACCATATCTGCTTCGGCAAGAGTATCCACACAATGATCGACACTGTATAAATTCGAAGTGTTCAGTAGTCCTAAGTCCCCGCACCAGGTCTCAACATAATACGTTCCAAGCTCCTCAGGTACGATAATAGAATAATCTGCTGTGTTAGCTCCTCCCAGGAACTTTACTTCACTTACGAAGTATGGATCATCTTCTGGGTCCTGCGGAGTATTATTATTACTCCATGCAGCAATCCAGCCGGAATAGCCGTCAGCCGGAGCATTGACTCCATCCGGAAGACTGACCGTACCGGAGATTCTTCTGCCCGGTTTCAGATTAAAATCATGCGTTGCAGTATCACTGGTTCCGTCACTGTTTATAGTGATGTCAATGCCATCGGCATCAATATAGGTCAAATCCTTCGGTGATGTAGCCAACACCGTATATTCTCCCGGCTCCAGGTCAAATATCCCATAATTGCCGTTGCCGTCAGCATCAAAGCCTCTCATGTCATCATTCTGTCTGTTCTTAACATAGATATAAGCATAAGGTACCGGTTGTCCGGCAGCATCTTTCACCGTTCCGGTAAGCTGTTCTTGATCAATCAGATTGAAATGAGCATATCCGGAATAAATCTCATTTCCACTTTCCTCTACCTTATAGACCGTGATGGAGCAATGACCGATCCAATTGATATTCTCTGTAAAGGAGAAGGTTACGGATTTATCTGTGATATCGCTTGCTGTCGGGGTGACAATATACTCTTTGTCCTCATTCCAATCCGGACGAATATATATCTTTAAAATATCTCCGACCTTCCATGGAGCATCACTGCCATCGGCTAAGGTCAGGGTAACCGACTTATTCGCCAAGTCTCTTGCCCTGTAATAACAAGGTGTAGCCGTCAAGAAATCAACGGATTTAAACTTACCTCCATTTGGCAGACTGATCTCCTGATTATCATTCTTATAATAAAGCTTCAGTATGTATTCACCCGGACCGAAGTTCCTATCGCCAAAGTTGAACACAATATCATTACCATCATAGTATACATCCTTGCAGGTCAGCAAAGGCTTTGTACCGGTAGAATCATAGATTACTGCCTTTGTAGTTCCATCCATATAAACGTTCAGGTGCTGTCCATAAATTCGTATATCCGGTGACTCCTCCGTAATATCACCGATACCGTCTACGCGAGGATAGCCAATATATAAATCACCTTTAGCGATAAGCTGATTCTCGACATAAGCCATAATGCGACAATAATAATCACAACCAATACCAAGGTCTGGTAAAGTTGCTGTCAGAGTGTTGTCCGCTGCAATCGCGTCCTCTAACGTAACAAATGAACCATCCGGTTTATACAGTCTGACTGCAATTTTGTCTGAGGTAGGCCATTGATATCTGGTATCGTCATTAAAGATCTCCAGTCTCAGAACCTTTCCTTGTACATCCTCCGGCATTAGCCCTGATGGAATCAAATTCAGCCAGTTCAGGATATAAAAGCCCGCAAAACCGTCTACAGAAGGGGTTTCATTTACAAGCTCTTCATTGTCATAGTAAAGCTTAAGGCTGTACTTACCTGCAGATAGACGAATATTTCCATCGATTACAACACAAAGATTACCTTCGTCCTTATCCTCGTCATATCCCCCATCAAAGAAGAAGTTCTCTGCTCCGGTAATCAACTCGCCTACCGGATGATTGCTCTCGTCATAGAGCTGGGCACTCAGCTTGCTGAAATCACTGATACCGGATCGATTTATGACAAGAACTGAGATTCTGTCATCACCGATACAAGGGGTATCGATCCAACGAATTCTTGGCAGGACATTATCTACAATAGATAAATTAATATTACTCATTGTTCCGAGATCGATCTGAGTCATCACGGATTGTGAGCAGGTGTTCCAGTACTCCGATTCTCTCCAGATCGCTGCACGTATATAGTAGGTTCCCTTCGGTAAGCCACCAATCCTAAATTCACCGTTTTCATTCAGTTCGACGGTTGTAACATAATTGAGATTTTGCCAGGTGCCGTTAAACACATCCACATAGCCCTGTTCAAATGCTTTTCCGCCCATGGTTACCGTTCCGATGAGCATCGGCTCGGTGAGTTTGATCGGTAAATTTGCATTCTCTACCGTTCCGTCTGCTTTCACTGTAATTATGACCTCTTCGGAACAGGTATAGTCCGTGTTCCGGGTCGGCTGCAGTCGGAGGGCATAGGTTCCGGGCTTCAAAGCTCCGATTCTATAGGATCCGTCCTCGGTACGCCATTCACCGCAGCGATCCCTATTCTCCTGATCCAGTGGCCGGCAATCCACTTCGAACTGGTCACCCTTCAGTGCTTCTCCCGAGGGATCCAGAGCCGCACCGCTGATTTGTACAGGATTCAAATTGAGAGTAATACCGCTGACCGGTGTACTCGTTACTTTTATCTCTATGTAATCTGAAGCAACATACTCTTTATTGTTTTCACTCTCACGTGCCTTAATGAAGTAGGTGCCCTCCGTCAGACCACCGATGCGGAAAACTCCATCGGAATTCAAATGGAAATCATACATATAGATCCACTGGTCATTTTCAGCCTTTTGAACCTCGATCATGCCACTGTCGACAATGGATCCACCTGCTTTTACTTCTCCGGTGATCTGTGGCTGAGCAAGGGTTAAGGTTAATTCATTGTTTACATCCGCATCAATGTACTCGATTAACTGTGTCGTTGCGTATTGTGAACCGACCGGTGCCATAACTAAGAAGGAATAGTCACCATTAAAGCTTGAATCATCCCTTCTAGGCAGGTCCTCCTTCGAGAGATAAAATTTACCATCTAAATCTGTTGTAATCTCAGTGTCGCTGTAATCATCCTCATTTAAGTTCGTGATTCTGATCACTGCATTCGGAACTACATTTCCATCCGGGTCCTTTACGGTCGCAGTAATAGCATCCTGCCCAATGGTCAGATTGCTGAATCCAATTCTACGGTCATTTTTATATACCTCAAACCAGCCTTCACCGTCCTGAGACAATAATTGATCTCCGTCCGTGCCAGTAATATCAACCGAAAGATTTGCTCCGTCAAAGGACAGACCGTTTGTGGAATCGATCTCATACCAATGCGCCGGTCCTCCGATTCGTATCTTCAAATTGGCTAAATCACTCTGGCTCCACTGGAAAAGATTCATCGTGGAGGTTTTCTTCACTAAAATCTGATTACTCTTTCCGGATGCGATCGCATGCGGTGTACAAATCACCCAAGGTGCAATATAGAAAGCTTTCGTATCAATCGGGTTACCGTCAGAGATTAAGCTAAGCTTATACTCACCAGCCGGTAGATTAAGACCTTCAAACCAAAAATCCAGCCGATCATCCTCTAATTGAGAGCCACTGCTCGTCCATAATTCTTTGCCTGAAGTGTCAAGGATTTTGGCGATCGTCTGCGGATTATCATAATGTGTTAAATAGTCACCACGAATACTGATCCGATCGCTCCATTGACTAGTATCATCCACGCTTGTAAATGCAGGTACTCCAACCTGTAAATACCCATAAGCAAGAAGCTCCCCTCCGTTATATAAATGAACCATAGCCCATCCATCAGAAAGCTTACCGTTCTTTAGCGTACTCGGCAAAGTTGTAGATAAGGTGAAATCAGGGTTCTTCGTGCAGGACAGGCCGCTATACTCCTCACCGTCACTTGCGGTCAGTTTTACTGTCAAGGTATCACCGTCATCCCACAGATCATTCTTATAACCGCCCTGTGAGTCATCGATATACAGCTTCAAGGACATACCCTGTGTAGCTTCCGGCAGAACGCCCTTCGGCACTACGCATAAGTAATAGGTAATATCAAATGCATTGGCACCGATCTGATTAATATCGACTTCATTACCGTCATAGGTCAACTTTAACAGGTATTTTCCTGAAGGAAGCTGCAGATTATTGTCAAGATATATCTCAAGATCTGCTTCGTCTGAATAATAATCATTCCAGCCTATATTCATATTATCACCTGAGATTAAAAACTCAGGTGTCAACTTACTCTCATCAGCCTTCAGGATCTCTGCTGCGAATTTTCTCTGATCCAGATCCCTATAGTTCATGATACGTGCCGTAATCCTATCATTGCCTACTTGAGCGTCATTGACCCACATGATCCTTGGAATTGCTCGATCCGTCAGGTATAGATCCTTTGTTGCAGCTGTACTTCCTAATTCAACTTTTTCAAATTTCGACATGGAATTGCTGTTATACAATTCTGTATAATCAGATGCTCCTGCCCTGATCTTATAGGTGCCTGCCGGGAGTCCGCCTGCTTTATAGGTACCGTCAATCAGAGGTATGCTGTAAATATACCCTGAGCCGTCTGATTTGTCCTCCCATACCTCAACATAGCCATCGGTAGTTACAGGATGTCCGTCCTTATCATATACGTTTCCTGTCAGCATCGGCTGCGTAAGCATCAAGGCAATATCCTTCGGGGCAGCCACACCGCTATCGTCAACATGGATGATCGCCTCATTTGATCTTGCAAAGTCAGAATTACCTCTTGGAGCGATGGAAACCGCATAGGAACCGGACGGTAGATTACCAAGGAGGAATCTGCCATCTCTGATCTTATTTTCGCCACGGTCTTCATTCTCTCCCAGTGGTCTGATCTGAAGCTCATACTGATCGCCGCTTAGGGCTGTACCATTACCGTCCATTGCAGTACCGGTAATCTGAGGCTGTTTCAGCATCAAATTCTGATCGGTTAGCATACTTCCATCATAGATTATCTCTGTTTGACCAGAGGATAAATAGTCCATATCCCACAGTCCGTTTGCATTCAGGTAATATTTCTTTCCTCTCTCAAGACCGCCAAGCTTGTAAGAGCCGTCCGAACGAAGCGGTGCACTTTGTACCCTTCTCCAGTCCTGTGAAGGATCTATCACATCCACATTTCCGTTCTGAACTGCAACTGTACCGGTTGCTGACTCCATCTGTACGGTTCCACTGATTTGAGTGGTATTTAGATTTATGGTTACATGTTTACTGAAATCATCTTCTTCTATATCGAAGAATACTCTGCTTGAAGCATCGGTCGATGTCTCAGAGGGTACTGCTGTCAGATAGTAGCTTCCGCTGCCTCTCAGGCTATACTTAAATGCATAGAAGCTTCCGTCATGTCCGACAGCTACCCGATGTCCCCAATCGTCATCTTGTTTGCCTATGTCAATATATCCGCCATCGGCAGGGTTACCATCCGATTTTTTTAGCGTGCCGCATAGGACATCCTTCTCATTATAAGCTACGATTACTTCCGCAAAGCCGATCGTAGCCTCACCCTTATGAACTTCCAGATAGTATTCACCCTCAGGTAGCGGGAAATTTCTGCCCTGTCCTTCTCCATCCGAAACAGTAAATACAAGACTATCTTCATTAACCTGAAGGTTAACTCCCTTATTCTCCGAATAATCCCAAGCTCCGGGCCCATTCAGACTCACATTAAGATCATCACCAGCTGACCAGCCAAAGACTGCGAGATTGCTTTCCTTAATAGTAAAGCTCTTAGTTTGATTTTGCGAAAAATCGGCATTGCTCCAATCAAGACGCGGAATCGCACTAAATACGCCATTTGAGGGGAGCGATATCAATTCATCATCAATGTATACCTCCAGGGTATACTCTACGCCAGTTTCAAAGTTATAATCAAAACGGAAGCCTACATCTCCTCCGACGTATGTATTGGTACTGTCAAGGGTTTTTCCTCCCAGTATCAGCTTAGCCCGTGTCCGATCCTCGGAATAGCTGCCAAGATAATTTCCCTGCAGACTTACGGTATCGGAGCCTTCATTTACCCTGACACATCCGATGGTGCTTGTTCCTACGTCAAAGCTGCCGTGGGCAATCAGTTGTCCCCCACGGTAAACTTCCATATCTCTTCTGCCTTCTTGGGCATCATCCTGTGCCGGAATGCTAAAGTGTAACATCATGTCAGATAAAACGGTATAGGTAGCGAGTTTCTCTGCATTAACATCGATATACTCTGTACCGTCTCTAAATACCTTTATTGTCAGCTCTTGTCCTGCCTCCCAGGGATAATTCTTCACACCGTCAACTTCATCCACATCAAGGCTTAGGTCAGCACCGCTAGTCTGATACTTCGAAAGCTCAATGGTTCCGGGAATTGACTTTAATTGTTGTATGACATCCAGTTGATTCTTGACAGAGGGCAGAGCTGTTCCGTTGTTTGTTACTTCAACGGTATATGCTCCAAAGGTCAGATTATTTCTGTCACTTTCCCCGATCGGAAAATAAAAGACACTTTCCTCCCCCCAGGTATCTCCTCTTCTTGCATTACTCAAAACAATCGATTGAGTGAGACCGGTACCGGAGATAGTCGCGGTTAATCCGCTCCACTCCTCATTCAACAATGATACATCATCAAGATGTATGCCGATCTCATTATAGTGCAGAACGAAGGGTTCCACCCATTTCAGCTTCAGCTCCTTTTTCTGTAAAAACAGTTCGGCATAGGTTGTAGTGATATGATTTTCATCATCCGCTTCGATTGTTACCTCATTCTGCGCATTATAACCATCAAAGCCAAAGGTTCCGGCTTGCAGCTTATAACCTTTCATTAAGCCACCGATCGTAAAGGCTCCGTTTTCATCGGTCTGCTTACTGTAAACATATCTCCCGCCGGCATCAAACACAACAACGCTGGAATTAGCCACCGGTGTATAAGGTTCCTCATTGGAGTAGTAATATACATAACCGCTTACCTGTGGTGCGGTTAGCACAAGGTCAAAGGAGGTCATCAAATTACCGGTACCCGGATCCGTAATGATTCCGTCTGTAAGTTGGAAATACAATTCACAGGAATCGGTATTATCCGCTTTTTTGGATACCGCTCTGATTGCATACTCACCGTTTTGAAGACCTGCAACCCTGTAGGTACCTTCATTCGTTTCCGCGTCAAACCATATATCATGCCCGATTTCAGGATTGGTAGAACGAACTTCAAGATAGAATTCGTCGTTTTGAAGTACATTATTATCTTTATCCTTTATCGTACCATTAAGCTGAGTTCTCAGGAACGTAAAGTTATACTCTGTTAGCTCTTTACCATCCTTATCGAAGCATATGCCATCTGCGGTCACCGAAATTTCGAGCCATCTTGAGCCCATGAATTCCGGATTTCCAGCCGGATATGCCCTAATGCTATAATTTCCCTCAAGCAATGGCGGTATCTGATATGTACCACCGTCTGGATTGATGGGATAGGAGCCGATAAAGTTCGGATGCTCCGGATCATTGATGTCAACCACTTCCAGCACGCCACCGGTCGCCGGAGCATTGTCGGGATCACTTACAGAGCCTGACAGCATAGCCACAGCTACCGTAATCGGATCAGAAGCTTTTTCAATCCCATCTGTATCGTTATATTTTGCTGTGATCCTACCGGAAACCTCTCCCTGGATTTCCATCGGTGCAATTGCAGAACCGGAAGCGGCCGTTACCCTTACGTTGCCATAAAACTTTCCAGAATTTGCTGCTGTCTCTACTAAGTTCAAATCCAATGTTGACAGCGGCTGCTCCTGCCCGTCCACCATTGATGTAGAACTTAAATTAACCGTTACTGAGTCTTGACTTTCCGAACTCGTATTAAAGTCCGGATCTTCAACCTCAATTCCAATCGTATCTCCAATACAACAGTAGTTGCTTGGTGCATCGATTTTTATTGTTCCGCTCGTACTATCCGCAAACGCATATTGCGGTACGGAAAACGAGGTCATAATAAGGACCACGCATAAAAACAGTACGAATACCCTCTTTGCAAATACCCATTTTATAATTCCTCTCACAGTACTTTACCCCTTTCCTGAATCATAAATATATATATTATTAAATTTCCCTGATCTCCTCTGCCGTGAAAACAGCATCTGTCAGTGAAACGTTTTTCTGAAAATATAAAAACTCCCAAACCGAGATACTTAAATCCTGTTTTTCTAGTATATCAGGATTCAGTATATCAGTTTGGGAGTTGAAAATGGTCTGCAATCTGTGTACTTTTGCTGTCTTTTAATCCTCCTTCAGCAGTATCGCCTCTCCGATGTTCTCCAGCAATTCATTGGTATCGATCAAGGAATAACCGTGTTGAATGCAGAAGATAATTGCCGCATCCCTCTGGACTCTAGGGTACAGCTCTCCTTTTTTAGCGATGCGAAGCATTCTCTGGGTATCCTCCAGATCCAGCTTTAATACGAGTGCAATTCGGATCAGAAGATTTCGATTTGGCATTCTTTGTCCATTGAAAATCTGATAAGTCAAAGATTTCGCAATGCTGGCTTTATCCATCAGCTGGGCAATCGTCAATCCGGCTCGTTCTGTTAATTCATAAAGATAGGTATGTAGCTCTACGTTGCTTAACTCAGATTCATGATTTTGCAGAAATTCATCGATATGCTTTGTTTCAGTCAATGCATTGAATAATTCCTTTGTCTGTAGGTTTTTCTTATCCCTGTTCATCTGATGTTAACCCCTTATGTGTAATTAATCTGATCCCATTTAGCAAGCTTGAGGCGTAAGTGCATTTCTTACGCTATGCTCACTACGCTTATTATATCATGAATAAAGAGCATATTCATGATCTTTCACTCCGATCGCATGCCCATAAGCAAGCTTTGTGCATGCTCACTACGCTTATTATATCATATAAATGAGTTTCGGCAAGCTAGACTCGGATGATGCTAGTTTCTCCTTTTACCGGTTGATGGATATGGCCATCCTGTGATAGGTATGTCTGACTCCCCTGATTGCTATGGAATATGCCATGATATTTTCCGGAATCGCTGTACCCGGATATCCGGTATCGCCGATATGGTGCAGATCCGTTCCTGTCATCTTACACATCAATGCAATCTGCCGGATCGTATTCATATCGGCACCCTCCTGAGAGGTTCCGATTGCAGTGATGGTTAATACTCCAAGTGAGTGAGCATAGGTTACCAGTTCTCTGACATATTCCACTGTAATACCCGGAACTGTCCCCGGTGCAGGTAAAAGGATAATATCCGCTCCGGCCAATACGAATTCCTGGATGTCTTCCCGGGTAATGATCCGCTCAGCTCCTTCCGAGATTACCCCGGATGCATGCATCTTGCCTGCAGCTAAGATAATTCTATTCCCTAACTCACGGCTGATATTCTCTAGGGAGGAAACGATAGCTTGGTTGCTGATTCCGTTTCCCGGATTCCCGGTAAGTAAAATCATATTTACGCCCATATCACAGGCAATTCGAGCATTTTCCACGGTTGCTTTTCTACCTTCGGACATCTTCCATATGGTATTATCATTCTCCGAAAGAGCACCTTCCTCTACCGGCTCCAGATTAATACCGATCATGCGTCCGGTCAGCCGCTTTATCTCATGTACCGTATGAATCGGTTCTACCTTTGTTAAGCCATGGATCACGGGATTTTTGACATCGAACATATTGAGCAGAATGATATCCGCCCCCATGGAGGCGACCAGTTCTGCATTCGTCACATCACCAAGCAGGGGCATAGTGATGCCGATACACTCACAGATGATAGTCCTTCCTTCACTGCCGGCAATAGATGCCAGAAAATCTGATTTTGTAAAATGACCTAGGTCCGATGCGGTGCAGTCCAAATATCTTTTTGCCATGACTTTCCCTCCTGTTTTGAACATGAAAATAGAATGATGTTATGAGTCGATTCGTCTTGTCCTGTCTCTATTATTATATCATATCAAGGCATTTTATCACAGCTTCTTCCGGATAAAAGTTTAAAAAATTATTAGTTTCTTTATGTCGAATATTGTTGAGCTCACCTGGTTTTAGAAACCCAGCCATTTTACCGAACACAATGAGTTAAGATATATAACTGGTTAATTAACCATATTATGAAAACAGATAAAAGGCTTGCGAGCTTCTTAAACGAAAAGAATGCATAACTTATATATTTAGACTGTATATATACTATAGGATTGTACGCAGCAGAATGAAATAATTTATAAAGAAGAATGAGAATTAAGCAGAAAGCTATTTCTTGTTCTTCTTTTTTATTTTCCTATATTTTGTGAATAAAGGATATATAACCGAGGCAATTCAAAAGGGAATTGAAGTTATGTTCAATGAATTTGGATTACATAGAATTGAAGCGAATATTATACCTAAAAACAAACGCTCATTAAGGGTAGTTGAGAAGTTAGGATTTTATAACAAAGGGTTGGCATATAAATATTTAAAAATAAATGGTAAATGGGAAGACCACATATATATGGTATTATTAAATAATAATTTATGATAAAGATGCTTTGCATAATTTTATAATGCGATCTAAATGTACAGTTCAATCGAGCAGAGCAAAATTTACTCTGCTCAAAATTATTCTGAATATCAACAATATGTTGTGACAAGGCCAAAATGTTGATCCTATCTATGATTTATGCGTTTTTCTCCATATCACGGATATAAAAGGCAACCCGGTACAGGAAGATATCATCAATACTCTGAAATTCACAACCGACGATCTGCTTTATTTTCTGTATACGATAATTCACCGTATTTCTATGGGTATAGGTTTCTTCCGCTACTCGCAAAATACTTCGATCATTCTTAATATAGCTTCGAAGAGTATCCATATAGGAGGTGTGATGAAGCCTGTCATACTCTTCAAGGGCGCCGAGGATATCGACAGAATAGCTTGACAGAATCTCTGTATCTTCAATGGAATACAATATTTTATAAAAACCCATCTCATCAAATCTTACAAGAACCTGCTGCTTTCCCATTGCCATCTTCATTGCGGTCTTTGCCCTTTTATAGCCATTTGAAAGGTTCTCAATTCCTGATATCGTGGGGCCGATTCCGAGTGAAAAGCAATTCTTCTGGACAAAATACCGGAAGCTTTGCAGAATCAGATCCGGCAATTCCTTAAAGTATCGTTTCTCCATATTATTCACAACAAGAACGATCGAATCCTCCATACGAATGAGGCCATAGGATATATTGATTTTTTTGTTTCCCTTCCATAAACCGAATAGGTTCTCCAGTTTAAATAATGCCTGATTCAAATTTGTCTCTTCTTCAATTGTCTTTTTAACATTAAGGCAGAATAGCTGAAAGGTGCCATTGATGTCATATCTTTGCCCTAATACCTGACGGTACTGTGCTTCGTTTCCGTGTCCCTCGATTACCTCACGGAAGGTAAGACTGATTTTCTTTTCATATTGCTGCTGATCAATGATTCTCATGCAATAATCTTGAATCAAGCTGGTAATTGATATTTCCCAAGGCATCTCCAGTAACGGAAACCGATGCTCGTCACACCAGGCAATCACTTCTTCCGGTATCTTCACAAGATACATACCGGTATTGATAATAATCCCAGCACATTCTTCCTTCGCCATCTCCTGTACCAGCATGAGTAGCCAGTTTGGTTGTCCGGTCTTCATTCCGGTAGTAATCGCCAGCTCCTCGCCATGAAATCGGGAAACTATGGTCTCATCCTCAAGCATATGAACCCAGCTGACAACCGTATCCATTCCTGCTTTTCCGGCTACGATCTTCAGTCGAAACTGATCCTTCGTTTCTTCATAGATCTCCCAAAATCGGATTGCCATAGTTCCATCCTCCCATTTCAATTCGTCATAACGAACATGTGTTTTGTATCTTCGGCACTAATATTTGTGTTATTTTCAGATTATCAGATTATATGCAGCAAGTCAATTCCTGATTATAATATAAGTATAAAAAGCATAAATTAACACAATTAAGAAATATTACATTTTTTGAGGAGGGCAACTACATGTATATCAGCAGCACAAACATATATATTAATCCATCGGAGTATACTTCAAATATTCCTACCAGTTTGATTACCTCCGAACGATATTATAATTGTGAAAACTTCTTTTCCAATACTCATCACAAGAGAAGAAGCCTGTTTCATTTCAATCTGTTTATGAAAAAATAATGAAATTAAGAATATTAGGTTATAGCTTATCGTAACGCACGCTAGCCGGTGAATGTGTAGAGCATCGCTGGACACAGCACCCATCAAAAGGAGAGTACAACATACCATCAAATATGTTGTACTCTCCTTTTGATTACATATTGATTCCCAGCACCTCCGGCATCTCGAAGGATACAAAAACAATTGGCTATGAATTAAAAAAATCAAGTAATCCGACTATTTCCTTTCGGATTACTTGATCATCATTTTCTATCGATACATCAAACCTATGCTTTCTCAAATAAGAGATAAATGGATATAGTCAAGCTTCACAGTTCCACCGGTACAGGTTATTTTCAAATCATTCGTCCCTTTGTTTGGCACCTTCAGCCTGGTTTGATAGATATTATTCTCATCTATACTCATTATGTTTTCCTCCTGACCGGAGGAAATCAACAGCTCTCCCTTTCCTCCCGCTTTTACCTGTATCGTAATCTCTTTCTGATCTGTATGAAACCGATAATTGACGTGATCTCCTGAACCTAAGAGAAGCAGAAGGTTCTCTTCCTCCGGCTGCTCCTCACCGCCGTATCTTCGATAATCCACTTTACCCGTTCTACCGTTCTCGAATAGAATTGTCGCAGATTCCGACATCCGAAGCAGCGCTCCGGGTATTCTGTCCGAGTGAAAAGTACACTCTTCAAAGGCCTCCCCAGGGATAGTAACCGGAACCTCTCTCTTCAGAGCCCGAAGCACACCTTCGTTCACTCTCGAATGCTGGATGCTTTGAAGGAAATTATCGAAGATAGTTTTTGCCCTTTGCGGAGCAATTGCTTTCTCTGTATCGATCCATTCAATCAGCTTCTCCCAACCCTCCGGTACATCGAAGGTAATCGGTGAATTCGTACAGTCCATCTTCTTATAACTCCAGAAGGACCAGCTGATGTTCAACCTTTCATAGAGGGGAAAGACCGTCGTATACCAGTCGCAGTTATTCTCTCCGCCTTCCCCCATAAAAATCGGCACCTTCAGGTTCTCTGAATATCGGAGATACTCCTCAAGACTGTCTGCATCCGGATTACTCCAGTATTTATGAAATTGCAGCAGGATGTTATTTGCAGCTTCCTCCCTGGTAAAGGAATCAAAGATGGAAAAATCCGTCGCCCAGTGAAGCCCCTCCAGAATGATCATATGGTTTTGATCTATTTTACGAATCGCCTCGATCAATCTCCGATATAACGGAAGAACCAGCACATTATACTGATGAAAATTTTTCATCACAGGTTCATTTAATAGATCATAACCGGCTACCACCTCTTCCTCCCGGTATCGTCTGGCGATTTCTTTCCAGAGAAGGATCAATTCCTCCTCATAGTGTGGTTCCATAAACAGCATGGGCCGATCTGCTTCACTGTCATCAATATTCTGACCGGTCTGTCCTCCCGGTGCACCATGCATATCAAGAATGACAAAAATCTGGTGCTTCCTGCACCATTCAATCAACCGATCAATCCGGGCGAACATTGCCTCCTTCCAATGAGGCTGGTGCTCCTGCATCTCATAGAGGTGTCGGGCATTCAGGGGAAGACGTACACAATTAAAACCTTCCCTTGACATAAGCTCGATATCCGTCTCCGTAATATAACTGTCCAGATATCTATCCCAGAAGCTCCTTGCATATTCTTCACCACACAAGCGCTCAATCATTGCCTCCATCCTTCGCGGGCGGTCGCACTTGGTATAAAGCTTCCACATATATCCTTCCGGTAGGAACCACCCACCCAGACCGAAGCCTCTCAATAAAATTGGCTTGTTTCCGAAATACAATTCTTTTTCAACGGCTCTTATAAAATTCATAAGCTTCTTCGATTACCTCCTATCTGTTTCCATACATTTCGCAGATCACTCATGCTTCGTAATGCATACATAAAGTTTTACATGCTGACCATGGCACGGAAAACATCCGTATCAGCCTTTCACTGCTCCCTCGCCGATTCCCTTCAGAATCTGTCTCTGGAATACGCCGTAGAAGATAATGACAGGAATAGCGGAAAGGATAAGTGCACTTAAGATTGCCGACCAGTCACTGCTATACTGTCCGAATAGAATATTTGTCGAAAGCAGTAGACTGTATTTCTTATTATCCGACAAGGTAATCAGGGGGAGCAGGAAATCATTCCATACCCATAGTACATTGGAGATACTGATCGCTACCGTGACCGGTTTTAGCATCGGGAGGATGATCTTATAGAATATCGTAATCTTATTACACCCGTCAATCGCCGCAGCTTCCTCCAATTCAAAAGGTATTCCCTTAATAAAGCCATGATATAAAAAGATCGCCATACTAACCCCGAAGCCGGCATACACAAAGGACAAACCGATCAGTGAGTTCTTGATATGTAAAGCCAGGATAATTTTATAAAGCGGGATCATGATGGAGCTGAAGGGAATTAACATTGAAAAAACAAACAATGCAAAAATAATCTGCGAAAGTCTGGTCTTTGTCCTGCATAATCTCCAGCCAGCCATGGCAGAGAATACGATCATCATACCAACACCAAGAATGGTTAGCAACAGGGTGTTGAGAAAGCTTCTTAGGTAGTGCATTCTATCAAAGGTACGAAGGTAATTATCAAGCTTAAGTGTTGTGGGCAATGCCATCACATTAGTCAGCAGCTCTTTGTTGGATTTGAAGGAATTCATGAGTGCCATCAGAAGCGGAAAGAGCCAGAAGAATAAGAGTATGATAAGTGCTGTATATATAAGAATATTTTGGATTCGTCTTTTCTTTCTCATCTTATAATTCCTGCTCCTTTCTCTTCATTGTACTGATCTGAATGACTGTTATGACAAGCACGATTAAAAACAACACCATGGATTTTGCAGTGGCATAGCCAAAACGTGTATTTCCCAAAAATGCCTCCTCATAGATATTAATCGCAACGGATTGGGTCGCTCTGCCCGGGCCTCCCCCGGTAAGCGAATAGATCACATCAAATACCTGAAACATGGAGTTCAATGTCCAGAAGATACAGATCGTCAGAGAATGACGGATCATCGGAAAGGTAATCCGAAAGAAGCTCTGCCAGGCATTTGCGCCGTCCAAACTGCCCGATTCAATCAAATGAATCGGAACTCCCTGCAGGGCGGCCATATAGATAATCATCAGGTATCCGATAATTCCCCAAGAGGATACAATAACAATTGCAATAAACGCATACTTAGGATCCCCTACCCAGGATTTATCAAAAAAGGTCATCCCCCAATTATCTGCCAGATAATACAGTACTTTGGTAAAAATGAAGTTCCACATGTATCCTCCGATAATCATACTGATCATATTCGGCATGCAAAACAAGGTTCGAAAGACACCCCTTGCTTTCCTACGGCTTTCGATCGCTACCGCAAGACTGAGAGCTATGATATTCGCCACAAACAGCATCACAATCACATACTTGGAAGTGAACAGCAGCGACTTCCAAAAATAGGTATCCGAAAAAATTTCTGCGTAATTTGCAAATCCGATAAATTGCTTGGTTTTTGATAATCCGTTCCAGGAGGTCATAGAATAATAAACCCCCGAAAACGTAGGATAAAGTTTAAATATAAAATATACGATGAAAGCAGGAGCAACAAACAGCAGCAGGCTCAGGTTCTCTCTTCCTTTTCTTGTCATTCCACATATCTCCCTTACAGTTCTGAATCGATACATCAACCACAATGCTTTGTTCCTATGTTATCGGCGGGCAGCAGAGCCTAACGGGATACGCTAACCTCATTTGTGGTTTTGTATTATTTATGTGAGCAAGGGCGGGCCATTGCCCGCCCTTTCCATTTTTCGAAAAGGATTTTTCCCTTTCGTGGTGTCAATCTGTCTATTCTGCTGTCTTACTTAATTTATTTGCCTCTTTGAATTTATCATCTAAGGTCTTAATGATATCTTCCTTACTAACATCACCGACATAATATACCTGTAACAGCTTGCCCTGCTCGTCGGTTACTGCAGAAGGTAATACCAGATCCTGATAAGAACGTCCTGCTTCCACATATTGATATGCCTCTTTTACCCAAGAGGAGGTCTCATAATCATGCACGGTTGCGATGGGGTTAAAGCCACATGCCTGGAATAATGCAGAGGAATCCTTATCATCCAGTACATAATTCATAAATTTTAATGCGATATCCAGATTCTCGCTGTCCGGATAA
The DNA here is from genome assembly GCA_023415055.1 of Bacillota bacterium. Lineage (GTDB taxonomy): Bacteria > Bacillota > Clostridia > Lachnospirales > Lachnospiraceae > Mobilitalea. Next base: position 1,168 of record JAEZLZ010000086.1, on the reverse strand, counting down.
ACTCCAAGTGTAGTGGAGGTAGATAAATTGATCAAAGTACAAGCCTCATTATTATTCACCGGTAGTGCATAGACTCCCATATTCATCTCGGGGTTGGTGGTCATAATCGTATTTGAGGCCCAGGTTCCCTGCAGATACATCGCTGCTTTGCCGTTGGCAAAATCGGCACTTCCTGCCTCACTGCCCTCTTCCATGGCCCGCTCGGTTCCGTTTTGCATAATGACATCAATTACATCAAAGATATCACTGATTTCTGAATAGGAGCCGTTATCCGCATACATACGGTCCAACCAATCAGGGATTTCACCGGATACTTTACCACCGATGGATAGTGCTGTCATCAGCTGAGGTACCCACTGCTCCTGATAAGCTAACAGGAAGGGAGTATATCCTTTTTCCTTTAGAACCTTACATACATTCTTCAGCTCATCCAAAGTATTCGGTACGGTAAGACCGCATTCTTCAAAGATGTCCTTGTTATACAATACGCCCCATGCGGTGCTTTCGATAGGTAACGCCAGTAATTTGTCATCCACCGATACGGTCTTCTTCACGTTTTCGAAGATCTTACCGGATAAAGCTTCTCCTGACAGATCCGCAAGATATCCATTTTCATTATAGGTTTTAATATTATTACTGTGAATTGTATAGAGATCCGGTGCATCATCTCCGGTCAGCCGTGCCTGCAGTACACTCTCATACTGATCAGAGCTTGGCATCTCCAGATTCACCTTCACTTTTATGTTCTCTTCCGACAGCATCTTATCCTCAAACTGTTTGGAATAGGTCTCCCACTGATCCATATATTGAGGAAAACTCATCATGATATTCAGCTCCGCCTCCCGCGGCTCCACCTTCTCTTCCGCTTTTTCTGTCGGTTGTTCCGAAGTTGTCTCGGGAGCCTTCGTGATATTATCACCAGCGGCTGTACTTTCCTCCGTCTTCTTCCCGCAGGCAGCCATGGATAATACCAGGCATACGGTCAATAAAGAAACGATAATCTTTCTCATTTTTTTCATATCTTTCCCTCCTACATTATGTAGGTAGTGTCAAGTTTGACACCCCGTTTTTCTATCAAAACCTTTATTTTTCAAGGGTTACACTATCATTTTTAATAAAAAAACAATGACCCCCTAGTTTTTGATATAATTGAGTTCACCACAAACCA
>JAEZLZ010000081.1 GCA_023415055.1 Bacillota bacterium | reverse complement strand
TGGTTTGTGGTGAACTCAATTATATCAAAAACTAGGGGGTCATTGTTTTTTTATTAAAAATGATAGTGTAACCCTTGAAAAATAAAGGTTTTGATAGAAAAACGGGGTGTCAAACTTGACACTACCTGCGGAAGAATGGAGGTAATTTTATGAAAAGGATTTATGCACTTATTATATGTCTGTGTCTTGCATTGTCCGGATGTGCTGGTAATAAATCAAAAGAACAGACGGACGAGATAATAACTGATCCTGCGGTTACAGAGGTAACACCAAAGACGGCACCGACTCCGAAAGAGGTGGCTGGAGAAAAGACCGGATTGATGGATCTCGATACACAGTGGTCCTCCGTCGTAGATATTAAGCCACAAAAGACGGCATATCAGAAACCGGTCTTTGAAGCAAAGGTCCCCTCCTATCAGATAGCGAAGAATCTATCTAATATAGAAAATATCGACCAATTCTCCGGTTTTACGGCAGAACAGAAGAAAAAGCTGGTGAATAACGGTTTCATCGTCCTTCCGACCCAGTCCACCAAAATGTATTATACTTATGATACCAATGAATATCAGGGGGTGCCGAACTTCATAACCTCAGATACTGTCTTGCATCTTTACCATCAATTTTATGATAAATCTTTAATCAATATTGAATCGGAGTATCTCTATCAGGATCTGGACCTTATGACAAAGCAGATGCTTGATAAATCCCTTCTGCTGCATCAGACCCTTTCCGATCCGAAGCTTAGGGAGCTTCAGAAGAAGAATATTATCTATTTTCTTGTGGCAAGAATGTTAATGATACAAAACACTGAGCTTGATGTGGAAGCAGATGCTGCATTACTTGATACCGCAAAGCAGGAGTATGAGCTTTGCACCAAGGCGGAGGGTATAGCAATGTCTCCATTTCTTCAGGTGGAAGTAGATTACAGCCAGTATCTTGTCCGCGGACATTATACCAGAACGGAAGAGCTTGGCAGGTTCTTTCGTACGATGATGTGGTTCGGGACCTTACCATACTCCTTCTATGAGAAGGAAGTCTATCAATATGAACATGTTCTTCAGGCATTACTCATCTCATATACCACCTTTGCAAAATCAGAGAAGGTCAGTGATGCCGCACTTTGGACCAACATTTATCTGCCTACGTCGGATTATGTCGGTCTCTCGGATGATATTGATGTCTTTACGATGAATAAGCTCAGGAACGAGGTATTTCAGGGAAAGGATGATCCGAACCTGTTCAATGATGAGGAATACTATGCTGCTCTTGAGGCGGCAGTCAAGGATTTGCCAGAGCCGCAGATTCAGGGAAAGATCATCCTGTCGTCGCTGCCAACCGAAAAGCAGTTCCGGTTCATGGGCCAGAGATATATCCTGGATAGCGATATACTGCAGGATTTAATCGAGCCAATCGTGCGTCCGATTCCCAGCGGTCTGGATGTCATGGGTATTCTGGGAAGCAGTCTGGCAGAGCAGCTTCAATTTGAAGTATACATGCCACAGGAGAAGTGGCCGGACTATACGACCAATTACAAGCTATGGAAGGATAAGATCGGTAGCTTTACCGCAGAGGACTGGTCTGATAATCTCTACTCCGGGTGGCTTTGGACTTTATCGAGTGCGCTCACAGAGTATGATACGAATTCGGGAATGCCACAGTTTATGACGAACCAGGCATGGAAAAACAAGGCCATGAACACTGCACTTGGCAGTTACACTGAATTGAAGCATGATACGGTACTGTACGGTAAACAGGCTATGGCAGAGATGGGTGGACCAGTGGAGTTTGCAGATCAGCATTACGTTGAGCCTGCAGTAGAGCTCTATACGAAGCTTTACTATCTGACGGATTATACCTTATCTGTGCTGAAGGAACGTAACATGTTAAATGAAAAACTAAGCGAAGGTGCGACGGAATATAAAGAGCTATTACAGCTTCTGATCACCTGCTCGATTAAGGAGCTCCAAAATGAACCATTGACAAAAGAGGAGAATGATCGCTTGCTTCGTTATGGAGGAGCGATAGAGAATATCGCTATTAATTTCCTGAATGGCATCATAGATGAGGATTATCCCAACATTGAAATTAGCGATATGCTGGTGTCGGATATAAGCAGTGCAAATGGTGCATATCTGTCACTGGGGACCGGCTATTTTGATGATATCTATGTAGTAGTAAGGATGGACGGTAAGCTGTATTTGAGCAGAGGAAGTGTCTATTCTCATTATGAATTCACCAGTACAGGCAGATTAACCGATGAGCAGTGGTGGGAATTGAACGGAATTAAGGTAATACATCAGGATTATGCTGATTATACGGAGATCGGTGAGCCGAGTAAAGACCTCCCTGCCCAGCCGGATTGGATAAAGACCTTTAAATCTGACATAAATAATGTTACAATTAAACCAAAAGAGGTCGATTGGGATAAGTTGAACGAATAAATTGCCAGAGATCGTCAGATGGGAGAATATCATGAAGCAGATTACGTTAGGAGCTACACAAATTACGGTAAATAAAAACGGCTTCGGTGCCTTGCCGATTCAGAGAATCGGCAAGGAGGAAGCGACTACGTTACTCAGAAAAGCATATGAAAACGGAATTAATTTCTATGATACTGCAAGATTCTATACAGATAGTGAGGAAAAACTAGGTAATGCACTTAGTGAGGTCAGAAAAGATATATTCATAGCCTCCAAGACAATGACGATGGAGGTTGCGGAGTTCTGGCAGCAGTTAAATACTACCTTAAAAAATCTTAAGACCGATTACCTGGACATTTATCAATTCCATAATCCGAGCTTTTGTCCAAAGCCGGGAGATGGTACAGGCTTATATGAGGCAATGCTGGAGGCAAAGTCAAAGGGTATGATCAAGCATATCGGAATCACAAATCACCGTCTGCCGGTCGCAATAGAAGCTGCAGAGTCCGGACTTTATGAGACGATCCAATTCCCCTTCAGTTATCTGGCGACGGAGAAGGAGCTTGCATTGGTACAGCTCTGCAAAGAGAAGAAGATTGGCTTTATCGCTATGAAAGCACTCTCCGGTGGCCTGATTACCAATTCTGCTGCGGCGTTTGCTTATCTGGATCAGTTTGACCATGTACTTCCGATCTGGGGAATACAGAGGGAGAAGGAGCTCGATGAATTCCTCAGCTACGCTGTGCAGCCTCCGATACTTGACGAGGAGCTTAAAAAGGTGATAGAGAAGGATAGGAATGAACTCGCGAAAGACTTCTGTCGAGGGTGCGGATATTGCCTTCCCTGCCCTGCGGGAATCGACATCCCGACCTGTGCAAGAATGTCTCTGATGATAAGAAGAGCTCCGGTGTCCGTATATTTAAATGATTCCTGGAAAGCTAAAATGGGACTGATTGAAAACTGTATTCACTGTGATAACTGCAAGAGTCATTGTCCCTACGGACTGGATACACCGCAGCTTCTCAGTGAGAACTGGGCGGATTATCAGACATTTTTATAATAAGACAAAGAATGGCCAGGCATAAGATGCCCGAATTAGGTACATAGTAGGAGTAGAATAACCTTAGGAGGGTTTTGTATGGCTAAGAAAATCGTCTATGTTATCTTAATTCTGCTTCTTATGTTAGTCACTCTATTCGGCCTTGGACCAGTGCTTTATGCTGATGGTTCTGACACGGAACGGATGTTGACGCTTTTGGTGGTTATAGCGCTCTACATTGTGATATTATTTACTTTTTATATGATTCACACGCGTTGGAAGAAATAACACGTAAGATTTAAAAGGGAGTTACTATGTACAATTATCGATTGACTCTTCAATACGATGGCAGCCGATATAAAGGCTGGCAGAGACTGGGTCGGGGAGAAGCTACCGTACAGGATAAAGTAGAGCAGGTAATATCGCAGCGGATCGGAAAGCCAACGGAGCTGATCGGTTGCAGCAGGACGGATGCCGGAGTGCATGCATTAGCTCAGGTTGCGAATTTTCGATGTGATCATTCATTGGATTGCAAGGGGCTTTTGAATTATATGAACCGATATCTGCCAAAGGATATCAGTGTATCCGAGGTTGTGGAGGTGCCGGAGCAATTTCATGCCAGATACCATGCCATAGATAAGACTTATCTATATAAGATATGGAACAGGGAATATGGAAATCCTTTTTTGCGAAGATACAGTATGCATGTGGAAAGCAGACTCAATCTGGAGGAAATGAAACAGGCAGCAGTCTATCTGCTGGGGACCCATGATTTTACTGCTTTTTCAAATGCCAAATCAAAGAAGAAATCCATGGAACGGACGATCCATTCCATTGAGATTATAGAGGACAATGGTCTCATCAGCATTCGAATACGCGGAGATGGCTTTCTCTATAATATGGTTCGATGGATGGTCGGCACCCTAGTAGCAATCGGACTTGGAACGATAAAGAAGGAAGACCTGCCGGATATCTTTGAAGCAAAGGAGAGAAACCGGACCGGTGATCTGGCGGATGCAGGAGGCCTATACTTAGAGAAGATCACCTATGAAATATAAAGAGAATGGGCTGTTGTATCAGCCCATTATTATTATCGCGTGCCCGATGGGTGCACGTTCCATAAAGACAGAAAGATAAGGGACTATAGGGGGATAGAAGTATGGCAATCACACTGACAAAGCAGCAGGCAAGGCAATTTCTGCTGCGAAAACACGGACTTCTTGGGGAATACCGTTTCATCGGTAAAGAGGGGATCTTAGAGTATATTCGTCAAGTCGGATGTATCCAATTTGATCCTATCGATGTCTGCGGCAAGAATGCGGAGTTGGTGCTGCAATCCAGAATTAAAGGTTTTGAGAAGCAGATGCTCTATGATCTGTTATATGAGGAACGAAGATTGATTGACTATTTTGATAAAAATCTTGCAATCATGTGCATCGAAGACTGGCCTTATCTGGAACGGATTCGTCAGGGATACCGAGAAGGGGGAAAAGGATGGGAGGAGGTAAACAAGATTGCACCGGAGGTCAAAGAACAGATTTGCAAGGCTGGCTATGTCAGTTCGAAGGAAATCGGTTATCAGGAGAAGGTTGACTGGTACTGGAGCAGCTCGAAGCTAGCCCGGGTAGCACTCGAAAGTCTGTATTTTCGCGGGGATTTGATTATTCATCATAAAAAAGGGACCAACAAATATTATGCTCTTGCGAAGGATTACATCCCTGAGAAGCTTTTGCAGGCGGAGGATCCCTATCCCAGAGAATTGGATCATCTGAAATGGAGGATGCTGCGAAGAATCTCAGCAGTAGGTCTGCTGTGGAACAAACCCTCTGATGCTTGGTTAAATATCTGGAATTTGAAAGCACAGGAGAGAAAGGATGCATTTCTTGAGCTGATACAGGAGGAGAAGCTTTCTGAGGTAAGCATAGAGGGATGTAAGGAAATTCTCTATTATGCCGCAGAGGATGAATGGCTTATGGAGGAGGTTCTGAGTGCACCGGGATATAAGGAACGTGTTGAGCTGCTGGCACCCTTGGATTGCATGCTTTGGGATCGTAAGCTGATCAAGGAGCTCTTTGACTTTGATTATAAATGGGAGATCTATACACCGGAAACGGAACGAAAATACGGTTATTATGTGATTCCTGTGCTCCTAGGTGACCGGTTGATCGCCAGGGTTGAGGTAGTAGCACTTAATAATAAGAAGTCTCTGGCCGTGAAACACATCTGGTTGGAGAAGGGAATCCGTCCTACCAAGAAATTAAACGGAGAGCTTGAGCGATGCTTTAGACGGTTTATGAAGTTTCATGGATTGCAGGAACTGATCTATGAGGCAGGGGCCATGGTTAAGGGATAGAAATCACCGGATTAAGATATCACGGTAGAAAGGTCGTGTATAAGAGATGATGATAGCAACCGCTAAGCTTACGCTTCATCTGCCCTGGGTTCATTCCCTGAAGGAGAAACGAATGGTAGTGAAGAGTCTTTGCACAAAAGTCAGAAATCAATTCAATGTATCTATTGCTGAGGTGGAGGAGCAGGATATACATCAGCTGGCTGTTTTGGGTATTGCGGCAATAGCCGGAGACAGAGCTCAGGCTGATAGTATACTCGATCATGTATTGAACTTTATCTTAGATAATACTGAGGGTGATATTGTTCGAGTGGACAGAGAGATCTTGTCATAAGGAAGGGGGATAAAATGGATACAGTGAATACGGAAGCAGTGATTCGTTGCTATACGATGGAGGATTTGCCCTTCATGATAGAGATTTGGAACCGGGTTGTGGAGGAAGCCAATGCCTTCCCTCAGACGGAGCGGTTGACCTTCGAGGAAGCGGAGCAGTTTTTCTCCGCACAGACCTTTACCGGAGTAGCGGTAATTCAGAACGAGGTGGTTGGCCTTTATATCCTGCATCCGAATAATATCGGACGCTGCGGTCATATCGCCAATGCCTCCTATGCGGTTCGAAGTGACTGCAGAGGGCAAAAGGTCGGGGAGAAGCTGGTTCGTCATAGTCTTAGAGAAGCAAAGGAATGCGGCTTTTCGCTAATGCAGTTTAATGCGGTAGTCAGTATCAACCATACGGCGATCCATCTATATGAGAAATTAGGCTTCCAGCGACTGGGAGTCATTCCCGATGGCTTTTTACTGGGAGATGGAGGCTATGCAGATATTATTTTATATTACATTAAGCTATAGCAGGTTGTCTTTGGATGATGGCTCACAACAAATTCACCGCCGGATACCTACGAATTCTGTTTTTATGACGAATTATGTGAGGAAAATTTGTTTGACTTTGGGATAAATTGAGGATACAATAGATGTAATGCATGACTAAAATCAAACAAAAGGAGGTGGGTTCAATGGGAGATAAGAATCCGAAAAAAGCCCCCAAGAAAAAGGGTGGCGCAGCACCTGCTGCAAGCTCAACAAAGAAGAAATAGGTAAGTAAAATTCCCTCTTATCATAGGATGAAGAGGGAATTTTTACGAAGTTAAACAAAAAGGCAAATACAATACAATAATCATTGTGCTTATTGTATGTTGAATAGTATATAATTTAGCGCAATTATGAAAGGAGAGGCTATTTATGTCATTTTATGAATTGGCGGAGGCCAGATATTCCGTTCGCGGATATCTTAATCAGGAGATTGAGAAGGATAAGCTGCGCCAGATATTAGAAGCAGGAAGAATCGCACCTTCTGCGGTGAATTTCCAGCCCATACATGTATATGTACTCGAGAAGAAGGAGGATAGGGAGAAGATCTATGAAGTATACAACCGCGATTGGTTTCGGGAAGCACCGGTGATATTGGTTATCTGCGGGGACCATGCAAAGAGCTGGAATCGAAAGGATGGTAAGGACCATTGTGATGTTGATGCGGCGATTGCAATTGACCATATGACATTGGCAGCAACAGAGCTGGGAATCGGAAGCTGCTGGATCTGTGCTTTTGATGCGAAGCGCTGTCATGAGATACTTCAGCTACCACAGAATATGGAGGTAATAACCCTGTTACCTCTGGGATATGCAAAAAATGACGCTATACCTGAGAAGAAGCGTAAATCGCTGGAGGAGCTCGTAACCTTCGGATTAAGTTAGAATATACCGGACTTTCGCAGAAGGTACCATCCTTCTTCCTTAGGGATAAGATGCGAACGTCCTCAATTCTTGATGTAAAAGAGGGCTGCCGGTATGGCAGCCCTCTTTTCATGTTGTGCCCAGCATGGGCACAATAATAATCTATGGATGTAGTATCTTCTCTGCTCTTGGTGCTCGAAGCATATGGGCTTGCGGCATATCACCGCCAAGAAGCGGTTGAAGATAATACTTGAAAGCATCGGTTACATTGTTACCGGTTTCATTGATGAAATTATCCGGCATGAGCTTTGTCTTACCGGCTACATTATGCAGATCGGTCATCTTATAAGCTACGGAATAATTACCGGTACGGTTGATTATGATGGAGCCGTCAATGTTATGCCAGATAGCAAACTGGGCAGCCTTCTCGCCAACCTCTCTTGCCTCGTGCTGGTCAGTCTCGGAGACACAGCCCATGAAGGATCGCTGCAGATAACCGAGAGTATCGGAGCGTACACGGCTGATACCAAGCTTATTCTTAATCTCTTGTGTAAGCAGATCCCCTAACGCACCGGTTCCGGATAACTGGGAATTACCGTGTGCATCGGTTCCGCTCTTAATCAGCTTGGTAACGATCGGAACTCCGTTTTCATCCTGAATGCCTTCGGATACGGCTACGATACAACGTCCGTATTTATCATAAACTTCTTTTACGTCATGAATAAATTGATCAAGAATAAAATGCCGTTCCGGCAAATATATCAAATGAGGACCATCATCGGGATACTTCTGTGCGATGGAGGAGGCAGCGGTCAAAAAGCCTGCATTACGTCCCATTACAACACCGATATGTACACCGGGAAGTGCTCGGTTGTCCAGATTCAGACCAATGAAGGCCTGGGCCACAAACTTTGCAGCAGAAGGATAACCGGGAGTGTGGTCATTCATCATCAAATCATTATCAATGGTTTTAGGAATATGAATTGCTCTGAATTCATAGCCCGAGGATTCTGCCTGTTCATTAACGATGCGGACGGTGTCAGCAGAATCATTTCCTCCGATATAGAAGAAATATCTTACACCGTGAGCCTGAAATACCTTAAATATCTCTTTGCAATAGTTGGTATCCGGCTTATCTCTGGTGGAGAATAAGGCGGAGGAAGGAGTGATTGCTACCTGCTCCAGATTATGAGTCGTTTCTTGTGTAAGATCAAGAAAGTCTTCGTTGATTATCCCCGTAACCCCGTTTACTGCGCCATATACCTTTGTTATCTGTGGAAACTTTCTAGATTCCAGCACGGCTCCAACTAATGACTGATTGATTACCGCAGTGGGCCCTCCACCCTGTGCTACAACTACTTTACCCTCAAGTACCATACAATCACTTCACTCCTTTACTTTTCGTTAAATGTAGAATAAGATTGGTCAAAACATAAGCTAAATACGTAATTCCCGGTCCAAACGTATCGACGGACCGGATACGGTTGACTAGTGTACTGTGTTGTCATCTTATCATTGAACTTATAGGTAGTAAATTATGTGACCGGTTGTAAGACCAGACAAGTTTATCCTGTGTAATTTTTGCACTTCTTACCCAATATTGTACCACAATTTTACAATAAGTAAACATAAAACAATGGGACAAGGGATTTATTCAGATGATAAACTAAGTCAATAAGTCGAGATAGGAAAGTATTAATAGACTGAGGTGGCGGGTTCCTTGTTAAATTCTTGCACTCCCGGGAATGGGGTGACCTTGTAACGAAAGCGACACAAATAGAGAAAATACGGTTTAACTAACATGTTGTTGCGCTATTTTTCCTGCTGATATACAATAAAAACAGGTTGTAACGTATATGGGGGTGCACAATGCTGGAGGTAAAAGAGGTTAGAACAAGGAAAGAACAAAAGATATTTGCTGAATTTAACACAAAAATGTACAAAGAAATCCCGCAGGCGATTCCGAAATTGATCACCGACGAATTAAGTATTTTTAATCCGAAGAAGAATCCTGCCTATGAATATTGCAGAACAAAGCAGTTCTTAGCATATCGGGATGGACAGTGTGTCGGTAGGATAGCAGGAATTATCAACAAGGCGGCGAACGATAAGTGGAATACTAGACGGATTCGTTTCTCACGTGTGGATTTTATAGATGATTTTGAAGTATCAAAAGCACTGTTTCAGGCAGTTGAGGACTGGGGACGTGAGGAGGGTTTAGAGGAGGTTCACGGACCGATCGGGTTTAATGATATGGATCAGGAGGGGATGCTGATCGATGGCTTTGATGAAGAGAGTATGTTTATTACAATCTATAATTATCCCTATTACATAAAACATCTGGAAAGTCTGGGTTTTCGCTGCGATACGGACTGGGTCGAATATCAGGTAAAGATACCGAAGGAAACAAATGAGAGATTAGATCAGCTCTCTGCCGCGGTTCTTCGTAAGCACAGGCTGAAGCTGATCGAGCCGGAGACCCGTAATCAGATCAAACCATATATTACAAAGATTTTTGATTTATATAATATCGCTTATGAGAACTTATATGGGACAGTGAAGCTGTCCTATAAGCAGATTATGAAGTACTATGACGAATTTATTTTACTGATCAATCCGAATTTTGTGAAGCTGCTTATCGATGAAGAAAATCAGCTGGTAGGCTTCGGACTTGCTCTTCCCTCTCTTAATCGTGTGGTGAGAAGATATGGAGGCAGGCTATTTCCCTTCGGCTGGTATCCTCTTCTGCGGGCACCCTACACGGAGAACAGAGTACTGGATCTTTATCTGATCGGAGTATTACCTCAGATGCAGAATAAAGGTTTAACAGCGGTTCTGATGAATTCCATGGCATCTTCCGCGAGGGAGAAGGGCTTTGAATATGCCGAGACCGGTCCGGAGCTCGAGAACAATCATCAGGTCCAGGCATTATGGAAGCATTTTGAGACCAGACAGCACAAACGCCGTCGCTGCTGGATCAAATCGATAGATTAAGAAGACAAGGAGAGAACGATGCAGATATCCAGATTATTCAAAGAGAAGAAGACGGTGCTGTCTATGGAGGTGTTCCCTCCTAAGAAGACAAGCTCTATTGATACAATCTATACAACCCTGGGAGATTTGCAGGAATTGAAGCCGGACTTTATCAGCGTTACTTATGGAGCAGGGAGGAATGCCGGGGATACACTGACCTGTGATATTGCCTCTACGATAAAATATCAATATGGGATTGAACCGTTAGCACATCTGACTTGTGTGAATTATACCAGGGATGAAATTGACCTCATACTGGATCATTTACAGCAGAAGGGGATCGAGAACATTCTGGCTTTACGTGGAGACATCAATCCGGATATAGCGCCGAAGCATGAGTTTCGTTATGCCGGTGAGCTGGTTTCATATATCAGAGAAAGAGGAGGTTTTCACGTATCCGGAGCCTGCTATCCCGAAGGACATATTGATGCGGACAATCTGAATAATGATATTGATCATCTGAAGAGAAAGGTAGATGCGGGTGCAGAGCATCTGATCTCACAGCTTTTCTTTGACAACAGCTATTTTTATACCTTTCTGGAGAAGGCAAGAAGCACAGACATTATGGTTCCGGTTGAGGCGGGAATTATGCCGGTAGTGAATAAAGCTCAGATAGAGCGTATGGTTACCCTATGCGGGGCAAGCCTTCCGGCCAAATTCACCAAGATGATGCAGCGCTTTGAACATTCTCCGGAGGCACTTCGGGATGCGGGTATCGCCTATGCTGTGGACCAGATCGTGGATCTGATCTCTCAGGGAGTGGAGGGTATTCATTTATATACGATGAATAATTCGTTGATTGCTAAGCGGATATATGAAAGTATAAAAGGCTTAATTCAATCGTGAGTAAATCATATGCAATTATCTTGGCAGAATATTGATACGATTTGCAAAACCAGTACCATGTCCTCCTTTCATTTGCAAAACATAATCCATAGAATGGTTTGGAACAATATGTCTCTTATCTCGTCTAATGGTTGAGCAAGGAATAAATTAAACTGAGATGACCATAATTCATAAGTATGAATATGTGCATAGGAAAGGAAGAATTTTTATGAAAAAGCTACTCATGTCTATGATAATGATACTGCTTCTGGTGTCATTCGTCGGATGTAAGAAGAATAACAGTACTGCGGATCAAAATTCGGATAACATATCGCCTACTACACAGCCCACCGTTACACTTCCCCCGGAGGAGAAAACCGGTGATGAGTTAGGAGAAGCAGTGGGAGAACAGGAAGCATTTACTTTGGAGGATTATTTTCCTTTAGAAGTGGATACAGAATATGTCTATGAAGGCGCAGGGAATGAGTATGCTTCCTATCGCAGATTTAATGATTACATTGATGCTTCGAATAAGAAGCTACAGACCAGAACAGAGAACGGCGGGACAGTAACAGTCAGGGTATTGCAGATAAAGGACGGAGCATTATCCGTTGTCTATCTTGCAAATGAAAGCTATATCCGTAATAATTTTATGAATCAGACTTCCGAAGCGGATGCGGAAGTACTTCTGATGGAGCCACTGACGAAGGGGACCAATTGGACATTAAGTGATGGTAGAACCCGGACCATCACCGGGGAGAAGGTAGCGATCACTACCCCATATGGCAGCTTTGAGACCCTGGAGGTCACAACCGAAAGTGCAGATAACACAACGAAGGATTACTACGTGGCCGGAGTGGGTCTGGTGAAGACTGTATTTGAATCGGAGGGTATGGAGGTTTCTTCTACCTTAAGCACTGTGAATAAGAACACCCCATACAAGCAGTCCTTCACGTTATACTATCCGGATGCGGATGAGAAGATCTATATGGTTCCCTCCGAACTGACCTTACCAACCGGATCCGATGCATTAACAGTATTAGAGGAAGCGATGAAGAAGGATCTGCCCAAGGATACGTATCTTCCGCTGATGAGTAAGAACACTAAGCTGAACAGCCTGACCCTGGAGGAGGGGAATATTCTTCATGCAGACTTCAGTCGGGAATTTGTCAGTGAGATGAATGCAGGTGCGGGTTATGAGCTTCGTATTCTGCAAAGTGTAACCAATACTCTCGGCAATTATTTCGGAGTAACTAAGGTATTGATCACTCTGGATGGCATGCCCTATGAATCAGGACATATCCTGATGAGGGAAGGCGATGTACTTGAAGTGAGTATGGAAAATGTGGTTCAATAGAGATTTATGAGTAAAAAAGAGGCTGTTTCTATCACTAGAAACAGCCTCTATTATGAGCATTAAAATCTGTTTATTTTGATTTAGATTTTGAGTATACATCAAATGCAACTGCGGCAAGAAGTACAAAACCTTTAATGGCTTGCTGCCAATCGATACTGATACCCATAATGGACATACCATTATTCAGTACACCCATCAGAAGACCACCGACCATTGCTCCAACAACGGTACCAACACCTCCGGAGGTAGAAGCACCACCGATAAAGCAGGCAGCAATGGCATCCATCTCAAAGCCGGAACCGGCTTTTGGTGTGGCAGAATTCAATCGTCCGGTAAAAATAACACCTGCCAGAGCAGCCAGAAGTCCCATGTTAGCATATACCCAGAACATAACCTTTCTGGTATTGACGCCGGATAATTGGGCAGCCTTCAGATTGCCACCATAGGCATAAATATGTCTACCGGGAATTGTCTTCATGGTGATAAAGGAATAAATGAGCACCAATACGATTACGATTACCAGTACCATCGGGATACCCTTGTAGGAAGCCAGAGAGTAAGTAAATGCATTGATGACTACTATAATTCCAAGAACCTGTGGAATAAAGGTAGTATAGGGACTTACCTCAAAACCATACTTTCTTTTGTTTTTCCTGTCATTCAGTTCCTTCAGTACATATAAGATGGAAGCGATCACACCCAATGCAATAGCAAGAATATTCAGATTACCCATCTTTCCGATCTCCGGTAAGAAGCCGGAGGCCATAAAGGTATATCCATCGGGGAGAGGAGCAAGACTGGTTCCCTTGAGTACTACCATAGTCAGACCACGGAAAATCAACATGCCGGCCAAGGTAGCAATGAAAGCCGGAACACCGACGTAAGCGATCCAGAAGCCCTGCCAGCATCCAATGATAAAACCGAGGAGCAATGAAACAACAATGGTGGGGAAGATCGGTACATTCATCTTTAACATCATGGTTGCAGAGATAGCACCGACAAAGCCTGCAACCGAACCAACAGACAGATCTACATTACCGCCGGTAAGAATGCAAAGGAGCATACCGATAGCAAGTATTAATATGTAAGCATTTTGTGAAATTAAGTTGGAAATATTCAATGGCTTTAATAATACACCTTTGGTCAAAATCTGAAATAGTATTATTACAACGACCAAGGCGATTACCATTACATATTGACGAATGTTGCCTTTCAAAAATGAAGCTTTCTTATTCATCGTATCCCTCCTGATTGCTCTGCATTATGCAATGCATGATATTTTCCTGTGAGGCTTCTTCCGCATTCAGCTCACCGACGATTCGGCCTTCATTCATGACGTAAACTCTGTCACACATACCCAGGATTTCAGGTAATTCGGACGAGATCATTATAATGGTTTTGCCGGCAGCAGTCAAATCATTGATAACAGAATAGATTTCGTACTTAGCGCCAACATCAATGCCTCGGGTCGGCTCATCCAGTATCAGCACGTCGGGATCGGAGAAGATCCACTTGCTGAATACAACCTTCTGCTGATTACCGCCGGATAGATTACCGGTTCGTTGAAGAATACTGGGTGACTTAATTCTCAGCTTCTCCCGGAAGTCCTCTGCCGCTTTGATTTCCTTATTTTCATCAATGACAATACCTTTACTTATCTTATGGAAAGCGGTTAAGCTGATATTACGCTTAATATTATCAATCAGGATCAGACCGGCATTCTTCCTGTCTTCTGTTGTGTAAGCGATACCGTGCCGAATTGCATCCTTTACATTCTTTATATGAATCTCCTTACCATCCTTAATTATGGTTCCTTCAATTTTCTTACCAAAGGATTTTCCGAATACACTCATGGCGAATTCTGTTCTTCCGGCTCCCATCAAGCCTGCAATTCCAACAACTTCGCCACGTCGGGTTTTGATGTTGATGTTTTTGAGTACAAGCTTGGATTCATCCTTAGAATCATATGCACTCCAATTCTTAATCTCAAAGCAGACCTCACCTATTTTATGAGATCGTTTCGGGAAACGATCCACTAATTCGCGGCCAACCATACCTTTTATGATTCTGGCTTCTGTTACAGTGTCAACACCCTTCACTAAAGTCTCAATCGTTTTGCCATCACGTAGAATTGTGATAGAATCGGCTACTTTTGTAACTTCATTTAACTTATGTGATATAATAATACTTGTTATGTTTTGCTTCTTTAAATCCAGTAATAATTCGAGTAAATGCTTGGAATCGTCATCGTTTAGAGCAGCGGTCGGTTCATCAAGTATTAGAATCTTGACATCCTTTGCCAGAGCCTTAATAATTTCTACCAGCTGCTGCTTGCCCATTCCAATATCTCTGATTCTGGTATCTATACTCTCATGAAGTCCAACCTTCTTCATCATTTCCATTGTCTTAACACGAGTCTTATCCCAGCTGATCACAGGTCCGAAATCGGTCTGTTCATTACCTAAAAATACATTTTCTGCTATTGAAAGTTGTGGGATCAGAGCCAACTCCTGATGGATAATAGCGATTCCCTTTGCTTCACTTTCTTTGATGTTCTTAAATGCACATACCTGTCCATCGATAATGATATCACCCTCATAAGTCCCATGAGGATAAACTCCGCTGAGGACGTTCATCAAGGTTGATTTTCCAGCTCCGTTCTCTCCAACCAAAGCGTGGATTTGGTATGGTTTAACTTGAAGATTCACGTTATCAAGAGCTATGACGCCAGGAAACGTTTTTGTGATATTTCGCATTTCCAATGCATATTGTTCCATCTTTTCACTCCTTTTGTTACAGAACTACATTCTGCTATATAATGGCCTACCTATATTGAAGAACCTTCCTTTTGCAGACATTTTATATTCGATTTTTCATACCAAAATGTCGGTTAGTGCTATATACTAACCGACATTTTGGTTATAAAAGCTTACTTCGAATTACTGAATGTCTTCCGGTTTCAGATAGCCGGAGTCCATAACTAATTCCTTATAATTATCTACTGTTATGATGAAAGGCTCAAGAAGATAAGAGGGAACAATCTTTACATTATTATCATAGGTCTCGGTATCATTAATCTCGGGCTCCTTGCCGGTAAGAACTGCATCTACCATGTTTGCAGCAACTTCAGCAAGTAAACGGGTATCCTTAAGGATAGTGGAATACTGATCGCCGGAGATAATAAGCTTGATGGAAGCTGCCTCAGCATCCTGACCGGTTACAACAGGGAGATCCTTACCGGTGAGACCAAATGCGGTCAAAGCAGATAAGATACCTCTGGATATACCATCATAAGGTGATAATACACCGTGAAGTGTCTTGCCATCGGTATAGTTAGCTGCAAGAACAGCATCCATACGAGCCTGTGCTACAGCACCATCCCAACGAAGAGTTCCAACCTCTTCCTGTGTCAACTGACCGGAAGGGATAGAGATGGTACCTGCATCGATTAACGGCTGAAGAACATCCATCGCACCCTGGAAGAAATAGAACGAGTTTGTATCATCCGGGGATCCGGCAAAAAGCTCGATGTTGTAAGGGCCTTCGCCTTTCAGCTTCTTTAAACCGTCTACCAATGATTCTGCTTGAAGCTGACCAACACGTCTGTTATCGAAGGTTGCATAATAAGATACTGCATCGGTGTTGACCAAAAGACGGTCATAGGAGATAACCTTAACACCCTGAGCTGCAGCGGCATCCAGTGTATCGGACAGAGTAGATCCGTCGATTGCTGCGATAACTAATACCTTTGCGCCCTTTGTAATCATGTTTTCAATCTGGGATTTCTGAGACGGGATATCATCCTCTGCATACTGAAGGTCTACTGTGTAGCCTCTTCCCTCAAGGATTTCCTTCATTGCTGCACCATCTTTGATCCAACGTTCACTGGACTGGGTCGGCATTGCAATACCGATATAATTGCCTGCGCCGGTTTGTTCTGCAGCAGGAGCCTCAGTTGCAGCCGGTTCCGTAACTTGTGCAGTCTCAGCAGCCTTTGTAGGTTCTGGAGTAGCAGCAGGTTCCTCTGTCTTGCTGGTACATCCGAGAAGAAGAGTTGCACTCATGGTAAGAACTACGACAAGTGATAAAGCCTTTTTAAAACCTGTTAAACTTCTTTTCATAAAAGCCTCCTTAATCTTTCCCTTTTGATATATGTATAACTATAGACTATCTATAGCTCACACCAAAGCAATTCGTAAAAATCGACTTATTTATAACTTATCTTGGTTTCGTTTGTGTTCGAATTAAATTTCGTTTGTGTTTGTATGAAGAAATAATAACATCCTCTATTATAGATGTCAACAATAATCTTAATGATTTTAAAAAAATATTATGCATCTTTCACAAAGGCTTTCTTGTGAAGCATGTTGGATATGACGGAAACGAAGAAAAATAAATCTTCGTTTCTGATCGTTTTCACATTGAAGGATTTTCGTTATTGTTTTTTTACAAGGAATCGTGTATGATAATTCTAGAAATGCCTTGATTATGACTAGGGTGTCGGGCTTATAATATAGGCAGAATAGATGCATCGATATTTGCCATTCTGTGTTTGGAAATTTGTAGCACCTTAATCTTAGTTATGGTGTTTTAATGTAATGAGATTATATAGAGATGGGATAAAATTATGTTTGCTATCGAACGAATTCGTATAATAAAAAACTGTCTGATGAAAGACCATAAGGTTTCAGTCGCAAAGCTGAGTGAGCTTCTTAATGTTACCGAGGTTACGGTACGCCGTGATCTGGAGAAGCTTGAAAGTGAGGGCTTCTTAAAGCGTACTCATGGCGGCGCTGTGTTAATGGATTATGTAGATGAAACTGCGTGGGATGAGAACGAGGAGATTAAGGACATCCTTCTTTATCAGGAGATTGCAGA
The DNA here is from genome assembly GCA_023415055.1 of Bacillota bacterium. Taxonomy (GTDB): domain Bacteria; phylum Bacillota; class Clostridia; order Lachnospirales; family Lachnospiraceae; genus Mobilitalea. The sequence continues at coordinate 29,182 of JAEZLZ010000081.1, read as the reverse complement.
TACGGCTTATCATCTGGTGAATGACGGGGAAGCGATTATGCTGACCAGTGGTCCCGTTAATTCCTTTATCGCGAAAGCATTATCAGGACGTAATAATCTGACCATAGTTACGAATGATTTATCCATCGCCTCCGCCTTTACACATTCTACGTCCAACAATCTGATTCTCCTTGGTGGAGACCTGGAGGAGGGCGCAGTATATGGGCAAATGACAATCGACAATCTCAGAAATTTTTCGTTCGATCATATATTTATAGAAATTGATGGGCTTAGTGAGACGATCGGTTTGACTGTGTCCAGTACAAAGAAAGCAACGCTGATTCAACACTCAGTCAAACTGGCGGAATCGGTAACAGTTGTCTGTCTCTCTAAATTCTTTGGAAGTAAATCTCTTTACCGGGTAGGAAACCTAAGTATCGCTAATCGGATTCTTACGGATTCAAATCTGGAGGATAAGCACAAAAAATATATTTTTGATAATAATATTCCGCTATTCACTTCAATCGATGTTTATGAAAATTAGCATTTTCAGGAGGTTCCCAAGTGAGAAATCCATTGCTTGAGCTTAAGAATATCAATCTTGAAATCGCAGATTTTAAGATGAATGATATTAATATTTCTCTATATCCCGGTGAAGTGCATATGATTATGGGAGAGAACGGCTCCGGTAAAAGTATACTGATGGAGATGATCAGCGGCATGATTCAGCCGGATTCCGGAGAGATCTATTTTGAGGGACAATTGGTAAAACCTAAGAGTCTTTCATTTTATTCGTCCAGTGAACTAATATTCATTCAGCAGCATACCACCTTGCTGGATAATCTAAGCATTGCGGAGAATCTGTACTTTCATAATCTGCCTTATAAAAATAAGCTTCTTCAGACGATTGATTTTGAGAAGCTGAACTGTCAATTCCGCAAGCTGGTTGTCGAATTAGGGCTGCCAATCAAATCAACGGATACTGTACGGACTTTAGGTTTGGCACAAAGACAGATGATTGAATTCTGCAAAGCCTATATCTCCGAAGCTAAGGTTGTTATCCTGGATGAACCGTCGGCGGCACTGAATCCAAGTGAGAGAGAGCTACTCTATCATATTGTCAAAAGAATCAGGGAGAGAGGTGCCGGTGTATTCTGCATCACTCACCGCATTGACGATACTATGACCATTGGTGACCGCATCTCCATCATCAAGGACGGGACCTTAGTCGGAACGAAGCTCATCAGTGAATCGACGGAGAATGAGATTCTGCATCTGCTGGTAGGAACCAAATACAAAGAGCGTTATCCGAAAATGAATCTTAAGAAGGGTAAGGTCCTTTTCTCTGTAAGTGGGCTGGGTTTTGAAGATAAGCTCAAGAATATAAGCTTTGAACTGAGAGAAGGAGAGATATTAGGCATCACAGGTCTGGCCGGCTCCGGCAGAACGCTCTTAGCGAACTGTCTCTTTGGTGCTGCAAAATATGAAGGTCAGATCAGAATCAACGGGAAGGCAGTCCAAATCAGTAATCCGAGTGTAGCCATTCACAATAATATTGCATTATTACCGGAAAACCGTCACGAGGATTCGATCTTTCGGGAGCTGGACACCAATGAAAATGTTGCTTTTCCCTCCTTACATCGATTTGCAAAGAACTCTATCATTAATTTCAATTTCATGAAGCAGACTGCGATGGACTACATTACGAAGATCAATATCCCGCAGCCGAAGAGTAAAAATATGCAATCTTATAGTGAAGGCTGCCTGCAGAAAGCGATTTTCGCAAAGTGGTTAATGATCCGGGCAAGAGTATTTATTCTGGATGAACCAACCAGGGGAATTGATCTTGCCAGTAAAATTGATATCTATAATTTTATTAATGATATGGCTAAGAAAAAGGCCTGTATCATTTATATCTCCTCGGACATCGATGAGATCATGGGCATCTGTGACCGTGTAGCCGTTTTATCAGATAAGACTTTGGTCTGTGATCTACCTACGAACCAGACCACAGCAGAGGAGATAACCGCTATCCAGGTAAGAAGCTCGACTAATCAGAGAATACCAAAAGAACACAAACCGGTATAACTTAATTCAATATAAAATAACTCTCCTTAGGGCTCTTCAGTATACAATTGCCTTAAGGAGAGTTATTTTATATATGATATAGATGGGGTTGTAAAGCTAATATTTAAAAAATACATTGATTTATGCCAACAGCTCTTCGATATGTGGCGGTTTCTCCGACAGCCAGTACTTTGAACCGTCGGTCAGGCGACAAAGCAGACCAAGATTAATCAACTCTCTTCGCAGCAGCCATTTGTCCTGGAAGATATGATTAGCCTCGATAATCTCATTGATCTGTTTCTCAGTATAGGATACATTCGCTTCGAATTTTGTGGCAAGGTAGAATAAGGATATAATTTTATTTCTTTTCTTTGCTGGAAATAGTGTCAGACGTCCCTCCGAATCCAAAAATTTATTTATTTCACCATACAATTCTGTTGTGTCCATAATACACCTCCATTTACTATTTTTTTACCCAATAATCATGACAATCCTTTGATCGTTCCATAAAGCCATATTCAATCAGATATCTTCGCAGAGTAGGATAGTCCTCATAGATATCCTTCAACACTTCGTTTATCTGCTTTTCCGTATAGATTTTGTCCTTTTCAAACTGCTCCATAATCTTCTGAAGGGTTACTATCTTCTTTTTCTCCTTGGCTGAAAAAATCTTAAGCCTGAGCGGAGAGAGGCTTGAGAAGACCGTGTTAAGTACCTTCTCCCGTTCCTCCTTTGTGATGATATAGCGGTCATCTACCATCTTCGCGCCTTCATGGATGGGGACCAGGCTGTCTTTCTCGCAGGGATGAGCCGCGAAGGCTAACTCATAGACTGCAAGATATAGCTTTGCCTGCTTTGCCTTTTCCCGAAAACTGAACTTCTGGTGCCTTACGGTAGAAGGTGAGATTCCAAGCTTCGCAGCAATATCGCGGTCGGATAATCCAAGCTGAATAAGTTCCAGTATTTCCTTCTGCTTATCGGTTAACGTACTATATTTGCTTTCCTTGCCAATCAGCTGCCCGAACATGCCGCCGTGTTCCTGTTTTATATGAAGTTCGATTGCTTTCAAAGCATCAAAGTAGCGATCTCCGTAGCGAAAAATCTCACCTGTTTCGAAACTTTTATTGCATAGGAGACAATGATAGGTTTTGGAATCGACGTGATAGCAAAAGCCCTGCGTTAGATCCTCTATCGAATGATCATCGAAATTAAGATCCATAGACACCTCCAATATTACTAATAATATAAACAAATAGTATAATAGTTTATTAATAATGTCAACAAGAATATTGATATGATTGCTCTTGTTATAAAGTTGATGTCTCCGGAGGAAGCCTCATAGGTTTTGTGCATTTTGCTTCGGTGTTGTTAGTGCGTTGAGTATAGGGATAATAATTTTCGATGGAAATATTAGACAGAATATGATGTTAAGTGTATAATATGAGTAGGGTGTCAACCGATGCCATACCTAAGGCGCTTTTGATGCTATTATCATCGCTAAGCTAAATAAAATGTAGAACGGGGGCCATATTATGTCAAAGCTGTATAAGAACTTTTTTAGGGACAAGGATATTCTTTTTGTTGGGTACTCATCAAGAAACAATGCTTATTGTAAGGAAATCTATCAGACATTTATCAACAACAAGCTGAGAGTATATCCATATAATACGAAAGAGAATGCAACCTATGATGTAAAGGTTTATCATAAGCTGGATGAGCTGCCGAGCATACCGAAGAGTGCTTTTGTACTTTTGAGTAAGAGTAATGCTGCAGTCGCTGTGAAGGAACTGATCGATAAGGGTGTGAAACGGATTCTGTTCCGTGTGGCAGACCCGGTAACCTTGGCTGAGTGTGAGAAAGCCGGTGTGGAGGCAGTCGTTGGCTGTCCTATGATGATTTATGGAACCGGATTGCATAAGGTCCACGCTTTTTTTGCAGGAGTGAAATAAATGACGACATTTCCGATGATTCGTGTGAAAAAATCGAACGAGCATATGCTGTCGGATGTATTTAAAATACTAGTGCTGTATCACCTGCCATTATGGATCGAGGATCCCCTTTGGATACTGCGCTTTCTCTTATTGGTAGCATTCGGCGGGTTAATCGAATTTATATCTAGCTTAATTCGATATAAGAAGCTTTGGTGCGGTGCCTCTGGTGTTATCACAGCAGCGATAATAAGTCTTTTGACGGTTGGTACACCTTTGTGGGGTCAGCTTATAGGAATAGCGATTGCGTTGATCCTTGGAAAGCAGATCTGGGGCGGAACGGGAAAGAATATTCTGAATCCTGCATTGGTAGGGCTGGTTCCGGTTATGCTCTTATTTGACCTTTCGCTTCCACAGTTCGCTCCGTCACTCTGGTATCTGCCGGCAATGCTGATTGGTCTTCTCTTTCTGAAAGTTCGTCCATTTGCCGGACTTGGCTATATCACCGGTATGCTCATCGGGCTTTCCCTGAATCATGATCTGTCTCCATGGAGTATTGTGACCTACGGGGTACTGTTTTGGGGCTGTATTATTGTTACGGATCCGGTTACGGTAACGAAGAACCGAGTTGCCGGAAGCGCTGCCGGTTTTCTGGCAGGCTTTGGAGGAATGTTATTTAGCGCGATACCAGCAGCGGTTCCTATCTGCATCCTCCTTATGAATCTTTTCTCGGAGGTAGTAGAGACAGCAGCCGGCAAGAATAAAGAAGAACGGAAGGCTAGGCTGAAGCTCTCGAAAGCAGTACATGGCAAGAACTATAATAAAGAGTTAATCGATCTGGTACCGAATGATTCTTTGGAGACGCTGTTGGATACAGAAGCAGATATGCTGACCGGTGAGAAGATCTTAAGGCTGTTGAAAGAGAGCGAGCTCTTCGGTATGGGTGGAGCGGCATTCCCGACCCTCCGAAAGCTACAGACACTATTATCGGGAAAGGAAGATAAGTACTTCATCATCAACGGAGTGGAATGTGACCCAGGCTTAATTCATGATGCCTGGCTCCTCCGTAATTACAGTCAGGAACTACAAAAAGGAATTGACCTGCTTCGTAAATGTGTAAGCTTTCAGGAAATCTATCTGGCAGTGAAGGATACGGAAGGTCTTAGTTACCCCGACGATATAAAACTCCATAAAGTGAGAGATCTATATCCGATGGGCGCAGAACGAATCTTAATCGCTGACGTTCTTGGCAGGCAGTTAACCAGTCATGAGATTCCTTGTGAACATGGAATTCTGGTTCTCAATGCGCAGACGGTTTATTCCGTCTACGAAGCTATCTATCACAGAAAAACCACGGATACGAGACTTCTGACTGTTGCGGATCTGAAGCAGAGAACAGCACAGGTGGTAAAGGTCAAGCTTGGCATGAAGATTCGAGATATCATGGATGCAGTTTATCCGGGTACAGTTAACATGTTTGTCGGAGGAGGAATGATGCAGGCATACCTTGCCGAAGAGGATAGTGTCGTTGACCGGACTGTGAATTTTATTGCTACCGGTGACTATCCTGGCTTCAAGGAATCCCCACAGTGCTCTAAGTGCGGCAGCTGCAGTAAGTACTGTCCCAGCGGATTGAAGGTCAACCTGATTGCTGATCTCGTGGATCTGGGAAAAGCCAGAGAGACAGAGAGATATAGTGTCAGTGACTGCATTGGGTGCGGCAGCTGCAGTTATATCTGTCCGGCAGGCAGAAATCTTGCAGCGAGAGTAAAAACTGCAAAAAATTCAGTTGACTAGGTCAGACCACATCACAGATCGTTTCCAATCAAAAGCTTATAATAAAAGAATTCGTATATAAATAAATAATGAAAATGTGCTTAAGCTCTACGACAAAGAGAGTTTAAGCACTTTTCTCATTGTAATAGAAATTCGCGGAACATGTTTTCTATTGGTTATCGTTTGTAGATTTTTTACGGATGCTTATATTAGAATCCACTTTAATTTGTATTGGAAGTTAAGCAATAAATATCTTAAGGTTTCCTTAAATCCCTTGCATAGACGCGTGTAGGAATGTTAAAATATGGTGGTCGAAGGCTAAGATCAAATCGTAGTAAGTAGCACGGTTTGGAAGAATGAAATCAGTGCTTACTATATCTATGGGGTGGGATATGAAAAAAGAAAAAAGCTTATTAAGAATATGTATCATATTAATTACAATAACGATCGTCAGCGGGACAGCCTATTCCTATCTTACCAAATTAAAGGAACCGGTTTTCCTAAGATATTGTGTAGCTGCGTGTGCAGTGCCATCACCGGAGACCGGGTACCAGGAGCCGGTGTTGGAGCTGCAATATCTGACAAACAGTGATGATACGAGAGAGGTAACTGGGCTACAGTTTCTGGAAGCACATGATTATTCATTCATAGCAACAGAAAATGCGATGTTCTACAACAATTCCGTGACTTTTTACTCAAGTAATACCCCGATGCAGCGTGGAGAACTCTATGGTCGCTACAGCTTGAGGAAGGTATATTTGTATATGAATAATTACTACCTTGAGGACTGGAAGGGGGAGGTGGAACTAAATAACGCACAGGTTAACTTTAATGATGGCAGTAGCTTACTTGTTAATCTGGGGAAGATACTTATCTACAGTGATATTGCAACGGATCCTACCTTATTAATGATGAACAGTAGTTCCTCAAACCAGGGATATGGAGAGACAATACTACGTGCTCAGCAAAACCTGAATGATTTTAAAGTGGAATCGCTGTTGATTGACGAGGCTAGCCACAAAATGGAGCTTACCCTAAACGGTCTTTTATACGATGACATCGAGATGCTTCAGCTTAAGAAAGGAGATAGTCTGACCGTTACGAGCTGTGAGAAGAGTTATCCTGATAAGAAGGATACCTATGATTTCTATGATGTCCGTCCAAGACTTACCTTCACCAGGGAGGACGGGAGCCGTGGATCGGTCCGGATCTATGATATGAATCAGAGAAAATACTTTTATGGCTATATGGATGTATTAAAATATCTTATGGGAAGGGGTGCATTCTGACATGTTTGAAGGCTTCCGGATTCTGTTTTGGGGTATCTTTTTGATCACCTTCCATATTAACCTTGGACCGATTGCTATTCTTCCTGTCTTTGTTGGATACATGATTGTATCTAAGGGAATAGATCATCTGCAGTCGGGATTTACTTCCCCTTATTATCAGAGAGCCCGTATCGTATCCATGCTGTTAACGATATTTGGTGTGATCAGCTTTCTCTTAATCTGGGCTCCCAAGCAGCCGACCTTTATGAGCTATTATCCACTCATATTTTCTGTTTTAGAGCTTTGCTTGGTATATTATATTCTGGAAGGAACCATAGAAAAATTCGTTGCAGACGGTGAGAAGGAGTTGGCGGGAGATTACCGCAGCGAACAGAGGACTTATACAGTATTAATGACCATCTATGTCATTGGAATGTGTATCGCCATTACCTTTGCCGTGGGGATCTTATCGTTTATCATGGTGTTGCTTGGACTCTTTTTGAGGCTCTGGCTTATGGTTATGCTTGGGAGACTGAAACGAACTCAGCAGGGGCCGGGAAAGGCATCGTTGGAACAGGTTGCTTCGAATTATGTTAATGGGATGGAAGAGAACTCAGAGGAGAATCAGACGGATTCGCCATACGAACCGTAATAAAACCATACTGCAGGGGAGGAATCAATATGGAATATCGTACAGAGTCTGGTAAAGTAGTTGTATTTCTATGTATGCTTCTGATATTGCTGCTTCTGCCGGCGACGGCAGCCCGAGCCGATATGGGACCAAAGCCGGAGGTAACCGTGACGGTTCTGAATCCTCCGGAGGGCGAGTATTACCTAGACCTGCTGACCAGGGAAGAAGCCAATTATCAACGACTTGATCTCAGTACATATGATCCGGTTAAAATCAAGCTGCTAGAAGACTATCATAAGGATGGTTGGAAGCCAGGGCTCGTGATGGGTACTCCTGCTCCGATGTGGGGTGATCTGATCGGGAAAAAGACAGAGGAGGGAATGGAGCATCATTTTGGATATATCGGTATCCCTGACGAATTTAAATTGATTATTGTTACACCGGAGAATAAAATAGTAGTATCCGAGGTGATCAAGCGAAAATCCCTGAAGACAATGATAACCTATGACTATGTGGAGAATACGCAGAGTATTGAGACTCCGTTTTTGGCCTACGTGAAACAGTTTCTTGGAACCTATAGCTCCACTTTGTTAATTGAAGGAATTCTTTTGCTGATATTCGGATTCACGCTGCGTTCTAATATGGTTCTTTTCCTAACGGTGAATCTGGCTACTCAACTACTTCTCACGGCAAGTATTGGGGTACTTTTTGTGAAGTCGGGAATCATGGTCGCAACCATTGCATTTTTCCCGGTGGAAGTTCTAATAATAACCGCAGAATGCTTATTGTATGCGTTGCTATTGAAAGAGCATGGGAAGTTGAGAAGAGTAGCCTATGCAATTACAGCCAATGTACTGAGCGCTGCCCTGGGGATGGCAATTATGTCGTTTGTTTATGTTTAATCATGAAAAGTATTCGAAAGGAGAAAAAGAATGAAATTTTGTTGGACAACCCTGAGTGTAAAGAATATGGAGGAATCTCTTAAGTTTTATAAGGAGATCGTGGGTCTAAAGGAGAAACGAAGATTTTCATCTGCACCGGGAGTAGAGTTCGCTTTCCTGGGAGAAGGAGAGACGGAGCTTGAGTTGATCTATGAGAAGAATAAAGAAGTAATCGAGGTCGGACATGATATCTCCTTAGGATTTCAGGTAGATTCTCTGGATCGTGTCATGGAGTTAATAAAGGAAAAGGGTTTCGCGGTACACAGTGGTCCCATTCAGCCGAATTCCCATGTTAGATTCTTCTTTGTTCTGGATCCGACTGGCTGGAAGATTCAATTTGTTGAGACGCTGTAATTCAGTCGGACCTTCAGCAGAAGAGGTGTTTATGGAAAATACAGTAGTGAAAATTCATATTTTGGGGAGCTGTTCCGGAACAGAGCCGTATCCGCAGAGACACCACACTTCGATCGCAATCGAAAGTGATTCTGGTTTGTACTTTCTTGACACAGGTGAATCCTGTTCCTATACGGCTCATCTAATGGGTATTGATTTACTGAAAACAAAGGCAATCTTCCTTTCTCATTGCCACATGGATCATATAGGAGGATTGGGCAATCTGCTTTGGACGATTCGTAAACTGAGTGTTTTCTGGAAGAGAGAATTACCATACCCAGAAATCAGAACATTCATACCATACGTGGAAGCTTATGATGGAATCATGCAGCTTCTGAGTTATACAGAGGATAACTTCAGATGTAACTATGGTCATGTAGTTGAAGGGATAAAAGATGGATTGCTGTATCAGGATAACTTGCTTCAGGTATCGGCACTTCATAATCACCATTTACCCTATAATGAAACGGACGGCTGGAAATCTTTTGCCTTCCGTGTCACAATGGAGGACAGAGAGATAGTATATACGGGTGATTATGAAGATGGAGACTTGAAACAGATTTTGCCTGACCAGTGTTCCTTATTACTGATTGAAACAGGGCACCATAGTCTTGAGACAATCTATGAAGAACTGAAAAGCAGCGGTAAAACGGTAGAAAAAATATGCTTTGTACATCATGGTCTGTATATTCTGAATCATCTTAAGGAAGCGGAAAAAAAGATAAATGATTACTGGGGAAATAATGCTTTCATTGCTAACGATAAGCAGACTATTATTTTTTAAATTCCTGTTTACAAAACGAGCCGTTTACGGTATAATTGTTAAATAAATAACGAATAAATCGTTCTGACCACAAGGGTACGCCCGAGGGAAAGGCGAGGAATAGAAAACCATAAGTGGATTTTGTGATAGCGATCCGATGCAGGAAGCAGATAAGCTGATGCAGCAGGAGTCTATCTGACCACCGGACTTATTGGACTAATACTATCCTTACGCCTTAACGACGTAAGGATTTTTTTGTGTAATAGGAATAGCGTCCTATTACACAAAAAGCCCTCCGGGCAGGAGGCGCACCTCGCGGAGAGGAAGTTATTGCTATGCAATCCGCTCGGGCGCTAAAGTGTCAGCAAGCTGACACTTTATTCTATTCATAGAAAATGGAGAACATTATGGCTGATATAAGAAAATTAATTGATCAATTAGAGGAACAGAGAATATTGTCGAAGGAAGAATTCCTTACCTTACTTGGGGAGATAAACAACCTTGACCTGGAATATCTTCGAGAGAGAGCGAGAGCGGTAGCCAAAAAGCAATTTGGCAATCGAATCTACACCAGAGGCTTAATCGAATTTACGAATTATTGTAAGAATGACTGTTACTACTGCGGAATAAGAAGAAGCAACCTTGAGGTGATCAGATATCGACTAACGAATGAGCAGATTCTTAGCTGCTGTAAGGAAGGCCATGAACTTGGATTTCGTACCTTTGTACTGCAGGGTGGTGAGGATGGAAGCTACTCCGATGAGGACTTGGTGGAAATTATCACGATGATCAAGAAGAACTATCCGGATTGTGCACTGACTCTTTCCATCGGAGAGAAAAGCTATGAGAGTTATCAAAAGTATTACGAAGCAGGAGCGGATCGATACCTGCTCCGTCACGAGACAGCGAACGAGGAGCATTACAGTAAGCTTCATCCGAACAATCTGACTCTGTCAAACCGTAAGCAGTGCCTACGAGATTTAAAGAAGATAGGCTATCAGGTGGGAGCGGGCTTTATGGTAGGTTCCCCTTATCAGACTCTGGAACATGTGGTAGAAGATCTTCTGTTTCTGAAGGAACTGTCTCCGGAGATGGTGGGCCTTGGACCCTTCCTGCCTCATCATCAGACTCCCTTTGCAGATAAAGAGAAGGGATCAATGGAGCTTACTCTGACGCTGATCAGCATCCTGAGATTGATGCTTCCCGCTGCCTTAATTCCTGCAACCACCGCACTGGGTACGATTCACCCAACCGGAAGGGAGGAAGGGATACGCTCCGGAGCGAATGTCGTGATGCCAAACCTCTCACCTACGTCAGTTCGTAAGAATTATGAGCTATATGACAATAAAATCTGTACCAGTGATGAAGCAGCGGAGTGCCGCTTCTGTCTCGACCGCAGAATGCATGGGATCGGCTATGAGTTAACCGTGGATCGCGGTGATTATAAAGAAAAGGAGAACGAAATATGTACGATGTAATGAGCAAAAAAGCCGAGGAATTCATTAATCATGAAGAAATCCTCGCTACCTTAGAATATGCCAGTAAAAATAAGAATAACCGGGAGTTGATTGATGAGATCTTAACCAAGGCAGAGAAATTCCAGGGCATCAGCCATAGGGAAGCTTCGGTTTTATTAGAATGCGATCTGGAGGAAGTTGTTCAGAGAATGTACGCACTGGCCGTCAAGATCAAGGAGAAGTTCTATGGCAACCGTATCGTTATGTTTGCACCTCTTTATCTCTCAAATTACTGCGTCAACGGCTGCGTCTATTGTCCGTATCATTATATTAATAAACATATCCCGAGAAAGAAGCTGACACAGGAGGAGATCCGACGAGAGGTAATTGCTTTGCAGGATATGGGACATAAGCGTCTGGCACTGGAGGCAGGAGAGGACCCTGTGAATAATCCGCTGGACTACATTCTGGAAAGCATCGACACCATCTATTCCATCAAGCACAAAAATGGAGCAATCCGCAGGGTGAATGTGAATATCGCAGCGACAACCGTAGAAGATTACAAAAAGCTAAAGGATGCCGGTATCGGTACCTATATCCTATTCCAGGAGACCTATCATAAGGAAAATTATGAGAAGCTTCATCCCACCGGACCGAAGCACAATTATGCATACCATACGGAAGCCATGGATCGTGCGATGGAGGCAGGGATTGACGATGTGGGCTTAGGCGTCCTTTATGGCCTTAATATGTATCGTTATGATTTTGCCGGTATCCTGATGCATGCGGAGCATCTTGAGGCAGCGATGGGTGTAGGACCGCATACCATCAGTGTTCCGAGAATCCGTCCGGCAGATGATATTGATCCGAATAGCTTTAAGGATTCCATCTCCGATGAGATCTTTGAGAAGATCGTGGCAATCCTCCGAATAGCAGTACCCTATACCGGAATCATCGTATCCACTCGTGAATCCCAGAAGAGCAGAGAAAAGGTATTAAAACTGGGGGTATCACAGATCAGCGGAGGCTCCAAGACCAGCGTTGGTGGTTACGCAGAGGCAGAAGCAGAGGAGGAGAGTTCGGCTCAATTTGACGTAGAGGATACCAGAACACTGGATGAGATCGTGAACTGGCTGCTGTCCCTCGGACATATTCCAAGCTTCTGTACTGCCTGCTACCGGGAGGGAAGAACCGGAGACCGTTTTATGAGTCTTGTTAAGTCCGGACAGATTGCTAACTGCTGTCAGCCGAATGCCTTGATGACATTGAAGGAATATCTGGAGGATTATGCCTCTGAGGATACCAAAGCAAAGGGAGAGGCACTGATTGAAGAGGAGCTCAAACGCATACCGAATGAGAAGGTAGCTCAGATTGCAAAAGATAATTTGAATAAGATCTCAGCAGGCAGCAGAGATTTCCGCTTCTAGTACAAGAACACCTCGGTGATCAAAAGCTGCAATAGGATAGTTTTATGACAGAGCTTAGGCTTCGTGCACAGCCTTCGGATGGACTATGGATATTTTTGTTATTCATGCTACAATATAGGCATAGCAATCATGCCTTAAATGTGAGAGAAGGATATTCGCATACCCGGCATGCTTACAGAATGCAATTGCAGAAAAAGACCAGGAATTAATTTGTTTTGTATAGATCTTGAAAGAGAGGAATAGATTGCATGAGTTTAAATAGTACCCCGAGAGCAAATCAGCTCCATATCGGTATCTTTGGAAAAAGAAACAGCGGAAAATCAACTCTGATCAATGCTCTGACCGGGCATAATACTGCACTTGTGTCAGCTGTTGCAGGCACCACTACGGATCCGGTTTATAAGAGCATCGAGATCTATGGCATCGGTCCCTGTGTATTGATTGATACTGCAGGCTTCGATGACAGCGGTTATCTGGGAGAGATGAGAGTAGAGAAGACGAGGCTTGCTATGGAGAAGACAGATGTAGCGCTCATCGTATGCAGCGAGGAGGATATTACTCAAGAGCTGGAATGGGCAAGGGCCTTCAAGGAGCATAAGGCTGCAGTAATCATGGTCATTAATAAGATTGACCAGATCAGTAACACGGATAAGATACGTAATAAAATCTATGAAGCTATGAAGGAAGAGCCAATCAAGATCAGTGCGATATCCAAACTTGGCATCGAGAAGATCAGAGAAGAGATTATTCGCAAGCTTCCGGAGGACTATGAAGCAAAGAGTATCACCGGTGATCTGGTGGCTGAGGGAGATACCGTACTTTTAGTTATGCCGCAGGACATCCAAGCACCAAAGGGACGTCTCATCCTGCCGCAGGTTCAGACATTGCGTGAGCTGCTGGACAAGAAATGCATCGTGTTAAGCAGTACTGCGGATAAATATGAGGAGGCACTGGCAAGCCTTACAAAGCCTCCGAAGCTGATTATCACGGATTCCCAGGTGTTCTCGCTCGTTTATGAGAAGAAGCCGGCTGAAAGTAAGTTGACCTCCTTTTCCGTGCTTTTTGCCAGCCACAAAGGAGATATTGATTATTTTGTAGAAAGTGCTAGCATATTGGACCGGCTGACCGAGCAATCGAAGGTACTGATTGCAGAGGCTTGTACTCATGTCCCTCTGGAAGAGGATATCGGCAGAGAGAAGCTTCCGAGAATGCTTCGGAAGAAGGTGGGAGAGGGCCTCACCATCGTCAATGTCAGCGGCAATGATTTTCCGAAGGACTTAAAGCAGTATGATCTGATCATTCAGTGCGGCGCCTGCATGTTCAATCGTAAATATGTGATGAGTCGTGTGGATCAGGCAAAATTGCAAAACGTACCGATGACCAATTATGGTGTAACCATCGCCTACCTGACCAATATATTAGATAAGCTGGCGATTGTATAGTCTTCAATCAGATAACTTAAAATAAATAGAATGTATGGAACAAAAAAGGTTCTATCGACAGGCTTACAAAAAATTGTAGTCCCGGGATAGAACCTTTTGTTATGGAATAGAAACGGAAGCCTATTACGTATTTTAGAGAGTACTTCTAAATTATTTATTGTTTAATGAAAGGATTTCCAGAATGAGCCGTCAGTATTAAGGGAGTCCTTCAGATCATCAAATGAAATTAAAAACTCTGGGAAGCCCGCTGCATAAGCCGCAATATCGTAAGGATAGAAGTAGATGACGATGCCATTCTCCGACAGATAGAAATGCTGCGCATCCGCTATTCCGGTGAAGTTTTCGGGGAAATACATACTCTGCTCGGCATCGGCTTCTGCTATCTTCGCACGGATGAAATTATTTATCGTATCGGCATAATTACTTCCCTTTAGGAACAGGTCTTTAAAATCATAGAATTCGCCGGTCGTAATATCGATAAAATAGTATTCCTTAATCGGCATTCCGTGTGCAGCGCCCTCATAATAATCGTATCCGCTCATAGCTATGGTGATCAGATTCTTTGTCTGAGCTGCTACGAAAGAATCATCAACGGATAGACCGTCCTCGGCAGTGATGTTTGCACGTGACTCAGTGAACAGTGTCTCCAGCTGTTCGTTGATCTGCGTCTGTACCGAAGTATCGGATAAACCTTCAAGCTGAGGATATCGTACTATAACGGTTCTTAAGGGCTTGAATTTATGCTCTGTGACAACGATACCATTATCCAGGAGGGTGGAGGTGTCCGCTTGCCATAATAAGGTATTATCGAGGCGATAATAGGCCAGACCGCCGTCTATCTCTGCTTTCACCACATCACCAAGAAGGGACAGCTTACCACCGCCATCGTAACTGGGTAGAGAGGTAACCTCCTGACCCTTTTCATCGATGAAATAGACATAGGTATCATTCGCTGCTGAGGTGTAACCGCTTTGAAAGGGTTGTAGATCATAGAGTGAATAATCGGTCAATTGTTCTCCCTTTGCATTAAAAAGAGCTGCGGGATCAAAAGAGGCTTCGTAGGTTTCAATGTCAGGACTCTTTACAGCGAAGAGATCATCGCCGAGATAGGAAATGTCGCTGTATTTAGCTTCAAAAAGATCGGAGCCGTCAACCTTTTTCACACCATACCGAATCGTATTAGTATCGTTATAAATGATATAGCCATCCTCGAAAGAGGAAACATAGGAGCTGCCAAGATCAACCTCATAGCTTTCCAGTGTCTTACCCAGTTTATCGATCAGCTGATAACTCTTCCCGCCGGGCAGAGCAACATAAGCCTGGCCATCCTCATTGAAATTTCCTGCAAAGGTAAAGCTGGGTTCGATCGCTACCTTGCCGGTAAGATCGATGTATCCGTAAAGCGAGGTATCCTCCTTAAGACTGACGAATGCAGCCAGGCCATTGTGGAAGGGGAGAATGGTATCCTTGTTTTCGAAGATTACTGCTCCGGTGGTATCGATCACTTTTTGGGTATCGCCTTCTCTGACGATAGCAACGCCTTCCTCGAAATCTGCAGCATCATCATACAAGGGCTGGATGATGAAAGCTCCGGAATGATCAATATAGCCGTATTTTATAGTGCCGTTAACCTTTTTATAAGCAGGGAATAGAGAAGCGTTTTTAGTTTCCTCAGGGACGGGAGTAACAGTAGGGGTAGGCTCTATCGTAGGTGCTGTAGTTGGAGTAATCGCGTTATCCGGATTATCAACCGGGGAAGTTCTATCTTTTAGAAATATAAAATATATGCTCAATACAATAATTAATACGGCAATTATTGAACCGATCGCAATTGTGACTTTTTTCATAAACAGGTCTCCTTCCTATGTTTGACTGACTGTAGCTGTGAATAAGGATATGATTTTAAACTATAATTCATTATAAAGAGATTGAGAGTAGAAGTAAAGATAGTATGTATTAAGAATTATTTACATTTTCGTTAACTGATGTGAAAACTAGCTTTACTGCAATATTCTGATTTGCAAAAAGAAGAGTTTTTTTGTTGTTCTCACATTGTGTAGACAATTTGTATAGGGACAAAAAATAATGAGATTATCCCATAAAATGGATTACATATTCCGACAAATGTGCTATACTAACAATAGGTATATTTACTTTTATACTCCATTGACAGAATAAAAATCAAGGCAATGTAGATTTGGACCGAGTAAGAATAAAATTATTTAGAAAATAAAAAATTTATGAATTAATTCCGGTATACCCTCATATATTTTCAATGCTGATATTACATAGGCACTAGGGGAGGGGAAAAACAAGAATTGTGGGAGGTGGCAGTCAGATGGGGCACAACCAAATTACAGAGGAACAGATTTACCTTTTTCATGAGGGGACAAATTATAAGAGCTACCATATGCTCGGAGCACATCGTATGGAACAGGACAGACAAAGTGGTGTCCGTTTCAGCGTATGGGCTCCGAATGCTAATTGGGTCAGCGTAGTGGGAGACTTCAATGGCTGGGACATACAGGCGAACCCGATGCATATGATCCGGGAATCTGGGATCTGGGAGCTGTTTATACCGGGTATAGAGGAGGGTCAATTATATAAATATGCACTGGGAAGCGCCTCAGGGGAGGTCCTTTATAAGAGTGATCCCTATGCATATTATAATGAACTTAGACCCAATACGGCTTCCATTGTATACGATATTGGCGGATTTCCCTGGAAAGATGAAACCTGGATGAATCGAAGGAAGGAGAAGCCTTTGATGAATCAGCCGATGCTGATCTATGAGGTACATCCCGGTTCCTGGAAGCAGAAGGAGGATGGCTCCTTTCTAAATTTCAGAGAGTTGGCAGCTACACTTGTGGATTATGTCGTGGATATGGGATATACCCATATCGAACTGATGCCGATGATGGAGCACCCTTTTGATGGCTCCTGGGGGTATCAGGTTACTGGGTACTATGCGGTTACCAGCCGATATGGTACGCCAAAGGATTTTATGTACTTCGTTGACTACTGCCATCAGAAAGGAATCGGAGTCATCTTAGATTGGGTACCCGGACATTTTCCGAAGGATGCCCATGGACTGGCAAGATTTGACGGTACCTCACTGTTTGAACATCCGGATCCAAGAAGGGGCGAACATCCTCATTGGGGAACCCTGATCTTTGATTATGGTCGGCTTGAGGTGCAAAGCTTTCTGATCTCCAATGCGATCTTCTGGCTGGAATACTACCATGTGGACGGTTTCCGTGTAGATGCGGTAACAAGCATGCTATATCTGGATTATGGCAGAGAGGAATGGCTGCCGAATATTTATGGGGGAAATGAGAATCTGGAAGCAGCGGCGCTTTTAAAAAGACTGAATGAAATTGTATATTCTCAGTTTCCGGCGACCCTCATGATTGCCGAGGACTCCAGCCAATGGCCTCTTGTCACGGCGCCTACCAGCAGCGGAGGCTTAGGATTTCTCTATAAATGGAATATGGGATGGATGAATGATACGCTGCGTTATACCTCTATGGACCCGATTTATCGTAAATGGAATCATAACCTTCTGACCTTCTCCTTAACCTATGCATTTTCTGAAAATTATATCCTGCCTTTGTCCCATGACGAGGTGGTTCATGGCAAGCGGTCACTGCTCAACAAGATGCCCGGAGAATACCATGAAAAATTTGCGGGACTAAGATGTTTACTTGGATATATGATGGCGCATCCCGGCAAGAAGCTGACCTTCATGGGCGGTGAATTCGGACAGTTTATTGAATGGCGTTATGATGCTGAGTTGGATTGGCTTTTACTCGACTATGAGATGCATCAGAAGATGAAGGATTATGTGAAGGCGTTGAATCATTTTTATCAGTCTCAACCTCCTTTGTGGGAGGATGACGGCGGCTGGAGCGGCTTCGAATGGATCTGCCCGGATGATAACAATCAGAGTGTGTTGGCATTCCTTCGAAAGAGTCGGTCAAAGCAGGATTATCTTTTAGTAGCAGTGAATTTTACCCCGGTTCAAAGAAATGATTACCGGATCGGAGTGCCAAAGGCAAAGGGCTTTCGGGAGATATTTAATTCGGATGATGCGGGCTATGGAGGAAACGGATATCGTAATACCGATCTGATCAAGCCGGAAAATGTACCTTATCATGGATATGAGCAGTCAGTT
The DNA here is from genome assembly GCA_023415055.1 of Bacillota bacterium. GTDB lineage: Bacteria > Bacillota > Clostridia > Lachnospirales > Lachnospiraceae > Mobilitalea. The sequence goes on along the minus strand of JAEZLZ010000081.1, from coordinate 10,936 downwards.
GCATTATCGCTGCCGCCATTATCCGTTGTATTTTATAAACCGGTGAAGCAGGCCGGAAGACCAAAAAAGGTTAAGGAATAAGAGCAGACTCTTACCGAGAAAATTATTTAAGGAGGTATTTTTATGGTAACAAAAAAATGTGTAGCCATGCTGCTTGCTGGAGGGCAAGGCAGCAGATTAGGCGTGCTGACGAAAAACATTGCGAAACCTGCAGTACCCTTTGGAGGAAAGTATCGAATCATTGATTTTCCTCTTAGCAATTGTACGAATTCAGGTATAGACACCATTGGTGTTCTGACCCAGTATAAGCCACTCAAATTGAACTCTTACATCGGTATTGGTCAGCCTTGGGATTTGGACCGATTAAATGGTGGTGTAACGATTCTGCCTCCTTATATGAAGCAATCGGTCGGAGAATGGTATTCCGGTACAGCGAATGCGATTTTCCAAAACATCGAATTTATCGAAGCATATGATCCGGAATATGTATTGATTCTGTCCGGTGACCAGATCTATAAGATGGATTATAATGCAATGATGCAATACCACGAGGAGAAGGGCGCCGATGTCACCATCGCTATCTTAGAGGTTCCGTGGGAGGATGCAAGTCGATTTGGTATCATGAACACCCACGACGATGAGCAGATTTATGAATTCGTGGAGAAACCTAAGCAACCAATCAGTAATAAGGCCTCCATGGGCATCTACATATTCAGTTGGAAGAAGCTGAGACAATATTTGATCGAAGATATGGATACACCGGGCTCCAATAATGACTTTGGTAAGGACATCATACCGAAGATGCTTCAGAACGGGGAGCGCATGTTTGCTTATCCCTTTAAGGGCTATTGGAGAGATGTTGGTACCATTGAGAGCTTATGGGAAGCAAATATGGATCTTCTTGAGGAAGCGCCTGAGCTGGATCTTTATGACACCGGATGGAAGATCTATTCCAGGAACCCGGTGGAACCACCGCACTATATTGCTTCGGGAGCAAACGTTAGGCGCTGTATCATCACCGAAGGTGGTATCATACACGGAGATGTGTGCCATTCCGTATTGTTTTCCGGTGTAACCGTTGGTAAGGGAAGCAAGGTGAATAATTCCATTCTGATGCCCAATGTTAAGATTGGAGAGAATGTTGTGATTGAGAATGCGATCATCGCAGAGAACACAGTCATCGGAGATAATTGCTGCATAGGTTGTAACCCGGATAATAAAGTGAATACGGCTGCAGGGGAGAAGGATAAGAATATCACGGTTGTTGGTGAGAATCTGGTGCTCCCGGCTGGTTATCGGTTGGAGAAGGGCAGTATGATTGATGTGGATAATTATAAATCTTTTCAGACAGCGATTTAATGATGAATATTTAGGACTCACTTCTGTAAAGACAAGACCCTTCCTATGAGGCTTGTGAAAATCGAATGAGGCATTTCATATTGATAATATTAGTGCCGTATCAAACGGCAGAATGGAGGATTTATGAGAGACACAATGGGAATTATTTATACCGGTGACAGCAATGTCAGCCTTCAGGAGTTAACCCTCCGCCGATCTGTGGCAGCACTGCCTTTCGGCGGAAGGTATCGTATCATAGATTTTATTTTATCCAATATGGTGAATTCCGGAATGATTAATGTCGGAATCATCACGCAGAATAACTACCACTCTTTAATGGATCATCTGGATACCGGTAAACAATGGGATCTGGACCGTAAAAAAGGAGGTCTGTTTATTCTGCCGCCTTATGTAAGCCATGACAATAGGGGATGGTACCGTGGAGAGGTTGAGGCCTACCACAGTAATATGTCCTATATTCGTAAAAGCCCGGAGAAATACGTCGTTCTTTCCGGAAGCTCCATGGTATGTAATCTGACCTATAATGATGCTATGGAATTTCATAAGTCAAATAACGCCGATATCACCGTGGTCTATAAAAAGCTGAAAAATGCCACAAAGGAAGAGCTATCCAAACATACCATCCTGAAAACAGATGAGAATAACCGAGTGGTAGATATAGAAGTAAAACCGATGAATCCGGGTTCAGATCAGCTTTGTATGGAGATGTATATCATTGAGAAGCGTTTGTTTGAATATCTGATTGATGAGTGTGAGACAAGAGGTCTCTTTGACTTTAATAAGGATGTTTTGGTCCGCAATCTGAAAAAGCTTAAGATCTATGGCTATGAATATGATGGATATCTGGCAAACATTTACAGCATTCAGTCCTACTTCAAGCACAACCTGGAACTATTCAATCCAGAAAACTTCTATGAGCTGTTCCATAATAACGGCAAAATTTACACCAAGGTTCGTGATGAGGTTCCGGCAAAGTACGGTGAAAATGCGAAAGCAGAGAATTCCCTGATTGCAGACGGCTGCATTATAAACGGACATATAGAGAATTGTGTATTGTTCCGTGGCGTTAAGATTGCCGAAGGAGCGGTTGTAAGGAATAGTGTTATCATGCAGGATGCCGAGATTCAGGAAAAAGTAGTTATGGAAAACGTTATTCTTGATAAGGAGGTCATTATCCGTAAGGGTAAACACCTGGTCGGTCAGGAATGCTACCCTGTCGTAATTCGGAAAGGCGCTGTAATCTAGTATTTTGGAAAGGAGATTGTAATGAAAAAGATTCTTATGGTCGCATCAGAGGCAAGTCCTTTTGCAAAAACCGGTGGTCTGGCAGATGTTATCGGAGGATTGCCGCCTGCTCTTAACAAACGTGACGCGGATGTAAGAGTAATCATGCCAAAGTATGAATATGCCGGTAAATCCAAGAAGCTTGTTAAGGATGAGGTCACCGGGTTATGGGAAGAAAGCGAAGAGAAGAAGACACTGACGGACATTCTGACGGAGAGCAATAGTACCATAGAGCATCTGTGCCATTTTTATGTTAATCTGGGTTGGCGCCATTTGTACTGCGGGATTGAGCAGACAGTATATCGAGGCGTTACGTATTATTTTATCGATAATGAATTTTACTTCAATAGAGACAACTGCTACGGCTATGGGGACGATGCGGAACGCTTTGCATTCTTTTGCAGGGCTGTTCTGGAGGCAATTCCGTATCTTGGCTTTAAGCCTGATATTCTTCATTGCCATGACTGGCAGACAGGAATGGTACCGGTGCTATTAGAGGCTCAGTATCGAGGCCTGGATGGTTATCATGATATTCGAACCATGTTCACGATCCATAATCTCAAGTTCCAGGGAATCTATGGGATCTCAGAGATGAAGGAATGGTTTGGACTTGGAGATGAATATTTTACGGATGATAAACTTGAATTTTACGGGGCAGGCAGCTTCATGAAGGGCGGTCTGGTCTACTCAAATTGGATCACCACGGTAAGTGATACCTATGCTGAAGAGATAAAATATCCTTACTACGGTGAACGTCTGGAAGGACTATTGAGAGCAAGAGAGAATGAACTAAGTGGTATCGTAAATGGAATTGATTATGAGCAGTTTAATCCTAAGACGGATATTTTTCTGTATAAGAATTTTGGTAAGTCATCCTTGAAGGATAAAATGATCAATAAGCTGGAGCTACAGAAGAGTCTTGGTCTTAGTGTGGATGAGAATATTCCGATGATTGGCCTGGTATCCCGTCTGACCGATCAGAAAGGCCTAGCCTTAATTGAATGTGTCTTTGATGAGATCATGAAGGAAGAGGTGCAGTTTGTCATTCTTGGCAGCGGAGATAAGAAATATGAAGAGCTTTTTAAGAATGCGGTTTATCGTTATCCCGGAAAAGTATCGGTAAAAATCGCCTATAGCGACCCGAGAGCCATGCGCATCTATGGGGCGTCGGATTTCTTCCTCATGCCCTCCTTATTTGAACCCTGCGGTCTGGGACAGCTGATCAGTATGCGTTATGGAACGCTTCCCATTGTGCGGGAGACTGGCGGACTTAAGGATACGGTGATTTCCTATAATGAAGCAACGGGGGAAGGGGATGGATTCAGCTTTACGAATTATAACGCTCATGATATGCTTTATACGATACAAAGAGCTCTTTCCATATATAAAAAGAAGATGCTTCGTACGAAGCTTGTGAAAGCGGCTATGTCCTCTGATCATAGCTGGGATATACCATCCGGGCAATATATGGAGCTATATCAAAAGTTATAGCATAATTTAATTGCAGAGGTTTGTACCGACAAAGTTTTTTGGCAGAAATGAGGATAAATATGACGAAAAAACGGCTGCTTTATGTGGCAGCAGAGATTTCCCCCTTTGCAAATGCCGGAGGCTTAGGCGAAGTGGGAAGGAGTTTTCCCAAAGCCTTGCAGGAAAGTAAAGACTATGAGATTCGCCGGGTTATGCCGAAGCATAAATCAGTGGGGGAAGAATTAATCTACGTTACCGATTATCCGGTAGCAATGGAGCAGGGGTTTGAGACCTGTGTCGTAAAGACGGATAATGGAAACGAAGACCCGGTTACCTATTTTATCACAAATGATCGATATTTTCACCGGGATAATCTATACGGTTACGAGGATGATGGAGTCCGCTATTATTTTTTCTGCAGAGCGGTAGTGGAATTGATCAAACGAATGGACTTTAAACCGGACATCATCCAGGCCAATGACTGGCATACGGGTATGCTGCTCTTGTTGATCAAAAAGGAGTTTCCAGAGATAAAGACGGTATTCACCATCCACAATATTTCTTACCAAGGATATATTCCTGCTTCCTACTTAAATGGTATCATAAACATGAAGGAGCAGTATGCCCTTGGTTGGCCGGAGTGGTTGAACTTCATGAAAGCCGGAATCCTATATTCAGACCTCCTCACTACGGTGAGTCCCGGCTATTGCCAAGAGATTAAGAAACCGGAGCAGGGTTGTGGAATGACCGGATTGATCGAGCAGAGGGAGAACAAAATGATCGGTATTCTGAACGGAATCGATACCGACAATTATGATCCTATGACGGAGGGGGAGCTCATCTTCCCCTATGACAGTGAGCATGCCGAGAGAAAACAAAAGAATCGGACCTGGCTCAGAGAACATTATAAATTACCGGAAGATGACAGGCCTTTGGTAGCTATGATTACCCGCTTGGATTATGCAAAGGGAATCGATATCTTACTTAAGGCTATCAGCTTCTTTGATTTTAGCAAGCTTCAGTTGATCATTCTGGGTTCCGGTAACCCCTACTACCAAGGTCTGCTGGCAAGCATTACGGCCGGTTACCCGGAGAGCATTGCTGTTGACTTTGAATATTCGAGCATTACAGCCAAGAGAATCTATGCAGGAGCGGATATTTATCTGATGCCATCTTTATTTGAGCCCTGCGGGCTGGGACAACTCTACGCCATGAGATACGGGTGTGTTCCAGTGGTTAACCCGGTGGGAGGGCTTAGAGATACGGTCATCGAAGATAGGGAAAATCCTGAGAATTCCAATGGCTTCTATATGAGCGAGTGGAGTGGACAAGCGTTGAATGAAGCCTTGAATCGGGCACTGACTGCATATCATTCCTCCGACTGGAAGTTCTATAGAAAGAATTGTATGATGTATGATTCCTCCTGGAAGCGCAGTGTGGAAGAGTACAAAAAATGGTTTACTGCATTGCTTGAGAAGAAGCCGGATAATGAAGTAAACTCTGAGAAGAAAGAAAAGGCAGCTAAACCAGGAAAAACAGAGAAGACAGAAAAAGTTGTAAAGCATGAAAAAACAGTAAAGCAGGGAGAAACCGTAAAGCCTGAAAAAGCTGTAAAGCCACGGAAAACAGTAAAACCGGAAATGGTTAAGGAAACAAAAAAACGTAAGCATGAATGATAAAATATACTTGAGGTGTGCAAAAAAGCAGCACAGAAATGGGGATAAAGATGAAGAGTCAGGAGATTAGACAAATCGCACCGGAGATGGATCCGCTAAAGCTCGGAATGGGATGGAGTTTAGAGGATCTTGATAAGCCACAGATATTAGTAGAGAGTACGTTCGGAGACAGTCATCCCGGAAGTGCACATCTAATGTCACTGGTGAGCAGGGCGGTTGCCGGAATTGAAGAACAGGGAGGAAAAGGAGCAAGATATTTTGCAACGGATATCTGTGACGGTATGGCTCAGGGCCACGACGGTATCAATTATTCCCTTGCATCCAGAGATACAATCACAAACCTGATTGAGATTCACGCCAATGCTACACCATTTGACAGCGGCGTATTTATTTCCAGCTGCGATAAGGCGGTTCCTGCCCATTTGATGGCGATTGGCAGAATTAATATACCTTCCATTATCATGACAGGCGGAGTGATGGATGCCGGACCGGAACTATTGACTCTGGAGCAGATCGGAACCTACAGTGCGAAGTATCAGCGAGGTGAGATTACAAAAGAAGAGTTCCTGTATTATAAGCATCATGCATGTCCTTCCTGCGGTGCCTGCTCTTTCATGGGTACAGCGGCTACCATGCAGATCATGGCAGAAGCACTGGGGCTAATGCTGCCGGGAAGTGCACTGCTTCCGGCTACAAGTGAAGAACTATTGGAATATGCATATCAAGCAGGGAAACAATCGGTTGCTTTAGCAAAGAAAGGTCAAAAGCCAAGAGATTTCGTGACGCTGCAATCCTTTGAGAACGCAGTAATGGTTCATGCGGCTATCTCCGGATCTACGAATACACTGATGCATCTGCCTGCAATTGCCCATGAATTCGGAATTGAGCTTGACAGCGAAAGCTTTGACCGCTTACACCGAAACGCTCATTATCTTTTGGATATCCGGCCCAGCGGAACCTGGCCGGCACAGTATTTTCATTATGCCGGAGGTGTTCCCGCCATCATGGAGGAGATTAAGGATAGTCTTCACTTGGAGGTTATGACAGTAACGGGTAAAACACTTGGCGAGAATCTGGAGGAGCTTAAGAAAAACGGATATTACTTAAGATGTAATGCTTACCTTAGTAAGTTGGGAATCTCCCGGGAAGAGATCATAAAGCCTTTCGATAAGGCGATCGGTACGAATGGAGCAATTGCGATCCTTAAGGGTAATCTTGCTCCCCAAGGTGCTGTGATTAAACATACCGCAGTGCCGAAAAAGATGCACAAGGCAATTCTGAAAGCAAGACCTTTTGACAGTGAAGAGGAAGCGATTGCTGCGATTCTGAATAAGCAGATTCACCCGAAGGAGGCAGTACTCATCCGGTATGAAGGTCCCAAGGGAAGCGGTATGCCGGAGATGTTCTATACAACAGAGGCAATCTCCTCGGATCCGGAGCTTGCCAGCTCCATAGCACTGATCACGGATGGTAGGTTTTCAGGAGCTTCCAAAGGTCCTGCCATAGGGCATGTATCACCGGAAGCAGCGGAAGGTGGACCGATAGCTCTTGTCGAGGAAGAAGACCTGATTGAGATTGATATTGAACAGCGTATCCTTAGGATAATTGGAATCAAAGGAGTGGAATGCAGTCCCACGCAGATTGAAGAGGAACTGGAAAGACGCAAGGAGCAGTGGAAGCCGAAGGAACTCAAATATAAAAGCGGTGTCCTAAAGTTGTTTGCAGAAAGGGCAGTCTCCCCGATGCAGGGCGGATATATGGAATAATAACTTAATTGGGATATGTAATAAAGTGCCGGACATTTTCCGGTTTTGTATGCCTGAAGAGAACACAAATCTCGTTCAAAAGTATACAAAATCAGGAACTGTCCGGCAAATTTTGCATGTATTTCATCTGCTTAACTTGTCTTATACATACCCTTACTCTGCATATAAGCAAAAATTGCTTCGCCGTGCTTTTGCTCTTCTTTCTGAATGTGATTCAAGACATCACGTACAGAAGCATCTCTGAATTCAAAGATGGCAGTGTCATATGCACCGGAGACATACTTTTCAGACATCAGCATATCGGTACACAGATCCTTATCGGAGGCATTAAAGCCACAGTTTGCCATGTTTTTGGCGTCAACGGTTGACTGTTGCGATGAGGCAGAAGAGCTGCTCTGACCACCACCCTGTGAACCGGAGGAACCTCCCTGGCCGCCTTGTCCTATAGCAGGTACCTGGCCACTTAGCAATTGATTGATTGTCTGAAGATGTTCCCTTTCTTTTTGTCCGTTGCTTCGAAAGACTGCCTTAAGCTCAGAATCAGATGCGAGATTCGCATAATTGTCATATTTAAGAATACATTGTTCTTCATGATTTTTCGAATCCTCTAATAGATATTTTTCTTTTGTTGTCAGTTGAATATTCGTAATCATTCAAATCACCTCCATAGTCTAGTATTTTCATTAATTCAGATAATATGCCTGATGAATTCAAGCTTATTAATTATTTTATGAAGTATGCAAGTAAAACGGACGGTGACCAGTATTGTTATATATTTACATAATTAGATAAAACATATTGAAATGTAAGAAAATGTAGAAATTATACGGAAAATAGGTTATAATAATCGCGATCCATAATATTGAAGATGATTGCAAAAAGGTTCTGGAAAAGACGAAGCAACTCGCTGATATCTCTAAGGAATTTAGTGAGGGGACGCAGCAGACGGCAGCGGAGACAGAAGAACAATATGCCATCATGGAAGGGTTAAAGAGTGACCTGTCTACTGTGAAGGACAGAATGGAACACCTCGGGAGTACTGTAAATAAATTTATAATAGAATAACGAAGGATGAGATACGTCTGAAAATGTAATTATTTTTTGACGTATTTTATTTTATCTGATAATATTAGAGACAATAAATGTTTAAAAATTAAAGATAATTTGACAGATACAGTAGTAGAGATTACTTAAGTCAGAATCCTTATAAAATAAGATTATTTGCCATAACGGCAGGAGAGGAGGGGCAGAATGTACGAACGAGATATTGAAGAAATCATTCATAAGGTGAGTATTCTGGAGCATGCTTACGATAAGATTCGCATTGTAGACCCAACAAATAATACAGTAATCAATCTTGCCGATAACAGATCAGAGGATCTGCCAGAGAATTGCTATGATTTCTGGAAAAAGAATCAGACATGCAACAATTGCATCTCGATGAAGGCATATCGGGAAAAGGATACTTTTATCAAGCTGGAGTATTCAGAGAACGATGTCTATATGGTTACTGCTATTCCGATTGAGCTGTCTGACCGTACGGTGGTATTAGAGCTATTGAAGAATGCTACTCATAATATAATCGTAGGGATGAACGGAGAGAATGCGGCGAATGACTTTCATGCAATGCTTGACACTTTGAAGGAGCTTGCAATCAAGGATTCTCTCACGGGAATTTACAACCGGAGGTATATCAATGAGAAGCTCCCGTTGGATTTGATCAATGCCCGTCTATCTGATTATAGTATCTCCATTATCATGGTGGACATTGACTTTTTTAAGAAGGTGAATGATACCTACGGTCATCTGATCGGTGATTGTGTACTAAAAGGCTTTGCGAATACATTGAAGCGCTGCTTAATGAGAGAAAATGACTGGGTTGCAAGATATGGCGGTGAAGAATTTTTGATCTGTCTGCCGGGAGCTCCCTTAAGCTTTGCGGCGAAATTAGCGGAGAATGTTAGAAGAAAGATAGAATCTACGACCAACGATTGCGGTGACGTCAAGATCTCTGTTACAGCGAGCTTTGGGGTAGCTTCCATTACACCAAAGTGTGTTACTACCATGGATGAACTGATTGAAAATGCAGATAAAAAATTGTATGAGGCAAAGCGAAACGGCAGAAACCGTGTTGAAGTCTGATTTATACTTACCTTAAGGTAAGCCCGATTTTCTGAAGCATTTCATGATAGAGAATTAGTTCTTCCTTAGATGCGACTCCGAGCTTGGCTTCAAGGATTTCTGCTTTTTCTCCAGGAGAATGCAATCATAGAATTATACTTTAATAATACAGAAAATAGTTTGGAGATTACAGCCACAGTGGAGGTCTCGAAAAATTTAAGATAAGAGGCTGATGCAAAATGAATTTTAATACATTTTGCATCAGCCTTTGCTGCTAACCCTCTTCTTACCGTGAAAGTTAATGCGTAGTATAATAAAAAGTAAATTACTTTAGTGTCTCGTTCTCATATACAATCTCAAGACCGGATTGATGACCTTTCTCCATCTTGTGCCTTGCCTTACGATTGGCTACACTGTCAAATACGATGGAGAAATCATAATCCTCCGGATACATCTCGTTGGCGGATACCTTAAGCTGGAGACGCTTGTGGTTGATGAATTCCTTCTTCTTTTGGATCTGGACGCCGACTTCACCTTTCTCATCGGCTTTTCGGAATACAATTCCAATCTTTTTCTGCGGATAAACCACTACACTGTCCCCGATATTAAAGCGCTGGCTGCGGCTGTTTACCGGCACCTTTTCACGGTGCTTCTCGATATGTGAGATTAGCTTGGGTGGATTGGTCTGTACTGTCGTTACATCGACGTCATCTTTTAGAAAATTCTGATCCATACTTTTGTGAACGGTTACTTTGTCATTGTTATAAGCCTCCTGATAGGCCCGTTCGAGCATGTGTCTGGGAAGACCGAGCCTCTTTGCAATATAAAGGGCACAGCTCTCACCTGCTTCGCCGATTTCCAGACGATACAGAGGTCTTAAGCTTTCCCGGTCAAAGGCCATACGTGCATTGATCAATCCGGGTGCCTTATGGGCGTATTCCTTCACCTCAGGATAATGAGTCGTAGCCACGAACAGACAGCCCTTCCGGCTTAATTCCTCCAAGATGGCAATTGCGATACCCATTCCCTCTGCAGGATCAGTACCGGAGCCGAGCTCATCCAGAAGAACAAGACTTTCCACGCCAGCATAGTTCAAGATGTTGATAATATTAGTGATATGAGAGGAGAAGGTGGATAAGTTCTCCGAGATACTCTGCCCGTCTCCGATATCACATAGTACCAGATTGTTCATACACAGTTCGGCAGTATCACAAGGTACATGGAGTCCGCTTTGTGCCATAAGCTGTAATAATCCTACCG
>JAEZLZ010000080.1 GCA_023415055.1 Bacillota bacterium | reverse complement strand
ACTTCCGGTATGTCAGATCGAATCCTAAGGTACGCGATAACCTGGGTAAGGTATGCCTCATGAAAGGTCCGTGGGTTTATTGCCTGGAGGAAGCAGATAACGGAGATTATCTTGCATCGATTAAAATCGACACATCATCAGAGCCAAAGGAAATCTATGATGAAACCTTACTTGGAGGAACGATCTGTGCTTCCTTGAAGGGAATCAGAATCGATTATTCCAAGTCCGGATCAGACCTCTATTCGGAAGAAAAGGCAGTCTATCAGGAAGCGGAAGTGAAGGCAGTTCCATATTGCTTCTGGAATAATCGAGGCGAAGGTGAGATGCTTGTCTGGATGAATGAGAAATAACAGGCAGAAATAAAAAGGGAAGAATTGAACAGTATAAAGCTTACGACCAACTTATGACCAAATAATAAAGTGTATCTAAAGAATCTCTTGGAAACAAGGGATTTTTTTTGATTTCCTTGTAAATATTCGGATAGAAGATTATAATTATAGAGACATGCTGTTGATTTTTTTAGAGGAGAAAGTGTGGATAATTAATACATTTCCGGTACTAAGGACCGGAGGTTACATAGGAGGATTTTACAATGGAGAGAGTATGCAAGTTTTTGAAGGAAGCAGAAGTATACTATTTGGCTACAGTAGAAGGTGATCAGCCAAGAGTAAGACCTTTTGGTACTGCTCATATTTTTGAAGGAAAGCTTTATATCCAGACCGGTAAGGTGAAGAAGGTTGCTAAACAGATTGATGCAAATCCTAAGGTTGAAATCTGTGCCATGAAGGATGGAGCGTGGATCCGGATCGCCGGAGAACTAGTTGAAGATGATAGAATTGAAGCTCGTCAGTCTATGCTGGATGCTTATCCAAGTTTACAGCAGATGTATCAGGCTGATGATGGAAATACTGTAGTTTACTATTTCGAGGATGCTACAGCTACTATTTCTGCGTTTACACAGGAACCGGAGGTAATTAAGTTCTAATAATACTGATTTGAAGGTCAGTGGCTTCTGGCGGAAGATTATTTTCAGGTGATAGTTATCTCGATTTTACATTAACATAAAAATTTTGTTAGAGAATATAAGAAAACGATGCATAAGATGTGATAAGAGGAGTGTAGATAGCCAATGAAAGCAAGATCAGAGATCAGTATGGAACTATACGATATCTTGATAAGGAGAGGTTATCCGGAAGAGTTCTGTGATGCCATTACTAAGAACCTGAATACCGATTTTACAGCGAAAAGAATGATTGGATATCTATCACATTATCAGCAGCTGCCTCTTGAAGAGATTGCAGATGAGATGCTGGCAATTTTAAGTGATCGGAATCGAATTATGCAGAAGAAGGAATTAGAAAGATCCAATTTGGCTTGGAACAATTTCTTGCTACAAGGTTTTGATGAGGATGAAGGATGATATGACCCTATAATTCGATTAGTCTTAGGTAAAATATGGCTTTCCCATACATATAACTGTATACTACCGTTATAATGAAGGGAAAGCCACAATTATTTAACCTGTATAGATACTGCTCTGCAAATGCTTTTTTTGCTTATATTTACTCGTAACTCTTATTCCTCGGAAGGAATCTGTACATTCTTTTTCTTTGCATTAATCCGCAGCACAATTTCATTCACATCTACCTGTAATTCAATCTTGTCGCTATTCAGCTCAGGGATATCTTTCACCGTAAGTACATCTCCGGTTTTCATCTCACCAATATCAATTGTGATGGTATCAATCATATCACTGGGCAAAGACGCATACGGAATTTCCATTAACATTTTTTCAAGCTGACCGCCAAACATTTCATGATTTGTAAGAAAAATGTGAATGACACTATTAATCTTTTCATTTGCAACTAATGCCTGAAAGTTAATATGCAATATTTCGCCGCTTAACGTATTCAAAGATTTTTCCTTAATCTGCACCTGAATATTCTCTCCATCAACATTCAGCAATAGTTTACTGCCTTCACGTTTCTGACGAATCAATCTGCGTGCTACCGTTTCGTCCATTTGAATGGAGATTGACTCCGGAAGAGATTTACCAAACACACTTCCGGGAATAATTCCAAGACGTCTCATGCTCTTTGCCTTTACTGTAAAATCACGTTTTTGAACACTAATGGTTTCCATTTTTGTTTCCTCCTTATATTTGAGATCTATGTTGATTTGTCGCCGTAAGCGTTACAAATAACAGTCTTTTCCGGATACTTATTCCTTTTTTGGTTTCCTATACTTTTTTTCCGTCGATGCAAAATACGACTACCGGAGGCCATATGCTAAAAAAAGAAGTGCTCTTCATACAACGCCGCTAAGCGTAATATCAAAAGCCCTTCTTTAAAGACGGTTCTTTTATCTTTATTTAATTGTAATACATTTACTATAGCACAGGCTTCATTAAAAAGCAAGCTTTGTCAGTAGTGGGAGAGAACGATGTATTCGTCACCCATCAGGTCTCAGACACAGAGACATCAGATTAATTGGCAGATGTGCTAGCCTGCTCCTGAGCTGTAAGGCCTTGATTGTAGTGCTATCTTTAAGAAACCACCAACTATATCAGTAAAAGTATTGAAACTATTCCGGTAAAAGAATATGATAGTAGACAAGAGTGCTGGCACATCGGAGTATTTGCCAATAAAGAATATGGAACCTGACATGGCAGAACCATTCGTTCAACGGTTAGGGAAGTTCCGGAGGAGCCGGAGAATAAGTAACGATATTCAAAAAGAAATTGGAGATAAAAGATGATAAATAAACCTGAGACAGGGGTAGCAGAGAACAATTTTGAGGATGATCCATCATGGGAAGGTTTTCTTGAGATCGCTGAGTCGTACGAAAACTTCCAGGAAGAGATTTCAGAATATAATATTGCGGATTTGCCGGGATTATTGCAAAAGGAAGTGAATTTTAATTCACCGGAAGAAGCGCTCAAGGTTTTATTTGGCTATGATACCTTTCGTTTAGGCCAGAAATCCGTAATTGACAGTATCCTGGCTGGTAGAGATGCTTTTGCAGTTATGCCTACCGGGGCCGGTAAATCGGTTTGTTATCAGATTCCTGCGATGCTTTTGCCGGGGATTACCCTGGTTATCTCTCCTTTGATCTCACTCATGCAAGATCAGGTAAAAGCGCTAAATGAAGCCGGAATTTCGGCAGCATTCATCAATAGCTCTTTGTCAGAGTCTGTGTTCTATGAAACTGTCCGAAGAGCAAGACAGGGGTCCTATAAGATTATTTATGTAGCACCGGAGCGCCTCGTTACGGACGGATTTATGGATTTGGTAATGAATATAGAAATCTCTATGCTTACAGTGGATGAAGCACATTGTATATCTCAGTGGGGACAGGATTTCCGTCCAAGCTACATGAAAATAGTTGAGTTTGTTCGATTGCTGCCGAATCGTCCAATCATTAGTGCATTCACTGCAACCGCAACTGAGAATGTAAGAGAAGATATTGTCTGTACGTTAGCTTTAAATGATCCCTTTTGTTTGGTTACAGGATTTGATCGTGAAAACTTATTCTTCCAGGTGGAGAAGCCAAGGAATAAGAATCAGTATATCCTCGATTATCTTTCAGAACATACAGGTGAAAGTGGAATAATATACTGTGCCACGAGAAAAAATGTGGATAACCTATATGAGATTTTAAAGAGCAAGGGTATTTCCGTCGCGAAATATCATGCAGGTATGGGAGCTACTGAAAGAAAGAAGATGCAAGACGACTTTATATTTGATTACATCAGTGTTGTTGTGGCAACCAACGCTTTCGGCATGGGTATTGATAAGTCTAATGTTCGATTTGTAATTCATAACAATATGCCTCAAAGTATGGAGAACTACTATCAGGAGGCTGGTAGAGCCGGACGAGATGGAATCGACTCGAAATGCATTTTACTATTTTCACCGCAGGATATTGTGATAAATAGATTTCTGTTGGAACACAAGCAAATGTCGGATCTGGATACGGCAGATAGGGAGCTGGTAAGAGAGCGTGATCTGCAGCGTCTGCAGATTATGGAGAGGTATTGTTATACCACAGAATGCCTCCGGAATTATATTTTGAAATACTTTGGAGAGAATCCGGAGAAACCATGTGAAGATTGTGGAAACTGTCTTCGTGAGTTTGAAACAATGGATGTGACAAAGGAAGCGAAGCAGATAATCAATTGTGTATATGAAGCGAAGGGAAGATATGGTAAGAATATTATCATTGACACGGTATCCGGTGCGAAGACAGCAAGACTTGAAGAAATAGGAGCGGTCCATTATAAGACCTATGGAGTTTTGAATAAAGCAAATAAGAACTTGTTGAAGAGGTTAGTGGAGCAGCTTGTCACTGAGGGCTATTTATTAGTTGGAGATTATCAGGTAATCAAGCTTGGTGATATAAGTAGACTTAAGGATGCAGGTACTCAGGTTCTCATTAAGATAACTGCGGAAGATCATATGCCGGAGAAGATTCCGAAGAAGTCGAAGGGAACAGAGGCGCTTACTTCTGCTGGCTTCAAACTCTTTGATAAATTAAGAGAACTTAGACTTGAGATTGCAAGAGAAGAGAGCATGCCACCGTATATTATCTTCAACGACAAGTCACTTATTGATATGGCTGTGAAAATACCGACATCTCGGGTTGAAATGCTCAATGTGTCCGGCGTCGGTGCCAGCAAGAATAATAAGTACGGCGACAGATTCCTGGCGCTTATCGCTGATTTCATCGAAGAACACCCGGAGCTTAGGAAAGGCAAAGCGGTAGCGGCTGCTGATGAACCTCCTAAATCAAAAAATACAAAGAAAAGCGGAAAGCTGGAGTTTTTTCTTACAGAAACAGATGCACAAAATTTCAAATATATTGACCTTTATTATATTACGGAAATTCGTGATGAATTGAATAGAATTTGCACGACAGAAGGGGTTAAGAAACTTCCGGGAACTAAAATATGGGAATGTCTTGAGTCGGAAGGATTAGTAACGGAGGAAAACATAGATGGAAGATTAGTCAAGATTCAGACTCCAAAAGGATTGAGTCTAGGAATTCAAACAGTTGAAAAAGTAAGCAATGCCGGAAATCCGTATACATTGTTGAGGTATCCACCACAAGTCCAGAAAATGATAGTGAATTATTTTGTATTGCTTCAATGAATTTACATAGGGAGGTTGAGGGAATCGCTATGCCATTTCAAATTATTCATAATGACATTACCAAAATGAATACCGATGTTATTGTAAACGCGGCAAACTCCTATTTGCAACAAGGGGGTGGGGTTTGCGGGACTATTTTTCAGGCAGCAGGTGAGGAGCTCTTAAAAAGAGAGTGTGACGCCATTGGTTCCTGTCCCGTCGGACAGGCAGTGATTACAAAAGGCTGTCAACTACCGGCAAGATACATCATACATGCGGTAGGACCGATTTGGAAGGGCGGAGATCAGGGAGAAGCTAAGCTTCTTGCGATGGCATATCGCAGTTCATTAGAACTTGCCAAAGAAAATCACCTGGATTCGATTTCTTTTCCCCTTATTTCGTCCGGTATCTATGGCTATCCGAAGGATCAAGCATTGCAGGTAGCGATATCAGTAATCAGTGAATTTTTATTACATAATGACATGGAAATCTATCTGGTGGTTTTTGATCGCAAGGCGATATCGCTCAGTGAAAAGCTTTTTACAGAAATCAACCACTATATCGATACCTATTACGAAGATAGTGACGATTATGAATTCAGGTGCGGAAAGAAGCGAGGAGGCTATGAATTTGACCAAATCGATAACCTTAATTTATCAATTTATGCGAAACAGGATCGAAAGAAAATTAAGAAACTGCGCGAGGAACCTTCAGCTGAGAAAGAGCAGCTCGAAAAATCTTTATTCGAAGAGACTCCGTTTGAGGAGACTCCATTGGAAGATGCTATGTGTTATTCCATTTCTGAGTCTGCATCACGAAGTTTGGATGATGTAATTAATCAAATGGATGAGACTTTTTCAGAAATGCTGTTGCGATTGATTGATGAAAAAGGAAGATCGGATGTTGAGGTGTATAAAAGAGCAAATATTGACCGAAAGCTGTTTTCAAAAATACGAAGTGATAAGGACTATCAGCCAAAGAAAAGAACTGCATTAGCTTTTGCAATTGCGTTGGAACTGTCTTTGGATGAGACGAAGGACCTCTTGATGAAGGCAGGATATACCTTGTCGAACAGTAACCGGTTTGACTTGATTATCCGGTACTTTATTGTGAATGAAAGCTATAATATGTTTGTAATTAACGAGGCGCTCTTTAATTATGAGCAGCCCTTATTGGGGGCATAAAGAATGTCGCTTGAAAAGCGACCTAAGACCTTTTGATTTATATTATTCTTATTTTAGAACAGAGATGCATCAGCATTTCATAAGAATAAGTTTAATCAGGAGGTCTTTTATTATGAAGAAGAATTTAACAGAGTTAGTGTTTATTCTGGACAGAAGCGGATCAATGTCAGGATTAGAGAAGGACACAATCGGAGGTTACAATGCCATGCTGGAAAAGCAGAAGAAGGAAGAAGGAGAAGCGAATGTAACAACGGTTCTGTTTGATGACAAAATTGAGATGCTGCAAAAAAGAGTTTCCATACAGAACTCACCGAAGATTACGGAGAAGGAATACTATGTACGAGGCTGCACAGCATTACTGGATGCCATTGGGCAATCCATTCACTTCATGGGAAATGTACAGAAGTATGCGAAGGATGAGGATAGAGCAAGTAAAGTACTGTTCGTTATTACAACGGATGGCTATGAGAACTCCAGTAAGGAGTATAATTATGAAACAATAAGGAAGATGATCAAGCGTCAAAAAGAAAGGTATGACTGGGAGTTTATCTTCCTCGGAGCGAATATTGATGCCATTGAAACCGCAGAACGGTTTGGTATAGATAAGGATTATGCTTCGAACTATGTGGCTGACTCCAGAGGAACAGAGTTAAATTATCAGGCAATGAATATGGCTGTCTCCTTATGCCGTTCCGAGGGAAAGATTAATAAAGTGTGGAAGGAAGAAGTGGAGAGTGATTTCCGGAATAGAAGATAGGCTGCGATATCAGAGCATATTCTGGGGATTTTTAGGCATCTTTTGTTGAGATGTAGTGGATTTTGGAGTATAATGTAAGGCAACACTTGATTATAACGTGGCGGAGGGAATATGCAGGGATTTGGTCAATGAGTGTTCCTAGCTACGTAAAGGGAGGTATTACAGATGAAGCTTTTACATTTAGGCGATCTCCATATCGGTAAATCACTTGGGGATTTTAGTTTGATTGAGGATCAGAGATATATCCTTGATCAGATCATGGATATTGTTAAAAAACAGAACGTCGATGCAGTTTTGATCGCGGGCGACGTATATGATAAATCAATTCCAAGCGAGGATGCGGTAAGATTATTTGACTATTTTATCTGCAGATTGGCATCAATGAAAGTAAAAACCTTCATTATAAGTGGTAATCATGATTCGGATGAGCGTTTGAACTTTGGCAGTACTCTTTTTGAAGCAAATGAGGTATATATTTCTGCAAAATATGATGGTGCTTTGTACAAGCAGACATGCAAGGATTCGGTCGGTAACATCAATATATATTTGTTACCTTTTGTAAAAGCTTCTCAGGTAAAGCATTTTTTTCCTGAAGAACAAATTGATACATATAACGATGCGGTTAAAATCATACTTAGCCATGCACAAATCGACGAGAATGAACGAAATATACTGGTGGCTCATCAATTTGTAGCCGGTAAAGGAGAAGAACCGGTTATGGGTGGATCGGAAGGTGTAGCGGTTCAGAATGTCGGGTTGGTTGAGAAAATTGGTATCGAATGCTTTCAGGGGTTTGATTATGTGGCACTTGGACATATTCATTCTCCTCAGAGGATCGTTAACGCAGAGATCAGATATTCGGGATCACCGCTGAAGTATTCTCTGAGCGAGGTAAATAATGAGAAATCCGTTCCGATCATTACAATTGGGAAAAAGGGTGAAACTGATATCGAGCTTGTAAAGCTTAAGCCACTGAGAGATATGCGTCACTTAAAGGGAAAAATGGAGCAGCTTCTTGATAAGAAGAACATCAAAGCCCCGGAGGATTTCATTTATGTGACATTAACCGATGAAGACACGATTAACGATGCTATGGGTATCTTTCAGCAATATTATCCCAATACAATTAAGATAGACTATGATAATGCCCATACCAGAGAGATTGAGCAGGTAGATATCACTCGAATTGTAGAAGACAAATCTTTTCCTGAACTCATATTTGAATTCTACCGTCTGATCTATGGATGCGATATTAACGAAGAAGAGATGAAGATTATGAATGAGGTCGCAAGAGAGGCAGGTGTTGTTCTTGAAACCAACTAAGTTGATTATCAGCGCTTTTGGTCCATACGCAGATACGATGCCGGAGATCGACTTTAGACAGTTTGAAAGTAAAGGCCTCTTTTTAATCTCTGGTGATACCGGCGCCGGAAAAACGACGATTTTTGATGCTATTTGTTTTGCTTTGTTTGGTGAAGCCAGCGGGTGTCATCGCGATACCAAGAATCTAAGGAGCGAATATGCTAAGGACAGCGCAGAAAGCTTTGTAGATTTCTATTTTTCACACCAGGGAAAAAACTATCATATTTACAGGAGCCCCTCTTACGATCGGCAGAAGCAGCGTGGCGAGGGTATCATAACAGTGAAAGAGAAAGCGATTCTATATTGTGAGAGTGAGAAGCCGGTAGAGGGATTAAGAGAAGTTGAAATAGCGGTGCAGGAGCTCCTTCATATTAATTCAAAGCAGTTTAAACAGATCGCTATGATCGCACAGGGAGAATTTTGGGATCTACTCAATGCTAAGACAGAGGAGCGAACCGTTATTCTTCGTACAATCTTCATGACCGGCAGCTATAAAAATATTGAGTATAAACTCAAAGAAAGAATGGATGCTTCCTATGGGAAGCGTAAGAATGCAGAAAGCAGTATCGTCCAGTATTTTACTGACGTGGTCGTTGACAAAGAAAGTGATTTGAAAGAGGAGCTGTGTTCTCTCCAGGAAAGAGCACAGAAGGCTAATTCTGTATGGAATATAGAAGAGATATTTGATCTCATCGATCGGATTATATTGGAAGATAGACTCGCGAATGAGAAAATCGGCAAGGAGTTAACGGATGCTGAGACAACACTGAATAATAAAAAGGATCTGTTGGCGACAGCTAAGACCAACAATGAATTCATTGACCGATGTCTGGCTTTGACAAAACAGAAAGAGGAGCTCGATCAGCGTAAAGAAGAGATTATGGCACTTTCCGCTACCGTTGAACGTCAGAAATCTGCTTCGCACAAGGTTAAGCCATCCTACGAAGCCTGGAAAGCAAAACAGAAAGATGCCGCAACTACGGAGCAGGAGATAACGGATAAACGGAAGGAGCAGGAGACAGCAAGGGGAAAGGCGGAAGAAGCAAGGGGTATTCTGGAGGGGTGTCTTAAGGAAGAGGAAAAGGCTCAAAACCGAAAGATACTGGCTGATAAAATTGATGAGGATAAGGAACAATACGAACAACGAGATGAGCTTTCAGGGTATGTCGCCGGCTTAAAGGAAGCGGAGAAGACGATTATAGAGGAAGAGGAAAAATTAAAAGAAGAAGAACAAGCATTAAAGGATAAGATTGCATCCTTGACAAAGACGACCTCGGAATTAAAGAAGAAACCGGAAGATTATAACAAAGCTCGGATTATCGGAGAAAAGCTACAGTCTCTTAAGGATAGTATAGACGTTTTAATAACAGAACGGCTGCGAGATTTTGCGGCGAAGAAGAAAGCCCTTGTGAAAGAGAAGGAAGCCTTTGAGGAAAAACGAGATAAGTATGAGGAGGCTACGGAGCAGCGCATCAAGTCAGAAATCATCCTTGACAACTGTCGCGCAGGTTTATTGGCAAAAGATTTATCGGAAGGAATCAAGTGCCCGGTTTGTGGATCTACGCATCATCCGGAGCTTGCTCTTCTTCCTGAGAAAGCGGTTACGGAAGCCGAATTCAAAGAGCTAAAGACAGCAGAGGAGAGAGCGGCTAGAGAAAAGAATGATGCACTTGTCACAGTGGAAAAAGCGCAGTCCTCAATCCAAGCGTTAGAAGATCAGCTTCGAATAGCAATCCTCGACTGCCTTGAAAATAGTCTGTATCGTATAGAGAATTATGATAGCAGGAGCTTGGATGAACTGATTGAAGATATTAAAACAGAGCAGACGGAGATAATGAAAGCAATCTCTGAAAATACAACTCATGAGCTTGCACTGAAAAAAGACTGCGAGATCCTCGAGAAGGCTGAAGAAGCTTTGGAGGAAGCACGCGGGAAGACTTCAGAAACCCTGAAGAACCGTCAGGAAGAGCTTGCCATACGAATACAGAAGAATAAAACAGAGCTTGCGTCGGAAAGCGCTCGGCTTAAGATGCTGGAGAAACTTCCGTATACAGACTGGAAGACAGCGAAAATCGCTCGCGATCAAGCACGAAAGGAAGCGGAGGAACTTCTGGCTGCAATTAATAAGGCAAGGGGAGAGAAGGAAGCTGCGGATAAGAAGGAGAATGAGATTTCTTCTTCCATCAGGACTTTGAATAACACTCTTGTAAGGCTGAAGGAGGAAGCTGCCAAACTTCATGATAAATTCACGGATATCCTCACAACCCAGCGATTCACGAAGGAGGATCAGTTCCTTGTGTACCTTGCAAGCGAAGAGGATATTGCTGCCGCAGATCACGTGATAAACGAATACTATAAGGCTGTTGAAACAAATGTTGTACAGCTTAGGCAGGCTACAGCAGATGCGAAGGGAAAAGAAAAGCTTGATCTTGAAACCTTGCAGACTGAAGTTGAAGTGCAGAACGGAAGGGTGAATGAGATCCGTTCACAAAAAAATGCGACTGACTACCGTATTCAGACAAACGAGGATAAGAAGAAAAACATCCTTGGGCAGCGCGCTGATCTTGAAAAGTATCGGAAGGAATCTTCTATTTGTTTAAGACTGTATGAACTGGTAAGGGGAACGACAGGAAAGTGGAAGATTACGTTGGAACAATACATTCAGGCTGCCGGCTTTGACAGTATTATCAAAGCAGCCAATCGCAGACTTCTCCCTATGAGTGAAGGACAATATGAACTTTACCGGCAGGAGGATTCCCTCGGAAAGAAATCAAATACCTTCCTTGATTTGGAGGTTCTCGACAATTTTACCGGTCATAGGCGTCCTGTGTGTAACCTCTCCGGTGGAGAAAGCTTTAAGGCTTCGCTCAGCCTTGCTCTGGGCTTATCTGATACAGTTTCATCCCATCTTGGCGGTGTTCAGATGGATGCCTTGTTTATCGATGAAGGTTTTGGAACCCTTGACCGAAAGTCAATTGATAGTGCTATGGATATTTTAATTAATCTCTCCGGAGCAAATAAGCTTGTCGGAGTGATCAGCCATCGTGAAGAATTAGTAGAAAATATTCCACAGCAGATTAAGATCAAGAAGACCAAGGATGGCAGTAAGATCACAATCGATAATGGTCTTTAACGAAGGGCAAAACCTAGGAAAGAACAGACCATAAGAAAGAGCTTACCATAGAAAAGAGCAGGTCATAATAAGAAGCAGACCATACAACAAAGTCCCTGGATTCGGAATGATCCGGGGACTTTGTGCATTATCACATTACATGGACAATGCCTTAATCTGGTTTTCAATATACCGCTCAAAGGCAAAGACTTCTTCGCGACGAAACGCTTCCACCATATTGTAATACATTTTCAATATCATATCGTTATTCTTGACTAGTAAAAATCCGGACGAGGATGAATATACCTCATAGCCTTCACCCTCCAGCTTTAATCTTTTGATCACCCGCCGAATCATTTCCTCTGCATAACTGGCACTATCTGCCTGAAATCGAAACATAGCATCCGCCCATCCGGTTCCTCCATGCACTCTTGTTTCTTTTAAATTTGTACTCATAAAAAATCTCCTTTCATGGTCGTTTTTCGTACTTCTATTTCACACGCTGTAAACAGAGGTAATAAAAAACGCCCCAAAAAGGAGCGGCTCTCTCCTCATCGTTGTTAGCATTACCACCTTACATTGTAGCAGGTTGGTGTATGGTCATCGAGCTAACTCTCTACCATAACTCTTAATAAGAAGTACTGTATTAATTTACTTACACTAAAAATGGGAACATAATGAAAATAAAAAAACAACCCCTTTTTTAATTCATGACATACTTCATGGTAACAGTTGACCGTTTGTCGAAGGACATCCGGTCTTTTTGTTGGTGCGCGTGTGTCCAGCGAAGCTGGACCATGCCTGTCGGTGTAAGTCCGACCACGGTAATCACCAGTGAGCCGTGTAGCTAAATCCGGTGCGTTACAGAAATGTAGGGTGCTAAGCGGATGGATA
>JAEZLZ010000069.1 GCA_023415055.1 Bacillota bacterium | reverse complement strand
GTGCCCTTGCGCCCATGTCGTTTTTTCGTATGGCATACGGCACCTACAGCTTCCGGACGGTCACGCGGAACCCAGACAGTGAAGCTCCGCTCCCGTCCTGATACATCAGAAAATCAATTCTATCGTTTACGAGCAGGTAATGCACCACGCTCGTGGAGATAATCGCCAACTCTTGTGCAGTCGACACGTCCTGAAATTCCATCAGCTTCAGAGTTTCAATGGAAACGTAGTTCTTGCGAATCTTGATGGTCGCGTTCGGCCCGTAAACGCCGCTGTTGATGATGAACTGGTAGTATCCCTGCGCCGACACCACAAAACTCGTCGCGTTGCTATTGGCCAAAGGGAACGCTCCAATGGTCGACCGCACCAAGTTCGATACCACGATGCCCGAACCGGTTCCGGCTGCTCCGTTTGACAGCTTCAGGTAGCTGTTCCGGACATTCAGCTTCGTCTGCTCCTCCCGCGCTTGAGACTTTGAGACGTTCACCTGCTGCAGCAACCCCGCCGCGCCCGTCCTGAGCGCCTGCGCAAGGCTGTACAGCGAGTTTGCGTCAGAGGCGTCGTAATCCTCCGCCGTATCTTCTGCCGTCGCCATGGCGGCGCTCACGCCCTCCTCCATGTTGTTCAGCCAGGCGGGCGCGTTCTCGCCGCTGTCTCCGTTCGCCCAGGTATGCGGTGTATAGGCCATGTCAGCACCTCGCTCCCGCGGTCACGCGTAGGCCGCCGTCCAGCACCATGCTCTGCTGGGACAGGCGGCACAGCCGCGATACGCCGTCTGTATCCCTGATCGTCACCACGTCGCCCGCTTCAAGCGCCGGATCCCCACGCATGTTGACATTCAGCCATTTCCGCATGTGACCGCAGTATTTCAGGATCGACCAGGCGAGGTTTGCGAAGTGCGCGTTTGTAGTTGTAAACGCCTGGGCAATCGGGTTCCCGGAAACGCTCAGCTCGGTGATACCGTTTTTCGCTTCCTCCAGCCCGTCGATCTTGACAGCCTCCAGTGCGTCGTCTGTGCCATATTTCACGATGACCCGCGTCGGGCCGTCGGTGTTCCGCGTGACGCGAGCGCCGCCGAAGCATGCGTCTGGGCCGATGGTGAGCACCGACGTTCCGAATAGCCCGCCCTCCGCCACGCCGTCCGCGATAATGTGTGCCGTACAGCGGATCATTGCATCCCGTGTCTGATAGATCGACCCGTTCATGAGCTGCGCGGCGTAGCGCAGCGCTTCCCGGCAGCTCGCGCCGTTGAAGTCGGGCTCGGCTGGGATCGTCAGGTCTTCGTAGGCCTCGTCCATGTCAAACGCAATGCCGAACCCAGCACATGCGAAAACGTCCGCGATCAGGTCGGCGAGCGTCGCGGGGTAGGTTAGCGACGAGGTCTTTTTGTAGGTCACGCGGTCCAGCGCAGTCATCATGTCCGTGGCTTTTACCGCGAGCGAGATTTCCCCGTCCGTCTCCGCCCAATCGTCCACATAGTAGGTCCCCATCGGCAGCATTTCCGTGCTGCCATCCGCGTGACGCATCCCTGTAGAGGTTTGAATGCGCTTTTTCCGCATGTCAATCCCGTAGACCAGCCCTTCCGCGTTCTGCGGCGAATACCTGCGGTCTGCATTGTCCAGCAGCATGTTGAGCACGCCCGCCATCACCGCGCCGACTTCCGAGGATCCGTTGGATTCCGCCGCCTCGTCCACCGTCATCGTCAGCAGCCTGTCTTCACCTGTTACCAGTTCGACTGCGCCCGAGAAGCACTCCGTGACCTTACATGTGTGCCCAGAGGCCGACCATTTCTTCACGATCAGCCGGTAGCTCTTTACCAAATTCATCACGGCATATCCGCTGCCGGCCGTGATCGACAGCGCGGGCGCGCCGTTCCCTGTTACAACCCAGCGCCCGATCTCCGCGCCCGCGGCGTTCATAAACTGGATGTCGAAGTCCACCGCGTACTCGTTCAACTGATCATCGAAGGCGAGCGTGATGTGGTTGATCGTCGTGGGCGCGGACATTGTGAAGGTCAGCTGTTCATAGATGGCGAACACACCGCCCACTCCGGCCAGCTGCTGCCCCACATAGCCCGTCTGGCCGTAGATCGTGGACGCCGCATACTTCCCGTCGCCCAGCGTCCACGCGCCGTCAAGCGAAGCGTAGGCGTGGTCCGTGGCCACGATGCCGTCTGCCAGCTGGTCGGGTTTGCTCGTCTCGTCAGCTGCCGGCGTCGTTATGCCCGAGATGCCCGAGATGAGGATGGAGCCGGTCAGGTCGATGCGCGCCGTGACCCGGAATTGCCTGGACACATTCGGGTTCAGGATCGAATCCCGCCAGGCCGCGGAGACCTCCAGCATGCGCTCACCTCTCGATCAGATTGACGCTTACGCCCTTGTACCCCTGGATCTCGCCGGTGGCCAGAATGCGGCTGACGCTGTATGTCAGGTCGCTTTTGTACATCTCTGCGCTTTTCAGCGTCCCATCCGCATCAATGTACTCCACCTGAAAAAACATGTTGGCGCTAAGCAGCGCCCGGAAGGCCGCGAAGTCCTCGGGCAGCATGAAATTCCACTTCAGATCGAATTTCTTGACGTTTGCGCGCACCCGGTCAGTCACCAGGCGCCCGGCTGCGTTACGCTCCGAATTCTTCACGAGGTCGGCTTCCGTCGGGTCCCAGCTGGACGGGCACGGGATGGTCACGCCACTGACCCTGATCGGCGTCAGCTCCGCCACCCCGTCTGCCCGCGTG
This sequence comes from Bacillota bacterium, assembly GCA_023415055.1. Lineage (GTDB taxonomy): Bacteria > Bacillota > Clostridia > Lachnospirales > Lachnospiraceae > Mobilitalea. Next base: position 4,344 of record JAEZLZ010000069.1, on the reverse strand, counting down.
TAGATCATGGTAGGCATGGCTTACACCCCTTCCGGCATCAGGATTGGCCTCCCGGTCCGCCGCTCTTCCTGTCGGATCGCCTTTACAACCAGCCGCCCGAAGACCGTGTCGAGGACTTTCATTTCCCCCTCCACAATGGTCTGCCGGCCTCCGCCATCACCCTGGTTCGCGTCGATCATGGCCGCAAGCACAGCATCGTAGGCACCTTGCCTGAAGCCTTCAAGGATCTGGTCGTTGTTCGCGACCGCCGGGCGGTTACCGATCTTTCCGACCATCTCCGGCCCGCGCTCCCTGGCAATGAACATCTGGCCGACATCCGGGAAGCCGCCAGCAGCCATCAGCTGAACGCGGCCGAACTTCACCTTCGGGATGTTCGGGATCTGCATGCTGATGTTGATGCCGATCTTCGAAAGGATGTCCCCTATCCATCCTGTCATCTTGTTGATCGCCCAGATCAGGCCGTTGATACCTTCGATGATGAAGTTAATGCCCCACTCGGCCGCGCCCACGATCCCATTCCAGATCTTGATGAACGTGTTCCCGATGCCCTTCCAGACCTTGTCCCAGTTCTGAGATAACCAGATCAGCCAGTCACCGAACGGCTTGAAGAAGTCGCCGATCCACTTTAGGCCTTGCTTGACCCAGTTGCCTAGCAGATCCCCGAGCACTTTCCAGCCCCGGTTAAAGTCGTCTACCAGACCCCAGAACCATTTCGCGATGGCCGACCACAGGTCTGCGAACCACTTTTTGATCGGTTCCCAGTTTTTAACGATCAGGTACGCAAGCCCTGCGATGACCGCGATCACAGCGACGATCAAAAGAAGTTGCGGGTTAGTCAGCGCAAACACCGCACCGATCGCTTTCAGCCCGGTAATAATCGCTGCGACAATTTTGAGGGCCTTGAACGCCGCCCACCCAGCCGCGATGGCTATGAATACCGCGTCGATGTTCTCCAAGAGCCATGTGAACACCTTGCCGATCGGCGTCCCCTCGGAGATCTGCGTGGCGACCCAGTTGATTGCCCCTGCGATCACGTCGATAATCCAGGCGATCACGTTTCCGATGCCCGTCAGCGCCAGCACGATGGTTTCCTTGATCGGGATGTTCTTGTCGGCCATGGCTTTGAAAAGGTTCCCGATGGACTCACCCAGCCCGGCGAATGCGCCCTTGATTCGGTCGATCACCGGCTGCGATTTGAGCCACAGGTCTTTGACCCACGCGGCCGCATCCTTCACCCACTGCGGAACCTGCACGTTCTGGGTAAAGTCCGGAGCGGTGCCCGCGGAAGGCGTAGAAGCGCCGCCAGCACCCGCCGACGCCTTCTCTTTGGTGATGTCGTTCAGTTCGTCGAACGACGCCAGGCTGCCGCGTGCGGCCATATCTGCCCGCCTCAGCGCATCCGCCTGCTCGTTCGTCGCGTTCGCCGCGTCGTACATCGCACTGGCGCTCTGCTGTGCCTGAGAGTAGGTCTTGCCAAACAGCGCAGCGATGAACCCGGCGACGTATCCAGTCACCTGGGCAAGGATGTTCATGAAGTTGATAAGCACCGGCATGACCGCCTGATAGATCGGCGCGAACGCGGTCATAAGATTGGCCTTTACCCGCGCCAGTGACTCGGTGAACTGCGCGTTCGCTTTAACCGCTGCCCCGATGAACTTGGCTGCCGCCATAAAGGATCTGTAGAGGAGCAGCGAAACCAATACGCCTCGGATGGTACGTAGAATCATTTTCAGTGACTTCTGAAACGGCGTCGCGGCCACCGCCATCCCGGCGAATGTGGTCCCCATCTTCTTCCCCATCGCCTGAATGCTTGTGGAGATGGCTTTGATCCGGCTCAAAAACGTCGCCTTCGGGAGCGCTTGCGCCGCCATAGCGCCGCCCGCTGCTCCGGCCCCGGCCATCGCGTCCTCCAGCTTCCAGATGGATGCGGCAGCCTTGTCAGACTTGACGATCAGAGAGGATATTTTCATTTCAACCGCTGCAATATCCGCCTGAAGCTTCATAGCCCTGTCGGCCGCTCTGGGCGAAGCTTTCATCGCGGATGCAGTGGTGAATTTCTGCTGCAGGTCGGCCAGCTTCTTTTGCTGTGCCGCGATTTGTGAGTTCGTCGCGTCCATCAGCCGCATCAGGTTTTCGACCTGCTGCTTTCTGGCCTGGACGGTAGCATTCATGCTCACGCTGGTGGAATCTGTCACGCCCCGGATCTTATTTCTGATCCTATCGGCGTAATCTCCCAGCTTGCGGAGAGCGCGCACACCGGCATTCGCCGCCTGATCCAGTTGACCGGCATCACCGCCGATTTGATACTCTAGCCTTTCAGGTGCTTCCGGCACGCGCGCTCACCTCTCTCATTTTTGCCTCGGGAACGATTCGTGGAATTTAGCCCGCATCAACCGCCAGTCCTGCTCGAATTCCACATCGTCGAACAAGCCCGGGAAAGCCTCTTGAAGACTCGGATAATGCTGCCTGTTCTTGCTCAGAAGGTTCGACACCCCAAGAACCGTCAGCTTTGCCATGTTGTAGGCCGTAGCCGCCTGGAAGCGTGTCTCATCGTTTCTGCGCTTCCCCAAAGCGTCTGCAACTGTCCGGACTTCTCCCCAGCTCATCTCCCAGAACGCCTCCGGGCTGATGCCATGAGCCGTCAATATCCCATAGCAGCTCAAGGTCATCTCGATCAGGCTCTTTCTGCTCCCTGCTAAGACTCCTCCGGCGCTTCCTGAGCTGCCGACGCCTTCTGCTGCTCCGCCTTCATCTGCGCGGTCGTGCCTTTCGGAAAAAAACCGGACGCCTCACCGATCGCCATCTCCAGTTCAAAGAATTGCTCGTAGCTCCACCCGGCGTCCACCATCCGATCGATCAGGTCGTAGATCTCATCGATGCTGTGCTTTCCGTTCTCCTTTTCGAACGGCTTCATGGCGACGTAGAGAAGATGCGGCAGCGTCTTGAAGATGTCCATCGCCTTCGTCTGGTCGGAGAACATCGTCATAAAAGACTCACCCAGCCGGATGCTCAGGTCGGCGTGGTCGCGCGTCCGGATGCGCAGCTTGTAGGTCTTGTCCTCAAACACCAGTTGGTAGTGGTTCATGTTCCCTCCTGTCGGGGGCCCTCTCGGGCCCCCGCGTGTCGTTGGTGATCAGTCGCCGCTGGGCGCCGGCGTGAAGTCGAAATCAGTGATCGGGATGACCGAGAGCGTATAACCCAGTGCGCCGTTGACCTCCGCGCCGTTGGCGCGCACCGACGGGTAACCCTGCCAGGTGTCTTTCGATCCGTCCGGCCACTCGATCTCCCAGGGGATTGACGTGGTCTGACTGAGCGCCCGGAGCGCCGCGTATTCGTCCACGAGCGCTGCCGGAAGCGCATCCGGAGCGCCGTACTTGCCCATGAGACCGCCGAATTCCAGCGCGTCGTTGCCAGCCACACCGGGGATGCCGACGCTCCTCGCGTCCTGCAGCGTGGTCACGTCGATCATTTCCGGCGCGCTGCCCAGGTCGGGCGTGGAGATGATCGAGTAGAGCACCGTTTTCGCATCGCCGTACTTGACCTTGATGCCGCGGCTTGCGACAGGTTGATTCGCCATATTATCACCTCGCGTATATGATGTTGTCGCCAGTGTCGTAAACGCCGGTGAAGCGCTGGCTACGCCGCACCAGCCCGTTGGGAAGGTTCGATTCATCGTCTGTCGTGCAGCGCGGCAGGATGCCCAGCATCGCCGCCAGCGCGGGCTGCGCGACTGTGCTCACCTGGGCGCGCGATTCTCCGAAGTGGTCCAGCCGCACCTCCACATCCCAGCGCCGCACCTGCTGCGATCCGGGCATGAACAGGCCGTTAGAAAGGCTCACCTCGTAGACCGTCAGCGGCAGTGTGAAGCCTGTTTGTGCCGTGAAGACGCCCTGCGGGTAGCTGGGCTTGGTGTTTGCGTTGACCGCCTTCACAGCGTTGTACACCGCGTCCTTGACCGCCTGCATGGCGTCGATCACACGCCTTCACCTCCAGCCTTCAGCGCACGGATGCGCTTGTTGATCGCCGTGATGATCACATCGCGGGCGATTGGTTGTTCTGACAGGAATGCCGGCCATAGGTACGGATTTGCCTTCATACCATCAGACCAAACTAGACCCGGCTCGCCGTCTTCGGTTTCCTTGCCGGTTTCGTCGTACCAGTACCACGGCTGCTGCGTGTAGGCGGAGGATGGCAGTGGGTACTTCGGGCCGCTCGGTCCGCTGTGTGAAGCAATGCCCTGCGGGCCTGTGCCCATTTCCACAAAGACCGGCATGGGCACGGATCCCCAGGTTCCGGTGGCTACGAACACGCGAGCCATCACCCGACCGTCGCGCTCCACAACCT
>JAEZLZ010000049.1 GCA_023415055.1 Bacillota bacterium | reverse complement strand
GTACTGGCCAGAATAAGGTGCCTTTTCAACACATCTCATGCAAACAAGAATATGTGAAAGTATATGTGCAAATAAATAACACAAGCCGCAAACCTCCTATCTATCAGTATTATGTGTGCGGGGATTTGTCCGAATCCCGTCTCGTGCTTATGAAATCCCTTGATCTTCAAGGGATTTTTTGTCGCTCTTTTTCAGAACATTATTCATAATGTCTAAGTTCTCTGTTCCGTATTGGGATGGTTAATATAGCTAAGAGTAGTCTTTTCATCAACCTGTCCAAGCATTTCCCGAATCTTATCAAGAAGCATTCCTTTCGTACTCAAGCGACTTGCAGTAGTCCAATTGAATTAGTGAGAACATGAAAATAAACTAAAACGTCTGTAAATAGAGTTGGAAAGCTATGTATAAATATAAAATAAAGTTATTTATCAGACAATAACAAGAAATATTAGTAATTAGATACTACTGCTAAAATATACCATAAATAGAAAGAAAATATCATTAATTCGCGTTTAAAAAAGAGAGAAATGTTGGAAATACTTGAAAATTGTTGAATAGTTTGATAAACTAACCACAAAAAAGCAAAAGAAAAGAGAAGAAGCTATGATTAAACTGATAGGTATTCTAATCATAATTTTAGGATTTGCACTAAAATTAGATTCAATCTTAATCATCATGCTTTCTGCAATTGTTACTGCAGTAGCAGGTGGTCTTACGCCAACAGAATTTCTTACAACATTAGGGGAAACCTTTGTTAACAATAGAAGTATGGCTATTTTCATTTTAATTATGTTTGTGACTGGTACGTTAGAACGTAATGGTCTAAAAGAGGCAGCAGCAAAGTTGATTGGTAAGATCAAGAACCCATCTTCGGGTAAAGTAATTGCTGCATACGGTGTAATGCGTGGTATCTTCGGTGCATTTAACGTAAGCTTTGGTGGGGTAGCTGGTTTCGTTCAACCAATCATCATGCCAATGGCAACCGGTGCGGTTGAAGCAAGTGGCAATGAAATCAATGAGGAACATGAGGAAGAAATCAAAGGCATGTCTTCTGCCATGGAAAATATCGCATGGTTTTTCTGTCAGGTATTATTCGTGGGTGGTTCCGGAGGATTACTAATTCAGGGAACATTAGCAAGTCTTGGTTATGATGTAGACCTTGGAGCATTAGCAAAAGTTGCAATCCCAACTGCGGTTGTGGCAATTGTAGCAAGTATGATTTACTTCATCTTAAAAGACAAGCGTTTAATGAAGAAATACTACAAAAAATAGGAGGGAGGAATCAGTATGTCATTTGTATCATTTTTTAGCAGTGCTGACGTTGCACTGTCCACAAAATTATTAGAAGTTGTCTATATAGTGATGGGACTTCTTGCAATTTATACCGGTATTAAGAATGTTTGTGATAAAGAGAATTCCTCTCGCATCCTAACTGGTCTCTTTTGGGTAGTTTTAGGTGTTATCATCGGATTCGGCCGTTTCATTAATGGGATGGAAAATGGCGCCATTATTACAGGGGTATTACTCTTTGTCATGGTAATTCCTGCAATCTTAAAGAAGGTTAAACCAGGAAAGATTGATAAACCAACAAAGGAACAGAGTGAACGTCTTCTAAAGAAGAACGGCATGAAAGTGTTCATCCCAGCTCTTTCGATTGGTCTTTCTGCCATTGTGTTTGCAACATTCACAGATTTAGGAGCAATCGTAGGTGTTGCGGTTGGTGTTATCATCGGTGTGATTTTTTTAATGATTATGTCAAAAGAGAATACACCTGTGGTATTTTTAAAAGATACCGAACGTTTATTATCTACCGTAGGTCCTTTGTGTATCCTTCCAATGCTATTAGCAGCATTGGGTGCTGTCTTTACAAAAGCAGGTGTTGGTGAAGTAATCGCATCTTATGTGGAAAAAATCATTCCAGCAGGAAATGTTTCTATCGGTATTATCGCATACGCCCTAGGTATGGTATTCTTCACTATGATTATGGGGAATGCGTATGCGGCAATCACCGTAATGACAGTTGGCATTGGAGGTCCATTCGTATTAGCGTATGGCGCAGATCCTACTATTATCGGTATGCTTGCTTTAACAACTGGTTTCTGTGGTACGTTATTAACTCCAATGGCAGCGAACTTCAATATCGTACCAGTTGCCATGTTAGATATGAGAAATCGTTTTGGCGTAATTAAGAACCAGATTGTAATCGCTTGTTTTATGATTGTATTCCAAATTGCATATATGATTCTTTTTAGCTAATAAGCATAAGTGAGTATAGGTCAATGAATACAAAGTTAGAGCGGGGAGTTCGTATCATTACAGAACAGTGGCTTGAGTTAACATCTGGTGAAAGATTATTTATTGTAACAAGTGAAGAATATGCAAAGGAAATGGCGCTTATTGAACAATATGCCAACAAGAAGGGTGTTCTGACAGAGGTGATGACATTTACAAAACAGTTCGGACAGGTTGGTCATTATTTTGACGACAACGAAGACGCCTTTGATTCTTTTGATGTGATTCTAGGAGCGACCATGCATTCA
>JAEZLZ010000047.1 GCA_023415055.1 Bacillota bacterium | reverse complement strand
ATATAATATCTGGTTCAAAGGTATCGACACCAAGTAACGTACCCGTTAAGTGAATGAATATTTTGTCTGCTTTTTGGTCGGTTGAGATTAAAGTCTGACCAGGCTGCAGAATCTTAACGGAAGAATGCTCGGTAATAAAGGAGGGAGCATTTTCTAATAAATTTATAGTCATTTGCTTATCTTCCGCGGAGATATTGGATAGGATATCGGATAATTTAAACATGGCTACTACCTCGAGATGATGTTTTAGGATTTACCAATAGTTACGAAATACAGGCATACAGAAGAAGTATGGGTGATTAATAATTATATCCTTATTTTATAATAATTCAATGAGAATTACAATATTATATTATTCAATCAAATGGAAGTAATTAGAAAGAAGCTGTATAAAACATAGGATTGATGACGATGGATTGAGATAAAACACATGCAATGGATACAATGCATGTGTTTTTTTATGCATAACTATGTATAATGTGGAACAATGCTGCTAAGTCGGGCAGCGTTCTGCTTGCCAGACTTAGAGAGTGGATGTTTCAGATAAGAATATGCAAAATAGCCAGAGGATTAGATATTATGGAGTATGGTTTGTCGAAATTTTTTGTTAAAGTACACATGTCCTTTAAATTACTCACTGAAATTAGTATTATTGAATAGAAAAATAAATAATGAAAGGCAATAATTGTATGAATATACAAAAAATAATCTCGTCTGTGGATCACACACTTCTAACGCAAACAGCAACCTGGGAGCAGATCAGGATATTATGTGATGAAGGTATTGAATATAAAACAGCATCGGTTTGTATCCCACCCTCCTTTGTGGAGAGAGCCAAGGAATATACCGAGGGTAAACTGAAAATCTGTACTGTAGTTGGCTTTCCGAATGGATATTCAACGACAGAAGTAAAGATCTTTGAGACGATGGATGCTATTTCCAAGGGTGCCGATGAGATCGACATGGTCATTAATCTGGGTGATTTAAAGGATAAACGCTACGAAGCAATCAAAGAAGAGATCACGAGAATAAAGGCAGCCTGCGGCGAAAAAATCCTGAAAGTAATCATAGAAACATGTCTGCTGACAGAAGATGAAAAGATCAAAATGTGTGAAATCATAACCGAGGCAGGAGCAGATTTTATTAAAACCTCCACCGGATTCTCAACTGCCGGTGCGACACAAGAGGATCTAAAACTATTTGCAGAACATGTTGGTAAGGATGTCAGGATCAAAGCAGCCGGCGGCATTAAAAGCTTAGAGACAGCAGAATTGTTCATAGAGATCGGAGCAAGCAGACTTGGAACGAGCTCCATCCTCAAGTTAGTACAAAAGAAAGAAGTACAAGGTTATTAAACATCATATAACAGAAAATATCAGAAAGGAGAGTATGAGTATTAAAGCTAATACTTCATACGAAATAAAAAAATGGCAATTCCTACCCCTCATATAACAGCAGCAAAAGAAGATTTTGCAAAAACAGTATTAATGCCGGGAGATCCGCTTCGCTCGAAATTTATCGCGGAGACTTATCTGAAGGATGCGAAGCTGATCAACAATGTTCGTGGAGTTCAAGGTTATACAGGTACCTACAAAGATAAGAAGGTATCCGTTATGGCAAGCGGTATGGGTATACCGTCCATCGGTATTTATTCCTATGAGCTGTTCAATTTCTATGATGTTCAGAACATCATCCGCATCGGAAGCGCAGGTGCGATTCATCCAAAGCTTAAGCTGCGGGACCTTGTGATCGGATTAGCAGCATGCACTAACTCTTCCTATGCAGACCAGTATCAATTACCGGGTACCTTTGCTCCGGTAGCCTCCTTTGACTTGGTTATGAAAGCCTATGAAGCAGCCAAGGCCATGAACCTGGATGTAACAATCGGAAATATTTTCTCCAGCGACACCTTCTACGATGATGCACTCAGTCTGGCAGATTGGCAGAAGATGAATGTATTGGCTGTGGAGATGGAGGCAGCAGCTTTGTATATGAATGCTGCCAGATCAGGAAAGAATGCACTCTGCATCTGTACAATTTCAGACTGCCCGTTAACGGGTAATGAAGAATGCAGTGCAGAGGAGAGACAGCTCTCCTTCACAAAGATGATGGAAATAGCGTTAGAAATAGCATAGAGGTAAGCATATGAAGACAAAAAGAGTTTTTTTAATTGTACTGGACAGCTTTGGGATTGGCTACCTTCCGGATGCAATAGAATATGGTGATGTTGGCAGCAATACCTTACAGGCGATTGCCGGTAGTGATAAATTTAATACACCAAATCTCAGTAAGTTAGGTTTGTTTAATATTGACACGGTTAGCGTAGGCAGTCCCTGCAATCATCCGTCCGGAGCCTTTGGCCGAATGTCAGAGCGCTCTAAGGGAAAGGATACCACAATCGGACATTGGGAAATCTCCGGTATAGTATCGGAAAAGCCGCTCCCCACATACCCCGAGGGCTTTCCTAAGGAATTGATTGATTTATTTAGCGAAAAGACAGGGCGAAAAGTAATTTGTAATAAACCGTATTCCGGGACTAAGGTAATCGAGGATTATGGGAAGGAGCATGTGGAAACAGGTGCACTGATTGTATATACTTCAGCAGATAGCGTGTTTCAGATTGCGGCTCATGAGGAGATCGTATCCATTGATAAGCTTTACGAGTATTGTCAGATAGCAAGAGACCTGTTGATCGGTGAACATGGAGTTGGAAGAGTTATTGCACGGCCTTTTACAGGGATTGCACCGGATTTTAAGAGAACAGCAAATCGACACGATTATTCTTTGCAGCCGCCGAAGGATACCATGCTAGATTATCTCAAGAGCAATGGCTGTGAGGTAATCGCTATCGGAAAGATCAGTGATATCTTTGCCGGAAAGGGTGTAACAGAACGCATTGCCACAAAGAACAACGAGGAAGGCATGGATCGCACAATAGAGCTTCTAAAGAGGGACTTTACAGGACTGTGCTTTACAAATCTTGTTGATTTTGACATGGTTTACGGGCATCGAAATGACGTTGACGGGTACGCAGCAGCAGCCACGGCATTTGACCTCAGGCTGGAGGAGATGATCAACGGATTACAGGAAGAGGATCTGTTATTCATTACAGCGGATCATGGCTGTGACCCTTCAACAGAAAGTACCGACCATTCCAGAGAGTATGTTCCTGTCCTGGTTTACGGTGATGCTGTGAAGGCTTCCACAAACCTAGGTACGAGAGGATGCTTCGGTGATATAGCAGCAACAATATTAGAATTATTTGACATCAACGGAAAAGTTGACGGAACAAGTATGTTATCAGCGATGAAAAAGGAGTGAGCAGATATGGAGACAGAGAAGCTGGTTGAGCTTGCATTTGAAGCAAAAAAGAGGTCCTATTCACCATACTCGCATTTTGCAGTAGGCGCAGCGTTACTGACAAAGGATGGTAAGGTATATCAAGGCTGTAACATCGAGAATGCGGCATTTACACCAACAAACTGTGCTGAGAGAACTGCGTTCTTCAAGGCAGTATATGAAGGGGAAACCGAATTTGAAGCAATCGCGATAGCTGGCGGTCCCAATGACGGAAGACCCTACGACAGCTACTGTTCTCCTTGTGGGGTATGCTTGCAGGTTATGATGGAATTCTGTGATCCTAATTCCTTCAAGGTCATCTTGACCAGGAATCTGAAGGAATATAAGACTTGCACATTAAAGGAATTGATACCGTCGGGCTTCGGTCCGGCAGACCTGAGAGAGGAATAATCAGGACTAATTCAAGTATAGAAGTACCTGTAATGCAGGTAGTACGGAGGCTAATATGAGAATGTACGATATAATCGCCAAAAAAAAGTATGGCTTAGAGCTGACAGCTGAAGAAATCAGATATGCTGTACAAGGTTTTGTAAAGGGTGAGATTCCCGATTACCAGATGTCTGCACTTATGATGGCAATCTTCTTCCAGGGTATGACAGAGAAGGAGACAGTATTATTGACAGAGAATATGGCTCATTCCGGTGATATGGTGGACCTCTCTGGAATCGATGGAATCAAGGTGGATAAACACAGCACAGGTGGAGTCGGTGATAAGACAACGCTGGTAGTTGCTCCGGTATTAGCTGCCTGCGGTACCCGCGTAGCTAAGATGTCCGGCCGTGGACTGGGTCATACCGGCGGAACGATTGATAAGCTGGAAGCAATCCCGGGATTTAATGTATCCATCCCGAGAGAACAATTCATTGACATCGTAAAACAGACAGGCCTTTGTGTTGTCGGTCAGACAGGAAATCTGGCACCGGCGGATAAGAAGCTGTATGCCTTGCGTGACGTTACAGCAACGGTTGACTGTGTACCGTTGATCGCCTCCAGTATCATGAGTAAGAAGCTGGCAGCAGGCGCTGACTGTATCCTGCTTGATGTTAAGACAGGCAGTGGAGCCTTCATGAAAACAGTGGAAGATTCCATTGATCTTGCGAAGGTAATGGTCGGGATCGGCTGGGGAGCCGGCAGAAAATGTACGGCATTGGTAACCGACATGGATATTCCATTGGGATATGCGATCGGTAATTCTTTGGAGGTAATCGAAGCTGTTGAAACCTTACAGGGAAAAGGTCCGAAGGACTTTACAGACTGCTGCCTTGAGCTTTCTGCCAACCTGTTGGAGCTTGCAGGCGTAGGAAATAGTGAACAATGTATGCAGAAGGTCAAGGAGGTTATTCGCAGCGGAGCTGCATTTGAAAAGCTTTGTGAGATGGTTGAAGCCCAGGGTGGTGATACGTCTGTTCTAAGAGATACCGCAAGATTTGGCACAGCAGCAGTTGTTCATGAAGTGAAATCACCCTTTAGTGGTTATATCACATCGATGAATACCGAAACGATCGGAATCACATCCGTAATGCTTGGAGCCGGTCGGGAGACGAAGGACAGTGTAATTGATTATAAGGCAGGTATTCTTTTGAAGAAGAAAACCGGTGACTTTGTTAATCAGGATGATGTATTGGCGGTCTTCTATACCGCGGATCAGGCCCTTGTGGATAAAGCGCAAGAGCATTTCCTAAATGCATATCAATTCTCTGAGGAGAGACCGGAGCATAAGCCTCTAATCTATGCTAAGGTTGAGAAGGATAAGGTAACAGTTTATTAAGAGTATAATTTTAAATTGCATTTTTTAGGGTTGTAGCATGTAACAGTACTTGGCAATTCATAATCAAAAATAAAAAAGTAAAATCAGGAGGAAGTTATGAAAAAAATTATTAGTTTAATGTTAGCTGTATCAATGATGTGTCTTATGCTGACAGGCTGTGGAAAGCAGCAAAGCTTTGAGATCGCTCTTATTACCGATAAGGGTAATATCGATGACAAATCCTTCAATCAGGGTTCTTGGGAAGGTGTAGAGAAATTTGCAAAAGAGAACAAGCTCACCCACAAATATTTCAAGCCGGAAGAAGCAAGTGATGCCGGTTATCTTGCAGCCATCGATCAAGCGGTGTCTGTCGGAGCAAAGGTTGTCGTTACACCTGGTTATTTATTCGAAGTACCGGTATACCAGGCACAGACAAAGTATCCGGACGTAAAATTCATTTTGCTTGACGGTGCGCCTCATACTGCAGATTATGCAACCTACAAGACGGAAGCAAATGTTGCCAGTGTTATGTATGCTGAGGAGCAGTCCGGTTATCTTGCCGGTTATGCAGCAGTGAAGGATGGATATACAAAGCTTGGCTTTATGGGTGGTATGGCTGTACCTGCAGTACAGGCATACGGCTACGGCTTCCTTCAGGGTGCAGAGGCAGCTGCAAACGAGCTTGGCCTTGCTGATGGATCAGTTGCAGTTACCTACCACTACACCGGAGACTTTGCTGAGACAGATACCAACAAAGCAACCGCTAAGACCATGTATCAGGAAGGAACCGAGGTTATCTTCTCCTGTGGCGGCTCTGTAGGCAAGAGTGTTATGTCTGCTGCTAACGAGGCCGGTGCCAAAGTAATCGGAGTGGATGTTGACCAGAGATATGATAGTGATACAGTAATAACTTCCGCGATGAAGGGACTTGGTTCTTCTGTTATGACAGTTCTCGATTCCATTTATAATGGTAAGAGCTGGGAAACTTATTCAGGCAAGACAACTGTATTCAATGCTGCAAATAATGGTGTCGGACTTCCTACCACTGTAATCGGTGATGATA